>CAKTOB010000022.1 GCA_934589525.1 uncultured Oscillospiraceae bacterium | reverse complement strand
AACACAGAAGTTAAGCTCGTCCGCGCCGACAATACTTGCAGGGTGACTTGCCGGGAAGATAGGTAATGCCAACACAAGATAACCGCTTCGTGAAAACGAGGCGGTTTTTTCTATGCAAAAATTGACAATTGACAATTATCGGAACAGCGGATGTGCCCGTTTTACAGTAAGCGCTCAATTGAGCGCTTACTGTTTACGGAGTTCAAGGGTGCGCTGACGGAAAACGATGTGCTGAACATCCCCCTGTTTATGGCTAATCAGTCGGATCGGCTGATGGGGCTTGCACTGAACCGGCAAAGCGGGAACAAATAGGAGCGTAGGATTTGACGGGGCTGTGTTCGCTGTACCTGGGAGGACGTGGGAAGTGTTACATTCCGCAGCTTCCCGGTACGGTGCCGCTTTGGGGTGTGGAGAAGGACATCAGTTCGTTCAGCAGGGCCTCTATCAGGTTGACGGTGCCTGCTGCGCCAATATAGGGGCGGTCTGTAATGCACACTCTGCGGAAAACCGGGTAATCATAGTAAAAAACGGGAATATGCAGCTTGCCGGATATCTCCCCCTCAAAGGAGGAGCCAAATACCAGGGCGGTATCGGAGGCTGACACCCGGTCAATAAAGTCATCCAGGTCCGGGAGTTCTTCTCTTGCCTGACCGCAGAGAACCTGGGCACCCAGCTCCTGGGTCAGAAACCTTGCCATACCTCGATAGCGTGCCCCGGTGCCGATTACGGAAACCGGCATGGCATAAAGGGACTTGAGGTAGGAGTAGACGGGTTTCAGCCGTTCCCCGGTATACCGGACAAAGGCATCGGCTAAAGGCTTTGTATCGATGTCCAGGTGCCTGGACAGACACGACCAAATCTCCTCTGCGCCTGTCAGACCGTAGGGATAGTCCACGACCTCGTAGGGAATGCCGAATCGGCGTTTCATCTCCTCCGCCAGGGAAACGCCCCGGCCAAGGACTAGATTCAAGGAGGCGTTGGAGGCCTGTCGCAGTTGTTGAAGGCTGCACTGGGCAATGATACAGCCCAGCGCCACCTCCGGTCCCAGCAGTGCCTGGAAAGCACGGGCATCGGCGGACCCGTGGGGATCATCTGCTCCTATGCCGATCACATTGACCATGGGTTTGCCTTGGGGCCTTGTCTCGGCTGGGGACATCAGGTCCGCCAGACGTAGCAGTGCCGCCTCAAATCCGTCTTGAAAGGTCCCCCGGAATCCGGCGGCTTCCTGGACAAGAATTTCCGTACTCCCCTTGTATCCCTTTACCACTGCGGCCACATCATCATGGATAATATCGCTGACACAGCCGGTGATGACTGCCGTCAACTCTGGATGGTACAGCTCGTCGATGGAGTACAATGCCTTGCGCAGGGAAGCTTCGCCGCCAAAAACGATGTCCTCGTCATTAAGTGCGGAGGTCGTCTGGCAGATCCTTGCCATGTCATTGGGGGCATGGATGGCCAGCGTCCCAAAATTACAGCCCGGGACGGAGTGCAGCAGGGTAACACAGCCCTGTATCCCCGTAAACACCTGCTGTGCACCAAATAATTTACATGAATATGCAGGCTTCATTCGCAACACCCTTTCCGGTTTCCACCATTGTCCTGGTAATCCCACCAAAGCCGGAGCCACATTTCACGGGAGGCTCTGTGGCTGGGGCCTGAAAGCAAATTGGGGTCCTCCTCGGAGATACCCAGTCTGTTTAGGATCAGGGATTTCTTTTCCCGCTCTCGGTTAAAGGCCTGGGCCAAACGCTGGACACTGCGGACATAGGAGGGGAAGGAAAAGGACATGGTATTCAGAATGCCGGGGATCACCGGCACGCCTTTGCCCTCCATCGTAAAATCGCCGGATCCCACAATTCCGTCACAGCCGGAGACGACCCTTTGAAAATCTGCCGCCGAGGGGTTGATCAGCAGTTCCGCTGCCGGGGCATACAGTGCGCCGGCAGTCCGTAGCCGGTCCTCCAGCTGTTTTTCCAGAGCTTCGTCCACATAGTAATAGCGCCGCATATCTGCCGTCCAGATCACACAGACAGCAGATATGGAAAGATCGTATCCCTTTGTGTACAGCTGCAGCTGTTTGGGTACCTCCTGAAGCCCCCGGCACACCAGCACACAGGTTTTCGTGGCCAGTAGCCGCCGGGCATCGTCGGTGTCTGCCAGAGCCTTGTCCCGTGCCGCAGCGACCAGAGGCTCCATTCGGTCGGTCAGGTCCAGCCGCTGGGCAATGTCCATGTAAAAGCGGCAGATTCCCTCCAACCCGTCATAGCGTGTACGCTCTCCCATGTGCAGATAATCCGTTCCAAAGTGGCAGCGCATTCTTCTGGCCCATTTGATAAAATGGGTGACCAGATTCAGTTCTGCCGCCGGAGCATGGCGAATTTCCTCCAATGTGGCGTTGGGGATCCGGCAATTGACGTGGATGCCACATTCCATAAGGAATGCTTCGATTTCCTCCAAGACCTGGGGCCCTTCGATGCCCCAGGAGATGGTTTCAATATTGACACTGTGCTTCTTTTTGGGTACATTCTCCATGACCTGATCGATGACGGCACACATGGCCTCATTAAAGCCGCAGCCGCTGACATCAATTTCCAGATGGTTATCCCCATCTACCTTTTGCCTTCCCCGTTCGTGCATAAGGTTTGCCACATAGTCCTTATCCGGTAGAGAAAATCGCTCGGATTTGGCGGCGACTGCCGGGATACCGTCTGCCCGAAGCCGAGCCGCCACTGAGAACAGGTCTTCGTTGAGAATATCCGTAATGGGCGAGGGAATTAGGAAAATCAGTTGGGGCTTGAAGCGGGCATAGGCCTTCCGGGCAGACTGCTCCAACTGTGTGTCACCGCCCATAATGATCTCCCGCTCCTTTAAATCGCTGCATTGCAGGGCGTAATAAGGATGGGTCCTTCTTCTGGCGGCATTGCGATAGTGGAAGCCGCAGCCAATAGGCGCATCCAATATACACAGAATGTCCCCTTGCATTTCCCCCAGGGCGGCAATGTGTCCAGAGATTTTTCCGTTCATTACAAAGGAATGGAGGAACCAGGTGGGGTACATCTCATCACTGAGGTGATTCCAAAAAGCCTGGGTTTTTTCCATTTTTACCGCCCGCCCTTTCCGCACTGTTCTGCCTGCCTTTTTTTCATGCTTTCCAGATAAAGCCTTTCCAGTGCATCTTCCGACAAAGGGTTGGGTACTATGCCGCCCTCTTTTTGGAGGATGGCCTGGGCCAGATCTCGGAAGGCCTGGGCAATGGAACTGTCCGGATAGGACTCGATCACCGTCTGGCGCCGGATCTCTGCCAGACTCACTGCCCGGTCCATGGGAATGCTGCCAATGACCTCCGAACCGATGGCCGCAGCGAACGCCTCCGCAGCCCCCATTTCGCTGACACTGGACCGGCCGTTTCGGATAACACCGCTAAGACGAATATCCCCGTAGGCGGCGTATTTGCAGATGCCTTTGCAGATGTTGTTGGCGGCATACAGGGCCATGTAGTCGTCAGTTGTTACGAGATACACCTGGTCCGCCACTTGCTCCCGCATAGGGGCGCTGAATCCGCCGCATACCACGTCACCCAACACATCGAAAAGTACCACATCCCGATCTGCCAGCAGATTTTTCTCCCGAATGGCCGTCAGCGCTGAAACAATGCCCCGTCCGGCGCAGCCGGTACCCGGCTCCGGCCCTCCGGACTCGATGCACAGTACATCCTTAAAGCCATAGGCATAGAACCGTTCCTCTCCCCGCATCACGCAATTCAGTACCGTTTCGGTTCTTGTTCTGGTCAGATTTCGGGTGGAATCGGCTTTGGGGTCACAGCCCACTACCGCAACTTTCAAACCGGTACAGGCCAGAGCCGCCGCTACATTGGAAACAACGGTGGATTTTCCGATACCACCTTTTCCGTATATACAGATTTTTTTCATGGTTCCTCCTGGAAATAAAGAAAAATTTGCCCGGAAGATTTGCATGTTCTCTACAAATTTTCCGGGCAAACAATAATTAGGGGTAAATTATTTTTTAACGCCCTTTACCAGCAACAGCTGAGACATTTCGGTATCGCTTTGCTTTAAGGTACTCAGCCGTGTTACATTTTCAGAAACCGCTTCCATGCCCCGGCCCTTCAAAACCTGAAGATCCCAGTTGGGGCGATTCACGAAGCCGATTTCCAACTCTCCGCTCAGACGAATCAGGTCGTCATACAGCTCCGGGCGCATGCCGGTCCTTTGGAGCAGCTCTGTGCGAGAGGGGTTATCCAGCTCCTCCGGGTCCGGTTCCGTGCCCCGTTCCTTGGCAAGCATGGTGTCATATACCAGCAGCAGCCCACCGGGTTTCAGTACCCGGCACCATTGACCGTAGGCCTGTTCCGGCTGGGGCAGCAGCCATGTCAGGAAGCGGCAAAACACCACATCAAAGCTGGCATCCGGGAAGGATAGCTCCTCGGCGTTCATTTGCTGAAACGTGATCCGGTCAGACCAGGCGGCGCAATTCTTTTTCGCCACCTCCAGCATGCCGGGAGCCAGATCTACGGCGGTCACGGTGTATCCCAGCTCTGCCAGTATGCCCGCAAAATATCCATGACCGGTGGCAAGCTCCAGGACCCTGATGCTTTCCGGTGCCCGAGCCGGGAACTGCTGCTGTATTCTGCTTTTTAGCTCTGCCTTCCAGTCATCCCGAAGGTCGATGCTTGACATATCGTCCGAATAGGTCTGGGCGCGTACAGACCAGTAGTCGGAGAACACCTGCCTGATTTTTTGAAGATCCATGGTTGTGTCCATCGGCAGGGCCTCCCTTAGTTGGCGGCGGTCATCTGGTGGAACCACAGGCCGGAAAACTCCACCGGCATGAATGCATCAAAGAATGCTTTCAAAGCAGCATTGGGATCCAGCTCCTTGAATTCCTCCGGATATACGATTTTTGCCATCTGCTGGAAGCTGGAGAAGCTGAAAATATCATGGGTCAGCGAGTTGCACAGAGCGTACACCTGGTCGTTGCGCACTGCCTGGAGCTGGCTCCAACCGGGACGGGCGCAGTACTGGGCCATGGCCTGGTCCACCATCTCCGGGTTGGATTGGAAGCCCAGAGGTACTTGGCCGTCATTGCCCCACCAGCCGCCCAGCAGGATGATACCATCGGGATCGCTGGAAAGAATATACTCCGGGTCCACCGTGGGATATTCGGTGTCGGCATCGGCATAGAGGGTCGAAGCGCCAATGCTGGTCAGAATGTTGCCCCACTGGGACTTATTGGAATAGGATAGGCCCTGATCTGCGGCACCCTTCCAGGCAAACTCAATATAAAACACCGGCGCCTTGGTGGAAGCAGCCTTCAGCTTGTCGGTCTTGTTGAACACCAGCTCCATTTGTTCCTTGTAAAAATCTGCCAACTCCTGGGCACGCTCCTCCTTGCCGAAAACCTTTCCAATGATTTCCATGCAGTGCAGATGAGCTTCCAGTTGGTCCTGACGGTAGTCCACCACCACAACGGGGATCCCCGCCTGCTCCAAAGTGGGTACGATTTTGTCGTTCATGCCTTCCAAATTGTAGTAGTAAATGGGGCAGATAAACACATCAGGGTGAATGGCAATAACGGCTTCTACGTCCAGCTTATCCGGCTTGAAAGAGCCAACATTCTTTACGGAGGCCAGTTCCGGCAGCGCCTTGCTGAATACCTCGTACCAGTCCTTCCAAGAGGCCATTCCGTCATCCCAGGCCACAAGATGCTGGGTGACGTCCTCCCCAAACAGGGCGCACATGGTCATAAAAGCACCGCCCTGGATGGCTGCGGTGACACAGGTATCTGCGGCTTTTTCAAAATGAACGGTTCTGCCAACGCTGTCCACAATGTCAAAGGCAGCGGAAACGGTTTCGGGAACCGTGGTCTCCGGATTGGCGGTGGCAGCGGCAGTCGTCTCCGGGGCGACAGGGGCCTTGGCTCCGCAGCCTGCAAAATTTAGCACCAGCAGGGCGGCCAGCAGCAGTGATAACATCTTTTTCATTGAAATGATCCTTTCTGTGTGTCTGTTCAGTCGGGTCCCGATAGCCGGTCGGCGCCCCGACTTTTGTAGTTCAATTTTCAAAGCATCGGCTGACCCTCATCTCCCTTTCTTTTATTTGAATCCGGCCCTCCGGGCCGGGACTCATTGCCGTTTTCCTCGGGCAGGTCCCCCAGGGCGATAACATGGAGTCCGCCAAGGGGATCTTTGTAGATTTGGGATGCAATGCCAAATACGTCCCGAAACATTCCCTGCGTAAAGGTTTCCTCAGGGGTTCCCACCCGGTATATCCCGCCCCGGTCCAGCGTGACCACACGATCGGAATATTTGGCGGCAATATCCAGGTGGTGCAGCGTTACCAGCGTGGTCAGGTTCCGCTCCCGGGTGATCCGCCGGATCAGGTCCATCAGCCTGAACTGACGGTTGAGGTCCAGTGCGCTGGTCGGCTCGTCCAAAATCAAAAGCTTTGGCTCCTTTACCAGTGTCTGGGCGATAAACACCAGCTGGCGTTGACCGCCGGAAAGTTCTGTGATCCGCCGGTCGGCGAATTTCGTAATGCCCAACAGCTCCATAACCGACCGGACCCGCTCTGTGTCCTCTTGAGCTACACGGAAAGAGAGCCGGTTTACAAGCCCCAGCAAAATGACCTCATACACATTCAGCTCTGCACTGCAGGAAGTATCCTGAGGCAGAAAGCTCACCAGAGAGGCAAAGTCCTGACGGGAAAGCAGATTTAAGTTGGTGCCGTCCAGAAAAACCGCTCCCGAGTAGGGCAGCAGTCGGGCAATGCACAGAAGCATCGTGGTTTTTCCTGTCCCGTTGGGTCCGATGACCGAGGTCACACAGCCCGCCTGAGCCTGAAAGCCCACATGTTTCAAAATAGGTTCCGTCCCATAGGAAAAGGACAGATCTTGCACATCAAGCATCCTGGAACCCCCTCTTTTTTCGAAGGATCAGCAGAAAGAAGAAAGGGACTCCCAGCAGCGAGGTCAGTACGCCGATTGGAAGAATGGTTCCCGGGACAATGGTACGGGCGGCCAACCCCGCCGCAGACAGGATCAAGGCCCCACAGGTACAGGACATGGGGATAAAATAGCGCTGATCCTCTCCCACCAGCATCCGGGCGATGTGCGGACCTACCAGACCGATAAACCCAATGGTACCCACAAAGGCCACGGCGGTGGCCGTCAGCAGGGAGATGGCGATAAACATCCGCATCCGCAGTTTTTCTACAGGAATACCCAGGGTTTTCGCCTTTGCATCTCCCAACTGCATGGCCGTCAGCTTCCAGCTGTTCCGGTAGATGTAAAAAAAGCAAACCAGAATCACCGGAAAGAGAATGGCCAGATCCTCCCATTTGGAGCGGTTCAGACTACCGAAAAGCCAAAACATGGCCGTTTGCAGCTCCTCCGCCGAGGCCACATATTGCAGCAACGTCTGGGCAGCCGAAAACAGAAAGTTCATGCCGATACCTGCCAACACCATGATCGAGGAGGTGAAGTTCTTCAACTTTGCGATGGCATAGATGGAAAGGCAGGCACCCAGCGCAAAAACAAAAGCAAATACAGGCAACAGATACCGGCCCAAGACGGAAAAGGTTTCCACGCTGATCACAATGGCGGAATAGGCCCCCAACCCCGCTCCGGAGGATACCCCCAGGGTATAGGGGGTCGCCAGAGGATTATTCAGGATCGTCTGCATGGTGGCTCCGGCAAGAGACAAGGCTACGCCCGCTAAAATTCCGGTAACGGCGGGAGGCAGTCGGATGGTCCACACGATGATATAGGCCATCACGGACCGATCAGCCGGATGTGTCAGTGTGTAAAACATCTCTCCCGCAGTCAAGCCGTAGGTACCTACCAGAATATCACAGACAAACACCACGGCACATAGCAATACCCCCACAACGATCATGGCGATTTTTCGGCGGCTGTCCCGCTGATAACGGCCTATGGGCGTAAGTGCTTTCATATGCGTTCCTCCTGGTTCCTTAGATACGGGGTTCGTTTTCTCTGCCGGGGATCCCGCAAGCATCTGCCCGGCACTGTCTGCACAGCAAAAACTGGGGAATGTAGCATTCGGCCAGTTCTCTGGCCCGCTGCATTGTCTCTTTGTCCGGTGGGTGACTATGCCCCATTTTCCCGCAGGGGATCAGGGGCATGATGTTCATAATTGTGGCTCCGGCATCCTTTCCCATTTCCGCAATGCCCTGGATTTGGTTCTCGTTGATGCCCGGAATCAGGACCGTGTTGATTTTAACGGTCATTCCCGCCTGACATGCCCGGTACAGCCCCTTGCGCTGGGCGGTCAGAAATTGCCGGAGCCGGTCTTGCCGAGCCGGATATTGGTCCAGGAACACATCGTGGTAAATCTGATTTGCGGACCGCAAATCCAGAGCGTTGATGGTCACGGTCAGGGTGGAAACTCCACAGGATAGCAGATCCTCCAGGCGGCGCTCCAATAGCAGTCCATTGGAGCTGACACAGAGCAGCAATTCCGGGTGACACCGGTGGATCAGGTCAAAGGTTTCAAAAGTCTCCTCATTGTAAAGAGGTTCTCCCGGCCCGGCAATGCCGGCCACCCGAATGCTCGGCTCCTCCCGCAGGGCCTGCTCCAACCGGTCCAGCGCTTCCTGGGGTGTCAGGACCCTGGATGTGACCCCTGGTCTGGATTCATTTACACAGTCATATTTCCGATCGCAAAAATTGCAGCTGATGTTGCACCGGGGTGCCACCGGAAGGTGGATACGCCCGTAAAGAAAATGGGCTTTGTGAGAAAAGCAGGGGTGTATGGATAAATCTTTCCCGTCTGTCAAGCTGTACCTCCATGTAACATGCCTGTTTGGCAAACAAAAAAACGCGGCAACACACCTATGGCGTGTCGTCACGTTTTTGACAACAAAAGGAGCCAATTTGTAAAAAACCGTACAAAGGCTCGAAACACCTGTTTTGGCAGGTCTCCTGACTTATCCCCTTTGCGCCTTCCGCGCGGAACGAAGCAGCCTTCTCGGTTTCCCAATGGCCGGACGATCCCATGTTCGTTCTGGGTATTCCACAGTGGCGGTACCGTTCGTGATTTTCACACGATTCCCTATTCTCCCCGCAATGAAGCGGGGCACCGAAACAATGTATTCACTTTTTTCGCACCCAGAATGGGTCTGAGCGCAAAAAGCATCGATTTTCTTGGAAATGTCCATCTTTTGTGCAGATTTTCCATAAAAACATTCGTATTATCTTGCTTTTATGGTGTGCATTATACATCTGACATCTGGCTTTGTCAATTCTTTTTTCACCTCTAGTAGAACGTTAACACTAAAGCTTTGCTTTTCGATTTCATGTGCTATACTATAAATACAATCTAAAAAATAGGATGTGTAGCCACATGAATAACTAGGAACTCCAAACAAAAAGGAGTCTCCTGGCATTTCACAACAGATTCTGCCCGAATCAAGCATGCTCATCTGTATCAAGAAGTGAAGTTTTAGTCTTACCAGACTACTACATGCACGCTGACGGGTGGCAGCATTTATCCGCTCAAGTTCTATTCGGGAGGTTATATGGCGATGGATCATCGCCGCTACATTGCGTGGTACCGTTGAACCGCATAAATTATATTCGCAACGTCCCCGGAACGGCCTGGGTGCCGTTCCGCTGGCGTTACGAATACAGCTTATGTGAGTGAATGAGAGCACCCTCCCGTTCATGCCTGGCAGTCCCGGACTGCCGGGCTGTTTTTGGTTTTGGTGAAAGCACCGGCCAGGAGGCTCAGGGCCAGCATGGCGGCTGCTACGCCCAGCCAGCCGAAGCCCAGTTTGTAAAGGGGCAGCCGGTGCAGCAGCAGGCCCAGGCTCCCCAGAGGGACGCCGGCATCCCCCAGGGCGTACAGGACGCTGACGGCCCCGGTGCCCAGCACCGTCAGGGGGTAGACGAACCGGTTCTGCTTCCACAGGTCGTGGGTCAGTCCCAGCAGGATCAGCACGATGGATACGGGGTAAATGGCATTCAGCACCGGCACGGAGATGCTCAGGATCATGTTGAGGCCCAGGTTGCAGACCAGCAGGGAGAAGAAGGTGATGACATACACCCAGGTGCGGTAGGAAACGGCCGCAAAGAGGGTGGAA
Source organism: uncultured Oscillospiraceae bacterium (assembly GCA_934589525.1). GTDB lineage: Bacteria > Bacillota > Clostridia > Oscillospirales > Oscillospiraceae > Faecousia. The sequence goes on along the minus strand of CAKTOB010000022.1, from coordinate 30,908 downwards.
AAATACTGGGAGATGGAATTGATGAGGCCCACGCAGGTGGTGAGACACGCCAGGGTGAAGATCGCCGCCAGCAGCACCGCCCCGGGGCCGCCGAATACCTGGTAGACGATGCACCGCAATGTCCAGGCGCCGTTCTCCTGGAGATCATAAACGCCGGAGCTGCACATGCCCATGTAGGAGAGCATGGCGTAGACCAGGGCCAGGATGGTCCCGGCCAGAAGCCCCGCCAGGACCGTATAGCGCATTCTATCCCGCTTTTCCCTCAGGCCGAAGGAGGCCAGGGTGGTGGAGATCACCAGGCCAAAATTCAGCGCGGCAATGGTGTCCATGGTGTTGTAGCCCTCGGTAAAGCCCTTGAGCAGCGGGGCGGCGGCATAGCTCTCCCGGGGCTGGGCCACCTGGGTCTGTCCCCGGAACAGGAAGCACACGAAGAGCAATGTCAGCAGGGTCAGCATGGCAGGCGTTAGCCCCCGGCCGATCCGGTCCACCAATTTTCCCGGGTTCAGGCAGAGCCAGAGGGCCACCAGGAAAAACACCAGGGAATAGACCGCCATGCACAGCTTCAAATTGGCCCCCTGGGGCAGATAAGGGGCCACCGCCATCTCAAAGGGCACCGAAGCGGCTCTGGGGATGCCCAGTCCTGGACCGATGGAGAGGTAGATGAGAAGGGTAAATACCAGGGAAAACCGCTTCCCCACCTGCTGCCCCAGCTTTTCCAGCCCGTCAAACCGGGCAACCACCACCACCCCCAGCACCGGCAGGATCACCGCCGTGGCCAGAAAGCCCGCCATGGCCGCCAAGGTGTGGGTACCGGCGTTCTGTCCCAGGAAGGGCGGAAAAATCAGATTTCCGGCTCCAAAAAACAGCGCAAACAGCATGACGCTTACAACCAACAGATTTCTTTTTCCCAGTTTCATTGTGCTCTTCCTCTCTTTTATGGAAAAATAAAAAAATAAAGACCCGTCTCAAATTTCTTTGAGACGGGTCCAATATACCCGCGGTACCACTCAAATTGTGCGCCAAGGCGCACCGCTCATTTCAGGCTCCAACAAGCCCTAGGCACTAACGCAGCCTCCGCGAAAGCCCCTACTTGCAGCGCTTTGGGGACTCCGGCTCAGAAGGGATGGGATTTTGAAGGCAGTCCACCGGGCTTCCACCATCCCCGGCTCTCTATCGGCTGTACGGTCAAATCCGTCTTCGTCATCGCTTTTCTATGAAGTTATGGCCATTGTACACCCGAAAGCCGGGGCTGTCAATAGCAATTTTCGGTTACCCACGACGATTGCGTGAATGCCCACATTCGTGCTGTCCTCCTGCTGTTTCATTAACGGTTTGCCGTCATTCCGATCCAGTCACTCCGGTAGCTCTTGCATTTGTATGTGACGAGGTCACATTGATAAAAAAATCCGGCGTTTTTTGAGCGCCGGATTTTAAGAAGGTGAATTAGGCGTTCCACAGGCTGTGGAGGCTGCAGTAGACGTATTCCTTAATAGTTCTCCGCATGAATTTCAAAGTAGCTCTGGGGATGGTTACAGGTGGGGCAGACCTCTGGCGCCTTCTCACCGATCACGATATGACCGCAGTTGCGGCACTCCCACACCTTGACCTCGCTCTTGGCAAAGACCTCCGCCATCTCTACATTGTGCAGCAGGGCACGGTAACGCTCCTCGTGGTGCTTTTCAACGGCGGCGACCAGACGGAAGCGCTGTGCCAGCTCGTGGAAGCCCTCTTCGTCAGCGGTTTTGGCAAAGCCGTCGTACATATCCGTCCACTCGTAGTTCTCGCCCTCAGCGGCGGAGAGAAGATTTTCGGCGGTGTCGCCGATGCCGTTCAGTTCCTTGAACCACAGCTTGGCATGTTCCTTCTCGTTGTCAGCAGTTTTGAGGAACAATGCGGCGATTTGCTCGTAGCCCTCCTTCTTGGCCTTGGATGCAAAATAGGTGTACTTGTTGCGTGCCTCGGACTCACCGGCAAAGGCAGCCATCAGGTTTTTCTCGGTCTGGGTCCCTGCGTATTTCGTTTCTTTCATGATTCATGCTCCTTTCAGCTTTTCTGCTTTTATTGTACCAAATTTATGATTTCTTTCTGTGACAAGGTCACATTTCTTTTTATTATAGGCGATTTAGTCTGTTCTTATCCCGCAGCGTGATTGCGCCTCGCCTTCGTTCCACAAGCCCGTCCTCCGAGAAGCTTTTGAGCATCCGTGCCACCGCCTCCCGCGCCGAGCTGAGGTGCTGGGCGATCTGCTCATGGGTCATGCGGATGGTGTCGGAGCCGGTACGCTGCGCTTCGGCAAGGAGAAATTCTGCCAGCCGACGGTCCAATCCCTTGAACATGATCTGCTGCATTGCCCACATCACATCAGATCCAATGGCACTGTGGCGGTCCTGGCATGGACGCATTCTTCCTTCTGTTTCCGACATATACCGATTATAGCACTTTTGGAAGAAAAACGCAATATTCTTTTCATTCGAGTCCTGCGCCGCAGCAAAACAAAAGAGGCTGCCTTTTGGTGAGACAGCCCCGCCACGTTGCAAATATAACCTGTGTGGATAAACGGTAATACCCACTGGTATGTCATTCCGATTGTGATTTCATTCATCCGCAGGGGTTTTTATTCATATTGAAAACCCAAAAGGCAGAGCCCGTATGTTGGGACTCTGCCTTTTGGGTTTGGAGGGACAAATTATTTTTGGTATTGGGCGATCATCTGGGCTTCCGCCTCCAGGAGGGGGGCGTTGGTGTTATAGTCGGTCATGCCGCAGCCCTGGCCGGAGAGGCGGAGGACACGGCAATCGTTGTCAAAGGGTTCCCAGAGGGGAAGGTCCGGGCCATTGGGGTTGCCGGTTTTGGCGAAGTTTGCCCAGTAGCGCTGCATGGTACGGGAAAGCGCCCAGTCCTCCTGGGTGTAGGGCCGCCAGGAGCCGTCCAGTGTGCCGAACTGATAGCGGTTGTCGCAGGAGTGGGGGACGCCGGGATGGTCCTCTCCTGGCTGCTGCTGGTCAAAAACATAGGTATATACCGGCTTTTTCCCCCGCAGCTGACGGAAATAGCCCAGGGCGTATACGGAGGCCAGGGTGTTGTAATGCCAGCGGCTGGGGGCATCGTTGGCACCTTCGTCGGAGGTACAGCCGATGATGATGTCCACGTCCCGCTCACGGCCGCCAGCGAAGCAGTCGTCCACGTCCTCCGGCAGCACCCAGCCGTCGGGATAGAGGTTGAAGCCGCCCCGGAGGCCGAATTGATCGTTGGCCTTTTGCAGGACCTGGGCGGGCAGATCCCGCATTTCTTCAATGGAATGGCAGCCCAGCTGCTCCATGAAGGCCACGCCCTTGGCGTACATGGCCTGCCTGTTCCGGTCGGGCACCCGGCTGCCTACACCGCCGCCGGACTGGATGGAGGCATGGCTGAAGTAATTCTTGGCCAGGGGGGAGCAGCACAGGGCTGCCGTGGCTCTGGCACCGCCGGACTGGCCAAAGCAGGTGACATTGTCCGGGTCGCCGCCAAAGAGGGCGATGTTCTCATGGATCCATTTCAGTGCCTGGATCATGTCCAGGATGCCATAGTTGCCGCAGCTGCCGTGTTCACTCTCGGCCTCCAGCTCCGGGTGGGTGTAGAAGCCGAATACATTCAGGCGGTAGGTGATGGAAACCAGGATCACGCCCTGGGCGCAGAAGCCGTCGCCGCAGTACTCATAGTCGGAGCCGTACCATTGCTGTAGGCCGCCGCCGTGGATGTACATCATGACGGGGAGCTTGTCATGGTCGGTCTCCGCCGGGGTATAGATATTCAGATACAGGCAGTCCTCGCTCATTTCCGGAGGATAGGGGTAGTTGGGCATGTGGACGTAGGCGTGGCCGGTGTCGTCGGTGATGTCATCGGTGGCGGTGTGCCACCGGTCAAACTGGCAGCACGCGGGGCCAAAAGTGTCGCACACACGAACGCCTTCCCAGGGGGTTGGCTCCTGGGGCGGCCGCCAGCGCAGAGGCCCGACGGGAGGCGCGGCATAGGGGACCCCGCGGAATAGGGCATAACCGGCGTTGGACCGGACACCTTCCAGGGCGCCGTATTTGGTCATAACCTGCGAAATCATAAAAAACCTCCTAAAAGTTTTGAGTTTTGAATAGGGCCTTTGGCAAAGAGGAAAAAGAAGCGAGATCGAAAGCATGGACAGCTGCCTATATGAAACCGATTGACTCTCTGAATCATCTGCATTATATGACGAGGGCCTCGGATTGTCAATAGGAGCCGAAAACACGACTTCATTTATAAAAATCATCATTAATCTTATATTTTAATTAAAAATCGTGGAATATAGCGGGACGACCGGGAAACTTTGTGGGAATCATACAAAAGCCACCATGCAGTTCTGTGAAAAAGAGAGAAAGCAATCAGGGCCTATTGACAAGAGGAATTTGCCGTGGTATCCTGATGACAACAGAGATGTGACAACCGGTTTCACACGAAGCCAGCGCGGAAATGATTCCCGGGAAATCGTTCCTCATTCCCGGGAATCCAAGGATTCTCCTGGGAACCGTTGCAGAAATCGGAAGGGAAGCGTCCAAGAAAACGGTATATTTTGACGCACGGTTATGTTAATCGTTTTCACAAGATGCGGTTTCTATGTAGCTAGGGCCGGGGACGGCCTGCAATAAAAAACAAAAAAGGAGAACAAAAAAAGATGAAGAAGTGTATCAAGCGAATGCTGACCTGCGTTCTTGCGCTGGCCATGCTGCTTTCCCTGGCTGCCTGCGGCTCCGGTGAAAGCGACACCAAGACGACCGCCGCTGCCGGGTCCGGTGAGACTGCCGCCGCCGGAACGGAGGAGAGCTACCCCACCATTAAGGTGATGATGTCCTGCCTGACCGTGCCCAAGGATGTGGCCATGGTCGAAGAGGCCGTCAGCGCCATCACCCGTGAAAAGATCGGCGCCAATGTGGAATTCATCATGATGGAGTACGCCAACCAGACCCAGCAGCTGAACCTGCTGCTCTCTGCCGGCGACGATTCCATTGATGTATTTTACGTCAAGGATCTGGCCACCACCATTGCAAACGGTCAGGCCATGGATATTACCGAGCTGATCGCGCCCTATGCCGATGAGATCAACAAGGCCGTCGGTGAAAATGTATTTGAGTGCGGCTACCTGAACGGTGTCTGCTACGGCATCCCCCGTCTGCTGGATATGGCCTCCACCGCCATGTACTCCATGCGGGCCGACATCGCCGCGGAGTTCGGCTACAAGAACGGTGACTCCATCACCCTGGACGAGCTGGATGAGCTCTTCGCCAAGGTACACGAAAAGTACCCCGACACGCCTCTGATCGGACCGAACAACGGCACCGGCGTTTTCACCGATACCCGCGTGGACCAGATGGGCAACAACCCCTATAACCTGGGTGTGCTGACGGACTACGGCCAGACCACCACCGTTTCCAACTACTATGAGTCCCCCGAGTTCCTGGAGATCGTGAAGCATCTGGAGACCTGGAACAAGAACGGCTACTACATGACCGACATGATGAATGTCACCGAGTCCCAGATCGATTACATCCCCACCGGCCGCTGCTTCGGCGCCTTCTCCTCTCACTTCTCCGCCGAGATGAACGGCATCTGGCAGTCTGATAACTTTGGCGTGGATATGTGCTGCATGAGCATCTTCCCCAAGGCTTACTGCAAGACCCCCACCACCGTGTTCTGCGTCAACCCCGCCACCAAGAACGCCGACAAGGCGGTCGCCATGATGGCTCTGATGGCCACCGATTCTGAGATCGTCAACCTGATGGTCAACGGCATTGAGGGTGTCCACTATGTGGTGAAGGAAGACGGCTCCGCCACCTATCCCGAGGGCGTGGATTCCTCCAACGTGGGCTGGTGCATCGGCTACTCCTGGGCGAACATGAACTCTACATTGTCCATTCCCTTCAACTACCCCTCCAACTACTTTGACCTGATGATGCAGTCCAACAAGGACGCACTCAAGTCCAACGCCTTTGGCTTCAAGCTGGACAGCACCAACATTGCCGACGAGATCGCCGCCTGCACCAACGTCTACAACCAGTACTTCAAGGCCCTGTTCTCCGACGCTGTGGATGACTATGACGCCATGGTCAAGACCTTGCAGGATGAAATGAAGGCCGCCGGCATCGAGAAGATCGTTGCCGAAAAGCAGGCACAGCTGGACGCATTCCTGGCTGCCAAGTAAACCCAATACCCCTTTCCCGGCGGAGGGCGGACTACCGCTCTTCGCCGGAACTTAATTCCGGGAAAGAACCACTTCCAAAATGAAAGAAGGTATCTTTATGAGCGCTCCAAAAGGCGGTAATCGGCTCCAAAAGAAGAGCTCCGGACAGAAGCACTGGACCCTGATCCTTTTTATGGTCCCGGGCCTTGTCTACCTGCTGATCAACAACTATATCCCTATGGCGGGCATTCTGCTGGCATTTAAAAAGGTCAATTACACCCTGGGTATTTTCAAAAGCCCCTGGTGCGGCCTGTCCAACTTCAAGTATCTGTTCAAGACCAAGGATGCGGCGATCATCTTCCGCAATACCGTGCTTTACAATCTGGCCTTCATCGTTCTGGGTACTGCCGCGGCTGTGGCCACGGCCATATTGCTTGGTGAGGTGAAGAAGAAAAAGCTGCTGAAGATCTACCAGACCAGCATCCTGCTGCCCCATATCCTCTCCACCGCCGTCATCGCCTACCTGGCCTTTGCCTTCCTGAGCAAGGACAGCGGCTTCCTGAACAACGGCATCATCAAGCCTCTGGGCGGCGAAGCCATCAGTTGGTATTCCAAGCCCAAATACTGGCCCTTTATTCTGACGTTTATCCAGCTCTGGCGCAGCGTGGGCTATACCACCATCATGTACTACGCCACCCTGGTGGGCATTGATACGTCCTATTACGAGGCGGCGGTGATTGACGGCGCTTCCACCTGGGACCAGATCCGGTATATCACCCTGCCGTGCCTGAAAACCACCATCATCACCCTGACCATTATGAACCTGGGCAGAATGTTCTATTCGGACTTTGGCCTGTTCTACCAGGTGCCTATGAACAATGGCCTGCTGTTCAACGCCACCAATACCCTGGATACCTATGTCTACCGGGGCCTGCTGGAGCTCAATGACATCGGCCGTGCCTCTGCCGCCTGCTTTATCCAGTCTGTTCTGGGCTTCGTGCTGGTCTGGGGCGCCAATGCGCTGACCCGGAAGGTGGACCCGGACAGCGCCGTATTCTGATAGGAGGGAACACTGATGATCACAACCAGCAAATCCGCAAGAGTCATTCCCCATATCGTGCTAGTCATTATGACCGTTCTGGCGCTGCTGCCCATCCTGCTTTTGTTTGTGGCTTCCATTACCGATGAGCAGGAGCTGATCAAAAACGGCTATTCCTTCTTCCCCAAGAAGCTGAGCCTCTATTCCTTCCAGTATATTTTCCGTTCCAGCGCCACGATTTTCCGGGCCTACGGCATCACCCTGTTTGTGACGATCGTCGGCACCCTGGCCAACATGACCCTGACGGTGACCCTGGCCTACCCCTTGTCCCGTCCGGAGATCAAGTGCCGGAATACCGTCACCTTCCTGGTGTTCTTTACCATGCTGTTTAACGGCGGCCTGGTGCCTACCTACATTATGTATACCCAGCTGTTCCACATCCGGGATACCATCTGGGCGCTGATCGTCCCCAACCTGCTGCTGAGCCCCTTTAACGTGATCCTGGTGCGCAACTACTTCCGGACCAACATTCCGGACTCCATTGTGGAGGCCGCCAAGCTGGACGGCGCTTCGGACCTGCAGACCCTGACCCGGGTGGTGTTGCCCATTTCCAGCCCCATCCTTGGAACCATCGGTCTGCTTTCCGGACTGGCCTATTGGAACAACTGGACCAACGGCCTGTACTATCTGGTAAAGCGGACGGACCTGTACAGCATCCAGAACGTGCTGACCAATATGCTCAATAACATTCAGTTCCTGAAAACCTCTGCCATGGACGGCATCAACCTGGACCTCAGCCAGCTGCCCAGCGTGGGCATCCGTATGGCCATCGCCGTGATCGCCCTGATCCCTGTGATGATCGCCTATCCGCTGATCCAGAAGTCCTTTGTCAAGGGCATCGTTGTGGGAGGCGTCAAGGGTTAAGAACGTAAAAGGAGAGCGCTATGCGAGAAAGAAGGATATGTGCTGACCACAAATATCTTCTTGTTCCTGTTGGCAGACAAACATACAACTTTGTATCCACCGAGGGGATCCAGATTTTGCAGCTTTTTCAGGGGGAGACCCTGAAAGAGGAGTATGAGCTGACGCTGGATGAAGCGCCCCGGTCCTGGAGCCCTATTTTCCTGGAGCGCTACCCCAGGGGAACGGAGCTGACCCTGCGGCTTACCGGGGGGAACGAGGCGCTGCTGGATACGCTGCGGCTGTCGGAACGCTATGTGGACGAGCCGCCCATTTACCGGGAGCCCCTGCGGCCCCAGTGCCATTTTTCCCCCGCTCACGGCTTTATGAATGACCCCAACGGCCTGCTGTACCACAATGGGGTATACCATTACTTTTCTCAGCTGAACCCCTTTGGCTACACCCCCTGCAATACCCATTGGCTCCACGCGGTCAGCAGGGACCTGTGCCATTGGCAGGAGCTGCCCTACGCCATTTTGCCGGGGCCGGAGGGACGCATCTACTCCGGCTGCGGCGTGATGGACGAGAAGAATGTCTCCGGCCTGGGGGAAAAGGGCCAAGGGCCCATGCTGCTGTTTTATACGGCGGCGGGCTCCAAAAGCCGGTGGAGCCGGGGCAAGGCATTTGAAATCGCCCTTGCCTACAGCACCGACGAGGGAAAGACCTTCCGCAAGTATGAAGGGAATCCCGTGGTTGCGAACATCGCCTTTGCCAACCGGGACCCCAAGGTCGCCTGGGTGCCGGAGTGCGGGCTCTGGGTCATGGCCATTTTCCTGGACAGCGACCGCTACCAGCTGCTGACCTCCCAAAACCTTCTGGACTGGACCCCCAGTCAGATCCTTGCCATCCCCGGCAGCGCGGAGTGCCCGGACCTGTTCCGAATCCGGCTGGAGGGTACCGAGCAGTGGAAATGGGTCTTTTGGGGCTGTACGGACAATTATCTGGTAGGGCACATGGAAGAGGGGCGCTTCGTCCCGGAGGGCGATTATATCCCGGGCCCCAGCCACAAGATCTATATGCCGGACTGGGTCAATGCCAGATCCACGGGAGGCTACGCAGCCCAGACTTACTTTGGTGCCCCGGAGGGCCGGATCATCCAGCATTCCTGGCTGCGGCCAAGGACGGAGGATACGCCCTTCCTGTTCTGCGCCAGCATTGCCAATGAGCTGCGGCTGGTGCCCACCCGGGAGGGGCCGAGACTGCGGGTGCTGCCCGCAAAGGAGATCGGGCATATGTATGAGCATGTATACGAAGTCCGCAACCGGGGCTTTGAAGAATTTGAGCGGCTGCCCAAGGATATTTTTTCGGAATGTATGGACATTTCCTTTACCGTGGACATTCAGGGGGACCGGGTCCTGGCCTTTGCCCTGCGGGGGGTGCTCATCGCCTATGAGCCCGCTACCGGCCATCTGCTGCTGCCTACGGGGGCCTTTGACATCGGTAAAGGGTTGACCCATCTGGAGTTCCGATTTGTGACGGACCGGCTGTCCATTGAGATCTATGTCAATGACGGCGCTTTTAATACGGCGGTCTGCCAGCCCCTGCAGCCCTTTGAGACGGCGCTGAAGCCCGTTCTGGCAGAGCCCGGCTTCAGCTTTGACCTGAGTGTGCGAAGACTCAGCTCCATCTGGGCTTCGCCGGAGAGAACAGAAAGAGAGCGCGAATCATGAAAACCATCGGCATTGTAAAAACCACCTGCGGCCTGGTCCAGGGCGTGGAGATGGCGGGAAAATACGAGGGCATCACCCAGTTCCGGGGCATTCCCTTTGCAAAGCCTCCGGTGGGGGCGCTGCGTTGGAGACCGCCTGAGGACCCGGAGCCCTGGTCCGGTCTGCGCTGCTGCGACAGCTACGGCCCCGTGTGCGTGCAGCCGACAGACGGCCACCTGGACGCGGAGCCCTGGGGCTCGGACTTCTACTTTATGGGCAATCCCCCTCAGAGCGAGGACTGCCTGTACCTGAACATTACGACGCCCGCGGCAGCGCCGGAGGAAAAGCTGCCGGTTTATGTCTGGTTCCACGGCGGCGGCTCGGACCATGGCTACTCCTATGAGGTAGAGTTTGATCCACTGGAGCTGGCCAGCCGGGGCATCGTGGTGGTATCCGTGGCCCAGCGGCTTTCCATGTTCGGCTACCTGGCGCTGCCCCAGCTGGACGCGGAGCAGGAGGGCCACAGCGGAAACTATATCCTGATGGATAACCACAAGGCCCTGGAATGGATCATTGCCAATATCGATGCCTTCGGCGGCGATAACCACATGATCACCCTGGGCGGCCAGTCTGCGGGAACCACCAAATCCACATTGCTTGCCTACGGCCCCATTGCCCCCGGCCATGTGCGGCGGATCATCAACGAAAGCGCCCTGAAGTGGAATGTGGAGTACATGGAGCGGGAGGAAGCGGAAAAGGTCTGCGCGGATTTCCTGGAGCTGCTGGGCATTGACCCGACCCTGAGCCCCGAAGAGCTGCGCAGGATCGACAGCCGCCGCCTGATCCCTGCTTCCAGCAAGAAAACCATGACCCCCGGGCCGCTGATCTATGACGGCTATTGGATCCCCAACCGGAAGCTGGCGGATACCGTCCGGCAGCAGGGCTATCCCTACGATTATCTGGCGGGCTCGAACCTGGGAGAGTCCCACCTGAATTCCATGGAGCTGGGCGGCGTATACGGCATCCGAAAGGCATCGGAATTCTATGCCTTTGCCAAGGAAATGCTGGGAGATCTCTACGAAAAATACGATTTTGAAAACCTGGTGCAGGTGACGGACGAGAACGTGGACCGGGCCACCCGGCATCTGGCCTCCCTGGGCCTCAACATGACCCAGCGCATGGGGGGCGTGGCCATCAACCTGCGCTTTGGCCGTGTGCGCCGGGAAAAGGCGCCGGAGCGGAAGACCTATACCTATCTGTTCACCCGGGTGCCGCCCCATCGGCCGGAGGATCTGGGCACCATGCGGGACCCGGACCTGCAGATGAGCTGGCATTCCAGTGAGCTGTGGTACGCTTTCGCCTCTTTGCGGCAGGGCATCCCTCCCCTGCGGCCCTGGGAGAAGCTGGACTTTGACCTGGCCGGGACCATGTGCGACTATTGGGCCAACTTCATCAAAACCGGCGACCCCAACGGCCCGGGACTGCCCCAGTGGCCCGCCAGTGACGAAGCGGGGGGCTACATCGAGCTGGGAGACGAGATCGAGGCGTTTCACGATAACGGCAAGCTGTACGAACTGATCCGGGAGCATCTGGAGCGACGAAAGGCCTTCCCGGACTAAGGAGCGTACAACATGAAAAAAATGGCTCTTGGCGTCACCGGCGGCAAAAGACTGTCCGCCTACGGCTGGCTTGCCCTGTTCATGTTTGTATTCTTCACGACCCAGACCACCAATCAGTATATTCAGCTCTATCTCTATGAGGTGGGATTTACCAAGACCCAGATCGGTCTGATCACCGGAACGGCGGGGCTGATCGCCCTGTTCTGCCAGCCCATTCTGGGAGGCATGGCAGACGGAGCCGCCTCTAAGAAACGGATGATGGCCGTGGTGCTGACCATCGCCACGGTGGCCTTTCCGGCCATGTATCTGCGCAAGGATATGCTGTGGATCTTCCTGCTGTATACGGTGTTTCATGTGTTTTTCAGCTTTTCCGTCACGTTGAACAATGCCATGTCTGTGGAATACTGCCAGCTCCACGGAAGACCCTACGGGCCGATGCGGATGCTTGGAGCCCTGAGCTATTCTCTGATGATGTTTGTGATCAGCGCCGCCGTGGACAAAACGGTGGATGCCATCTTCCTGCTGTTTCCGGCAGCCTGCGTGGTTTCCCTGCTGGTTTTGCCCCAGACGCCGGATGTAAAGGGCTCCAACAACCGAAACTCGGGGCTGGAGCACATTTCCCCCACGGTGCTGCTGAAGGACAAGACCGTGGTGACCCTCATTGTGTTCCAGACCCTGGTGGGCATCGCCACCGGCATCAGCAACGGCTATTTTTCCATCTATTTTACGGATGATATGGGGGGCACCGCCCGGCAGTTTGCCCTGTGTGTGGCGGTGGCGGCCATGTGCGAGGTGCCGTTCCTGTTCCTGACGGACCGGTGGCTGAACCGGCTGGGGCCCCGGAAAATGCTGCTGATGCTCTGCGGCTTTACGGCCCTGCGGCATTTCCTGTGCTTTGGGGCCAACTCCGTGCTGGTGCTGTTCCTGGCCAGATGCATGAATTTCTTCAATGTGATCGAGTCTGTGGCCTATTCCCTGATTCTGATCCGCATTGTGAAGCCCCAGCTGAAAACCTCCGCCCAGACCCTTTCCTCCACGGTGCAGACCGTGGCAAACCTGATGGTATCCTCCTATCTGGGAGGCTTCCTGGCAGACCTGGTAGGCATCCGGCCGCTTTTTGCGGTGTCCGGTGTGCTGACCGTGGTCCTGTCCCTGATTTTTACATTCTGGGTATTCCCCAGAACGCTGCAAGAGGATATGCTATGAAAAACGTGTTCGGTCCGGATGCTCCGGCCATGGTCTTTCTGCGCAGGCTCATGAGCCTGGTGCAGCTCAATCTATGTTGGGCCCTTTGCTGTGTGCCCCTGGTGAGCATCGGTGCTTCTACGGTAAGCCTTTACGGGACCGTGGCGGCGCTGGAAAAGGACTGGCAGAAGGGCGAGGAGTCTGTAGAGGTGTTTTCCTGCTTTTTTAGGCTGTTTCGCCGGGAGTTTCGGCAGTCTACGCTGCTGATGCTGGTAAAGCTGGGAGCCCTGGCGGTGCTTCTGGCGGATTTCCGGATCGCGAACATGGTGGCGGAGCCCTTGACCGGGGTGCTCAGCCTGATTTGCTGGATCCCGGCGGTGCTGGCGGCGTTGGTAAACGGCTTTGTATATCCTGTGCAGGCGAAGTTTGCCAATACCCTGGGGGCGACCCTGAAAAACGCCGCCCTCATCGCCTTTTCTGATCCGGCGGTCGCCATCTCGGCCGCCGTGCTCAATGCCATTCCCCTGGGGCTGCTGCTGAAGCGGCCGGAACTGTTTGTGAAAACCAGCTTCCTGTGGCTGCTGCTGGGGGTGGCGGTGATCGCCTGGTGCAACTGGAAAATGATGGATGCCGTGTTTCAAAAGTATTATACACCGGAAGAAGTAAAGGAGTGAGCAGTTATGAATTACCGTGTGATCCCCATGGATGCCCAGACCTGGCGCATTGAAGAGATCGCCCAGCCTGTGGACAGCTACATGTATCTGCTGACGGGCAGCGAAAAGGCCATGCTCATTGATACGGGCTATGGCGGCATCGATCTGCCCCGGGTGGTCGGGGAACTGACGAGCCTGCCTGTGATGGTGGTCAATACCCATTATCACGGAGACCATGTAGGGGGAAATCCCTATTTTACGGAGATCTATATGCACAGCGCCGACAAAGATCTCTATCCCCGGCGGCAGGAAATCCTGAAAAATTCTCCCCTGTGCGGGAAGCTCTGGCGGGAAAGCCCGGAGCGGCCCGTTCATTGGATCGAGGATGGCCATGTTTTTGACCTGGGGGGACGCCAATTGCAGGTGATCCACACCCCCGGCCATTCTCCCGGCTGCATCTGCCTGCTGGACGGCCCCCGGCGCTGGCTTTTCACGGGGGATACCTGCTGCAAGGCAGACGTGCTGCTCAACTGCGACGGCAGCACCGCCCCGGAGGTATATGCCCGGAGCATCGACCGGCTGCAGGCCCTGCGGCCCCGGTTTGACGTGACCTGGCCCGGCCACCATGCGGTGCCCGTGGAGCCGGAGATCCTGGACCAGTTTGCGGAAGGAATCCGCCGGGTGCTGAGCGGAGACCGGGGCGATGTGGTTGAGACCAATCACGGCCCGGCCACGAAGCTTCTGTATAAGGACATCGGCATCATCTGCCCCCTTGGGAAGGAGATGCGGTAATGGAGCGAGCCATGTTTTACGGCACCGGCGCCGCCGAGGGGATCCCGGACCCGTTTTGCACTTGCTATCTGTGCCAATATGCCCGGGACCACGGGGGAAAGGATGTGCGCACCCGGTCCATGTTTCGGGTGGACCCCACCATGGTCATTGACATGGGGGCGGATGCCTATACCCAGGCAAACCGCTATGGCGGCCTGACCCGGCTTCAGGATGTTCTGATCACCCACACCCACGAAGATCACTTCTGCTTTATGATGATGAACGTCTGGAACATGGCCACACATCGCGCTGTGCCCTGCCTGAATTATTATTTTGTGGAAAAGGGTTATGAGATCGTGGAGGTCATGCGCAATAACCCGGCGTTCATCAAAGGAAACCTGCATAGGATGGAACAGAAAGGCATCCTTCGGTGTCATCAGCTGCGCTTCTTTGAAACCTATTCCATCGGCGGAAAGCAGGTGATCCCTCTGAAGGGTCACCACTGGGGGAATATGGACGATCAGTGCGCCAACTTCCTGATCAAGATGCCCAACGGCACCACGCTGTACTACGGCTCCGATACGGGCAAGTACGAGCCGGAGACCCTGGAGTATCTGAAGCATGTCAAGATCGACGTGCTCATCAGCGAGTGTACCAATGGCGATGGAGAAGATGCCATGCCGGACCCCACCCATCTGTCCTATACCACGGCCCTGGCGACCGTCCGGCAGCTGCGGGAAATGGGCACATTGGGAAATGACGCAAGAATTTATCTGACCCATATCAATCATCTGCATTCGGCCTATCACGACCGGCTGCAAGCCATGTGGGACAACGCCGGATTGCCCAACGCCTGCACCGTAGCCTGGGACGGCCTGGAAATCGACTTGTAGAAGAGAACCACGCCGTTCAGCCACGGAACACCGGGAAGCCGGTGCCCGGGGCTGGCGGCGTTTTTTAAGAGGGAAGAGAACGATGCGAATGAAAAAAATGCGAACGGACGTGGATATGTCCCAGGGAAACATTTTGCCGCTGCTGCTGAACTTTGCGCTTCCGCTGATGCTGGGAAACCTGTTTCAGCAGATGTACAACATGGTGGATACCTGGGTGGTCGGAAATTATGTCAGCAATGAGGCCTATTCCGCGGTAGGCACCGTGGGGCCCATTATCAATACACTGATCGGCTTTTTTACCGGCCTTGCCAGCGGTGCCGGCGTGGTGATCTCCCAATACTACGGGGCCAGAAACATGGAGGACGTGGGAAAAACCGTCCATACCGCTTTGGTCATGACCTTTTTCCTGGGCCTTGTGTTTACGGCTGTAGGTGTCGGCATGGTGCCCGCCATGCTGCGGCTGATGCAGACACCGGCGGAGGTGCTGCCGGAGGCCACGCTGTATTTAAGGATCTGCTTTTCCGGTGTCCTGGGCCTGATGATCTATAATATGGGCTCCGGAATATTGCGGGCAGTAGGGGATTCCAATCGGCCGTTTTTACTGCTGGTGGCCTGCGCCCTGGTCAATACGGTGCTGGATCTGGTGTTTGTGCTCCGGTTCAAAATGGGCGTTGAGGGTGTGGCCCTGGCGACCATCATTTCCCAGGCGGTTTCGGCCGTTCTGGTGCTGGTGATCCTGCTGCGGGAAAAGAGCTGCGTCAGGGTCAGCGTCAGGGCGCTGAAGGCGGATATGCCCATTTTGAGGAAAATTTTCCGGGTAGGCATTCCCGCCGCCATGCAGATGGCCATTACCGCTTTTTCGAATGTTTTTATCCAGTCCTACATCAACCATTTCGGCGCGGATTTCATGGCCGGATGGACCACATACAGCAAGATCGACCAGGTGATGTTCCTGCCCATGCAGTCGGTGGCGCTGGCCGCGACCACCTTTGTGGGCCAGAATCTGGGCAAGGGACAGGTGGACCGGGCAAAAAAGGGGATCCGCTGCGCGTTCCTGATCTCGGAGGTCTCCACCGTGTGCTTACTGATCCCTGTGATGTTCTTCGCCCCGGCGCTGGTGGGCTTTTTCAATGCCAAGCCGGAGGTGGTGGCCTACGGAACGACCATCCTGCGGGTCATCTCTCCGTTCTTCCTGGCCTCCTGCGTCAACAATGTCTATGCGGGGGCCCTTCGGGGTGCGGGCAATTCGGTGGCGCCCATGTTTATTATGCTCTCCAGCTTTGTGTTGTTCCGGCAGGTATATATGTTTGCCGTATCCCATCTGTTCCCGGATGCTATGCTGCCTGTGATGATGGGCTATCCCGCTGGATGGATGGTGTGCAGCGCCGCCACAATGGTATATTACCGGCGGGTCAAGCTGGAAAAATACCGCATTTCCGCAGTTGCCTAGGGAACCGCTGAATCCATCGTCGGAAGAATTTAGGGAAGCTCTGATTAAATCGGCAAGAGCTGACGGCGAAAGATTTTGGTTCCAGGCAAGGTTTGGAAAATGAGGGAATACTGGATGTATTTCCCATTTTTCAAACCGCAGCCTGGGGACAAAAGATTCGCCGCTCAGCCGCAGACGATTTATTCAGAGTTTCCTTAGAAAGATACATGTGAAAGGATGTTGTTTATGAATGTCAACGCGCTTCCCATGCTGGCGAAAACCGTCAATACATGGACACCCCCTCTGATCTCCGGCCCCATTCCTCACGGAGATATGCCCGGGGACAAGGTGCAGATCGGCCCGGAGCATATTGCCAAGGCCAATACCATTTTTCCCGCGCTGGTGCCCATGGCGGCGGAGCTGGCCCAAAACGGCCGGGTCGTGATCACGGTCTGCGGCGGCTCCGGCGTCGGCAAATCGGAGATCGCCTCTCTGCTGAGCCATTACTTCCGCACCGCCGGGGTGGGCAGCTATACGCTCTCCGGCGACAATTATCCCAAAAGGATCCCGATGTACAATGACGCGGAGCGAAACCGGATCTTCCGGGCGGCGGGCCTGCGGGGTCTGGTGGAGGCAGGCGTCTATGACGAGGCGGTGAAGGAAACCCTGTCGGCCCTTTGGCTTCAGGAAACCGATGCCGAGCCCACGCTTACAGAGCAGCACCCCTGGCTGAAAATCTATCAGGACCGGGGCCGAAAGGCACTGGCGGGTTACCTGGGCACCGAGGCGGAGCAGGACTATGAGGAGCTGAGCGGGATCATCGAGAAGTTCCACAGCGGCGCGGAAACCCTCTGGCTCAAGCGCATGGGGCGGACGGAGGAGGAGCGCTGGTACGACCCGGTGGACCTGTCCGACACCAACGTGCTGATCATCGAATGGACCCATGGCAACAGCGATTTCCTCCGGGGCATCGACATTCCCGTGCTGCTCAACAGCACGCCGGAGCAGACCCGGGCCCACCGCCGCTCCCGCAGCCGGGACGGAAAAACCGACAGCCCCTTTACCACCATGGTTCTGGAGATCGAGCAGGCGGAGCTGGACAGCTGCGCCCACAAGGCGAAGATCATTCTGGCCAAAACCGGTGAGCGGCTGACCTATGCCCAGTACAGGGCGGAAATGGGGGAGTAAGATGGCAAACAACAACGCCATGGGCGCAATGCTCAACGCCTACCCGGACAGCGTAGGCGGCACCTTGGGGGACATCGTCTCGGTGCTGGGCCGCCCGGAGTTTCAGGGGGCCTTTACCTCCTTCTATATCCTTCCCAGCATTTTCAACACGGATCTGGACCGGGGCTTCTCCCTGATCGACTACGGCCTGAACCATCTTTTGGCCACGCCGCAGGATCTGGAGGACCTGAAGGATCTGAATATCGACCTGGCCCTGGATTTCATTCTGAACCACGCCTCCGTACTGTCCAAGGAATTTCAGGATATTCTGAAAAACGGTGACGATTCCCCCTTCCGGGACTTTTTCATCGACTGGAATCGCTTTTGGGAGGGCCACGGGGAAATGACGGCTCAGGGCTATATTCAGCCGGATGCCGCCCTGATCCGGGACATGTTCTTCCGCAAGCCGGGGCTGCCCATCCTCATGGTGCGCTTCCCGGACGGCAGGGAGGTCCCCTACTGGAATACCTTCTATCAAAGCGTTCACTACGACCATGTGGATGCCCAGGACCTGATGGAGACGGCCCACACCCAGTATGGGGAGGCCCTTCGCCTTGCGGCGACTGTCAATGAGGCCCTGGATGCCGGGAAGACCCCGGCGGAAATGGACTTTGGCCCCCTGGAGGCCTTTGGCGGGGCGGTACGGAATTATCTGGAGAGCCACCGGAAATATCTGGGGCAGATGGACCTGAATATCCGCTCGCCCCTGGTCTGGGACTATTACCAAAAGACCCTGGAAACCCTGGCGGGCTACGGTGCCGCCATTGTCCGGCTGGATGCCTTCGCCTACGCCCCCAAGGAGGTAGGCGCCCGGAATTTCCTGAATGACCCGGGCACCTGGGATCTTTTGGACCGGGTGGCGGCTCTGGCCGAGCCTCTTGGTTTGACATTGCTTCCGGAGATCCACGCCAGCTACAGCGAAAAAATCTATGAGCTCCTGGCCTCCAAGGGCTACATGGTCTATGACTTCTTCCTGCCCGGTCTGATCATTGACGCGTTCCAGCGCCGGGACGGCGTGTATCTGAAGCGCTGGGCAGAGGAGCTGGTGGAGAAAAACATTCGCACGGTCAACATGCTGGGCTGCCATGACGGCATCCCCCTGCTGGACCTGAAGGGACTGCTGGATGACGACAGCATCTCCCGGCTCATCGATACGGTGGTAGACCGGGGCGGCTATGTCAAAAACCTCCACGGCCAGAAAAACGTCTACTACCAGGTCAACGCCACCTACTACAGCGCCCTGGGAGAGGATGACCGCCGGATGCTGCTGGCCCGGGCCATCCAGCTGTTCATGCCCGGAAAGCCCCAGGTCTGGTATCTGGACCTGTTCGCCGGGAAAAATGACTACGAGGCCATGAAGCGGGCGGGGAAGGACGGGCATAAGGAGATCAACCGCACAAATCTCTCCGGGGAGGACGTTCGCCGGGGCCTGGAAAAGCAGGTGGTTCAGGACCAGCTGACCCTGCTGCGGATGCGCAATACCTATGGTGTCTTCTCCCCCGACGCGGGCATTTCCGCCCAGGCCCAGGGGCAGGACCTGAGCCTGACCTGGGATACCCCGGAGCAGCGGGCGGTTTTGCGCGGGGACCTGGATACCTGCGCTTTTTCCGTTGAGGTTCTGGAAAAGGCCACGGATAAGGTCCTGTTCCGGTTCCGGCAGGAGTAAGGAACAGGCGGAAAAAGGGGCGTTCAGGGAAAATACCGTCGCCGGAAACGAAAACACAGCGGTCAGCCTTCTTGCATTTTTGAAATAATATGTTAAAATATAAATAAATTATTTGGATTTTAAAGCGAATGAAGAAACTCCAGACAGGAGGCACGCAATGGCAACGATCCGAGATGTGGCTGCAAAAGCCGGTGTGTCCGTAGCGACAGTATCCCGTGTCATGAATAACCGCGGATACCTCAGCGAAGAGATCCGGGAAAAGGTCCGGCAGGCAATGGAGGACCTTAACTACCGCCCCAGCGAAGTGGCAAGATCCCTTTCCAACAAATGCACCAATATTATTGGTGTGCTCTTTCCCGCACTGAACAATGCGTACTATGCGGAGATCGCTTCAGAGCTTTCTCGGTGTCTGACGGAAAAGGGCTATAAGATGATGCTCTATGTGGCGTTTAACATCGATGACGCGGCGTCGGAATATGTATCCATGCTTCAGGCAAGCCGGGTGGACGGCATGATCATCGCCCTGCGCAGCAAGGCCATCGACCGGATCCTGACGCCGGATATGCCGGTGGTGTTCTTCTCCCGCTTCCGTGGAACGGCCCATCCTACGGTGCTGTGTGACGATGAGATGGGCGGCCGCCTGGCGGCCAGAGAGCTGATCGACTGCGGCTGCAAAAAGCCTGCCATGGTGGGCTTCTTCCACAGCCATGATATTCCGGCCTATGCCCGGCTGATCGGATTCCTTTCCGAACTGCAGGAGGCCGGTCTGGAGGAGCGCTCCGTGCAGGTGTTCGGAAGCCACCCCCATGACGAGTTTGACAAGCTGACCGATGCGGCCCTGCTGCAATATCCTGACAGCGACGGCTTTTTCTGCTCCGATGACGCACTGGCCGCCACGCTCATGCAGAAGCTTACCAGACAGGGAAAGCGCATCCCCCAGGATGTGCAGGTCGTGGGCTTTAACAGCTGCTTCCTGGCAAGGTCTACGAACCCGCCGCTGACCAGCATCCGGCAGCCGATCCCACAGATGTGCGAAGAGGCGGTGGAGTGCCTGCTGAACCAGATCGGCGGCCAGACCGGCCAGAAAGAGATCACCCTCCCGGTGTCGGTAGAACGGCGGGGAAGCACGGTAGACAGGACAAACGCCGCCCTGTAGGGCCGTGTCACTTCGTCCGTATCATGTCACAAGATGGCAACTGACAGATTTGGATTGGCTGGTATACCATGCGCCGACAGAGTATGCCGGACTGGTGCTGTCTGGCAGAATTAAGAGCTATTTGAACGGCACAACTCTGCATGGGATGGAAAGTGAATAAGGAATAGACACCGACAGCAGGAGAGACGTTTTCTCCTGCTGTTTTATAATAATGTGATTATTGTGCCGTAAGATCATAATAATTTTGTGAATGGGGTTGTATTTTGATGGGAGATTGCGTATAATAAAAATGTGATTACAGCCACGAATATTCCAATAAAAATGTGAGGAGAACGCTAGTGGAAAGAGTCATCCTAAAAAAGCTGCTGGACTGGAAGAATTCTCCCTACCGCAAACCGCTAATCTTAAAGGGTGTGCGTCAGGTGGGCAAGACTTGGGTTCTCAAAGAATTTGGTAGACGTTATTATGAAAATACTGCCTATTTTAACTTTGACGAAAACGAGGAATACAAGCAGTTCTTTGAAACCACCAAGGATGTTGACCGCATCCTGCAAAATCTGATGCTGGCCAGTGGTCAGAAAATCGTTCCGGAAAAGACCCTGATCATTTTTGACGAGGTGCAGGACTGCCCCAAGGTCATCAATTCCATGAAATACTTCTGCGAGAATGCCCCCCAGTATCATATCGCCTGTGCCGGTTCTCTGCTGGGCATTGCGCTGGCAAGGCCCTCCTCTTTCCCGGTGGGGAAAGTAAACTTTATGCAGATCGACCCCATGACATTTTCGGAATTTCTGGTTGCCAATGGGGACGAAAATCTGGCAAAATACCTGGAAACCCTGGAGGAATTGGAACCGATCCCCGATGCGTTTTTTAACCCCCTTTATGAAAAGCTCAAGATGTACTATGTCACAGGGGGAATGCCGGAGCCGGTGCTGATGTGGACCCAGGCCCGGGATGTGGGAGCCATGCAGGAGGCACTGGGCAACATCATCGGGGCCTATGAGCGGGACTTTGCCAAGCACCCCAATGTGAGCGAATTTCCCAAAATCTCCATGATCTGGAAGTCTATCCCCTCCCAACTGGCAAGGGAAAACAAAAAGTTTATCTACAAAGTGGTAAAAGAGGGGGCCAGAGCCAGGGAATATGAGGATGCCCTGCAATGGCTGGTGGATGCGAGGCTTGTCCACAAAATTTATCGCAGCACCGCACCGGGACTGCCCATTGCGGCCTATGATGATTTGTCGGCCTTTAAGATTTACCTGGTAGACGTGGGACTCCTCCGCCGCCTTGCCCAGCTGGCTCCCACAGCTTTTGGCGAGGGAAACCGCCTGTTTACGGAGTTCAAAGGCGCATTGACGGAAAACTATGTGCTGCAATCCCTGATCCCGCAGTTTGAAGTTACCCCCCGCTACTGGACCCAGACCAACCCACCCTACGAGGTGGACTTCCTGATCCAGCGGGAGAATGACATTTTCCCGGTGGAGGTCAAATCAGAAGCCAATACGTCCAGCAAAAGCCTGAAAAAATTCAAAGAGCTGTTCCCAGACCAGGTAAAACTCCGTATACGGTTCTCCCTGGATAATCTGAAACTGGATGGGGACGTGCTGAATATCCCGCTGTTTATGGCCGATCAGGCGGACCGGTTGATCGGGGTGGCGTTGGAACGGCAAAACGGAAATCAATAGGAGCGTAGAATTTGGCAACAGGGGGAAGTGTTTTCCTCCTGCTGTTTTTATATTGTTCCGGTAATCCATAACATATTATTCCGAATAGTTGATATTGTTCCGTAAAGATGCTATACTGAATCCAGAATGAGGTGAGCGCAACATGTTTATGACAGTCAAGCAAGCAGCAGAAAAATGGGGCCTGTCTGACCGGCGGGTGCGGATTCTCTGCGCGGAGGGTAAAATCCCCGGTGCGTTCCAGGAGGGACGGGGCTGGAAGATTCCCATGGATGCTGTAAAGCCGACGGACGGACGGTTCAAATCCACGGAATCGCTGCTGGAACGGATTGACCGAAAGAAAGCGGAACTGGACACCATGCGCCCGCTGACCGCCGGAGAGGTGGCCAGACTGACGGAGGAATTTACGGTGGAGTACACCTACAACTCCAATGCCATTGAGGGCAACACCCTGACCCTGCGGGAGACGGACATGGTTCTGCGGGGGCTGACCATCGACCAGAAGCCTTTGAAGGATCACATGGAAGCCGTGGGGCACAAGGAAGCCTTCGACTATGTCCGGGAACTGGTGCAGGAAAACGCCCCCCTGTCGGAACGGGTGATCCAGCAGATCCATTATCTGGTGCTGGCGGACAAAAAAGACGACCGGGGCGTTTACCGCCGGGTACCTGTCCGCATTATGGGTGCACAGCATGAGTCGGTGCAACCCTATCTAATTCGTCCAATGATGGAACAATTACTTGCGGATTTTGCGGCCAGTCAGGAGCATATTGTCACAAAGCTGGCACGGTTTCATATTGAGTTTGAGGGGATACACCCTTTCATTGACGGTAACGGCAGAACCGGGCGGCTGCTGGTAAATCTGGAACTGATGAAGGCGGGGTATCCGCCTATTGATATTAAATTTACGGACAGGATAGCTTATTATGATGCGTTTGACGAGTACCATGTGAAGCACAACCTGTCTGCAATGGAAAAGCTGTTTGCACGGTATATTGATGAACGGCTGGATGGATATTTGTCGATGCTGAGGGAGTAAGGAGAGACACAAAGATATGTGGAACTCTATTTGAATTCGATTGACTTATCGCCATATATTTCAGGTGGCGCGCAGCCGAAATTGAATCAGCAAAATCTATACAAGATTCTTATCCCGTTACCATTATTTCAAAAGCAAAAGGAAATCGTCGAAATTCTCGACCGTTTTGACACCCTTTGCACCGACCTTTCCTCCGGCCTGCCTGCCGAAGTCGAAGCACGGCAGAAGCAATAGGAATATTACAGGGATAAACTACCTGAATTTGAAAAATGAGGAGCGTGCAGAATGCCAAGCCAAAAATCGAAGGGCAGAAAAAAGCAGCGTGATCATGCCAAAGCGCAGCCTACTGCTCCGCCTGTGACTTTTCCTGCAAGTATGTCACAAGCAGAAATGCAGCACATCATTGCGAACGCAATCATTGAAGCCCAAAAAACGAAAGAGGACGCGAGGCAAAAGCAGAAAGAGGCCAATATCCGAGAGTTACAGGAGGCAATTGGTTTAAAAGAATATAATGACAAGAATAGATTGCTGCGTATCATTAAGATAGCGATCAATAGAATTAAATGCATCTTTAAAATCTGCTTTTTATCCCGGAAAAATATAAAAGGCGACCGTGTTACCTTTGGCATTCTGAGCATGCTGTTGACTTTGATTTTTGCCCTCGTGTCATTGATGCTGTATGTTGTTGCTATTCTCTTCTTTGTATGCGGGATCATTGCGCTCATCCGTGGACAAGGTGCCCCGCTATGGGGCATCGAGTGGTATACTTTCATCCCATTCAGCTTTGCTGCATTTATATTCGCCAGCATATTCCGTATCTCCTCAATCGAAATTGAGAAAGTAGAAGACAGGGATTATATACAGAGTCTACTAAATATTGTCCTTGCTATAATCGCAGCTGTTTTTGCGTACCTTTCTCTAATAAAGGTGTAATATGATGAGCTACTTCAACATCATTACCCAAAGCAGTCAAAGTACTGTTGTCACCGAATACAAGCCACAGGCCAAGCATTTGGAGGCATATCAGAGCGAAGCAGACTTGGAAAAGGAGTTCATCCGGCTGCTCTGCGAACTGGGTTATGAGCAGCTGACCATTCGCGAAGAGGCCGATTTGATCACCAATCTGCGGACACAGCTGGAAAAGCTGAACAACTATCACTTTATTGTGGATGCCATCAATGATAAAAGCCCTGCGTGGCCATGCACATTGAGCATCATATGCAGTGGGCTATGAAGAAGTACCGAAAGCTCCATCCTGACGATCCGTTTCCAACCATCACGCCCCATGTTCTGCGGCACACCTTTTGCACCAATATGGCCAATGCCGGAATGGCAATCAAGGACCTGCAATACCTGATGGGACACTCGGATGCAGATGTGACATTGAATGTCTATACCCATGCTTCCTATGCGCACGCGGAGTCCGCCATGCGGAAGATATTACAGTTCCAGCCCAACGGAAAATCCCAAAAGTTCGGCTGCGGTTACACCAAATTTACACCAACTGGCTGTAGAACAGCAAAGAAATATAACGGGTTATACACCAATGGCATTCTGAAAAATGAAACTTTTTGACTTATAAAGCGATATAAAAGGAAGAAAACAATGATAAAAATCTTATTTATCTGCCACGGCAATATCTGCCGCAGCGTTTCCGCCCAGTATATTTTGGAGGAGCTGCTGCGGCGGCGGGGGGTCGCCGGGGTTTTGGTGGACTCGGCGGCGACCTCCCGGGAGGAGATCGGGAATGAAATTTATCCGCCTATGAAGGCGGTGCTGGGGCGGATGGGGGTGCCGGTGGGGGTGCATCGGGCCCGGCAGATGAAGGCGGAGGACTATGAAGCCTATGATCTGCTCATTGGCATGGACCGGGAGAATCTATACAACATGAGGCGCATTCTGGGGGCAGACCCGAAAGGGAAGCTCCACTACCTGATGGAATACGCCGGCCGCCCCGGGGAGGCGGTGGAGGACCCCTGGTACACCCGGAAATTTGACAGCTGCGCCGCCCAGATCGCGGAAGGGTGCCGGGGGCTATTGGAGCACCTTCCGGAGGACTCCGGGGTTTCCTGTTCCGGCTCCAACGCGGCCCTTTGATCGCCGGAAGGGTCTTTACCGGTCAACGGTCAACAAACAGAAAAAGGCCCGGGATGACGAAAAAAGTCATCCCGGGCCTTTTTCAGGCGCTGTCGCCCCGGCCAGAATGGCGGGGCCATATCACAATTTTGTAAAGGAAAACTTTTCCATCAGCCCGTCGGTGACGGTGTGGATGGTCAGGGTGCCGTCGGGGTGGGGGTCCAGGGTCAGCTCCTGGAGATTGCCATTCAGGCGGCTGCGGACATAGGTTTCCGGGTCGTCGCAGGTGATCTCTTCAATGAAGACATCCCGCATCTGGTTGTTGCGGCACAGGTTCTGGATCTCGTGGACCAGCTCGTATTCTGCCATGGGGCGGCCTCCTTACAGGTATTTTTCGATGACGGCGGTGAGCCGGGGCAGCAGCTGCTGCTTCCGGGACAGGAGCCCTTGGTGGAAGGTCCGCTCCTGGGTGGGGTCTTCCGGGAAAGCTTCTTGCGCCCAGGGGGTGCGGTTGCCGCCATAGTACAGCACGGAGCCGTTTTCCTGAATGCTGGTAAAGGCCAGCAGGGAAAGATCCAGGTCTTTCTTCTCCGCGAACACATCCAGGGCGTGCTGAATGTCCGCGGAGGCCAGGTGCAGATCCTCCAGGGAGGCCAGGATCACCTGGGAGATGGAGATCTTGCAGCCCAGAATATCAAAGAGCTTCATGTCGGTTTTGATGAGCTCTGTGGGGCTGGAATCCACCTTGGAGGCGGTGGCGGTAAAGAGCTCCGTGGCGAAGTCCTCCAGGTCCAGGTCTGCAATGGCCGCCAGAATATTGGCGGTGGAGCGGTCCTTTTCCGTGGTGGTGGGGGAATGGAAATTCAGGGTGTCCGACAAAATGGCACCCAGCATCAGCCCCGCCAGGTCCACGGGAATGGGGATCTGGTTCTCTCTGAAAATGGTGGCCACAATGGTACAGGTGGAGCCTACGATCTCGTTTCGGAACTGGACGGGATACTGGGAGGAGAAATCATTGATCCGGTGGTGGTCGATGACCTCCAGCACCTGGGCCTTTTCAATGGCCCGGACGGACTGGGAAAATTCGTTGTGGTCCACCAGAATCAGCTTTTTGCTGGGGGCCTGCATGATGTGATACCTGGATACATAGCCCGTCAGGTGGCCCTCCGGGTCCGTCACCGGGTAGATGTGGTACCGGGTCTGCATCATTTTCCGGCTCACGTCCTCCGCAAGCTCCGTGGAGGTGAACTTCACCAGCTCGGTTTTCATGATCTTGCTGGCGGAGGGGGCGAAGTAAATGTAACGGGTGGTGTTCATGGCCCCGTGGCCGGAGATGATGATGGGGCAGTGGTGGGCCTGGGCGGTGGCAATGACATCGGGCCGGATCTCCTCCGCCCAAACCACCACCAGAAGCCCCGCACCCTGACAGATGACCTGCTTCTGGGCCTCCGGGTCGCAGCCGCAGATGACGATGCGCTGGGCCACATCGTAGCTGCCCAGCCTGGAGAACTCCGTCATGGCAATGACGCTGACCTTGCCGTTGAGCTTCATCTGGGGGTCGTCGTAGATCACCCGGCCCTCCAGGGTTTTGCGGAAGTTGTCCAGGGGGGTCTGGGCCATGATGGCAATGGAGCGGGCGGTGTCATACAGGCCGATGACGGAAATGTCGGATTTGGTCACCATGCCGATGAGCTTTTTCTCCTCGTCTACCACACCGCAGTAGGTCCGGTTGCCCTGCTGCATCTGCTGCAAGCATTCAAAAATGGTGGTCTCCGGGGAAATATATGTAGGCGGGTCCATGGAAACCTCTCCCACGGTGATCCGCCCGTCCGTCAGCAGCTGGGGCTCGGGGAAGTGGAACCGGTTCAGAAGATACTTGGTCTCGGCATTGAGCTTCCCCAGACAGCAAGGCACCGCCGGGGTGCCCAGGGAGCGCTTGAAGAAAGCGTAAGCAATGGCCGAGGCCACCGAGTCCGTATCGGGATGCTGATGCCCGGTGATGTAAATGGGCGTTTTTTTCATGGGGGGACACCTCCTTAAATCAGTTGACAGTTGACAGTTGTTAAAATGGACAATTGACAATGGACAATTGACAATTTTTGGGGGTCGGAAGTTTTACCATTGCGCCCGACGTTTCGGCAATCCGTAACGCTGCCCCGCCCGTCCTTAGAACACCTCGGTTGAAAACGGCCGCCTTTCAGCGAAACCGTAGGGAACGGCTTATGTGCCGTTCCGCACGTGAAAGGACGGAACCGTTACCGAAAAAACCAGGCACCCCTTGCCTCTCCCTATGGGAGAGGTGGCCGAGCGTAAGCGAGGACGGAGAGGGTCTACGTTGATGATTTAGGTGGACGTTCTCATTCAAAAAACGCTGCAAGGCCCTCTCAGTCTCGGCTGCGCCGAGCCAGCTCTCCCAGAGGGAGAGCCAAGAGGGACTGCAATCTTACTCCAACACAAACCCCGCTTCGGTTCTGGTCAGGGTCTGGCCGAAATAGGTGGTCATGGCGTCTTCCAGAGCCTCGGCGTCGGCTACGGCGGCGGTTTCGTAGCAGCTGTGCATGGCCAGCTGGGGCAGGCCGATGTCTACCGTGGGGATGGAGACCTGGCCCACGGAGATGCAGCCCAAGGTGCTGCCGCCGGGGATGTCCGGGCGGTTGTAGTAGTTCTGGGTGGGGGCCCCGGCCTTGCTGCAGACGGTGCGGAACAGGGCGGCGCTGTAGCCGTCGGTGCAGTAGCGGAGGTTGGAATTGAACTTGATGACGATGCCGCCGCCCATGACGGGGGCGTTGCCCGGGTCTGCCAGTTCCGGACGGTTGGGGTGCAGGGCGTGGGCATTGTCGGCGCTGACCAGGAAGGACTGGGACAGCAGCCGGTCCTCTTCCAGGCCCAAACCGGCGCAGATGCGGCGGATGGTCTGCTTTAAGAAGGTGGAGGCAGCGCCCTGGGTGGAGCAGGAGCCCACTTCCTCGCTGTCAAGAGCCGCAAACAGAGGGATGGAGCCGCTTTCTTTTGCGTTCAGGAAGCCCTGGAAGCAGCCCCAGACGCACTCCAGATCGTCCAGGGCGGCGCTGGACAGGAAGCTTTCGTCCAGGCCCCAGACCGCGGCTTTCTGCCGGATGTACAGGAACAGGTCATGGCTGAGGATTTTTCCGCCGGCCTCCTGTTCCAGGAGCTTTCCAAATTTTCCCTTGTTCTCGGGGCTTGCCAGCAGGGGCAGCACATCGGTGACGGGGTTCCACTTGTAGCCGTCGTTGGCCTGACGGTTCATGTGGATAGCCACGTTGGGGATCAGCAGCAGGTCCCGGTCAATGTCCAGAAGCTTCGTTTCGGCCCCCTGAGGGGTCTCCACCAGCACCCGCCCGGCAATGCTCAGGGGCCGGTCCAGCCAGGGTGCCAGGATCTGTCCGCCGTAGCGCTCCACCGCCAGCCGGGGATAGGTGCCCTCCAGCTCTCCGTTTTCTTTGAGCTTGAAGGCGGGCCGGTCCGTGTGGGCGGCGCTGATGAGGAAACCCCGGGGGCTACCCTGGGGGATGCGGAAGGCCATCAGGGCGCTGCCGCCCCGGGTTACATAATATTTTCCTCCGGGAATCAGGTCCCAGTGGTCCCCTTCGGCAAGGGGGGCATAGCCCTGGCGAAGGAGGATGTCCTCCAGGTAGGCCCGGGCGTGATATTGGCTGTGGGAAGCGTCCAGAAAGGCGCAAAGCTCCTTGATGCGGTCTGTCATAAAGATGTTCCTTTCTATAGGTGATCGGTTTCATCCATTTTACTACAACCGGCTATTTCCGTCAATTGGGTCCATAAAAGCGACATTTTGTCGAAAAACAAAGAAATGCTTCGAAAATGCGCTGTTTTTACGGCAATCGGTCGATTTGGCACGAGCGATTGTTGCAAAACGGCCTTGCAAAATCACTTCCTTTGTGCTAAATTATTGTTGTCGCACACGGCGGGAACGCCGCACATGGGGTATTTTCAAGTGGACAGGAGAGGAATGTATGGAACATCAAACAACTGTGTTGATCGCGGATAGTTCGGAGGAGTTCTGTGCCGGACTTACATCGGCGCTGCAGCGTGCGGAGGGTTTCCAGGTCGTAGGAACGGCCGGCGACGGAGAACAGGCCATTCGGCTCATCAATGAACGAAAGCCGGAGATCTTGGTGCTGGACCTGATGCTCAGCAAGCAGGACGGTCTCAGCGTCCTGAAAGCCATGGCCGGTATGGAGCGCAAGCCCATCACCCTGGCCACCTCCGCTTTTGTAACGGAATATGTGTCCGCCCAGGCCGCCGGTCTGGGGGTCCGGTATCTGATGCTGAAGCCCTGCGATTTGTCCGCCCTGGTGGAGCGGCTGGAGGAGGTCCGGGGAGGGGAGAGCCCCCGGTGCCCCAGCCCCCGCCGGGGAGACAAAACAGGCATCGAAACCATGGTCACCAACATCATCCACGAAATCGGCGTCCCCGCCCACATCAAGGGCTACCAGTACCTGCGGGAAGCCATCATCATCGCCGTGGACGACATGGACGTGATCAATGCCATCACCAAGGTCCTCTACCCCCAGGTGGCCAAAACCTTCCAGACCACCCCCTCAAGGGTAGAACGGGCCATCCGCCACGCCATCGAGGTGGCCTGGGACCGGGGAGATCTGGATACCTTGCAGAGCTTCTTTGGCTATACGGTGAGCAATACCAAGGGGAAGCCCACCAATAGTGAGTTCATCGCCCTGATTGCCGACCGCTTGCAATTGCAGCTCAAGAGTGCCGAGGCGGCCCAGTATTAAAACAAATTCCACAGCCTTTTTCCACAGTTCGTGGACAGGCTGTGGAATTTTTTTCAGTTGACAGTTGACAGTTATTGAAGCGACGGACGTGGCCGGTTTTGGAACACGTTGTGTAGAAAAATACACTGGCCAGCGAAATCGTAGTAGTCTGGTAAGACTAAAACTTCACTTCTTGATACAGATGAGCATGCTTGATTCGGGCAGAATCTGTTGTGAAATGCCAGGAGACTCCTTTTTGTTTGGAGTTCCTAGTTATTCATGTGGCTACACATCCTATTTTTTAGATTGTATTTATAGTATAGCACATGAAATCGAAAAGCAAAGCTTTAGTGTTAACGTTCTAGTAGGGGCGGCAATCTGCCGCCCGCCACGTTTCGGATACAACCTGTGCGGTTGAAGGGTAGCACGCAATGTAGCGGCGATGATTCATCGCCACAAGCAACGTAACGAATATATTCTGTGCGGTTGAATGATATTACATATCGACGTGCATGTAGGGGCGGCTACCATGCCGCCCGCCACGTTGCATATATAACCTGTGCGGGTGAATGGAATCACCTTCCGGTATGTCATTCAGGCCTTAGCAGAGCGAGCGGAGGAATCCACTCAAGTGGCAAAAATAACCTGTGTAAGGTAGAACTTGCTACTTGAGTAGATCCCTCCGCTCGTTTCACTCGGTCGGGATGACATATCGGGGGTGGTTCCGGTTTGTCCCCACGGGTTATATTGGAGGCGTTTCCGGAACGGCACACAGGCCGTTCCCTACGGTTTCGCTGATTGGTGTATTTTTCTACACAACGTATTCCAAAAACGGACACGTTCGTCACCAATAATTGTCAATTGTCAATGCCATTCAAGAGTTGAAATAAAAAGCAGTTGAAAAACGATGCAATATAGCTGAGAATGTA
>CAKTOB010000021.1 GCA_934589525.1 uncultured Oscillospiraceae bacterium | reverse complement strand
CAATGTGCGGGAATGATGGTGTAAACCATGTGATTGCACAATGTGTAAACCATGTGAGTCTTGACAAGATTGCCGCCCCTACGGACATATCGATATGTGGTACCGTTCATCCACACGGGTTATATTCGTTACGTCCCCGGAACGGCACACAGGCCGTTCCCTACATACTTTAACGGATGTTCAGAAATAAACAACGTTGGCGGCCCCAATAATTGTCAATTGTCCATTGTCAATTGTCAATTTCCAATCCGTTCTCTATTGCGCCAACGTGTGAATCCAGCTGCCTTTTTTCAGCATCAGCCATCCCAGGATGCACTTGACGGCTTCCGGCACCTGGCACAGGGCGAACAGGGGCAGGATGGGCAGGGCCGTATAACGGCTGAGGACGTAGCCCAGGGAGACGCAGCAGGTCCACATGAAGACGCTGTCAAAAAGGAAGGTGATGAAGGTCTTGCCGCCGGAGCGGAGGGTAAAGTAGGTGGCGTTGGCGAAGGACTGGAAGGGCATGACCATGGCGCTGATCAGGATCAGGTCCTGGGCCAGCAGCCGCACCGCCGGGGTGGTGTTGTAGATCCCCGGGAAGGCACCGGAGCCCAGGGCCATCAGGAGGCCAAAGCCCGTGCCGGAGGCCACGGAGAAGGCCACCAGCTTCCGGTTGGTATCCCGCAGCTCCCCTTCCGGCCGCTGGGCACCCAGCATCTGGCCCATGAGGATGCCCACGCTGACACCCAGGGACTGGTAGACCACACCGGCAAGATTCCCCAGGGTGGAGGTGATGTTCATGGCGGGCACCACATCCAGGCCGCAGGTGGAGTAGCACTGGTTCATGGTGGCCACGCCCATGGACCACAGCAGCTCGTTGGCAAGCAGGGGCATACCGGTGATCACGATGTTTTTAAGAAGGGGCGCCGGAATGGCCATGGACCGGAAGGCTCCCCGGATGAAGGGGTGCTTGGCCCCATGGCGGTGCGTCCAGCCCGCCACCAGCAGGAGCTCGGCGTACCGGGAGATCACCGTGGCGATGGCCGCACCCCGGACGCCCATGGCGGGGGCACCGAAGTGGCCGAAAATCAGGACATAATTGAGGATCAGGTTGATGGCCACCGCCGCCACACCGGCGGCCATGGGCACAAAGGTCTCTCCGCATTCCTTCAGGGTACCGGCGTAGGCGGTGCAAAGCCCAAAGGGCAGCAGCCCCCAGAGCATGACCAGCAAATAGTCCCAGCCGAAGGAGAGCACCTGGGCGGCATCCGCCCCGTCGCCCTCACCCGTGAGGTAGAGCCCGATGAGGGTCTTGCCGTAGAGGGCAAAGAGGGTGCCCACGATCAATGACAGCGCCGTGCAGATCAGCAGCTTAAAGCGGAAGGTATGCCGCACACCCTCCGTATCCCGGCTGCCGTGGAACTGGGCCGTAAAAATACCTGCGCCGGAGCTGGCTCCGAAAATGCACAGGTTGAACACAAAAATCAGCTGGTTCACGATGGAAACACCGCTCATCGGCAGGGTGCCCACCTGGCCCACCATGATGTTATCCAGCAGGGATACAAAGTTTGTGATGCCGTTCTGAATGATGATGGGTACCGCTACCGTCAAAACCCGCTTGTAAAATGCCCGGTCCCCAATGAACTTGCGAAACATAGATTCTCCTTTTTTAAGGGAAACTCTGAACAAATCGCCTGCGGCCGGACAGCGGATCTTTTGCTCCCATGCTGCATTTCGACAAGTGGGAAATACACAAAGTATTCCTCCACTTGTCAAAACTTGCCTGGAAACAAAATCTCTCGCTGCCGGCTCTTGTCAATTTGTCCAGAGCTTCCCAGGTGTTATTTCCAAATGAAAAAATAACGCATTGCGGGCTCCTGTCCGGAAGGTTTCCCCTCCGGACAGGTCATGATCCCGCAATGACGTTTCGTCTTCTTCTTACAGCTTCCGGCCGCCCAGGTAGACTTCCATGGAGGCGTAGTCCGGGGCGCAGACCAGGAAGTCCGCGACCTTGCCTTCCTCAATGGTGCCAACGACCTTGTCCGCGCCGATGGCACAGGCAGGGTTGTAGGTGGCTGCCCGGACCGCGTCCTCTTCCCGGATGCCCCAGGAGATGACGTTTTGCAGGCAGGTCCACATGTTGGTGGCGGAGCAGGCAATGGTGCCGTCGGCCAGCTTGGCAACGCCCCCTCGCAGCCAGCAGTCCTGGCCGCCCAGCTGGAACTGGGTGCCCTCGGGCATACCGGCGCAGCGGCCGGAGTCAGAGATCAGGCACATCCGGTCCCCGCCGAACATGGAGAAGGCCAGCCGCACGGAGGCGGGATGCACATGGTAGCCGTCGCAGATCAGCTCGGCCCGGACGTTCTTGTTTTCCACCGCGGCGGGGATCACGCCGGGATTCCGGTGGGAGATGGCGGGCATGGCATTATACAGGTGGGTCAGATGGGTGGCACCGGCATCGAACACCGCCTTGGCGTGGTCATAGTCCGAATCCGTATGGGCTACGGACACGGTGCAAAGCTCGGAAGCCTTCCGGGCAAAGTCCTCGGCACCCTCCAGCTCGGGCGCCAGGTCCACGATCTTTACCAGACCCTGGCAGCCCTCCCACAGTGCCTTGAAGCCCTCAAAATCCGGCAGCTTCAGGTAATCCGGGTTCTGGGCACCACGCTTTTTATAGGAGAAGTAGGGGCCTTCCATCTGGATGCCCCGCAGAACGCTGAGGCCCTGGGGCTGCTCCTGGGTGAAGCGCACCGCGGTGGCAAAGGCCTTTTCAAGCACCTCATAGGGCAGGGTCATGGAGGCGGGGGCAAAGGAGGTGACGCCGTGCTTGGCGTAGAAGGCAGCCATTTTCTTCAGGCCCTCGTAATCGCCGTCAGAGAAGTCGGCACCGGAGTTGCCGTGGCTGTGGATCTCCACCAGACCCGGGATCACCGTGGCCCCATGAAGGTCCACCGCGTCCTCCGGCACACGCTCTGGCAGGACCTTGCCGAACAGGCCGTTTTCTACCTGGAAGGCACCGGTGTGAAATTGAAAATCAGAGCAAAAAATCCGTGCGTTTTTGTAAAACATATGGTTTCTCCTCTCAGAATAAAAAATTTTTCGGTAAATCCATAGTACCATTTTCCGGCAAGGATTGCAACAGTATTTTTAGGAAACTTATTCTTTTCCCTCTGCCGCCCGGGCCATGAGGATGCCCCCGTTGTCTTTCAGCCATTGCAGGTCCTTCCGGTAGTCCGGCTTGGCCCGGGCCACCTCCTGCCAGAAGGCGGCGGAGTGGTTCATCTGCTTCCGGTGGGCCAGCTCGTGGACCACCACATACTCCAGCACCGACCGGGGTGCCAGGGCCAGCAGGCAGTTAAAGTTCAGATTCCCCTTGGAAGAGCAGCTGCCCCACCGGCTTTTCTGGCACCGGAGGGTCACATTCCCGTAGGTCACGCCCAATATGGGGGCATATTTTTGAAGACTCTCCCGGATGGGCTCCCGGGCCAGCTCTTTGAGGGTCTCCAGGTGCTCCCGGGTCAGGGGCTGCTCCCGGCCCGCTTTTGTTTGGGACAGGACCTGCTGCCGGTTCTTTTCAATCCAGCCCCGCTTTTCTTCCAAAAACCTTTCGATTTCCCTCCGGGGAAGCCCCAGAGGCGCCCGGACGTCCAGGTCTCCCGTAGGGGTGATGCGTACCGAAAGGGTCTTCCGGCGGCTTCTGGTAACCTTAATGTTCATAGACAAAGCGCTGCCGCACCTCCCGGATGCCCCGGTCCAGGACCGTCTCCCAGCCTGCTCCCAGGGCCTCCTGCATCAGGGTGTATTCCGTGTCCCCGCCATGGGGCACCGCCCAGGCCCCCGCGTCGCTGCCCGGGGCCAGAATACCGCCGAGAGAAGCAAAGACCTGGACGTTTTCCATGGCGCTTTCCAGAATCTCCTCCACCGCCTCTTCCCGGAACCGGCCCTTGCCCCGGAGGTTTCCGATGGTCGAAAGGGTGGGCACCCAAACGGCCCCGCACTCCGCCATGGCTTCCATCGCCTCCCGGTTTAAGTAGGCCCCGTGCTCCACGGAGTCCACCCCGGCCTCCGCTGCCGCCAGCACGGTTTCCGCCCCGTTGGCATGGGCCATGACCCGAAAGCCCTGGTCCTTGGCAATGTGGATGATTTCCCGAATGGTCTCCGGCTCCAGCCCCGGCTGGGTCAGTACCCCATACCGGTCAAAATCCATGAGCCCCGAAATCATGATTTTGATAAAATCCGCCCCCAGAGCCTTCTGTTTTTCCACAAGGGCTGTGAATGCTTTGAGGTTTTCGTAGGTTTCCCCGATAAAGCTGCCGTAATGCCCGGCCTTGCAAAGGGGGGCGCAGGGGGTCACATATTGGATGCCGAAGCCCTTCGCCAGCTCCCTGGCCCGCAGCCCCACGCCCCATTTGTCCCCACCGTCCCGGAGATACACAAACCCCCGGTCCCGATAGCGCTCCAGGGCCCCGAGAAGAAAAGCATCCTCCGGCCCCTCCCGATGCCGCCCAATGGCCTCCCGCCAGTTCATGCCATCCAAAACCATGTGGATGTGGCAGTCCGCAAGTAACATTGTATTTCAGCGCTCCTTTTTTAAGGAATTAAAACACATTATAAAAGAGAAGCCCGGGATTGTCAAACAATAGCCTGCCCTAACCGATGAGGCGGCGGGGCAGCGTGAAACTTCGGAGAAACAACGGGCGCAAAGGTACCACGCATGTAGGGGCGGCAACCTGCCGCCCGCCACGTTTCGATAACAACCTGTGTGGTTGAATGACACCACATATCGACATGTCATTCCGAGCGAACACCGTGAGCCGAGGAATCTTCTCAAGTAGCAGATTTTACCTTACGCAGGTTATTTTTGCTACTTGAGTAGATCCCTCCGCTCGTTTCACTCGGTCGGGATGACATATCGGGGGGGTGGTACCGTTCAACCGCACAGGTTGTATTCGGAACGTGGCGGGCGGCAGGTTGCCGCCCCTACATGCGCAATACCATTCAACCGCACGTTAGATATTCGCAACGTCGTAACTGTCAACTGTCCACTGTCCACTGTCAACTAAAAATTGTCCATTGTCAATTGTCAATTATCTTTACCGTCCAACCACGGACACCGCCAGATTGGCCACTCCTGCCAGGACCATGATGGCGATGGGGCTGAGTTTGGTTTTGCGCAGGAGCAGGAAGGATGCGGCGAAGAGGGCCACCATGACGTAGTTGGTGGAGGCCAGGGATACGGTGCCGCCCCAGAAGGCGTTGAGGAGGATGAGGATACCCGCGGAGGCGATCATGGCCACCACGGCGGGGCGCAGGGAGCCCAGGACGCTTTGGAGCACCGAGAGGTTCTTGTATTTAAGGTACAGCTTGGCAATCAGGATCACCAGGATGCAGGCGGGGAGAATGCACCCGGCGGTGGCCACCAGGGCGCCCAGGACGCCGCCGATTTTGGTGCCGACGAAGGTGGCGGAGTTCACGGCGATGGGGCCGGGGGTCATCTCCGCAATGGTCACCAGGTTTGTAAACTCGGTCATGGACAGCCACTGATGTTTGGTGACGATCTGGGCTTGGATCAGGGGCATGGCTGCGTAGCCGCCGCCAAAGCTCAGGGCACCGATTTGAAGAAAGCTGAGAAACAGCTGCAAATAGATCATTTTTTCCCCTTCCTTTCCCGGATCACCGTGCGGATGATGCCGATGGCGATGCAGGTCAGAATGATGTAGACCACATTGACCCGGAACACGCAGGCGGCCAGAAACGCCGCGGCCATAATGACAAGGGACACCGGGTCTTTCTGCTTCACTACGCCGCCGCCCATGTCCCAGACCACGGAGGCGATTACCGCCCCCACACCGGCCTGCATACCGGCGAGTACTTGGCTCACCACAAAATTATCCCGGAACAGCTCATAAAAAAAGGAGATCACCGTAATGATCACAAAGGGGGGAATGATGGTGGCGAGAATGGCGGTCAGGGCACCCAGGAGCCCCGCCAGCTTATAGCCCACCACAATGGCCCCGTTGACGGCAATGGCCCCGGGGGCGGACTGGGCAATGGCGATCAGGTCCAGCATTTCGTCCTCTTCGATCCAGTGGAGCTCATCGACGAACTTCTGCTTCATGAGGGTCACAATGACGTAGCCCCCGCCAAAGGTAAACGCGCTGAGATAGAGCGTGGAGAGAAAAAGTTTCCCCAGCACCTTCTTTTTGTTGTTCATGCATACGCCTCCTATTCTATAAACACGAGTATATCAGCAAGTGGGGAATTTGTAAAGAAGAAGGGGAAAAAGTTCGTGACAATTCCCGCTTCCTGTGCTAGAATCCCGGGTAGAATCTTTTGGAGGGAACGAACTATGGAGAATCGTTCGGCCACCCGGCAAATCACCGAGGGCGTGATCTGGAAGCAGATCCTGGCCTTCTTTTTCCCGATTTTGCTGGGGACCTTTTTTCAGCAGATGTACAACACGGTGGACACCATCATTGTCGGACGCTTCGTGGGCACCCAGGCCCTGGCGGCGGTGGGCACCACGGGGCCATTGGTCAATATGCTCAACGGCTTCTTCGTGGGCCTCAGCACCGGTGCCACGGTGATCCTGGCCCAGTTCTTTGGGGCCGGGGACCGGGATGGGGTGGAGCGCTCCATCCATACGGGCACGGCCCTGTCGCTGGTACTGGGCCTTTTCATGATGGTGCTGGGCTGCGGCATGGGGCCCACGGTGCTGCGGTGGATGAAGACCCCGGAGGACTGCATCGGCATGGCCTCGGTGTATGTGCGCATTTATTTCGCCGGGTCGGTGGCCTCCATGGTCTATAACATGGCGGCGGGCATCCTCCGGGCCATGGGGGACTCCAAGCGGCCGGTGATCTCGCTGATCGTGGCCTGCGTGGTGAACATCGTCATGGACATCGTGCTGGTGGTGTTCTTTAAAATGGGCGTGGCCGGGGCGGCTCTCGCCACCATTATTTCCCAGATCGTCAGTGCGGGAATGCTGCTGGTGGTGCTGCTGCGAGACCCGGAGAACCCCTTGAAGCTTGGAAGACTCCGGCTGGAAGGGGATCTCCTGCGGCGGATACTGGCCATCGGCATTCCGGCGGGGCTGCAGCTGGTGATGTTTGACCTGTCCAATACCCTCATTCAGTCCGGTGTCAACTCCTTCGGCTCCGTGGTCATGGCGGCCTGGGCGGCCTATACCAAGACCGACGCGGTGACCTGGATGATCTCCGGTGCCTTCGGCGTGGCCATTACCACCTTCGTGGGCCAGAACTACGGTGCTCACAAATTTGACCGGGTGCGGCAAAGCGTCCGGGTGTGTCTGGGGATGAGCGTTTGTACCGTGGGGGTGCTGAGTCTCACCATTGTGGCCTTCCGAAGCACCATTCTGGGCATCTATACGGCGGACAGCCAGGTGATCGAAACCGGCAGCTTCATCATGTCCGTCATCATGCCCTTCGCCGCGGTATTCATGCCGGTGGAGATCTTCGCCGGTACCATGCGGGGCATGGGGGATTCGGTGAAGCCCACGGTGGTGATCTGCCTCAGCGTCTGCGTGGTGCGGGTGCTGTGGCTGGCCACGGTGGTCCGGTGGCATCATGCCCTGGTGCTGCTGTGCGTGTGCTACCCCATGACCTGGACGCTGGCGGCGGCCATCTTCCTGTACATTTATTTCCACAATTTCCGGAAGCGCCTGGTGGAGGAAGCCCAATGAAAGCTTTGATCCCCTGCATGTTGGCGGCGCTGCTGCTCTTAGGCTGCGCCGGGGTGCCTGCCCCAACGGAGCCCTCGTTGCCCCCGGAGACCGCCGCGGCTCCTACCAAGACCACCGCTGCCCCGGAGACCCTTCCCACCCAGCCGGAAAAACCCCTTGCAGAGCAGCTGATGGAGGGGATGACTCTGGATGAAAAGGTGGGCCAGCTGTTTCTGGCCCGGTGCCGGATGGAGACGGCCGTAGAAGATATTGAAAACTACCACCTGGGCGGGCTGGTGCTCTTCGGTCAGGACTTCCGGGAGGAGACCCGGGAGCGCATGAGGGCAAAGCTGGCTCAATACCAGCAGGCGGCCCAGCTCCCGCTGTTTTTAGCGGTGGATGAAGAGGGAGGCACGGTCTGCCGGGTCAGCGCCTATCCCGCCTTCCGCTCTGAAAAATTCCCGGAGCCCCGGGTATCCTTCCAAACAGGGGGGCTGGAGCTGGCCCTCAGCATGGAGACGGAGAAGGGGTATCTTCTTCACAGCCTGGGCATCAATGTGAATCTGGCGCCGGTGTGTGACATCAGCCAGAACCCCGGTTCCTTTATGTACCACCGCTCCCTGGGGGCTGACCCCATCACCACCGGGGCCTTCGTCACCGGCACCCTGGAGCGGATGGCGGAAAACGGGGTCGGGGGCGTGATGAAGCACTTCCCGGGCTACGGAGAAAACGGTGACACCCACACCGGCCAGGTCACTGACACCCGAACCCTGGAGGAGCTGGAGGCCCGGGACCTGGTGCCCTTCGCCGCCGGTATCCGGCAGGGCCTGGGGGCGATACTGGTCAGCCACAACATCGTCACCGCCCTGGATGACACCCTGCCCGCCTCCCTCTCTCCCAAGGTCATGGCCTACCTCCGGGAGAACATGGGCTACACCGGCGTGATCCTCACAGACGACCTGGTCATGGGCGCCCTGGAGGGCTTCACCCCGGAGGAAGCCGCCGTCCAGGCAGTTATCGCCGGGGCCACTCTGCTGTGCAGCACCGACTTTGACCTCCAGATCCCCGCGGTCCTGAAAGCCGTGGAGGATGGCCGCATTTCCCAGGAGACCTTGGACAGGGCTGTTGCGTGCAACCTTCGGTGGAAGGAGCAGCTGGGGCTGTTGGGAAGTTGACAGTTGACAGTTGACAGTTGTGGAGGACGGCAGGCGGGGGCGTTGGAATCCAACGGATACTGTATTGGACCGGTTGCTTTTTCTCGCCCATTTGTTCTATTATATCATGATTTGGCGGATGTGTCAAACGCTCCTGTGGAGAACTTCCGGGAGGGGCGGAGGGCATGTCCGCCCTTTTATATACTCCATAGGATATGGATATGGATATGGACATGGATATGGATATGGATATGGAGGGTTATTTGGCTGCACTTGGCTGACATTGGCTGCGTTTGGCCGTACTTGGCTGACATTTGCTGCGTCCGGCTGTATTTTCCATACCCAAAAGCACGGTACAAGAGCTTCCCTTGGGGGAAGCTGTCTCGCCCCACAGGGCGAGACTGATGAGGGAAATGCGGTACGGCGTGAAATATTTTAGCAACAAAAGGCGCAAAGAAACCACCATGCAATGTAACAAATATACACCGTGTGGATGAATGGTACCACGCCTGTAGGGGTGGTGCTCCGCGCAGCGAATTAAAAAACAATGATTGCCGGTGGCAATCACACAATAATTTCATCGGCAATCTGCCGCCCGCCACGTTCCGAATACAACCTGTGGGGGTGAAAGAATCCACCCACCAGCGAAACCGTAGGGAACGGCCTGTGTGCCGTTCCGGGGGGCGTTGCGGATACAACCCGTGCGGCTGAATGGAACCACGCAATGTAGCGGCGATGATTCATCGCCATGACAACGTAACGAATATAACCCGTGCGGTTGAATGGAACCACCCACCAGCGTGTCCGTAGGGGCGGCAATCTGCCGCCCGCC
This sequence comes from uncultured Oscillospiraceae bacterium, assembly GCA_934589525.1. Taxonomy (GTDB): domain Bacteria; phylum Bacillota; class Clostridia; order Oscillospirales; family Oscillospiraceae; genus Faecousia. The sequence goes on along the minus strand of CAKTOB010000021.1, from coordinate 32,110 downwards.
ACGTTCCGACTATAACCTGTGCGGTTGAATGGTACCACATATCGACATGTCATTCCGAGGGAGCGAATGCGAGTCGAGGAATCTACTCAAGCAGCAAGTTTTATCTTGTGTTGGTTCTTTATCCAACGTGGTGGATTCCTCCACTCCGCTTGCGCTAAAGGCCTGAATGACATATCTGAAAGGTGGTTCCGTTTATCCACACGGGTTGTTTCTGCAACGTTTCCCGGAACGGCACACAGGCCGTTCCCTACGGTTTCGCTGGCGGGTGGTTCCGGTCAACCACACAGGTTGTATTCGGAACGTGGCGGGCGGCAGATTGCCGCCCCTACAATATATTTGTTCCGAATTACCGCATTTTTGACGTATCTATCACTGTATTGTGTTCTGAATAATTGGAAAAACGTGGTACATTGACGTAGGGGTGGTGCTCCGCGCAGCGAATCAAAATTTATTGATTGCCGGTGGCAATCACACAATAATTTCATCGGCAATCTGCCGCCCGCCACGTTGCGAATGCAACCTGTGTGGACAAAACGGAACCACCCTCCGACATGTCATTCCGACGGTGAAAAGAATCGACTGCTATCGGATGATACCGGGAGTTATCCAACATCAACTACAACATCAACTACAACATCAACTACAACTTCAACTACAACTATAACTATAACTATAACTACAGCTTCAGCTTCAGCTCCAACTCTAACTAAGAGTATAGCGGACAAGCCGCCAAAAAGAGAACAGTTTTCCCCTCTGTCTATTCAGAATGTGACGGAATACTGTCAGGAAAAGGGCTGCCAGATCGACCCGGAGGCAAAGGGAGCCGAGGGATCTTCCCAAGTTGCAGGTTTTATCTTGTGGTGGTTCTTTGTTCAACGTGGTGGATTCCTCCACTCCGCTTCGCTCCGGTCGGAATGACAGACCTGAGGGGTGGTTTTGCTTACCTACACAGGTTGTTTTTGCAACGTTCCAGGAACGGCACATAGGCCGTTCCCTACGGTTTCGCTGATGGGCGGTACCGTTCAACCACACAGGTTGTATTCGGGACGTGGCGGGCGGCAGATTGCCGATGAATGAATGTGTGATTGCCACCGGCAATCAATAAATTTTGATTCGCTGCGCGGAGCACCACCCCTACAGGCGTGGTACCGTTCATCCACACAGGTTATATTCGAAACGTGGCATGGCGATGAATCATCGCCGCTACATTGCGTGGTACCGTTGGTCCCCAAAATAACTGTCCACTGTCAACTCAACCCAATTGTCGGTGGTTGACAAATGCGAACATATGTGTTATTATTTACGGGAAGGGTTGAAAAAAATTAACTGTCCCCGGGGGAGTTCTGCTGCCTCACCCGGGGAGGGGGCCCGGAAAAGGAGGCGCGGTGAAGTGCCGGATATTCATATCTCTGTTCGGGAGAAGCTTGCCCAGCAGGAGGATACCACGGTTTATGTCTGCGGAAGCGGAGATTTCAGAGTGGTGTTTGACTTCGATGGGGAGTGGGAACCGGAGGGCATGAAGACTGCCCGGTTTCAGACGGAAAATCTATTTCAGGATGTGCTGTTTTACGGCAACAGCTGCCCGGTGCCGGTGATCGGCTATGCCAGGCGGCTGGAGGTGGGCGTGTATGCCCAGAATGTAAGGACCACCACCCCGGCAAGGGTGGCGCTGCGGGAGGGGGTGCGGAGCAAATGGGGGCCTCCGGAAGACCCGGCCCCCAGCTTGTATGACCAGCTGGCGGAGGCCATCGCGGACACAGGTCTCAAGCTGGAGGAGCTTCCCGACGGGGTGCTGCTGACGGTCCACTTCCGTGGGGCGGAGCAGCGGGCCTTTCTGCGGCACAGCGAGGTGTATGTAGGCCCCGGGGACATGCCTCCGGGGTATCGGGTGCAGCTGGATGTGACCCAGACCCCGCCTGTGCTTCGTGTCCGGGGGCTGGACGGGAATATGTATCCCATCCCCTCCATCCGGGGCGAAAAAGGCGAGAAGGGCGACAAGGGCGACCCCGGCCCTCCCGGCCCCAGGGGGGACCTGGGGGAGGCGGTGATCCGAAGCATCAACGGCGTGGCCCCGGACGAGAGCGGCAATGTGGTGCTCACCGCCGGAAATCTGGGGGCGGTGCAAAAGGCCGGAGACACCATGACCGGGGACCTGACCATGGGAAAACACAGAGTCCGGGATCTGGGTGATCCCCAGAATCCCACGGACGGGGCCACCAAGGGGTATGTGGACAGCCGCAAGCTGGTTTTAAGAACCAGAATGACCACCGCCGGCTGGCAGGGCAGCGGCCCCTATGAGCTTCTGCTGGATGTGCCGGAGCTGACCGCCGGTGATACGCCCTTCGTCGTGGGGGAATACGACGCCCAGGCGGGGACGGCTCTGGCCCAGAAGGCGGCCTGGGGCTGCGTTGACAAGGTGGAGGCTCTGGACCGGGTGCTGAAAATCACCTGCCTGGAGGAACGGCCCCAGGCAGAGGTGCCCCTGGCGGTGATCCTCCACAGATAAGGAAGGAAAGGAGCAGAAAATGATCGGATTTGCAAACACCGGCGGCGGGTCTGACCGGCTGCGGCTGCGGGTGTTCAGCGGCCCCGGCGGCCCCAATGTGCCCTCTCCCGGGGAAAACGACATCTGGGTGGACAGCGCCACCGCCGTTTCGGGCTACGAGTTTTCCGAGGTGGAGAACCCGACCGGGGAAAAGACCCCGGGCTTCGTGTACTTCACCTCCACCTATCAGGGGGGCTATGACGCCAGAAACACCACGGGCCTGGATTTTTTCAGGAAGGAGAACAACAGCAATTTTACAAAGCTTCTGGCCTGCTGGCAGTACGCAGGCGGCAGCTGGAGCGCCAAGTCCGCCTATATTTACCACGGCGGCAGCTGGCACAAATTTTCCGGAGATATGCGGGGCGTGCTGTTTTACAACGGGGACCAGTGCCAGGACCTGACAGGCGGCTACAATCCCACCAACGCCCGGATGAACGGCTGGACGGACGGAGAATGGATGGGCGCCGGGGCACCCACCCTGGAGATCACCGATGTGATGAAGGTCTATCAGTCCACAAACCCGGTTTTCGGCACGGTGTTCACCCGGGATATGATCGAGGTCAATGCCTACAGCAAGCTCTGTGTGGACCTCCAATACGACATCCGGGGCAAGGGCTACAACAACGGCTTCGGCATCCATGTGACCAAGGTGGCTGTGAACGGCTACAGCCCCCTGGCAACCTACTTTGTGGATACGGTCAAGGAGGACAAAAGCTACAACGGCGTGGTGACCCTGGACATTAGCCGGGTGACCGGGTGGGTCTTTATAGGCATCAGCTCCCATATGCACACCGGCGTGGATGTCTATGGCTACAATACCGTGACCATCCGCAAAATGTGGCTGGAATGAGGTGAAAGCTGTGAAAATCTACATTGACGGGGACTACAAATGCCACGCCGCCCCCGGGGAGGGCCTGCGGCCGGTGGAGGCGGCCTTCTTCCAAAACGCCGCCCCGGAGTATCTGGAGGGCTATCGCTTCATTCCCTCTGGGGAGAGCTGGACCGGAGCGGACGGCACGGTCTTTATAGGGGAAATGGCCGCCCCCTGGAAGGACTGGGAGGGGCTGGACCGGGCCCAGCGGGTCTATGAGCGGGCCCAGAATGAGCAGATGCTGGATGCCATGGCCAGCATGGTGGATGCGGTCTATGACCAGGACATGGCGGAAATTCAGGGGGAAGACCTGTGACGATCTTAGGAAACTCTGAATAAATCGTCTGCGGCTGGACAGCGGATCTTTTGCTTCCATGCTGCGGTACTAAAAGTGGGAAATATAGCGCAGCCGTTGCCAGCACAAGCTGGCTTACGGATGCGGCATACCCCTTGCGGGTACACAAAGTATTCCCTCACTTTTAGAACCTTGCCTGGAAACAAAATCTCTCGCTGCCAGCTCTTGCCGATTTAATCAGAGCTTCCCTATATTTTTCTTTGGAGGGATTTTATAATGTATAAAAGCATGAAGATTCTGATCACCAAGCATTTTTACAAAACCGGCGACATGGCCCAGAACAAGCTGGATGTGTTCTTCGCCTGCAATCGCCTGACGGACGAGGAGTTTACGGAGCTGACGGCTCTGGTGGAGACGGTTTACGGCGGTGAGGCCGCGTGACGGTGAGACAAATCCAGTGTCTGCTGGCATATCTTGGCTATGACCCCGGGGCCATTGACGGCATCCAGGGCAAGGTTACCCGGGGGGCGGTGCAGCGGTTTCAGGCCCGGGAGGGCCTGAGCCCTGACGGCATTGCCGGGGAAGAGACCCGGAAGGCCCTTCTGGCGGCGGTGGCGGCGGGGCGAATGGAGGAAGCCCCGAAGGATACCGGCGGCCCGGACTGGTGGCGGGAGATCCGCTATTTTAAACGGAACGAGCCCTATATCGGCTGCTCCTGCGGCCGCTGCGGCGGCTTCCCGGCGGAGCCCAGCGAAGAGCTCATGCGCCTGGCGGACCGCATCCGCCGGGAGGCGGGGGCCCCCATGATCCCCAGCAGCACCCTCCGCTGCCCGGCCCACAACCGGGCCGTGGGCGGCGTGGCAGGCTCCCGGCACCTTTTGGGAAAAGCCATGGACTTTTCCATCCCCGGCTGGTCCGCCCAAAAAATTCTGACCCTGGTGCGGAGCCACCCGGAGGTCCGCTACGCCTACGCCATCAACCAGACCCACGTCCACATGGACGTGCCGTAATACCGACCAGGCAACGGAGGCCGCCCCTTTTGGGACGGCCTCCTTGGTATCTCTTGAAAAGAAAATGTGTTTATGATATACTCAAATCCGATGCGTATGCTGCCCGGGAAAAGAGAATGGAGGAACGGTTCTATGAAAAACGGCAGGGAACATCCCATTACAACAATATGGATTCCGGATGCAAGAGCCTTCCTCGGGGCGGCCTTTGCCATGGGATATACGGCATCCTCCACGAAAGCAAAGGTATTGATCGGGGAGTGGATCGACCGGCTCTCCGGCGGCACGTCCTACAAAGAGCTTCTCTATATTCTTCTGCTGGCCGGTCTATCCGCGGTGATGGGCTACGGAATGTGGAAAAGCAGCAACGGCTATGCCGCAAAGGTTCAGACGACCCTATACAATAAAATCATCTGCAAGGCTGGCGACCAGCCCAAGGCCCAGGACGGGGATGTGGGGAAAGTCACAACATTGATGACCCAGGACGTGAACGGGGTCATTGGGTGTACCCGGCGGGTCTTGCAAAAAATCATCCCGGATGCCACGGTTTTTCTGGCGGCAGTATTCGTTCTTTGGACAAAGACCCACTGGTCTATTGCAGTCACCGCCGTTTTGCTGTGCCTCCTTCAGGCCGGGTTTACCTACGGTGTCAATACGAAAATCAATACGTCCCGGCATTTTTTGCAGCAGCTTCTTGAAGAGAGCAACCGGAAAGCCTTTCACGGAATAGAGAACATCGAAGCCGTCAAAGCCTATGGAATAGAAGACCTTTCGGTGGAGGCTTACAGGAGGGCATTGGGAGATTATAATCGGGTATTTCAAAAAACAGACCGGCAAACATCCCTTTTTTCCGCCATTTCCATGCTGCTCTCCTTCCTGGTGATGCTCTGGATCACCGTGGCCTGCGGAAAAATGGTGGCGGTGGGACAGATCACCATGGGGACCTTCTTTGTAGCCATGACCCTGCTGGAGAATCTGATCTCCCCGATCATGTGCCTGGATCGCTCTGTCAAAATTCTGGTCAGCACAAAGGTGCATGTCCGCCGGATCGGGGACTATCTGGCGGCCCCCGGGGCCCGGAGCAAGGGCTGTTTTCCGAGACCCTGCGGAAACATTGTTTTTGAAAACGTCTCCTTTGCATACGGCGGCGCGGAGGAAGTCCTGCGCAATGTCAGCTTCCAGTGCAGCCCCGGCCAGGTCAATTATATTGTGGGAAAAAACGGCTGCGGAAAAAGCACCACGGTGAAGCTGCTGCTGGGAGAAGAACGGCCCTCCGGCGGCAGGATCTTCCTTTGCGGGGAGGACATTTCCCATTTATCGCAACAAGAATTGGTGAAAAAGATTGCCGTCTGCACCCAGGATACGGTGCTCCTGCCTGCAACCATTCTGGAGAATCTGCGCTTCGGCAGCCCGGAGGCTCCGGAGGATCAGATCCGATCCGTCTGCGAGGCTGTGGGAATCCACCAGGAAATCGACGCGCTGCCGGAAAAATATGATACCCTGCTGCACGATCTGGGGGAGCCCCTGTCCCTGGGGCAGCGAAAACGGATCGCCCTGGCACGGACGCTGCTAAAGGACGGGTATATCTACATTTTTGACGAACCCTCCGCCGGACTGGATGTGCAGAATACACTTCGCGTTAAAAGGACCTTTGAAACCCTCGCAAAGGACCGGATCGTCATGGTCATCACCCATGACGCGGTGCTGCTGGACGAAGGCGGAAACAACATCAGAATAGAGGGGGCGGAGGCATGAAGGGGCATCAGAAAAGAATCGAAAAAATCCTGGAAGCGGTCAAACCCCATGCCGCACCCTATGTGCTGGGCACCTTGTTCGTCTCAACACGCAATTTTTGCATCAATTTGCTGAACGCCATCCTCTTTTCCTCCGTCGCTTACGCGGCACGGCTGCAGGACCTGCCAAAACTCAGGGAGGGCATCCGGAGATTCATTCTGTTCCTGCTGGTATTTGTCCTTTTTGACACGCTGACCACCCATATTCAGTCTGTCACCGTGGAGAAAATGATCGGGAAAATCCGGGAAATCACCTACAAGAAGTTCCTGAACGCCAAATATCAAAATGAATTCCTGCAAAAAGAAAACCGGGGCGACATTCTTTCCAGATTGAGCAGCGACGTGGAGCTGATCCGCGGCCTGTTTTTATCGAACCTGATGTACCCCATGATGCTGCTGATCTCCGGCATCGGAGGAGGCATCAATATCTTTTTGATCAGCCCCGTTATCGGATGCTATCTGGCCTTTTTGGGATTATCGGCCCTTCTGGTAAAAGGATACCTTGCCGGAAAAATAGCTGGGAATTCCCGGAAAAAGCAACAACTATTTTCGGAAATGGCGGCGTTTCTCAACCAATATGTGGCGCACCTGGGAAATATCCGCATGATGAACATGGTGAAGCCCCTGACGGACCGGCTGCTGAACATGAGCCGCAGGCTGGGCGAAACCGTTGAACGGGAATCGGAGCTGGACGCGGGACTTTCTTCCTCCGCCACCATTGTGGACCTGGCCATTTATGTGGGTGTTTCCGTCTGGGGGATCTTCTCGGTAAAAACGGGGAAGCTGCATGTGGAGGAGATCGTCTTTGTGCTCCAGCTGTCGCCCATGGTCACGGACCTGTTTCTGTGCCTGGGAGACGCGGTGGCCAGCCTCAAAAGGAGTCTCATCGGGGTGGACCGGGTCCTGGAAATCTGGGACCTGCCCTCCGAGGACCTGGGGAAATCCCGGGGGGAACATCCGGATTTTTCGGAAACCGCATTTTTAGCCCGGGACCTTTCCGTCTGTTTTGAGGGCCATGAGGCGATTCAATACCCGACTGAAATCCGCATTCCGGCGGGAACCGTGACCGCCATTTACGGAGAAAGCGGCTGCGGAAAATCCACCCTGGGAAAAATTTTCGCAGGGCTCCTTCCGGATCACCGGGGAAGCGTCTCCTATTCCGGCAAACCGATGAGCCAATACCCCTTGGCCGCCCTGCGGGGTTCCGTCACCTATGTACCGCAGCCGGACTACTTTATGGAGGGGACGATCCTTGAAAATCTGCTTCTCGGCAATGACCGGCAGGTGCCGCTGGAGGAAATCCTCCGCATGGGGGATCTTCTTGGCTGCACCCGGTGGATCAGGGAGCTGCCAAAGCGTTTTCATGAACCCATTTCCTACATGGCCGCATCTCTTTCCGGCGGGCAAAAGCAAAGCCTGAGCATTCTCCGGGCGGTGCTCCTGGACAATGACACGATCATCTTCGACGAAACCTTTTCCCATCTGGACGCCGGAACCATCCGCTCCGTGATGGCCGGGCTCAAGCAGCTGGGCAAAACCTGCATCCTCATCACCCACGACCCCGGGATCATCGGAGCCTGCGACAGCGTGCTGAATCTATCCCCGAGCGTTTAATACCCCGCCAAAGGCCGCCCCTTTTTGGGACGGCCTTCCTTGTTTTGAAGCGCGCAACGGCCTTCGGGCAGCTTACTGCATGCCGCTTTCGTAGGCTTCGATCATCTTCTTGACCATCTGCCCACCCACAGAGCCAGCCTCCCGGGAGGTGAGGTCACCGTTGTAGCCCTGCTTCAGGTTGACACCCATCTCCTGGGCGGCCTGCATCTTGAACTTGTCCATAGCTTCCCGGGCCTGGGGAACGTTCAGTTCGTTGCTGTTTTTCATAGTGATTCTCTTCCTTTCCGTTTCTTTTCGCGGGTTTTCTCCGCAGTCATAGGTTGCGCCGAAACGGGCGGGAAATGTGTGGATTTTTGAGGGAAAGGTGGGGGAGAATGGAAAAACAGCAGACTTTTTGAAATGGCCCCCCATTGAACGGAAGATGAGTGATTTTTCATACCATGAGGTGAAAGAAAAGTGAATTTTCACTCGAGTCTATTGAAATGCATGAAGATAGGAGTATAATCAAGCTATAATAGGGTGTGGTGTATCTCCAGAACAGATTTGTCAGATGAACGAGAATGAATTGATTGAGATCATCGGCAGAGGTGTGGGAAAAAGATATCGATTGAAGTGAGGGGTAATATATGGCACGTTATAGCGTTAATAACTATACAGTTGAGACACTGCTTTCAAATATAAAATCCGGAAGCATTGCAATCCCGGAGATGCAGCGTCCGTTTGTTTGGGATAGCTCTAAAGTCAGAGACTTGGTTGATTCTTTGTATAAGGGATTTCCGGTGGGATATATCATTGTATGGCAAAACCCGGATGTTAAGCTGAAAGACGGAACAAAGTCCTCTGGCAAAAAGGTTCTGATTGATGGGCAACAGCGTATTACGGCCATGGCTGCCGCAATCGTTGGGCAAGAGGTATTGGATGACCACTATAAGTGGAAGCGCATTTCTATGCGGTTGGATCTGGACTTTGAAGAACAGATGAACGCGTTGGCAGATAGAGATAAGCTGACACCAAAAGCTTACCGGGAAGAGAATCGATGATAACAAAACCACCTACCAGAGCTTTTATCAGCTCAAGCAGGTGGTTTTGCTATGTGATAATTCAACAAAATGTATACAACCGCGATGGCATAAATCATAAATTGATACCAATTTTTGAACAGCCTGTAAATAGCACATTGACAATTACCAGAAAATGTATTACTATCTCCTAGTAACTAAAAAACGACAAAGGAAGTTCTTAGGAAAAGGCATTTGCCTGCCCACGGAGTAACACTCTCTGGCACCTGAATTCAGGTAACGACTAAGAATGGATGTGGCTCTGGAGAATCCCGGAAAACGGGTACCGAAGGTGCAAGGCAGCGGAAGCTGCTGAATCTCTCAGGTAAAAGGACAGAGTGGGACAATACGAACCTGACCAGTTCGCGCCCATTTTCTCGCCGGAGCATTTTGCTTGCGGCGTTTTTTATTTGCCAAAATGAAATAAAAGAGGTAAAACAAAAATGGAAGCAATTCTGACAAACATCGTGGCAGCGGTCAACGATGTTCTGTGGAACAAGTATCTGGTTCTGCTGTTCCTGCTGCTGGGCAGCGGCATCTACTTCACCATCCGTACCGGCTTTGTCCAGGTTCGCAAGTTTGGTGAGGGTATGCGTCTGGTCTTCGGCAATATCAGCCTCAAGGGTAAGGAGGCCGGTAAGGACGGCATGAGCTCCTTCCAGGCATTGGCAACTGCCATTGCGGCCCAGGTTGGTACCGGCAATATCGCTGGCTGCGCCTCCGCTCTGGTCTCCGGTGGTCCCGGTGCTGTGTTCTGGATGTGGGTCTCTGCCTTCTTCGGCATGGCCACCATCTACGGTGAGGCTGTTCTGGCACAGAAGTATAAGGAAGTAAGTGAAGACGGTGCTGTCTCCGGCGGTCCCATCTATTACATTAAGGCTGCCTTCAAGGGCAAGCTGGGCACTTTTATGGCTGGCTTCTTCGCTGTTGCCATCATTCTGGCTCTGGGCTTCATGGGCAACATGGTCCAGTCCAACTCCATCGGTGATGCCTTCTACACCGCTTTCGGTGTTCCCAAGATTGCTGCGGGTATCGTTGTGGCAGCTGTTTCCGCATTCATTTTCCTGGGCGGTGTCAAGCGCATCGCTGCCATCACTGAGAAGCTGGTTCCCATCATGGCCATCTTCTACATTTGCGGCGCACTCATCGCCATCGGTATGAATGCCCAGAATATCCTGCCTGCTCTGCAGTCCATCTTCGTGGGTGCTTTTACTCCCCAGGCTGTCATGGGTGGCGCTATCGGTATCAGCATTAAGGAAGCTGTCCGCTTCGGTGTTGCCCGCGGCCTGTTCTCCAACGAAGCCGGTATGGGCTCTACGCCCCATGCCCATGCTATGGCTAAGGTAGAAAAGCCCCAGGATCAGGGTGCTGTAGCGATGGTCGGTGTTTTCATTGATACCTTCATCGTGCTGACTCTGACCGCACTGGTGATCCTGACCTCCGGCATGCTGGGTACCACCGGTGTTGACGGCCAGATGCTCACCGCTACCGCTCTGGCTCAGGCTGCCTTTAATAACTCCTTCGGTTCCTTCGGCAACGCTTTCGTTGCCATCTGCCTGCTGTTCTTCGCCTTCTCCACCATCGTCGGCTGGTATTTCTTCGGTGAAAGCAACGTCAATGCTTTGTTCAAGGGCAGCAAGAAGGCTACTTTCCTCTATGGTGTCATCGCTCTGGTGTTTATCGTTGTTGGTTCTTTCCAGAAGGTGACCCTGGTTTGGGATATGTCCGACATGTTCAACGGCCTGATGGTCATTCCCAACCTGCTGGCAGTTCTGGCACTCAGTGGCATCGTTGCTAAGTTTGCAAAGGACGACACTTATCTGGGTAAGGAATAAAACAATAAGGTAAGATTCTAGTATGCAGAACTACACCCCATCTCAAAAGATGGGGTGTTTTTTGTATATACCTCTGCATTAAACTGTGATAGCGGCTATGTACTGTACGGTCTGCACATGACCCATTGCAATACGGTTCTGCCGATCATACTTCGCACTTCGTACGGGCCACATCTTCTTGACCATCTGCCCACCCACAGAGCCGGCCTCCCGGGAGGTGAGGTCACCGTTGTAGCCCTGCTTCAGGTTGACACCCATCTCCTGGGCGGCCTGCATCTTAAACTTGTCCATGGCCTCCCGGGCCTGGGGAACGTTGATCTGATTGCTATTCTTCATAGTGTTTCTCCTTCTTTCCGATTGGTTTTGCGGTTTCTCCGCAGTCCTAGTATCACCGGAAAATCAGGGGAAATGTCAGTTATTTTGCGGAAAAGGTGGGGGAGAATGGAAATAAGTCTGGATTCTTTTGACGGCTCGTCTACCGCTTCACATATCTTTGATTCCTGCTTTGCGGTTTATCCGGGATGGTCATTTCAAGCAGGCCTTCTTCGAGCGCGGGTGTCATATAATTTCTTCGAAAAGTCTCTTTGGACTTTAGACCCAGTTTTTCCATAATTGCGGAAGCGGTATACGGCACATCGTACTCCATAACCGCAAGCATTCGCTTGACATACTCACTGACACCCAAACCGGCAGTGCCTATTTGAGCGATCGCCTCATCAAGAATATGGCTGATTTGGTTCAGCATAAATTCGATAAACACCGTAGAATCCCCATTTTTATGACACTGGGCGATGGCATCATAGTATTCACTCTGAAACCTCTCAATTTGACTTTCCAAGGGAATATAGGCAAAAATGTCTCTCCAGTTTGATAAAAGAACCGTGTGCCATAGCCTTGCCACACGGCCGTTTCCATCCGAAAATGGATGAATAAACACAAATTCATAGTGAAATACAGCAGATAGGATCAGTGGGTGGACCGTATTCCGGTTTTGCCTCATCCAGTCAAACAGGTCCTGCATTAACGCTGGTACCATCGTTGGAGGCGGCGCAACGAAGATGCACTGATCGCCGGAGAAGACACCTTCGTTCCCGCTCCGAAACATACCGGATTCCTCTATCAGACACCGGGTCATTCGTGCGTGGGCTTTTTTCAGATCCGCAATGCTGTATGGATCGTAGTCTTTCAAGCATTCATAGGCAGCATACGCATTCTTCACTTCCTGAATTTCCCTCAGATCACCCAAAACAAAATGCCCGTTGATAACATCCCGAACTTCCGACAGAGATAAGGAATTGGCCTCTATTTTCAATGAGGAATGAATGGATTTGATTCGATTGTTTTTTCGCAGATGTGGCATCGATTCCAGTTCTCTGCGGCTTGTGATCAAGCCGACCTTTTCGGAAATGACAGAGGTCAATTCCAGAATTGTGTTTGTAATTGTAAAGGGCGGTGTGTATTCTTCCATAGTTTCACCTCGACTTGCTTACTATCTTACTTATTATCTTGCTTATTATCTTACTTACTATCTTACCACATATGATAACCGATTGCAATTAAAAATCAGAACCGTTTTCAATTACTTTGTGGAAAATAGTGAAATGTAAAGAAAACAAAATTTGCTTCAGAATGGACATTGCCTTCCGAGTGCGGTAAAGTAATTTTGCGGGTGTAGATCCATAGAATACGCCACCCACGCCGCAACGATCGGAGGCCCGTCCATGGAATATATAGAGCCGATAACCCGTGCGGCCTGTGGGCTTCCGGGTTATCGGCTCTGCGACTTTACTTTCAATTCGGTTCGTGTTTCGGCTTACTTGATCTGCCCATCGCCGCCCATCAGCGCGGTCATTTCCTCAATGCGTTCCAACGGGAACGGTGGCTGGGAAAGAGGCTTCATTGCGATTGACAGGAGCTTCATGGGGTTGTCGTCCGCAGCCACCCGGTTGGAGCGGAGGGCGCCGCAGCGCTTGCAGCGGTGAATGATGGCCCATTCGCCACCCTTGCGCACCCAGACGGCGATGGGCTCCATGATGCCGCCGCAGTCACTGGCCCGGTCGCCGGGTTCTATGTCCACATGAAGGCTTGAGAGGCAGTTGGGGCAATGGTTGCGGTGGTCGCTGCCCGCATTTTCCGGCACACAAGGTCTGCCGCAGACCTTGCAGATAAAGGTATCGGAACAGGCGTGGGTCTTATAGTACCCTTTTTCAAAGGTTTTGCGTTTGTTTTCACGGTTCATTGAAAATCTTCCTGAAGAGATACGGTCGGTCCTTCGGGAGGAATGGCGTGTGAATGAATTTGCCAGACCTCCCGGTCAGGCCACACGCTCCGGTAATAAAGTGTTCAGTTTCATAAAGTTCTCCTTATTTTTTTGCCTGGATGCCGGATAGCCGCCAAAAGACTATCCAAATAAATTATACCGCTTCAGAACCGGTTTATCAATAGGGTATGGAAAATGTGTACATCGTTTTTTCATACAGCCGGATTGCACAGGCATGGTCAAAACGCAGCTATTCAACATCATCCGCGAAGCCCCGCCGTCTTTTTCGGTGCCTGTGCAGTCCAATACTGTGCACCCCAATGCTCAAAGTCCCACTCCTCCATATAGGCATTGCACTCGTAGTCGATGTAGTAAAGTGTTCCGTCGCACGGGACAAAGTTGGTGGGATAGTAGTCGATGTTCAGTCCGGCCGGGTATAGCAGGCTGCACATGGCCTGCACCTGTGTAAGCCAGTCGGGTTCCATCCGTCCTTCTTTGAGCAGCTCTGCCACCGTTGCCCCGGCGATGTATTCCTTCAAAATGCGCTCCTGCGGGGCATCCACCGCCAGAAGCCGGGGCATTGGGATGCCCAGATTCCGCAGCGTTTCATAGTCCCGCAGTTCGGATTGCAGCTTGTCACCGAAGGTGTAGTATTCACAAGGTTCATGGTGGATCTGTTTCAGGACATATTGCGCCGTTCCGTCTGTCACAAGATAGGAGTAGCCCCCTTTTCCTTTCCCAAGAAGCTTGATGACGGTGTATTCGGAATCGTTTACGGTCATCTTGGGGGCATTGTGCTGCTTCAGCTGTTCCAGGTTTTCCAGAACGGATGGACTGTTTCCGGCGATCTGCCCCAGTGCCGGGCATTTCCCCATCTGTGCGCAATCCGCGCAGGTATCCAGTTCCTTTTCCCGGACACAGTTATGTACCGGGCAGAGCTTGTCGCAGAAGGGCGTTTTTGGGCTCTCCATGCGGCAGCCGGTACAGTTGATCATGTCAGGCAGGATCGTTACCCCGTTGAGCGTTGTCCACAGGGCGGCGGTTTTCTCCCGCAGGGCGTTGTCGTTTGTGAGCGTTGCGATTCTGGCGTCGCAGGTTTCACAGTCCAGCCCGCAGCAGCCGATCAGTTGGTTTGTGTTTTTCATAGTTGCCTCCACAAAATCAGTATTCATCTCTCGGTGGTGATCAGTACGGCTCTGCATGGAGAACCATCCGCACCGGATAGATTCAGAGGGGCCGCATTCAGAAAATAAACGCCTTCCGAAACCGCTGCCAGACGGATTCCCTCAAGCAATACGACACCGGCGCCCAGCAGGATGCGGTGTACTTCCATGGGGGCATTTTCGGGACCAACGGAGTAAATGACAATACCGATTATTATAAGCTTGAAGAACAAGAGGACACGGAGGAAGAATAAGAAAACACCCGCTTCCGCCGCGAATATCACTTGAAGTCTGCAAGTAAATCCCTTATAATGATTGTAGGAACAGTTAGACAAACTTGAATTTGGAGGAGGGGACGTAATGAAGCGATACGAAACACCGAATTATATATTTTACTATCAAGAAAACACAACTGCTGACAGAGATATTTTGAAGATAGCTCAAATACAACAATCTTGTTATGAGTATATATGTTCTGTATTGAAAACTACACCCACTTTCAAAATTGAGTATTTTCTGTGCGAAACAGCGGAAGACGTTGGTCGTGTTTATGGAGATAATGAGCCGTGTAATGGCTTTGCTTCTTTACCAAATAAAATCTATGCAGTATATAATGAAACGACACAATGTATAGGTTTTCATGAAGATGCTCACATCATCAGCTATACCATCAATCGCCCGAATTGTCCTGCAATTCGAGAAGGATTAGCTATGTATTTTGACAGAAAGTGGTGGGGAATCCAAAATATCGACTGGGTTGGATATTTTCTAAAAAAAGATAAAATGATTTCGATTGATGAATTACTGGATAGTGAAGTATTCTTTTCATATGATTGTTCGATTACTTATCCAATTATGGGGGCTTTTACTGACTGGTTGATTTCTTCATATGGTATTGATAAATATTTGGAATTCTATAAACACGATAACACTCAAGGTGCATTAGCGCTGATATATAAAAAGTCTGTGAAAGATTTAAGTAAATCATTCATTGATTATGTATCGCTGTTTAACCTTGATGAAGTATTAGAACAGAGAATAGAAAAAATGATTTCTAACATATAAACCAATTTGCGGAACTGTTCGACAAATTCCAATTTGTCGAACAGTTGCTTTTTACAAGCAACTGTTCTTTTTTATTACTTGACTTATTGAATTAGCTGATGTATGAAGAACGGTATCCTCCCGAACCCACACCCGGGTTTTCCCATGACAGTAGGGACACAACAGCCATTGCCCTTGTTTTTCCATAAAAGCACCTACTCGTTCGTCGGGGCGGAAATGAGGGTGATTCTCCGTATTTTGCTGCTTTCCACGGTGCCCCGAATCCGGTTTTCGCCCACCACCGTGAGGATGGAGCGATCCGCAAGAATCTTGATGTGCCGATATAAGCTCGCGCTGGGAACATCCGGCAGCGCCTTCCGGAGCTCCTTGACTGTGCCGGTTTCATGAAGCAAAAAATACTGAAAGATCCTCTGCCGAACAGGATTCATTACGATCTCCGCCAGCTCCATGGGGTGCCGTCACTCCTTGAACTATTATCTGATTCTATTATATTCTCATTTATGATAATGCCAAGAGGGATGTTTCTGTTCATGAAGCAAAATTGCCCGCCTCCGCACCAACGAAGAGCGCCACCCAGAAGGTGGCGGTCGATGAAAAGAGGGGGGCAACAGGACTCGAGTGCTGACTTTGCGAAGCAAAGTCATATGGTGGCAATAAAGTTTTGAACTGGTTGCTGCCAAATGCCACTGGTATTTGACATTTAGATGGGTTCGAGTCCTGGTCCGCACCAACGAAAAAGGACCGCCGAAAGGCGGCCCTTTTTCGTTGGTGCGGGCAACAGGACTCGAACCTGCACGCGTTAGCAGTGGAACCTAAATCCACCGAGTCTACCAATTCCACCATGCCCGCATGGTTTTGGGACCTCTATTTTTACACGGCGAGGGGACCGAGGCGGAGCGTGATGCTTGA
Source organism: uncultured Oscillospiraceae bacterium (assembly GCA_934589525.1). Taxonomy (GTDB): domain Bacteria; phylum Bacillota; class Clostridia; order Oscillospirales; family Oscillospiraceae; genus Faecousia. The sequence continues at coordinate 15,695 of CAKTOB010000021.1, read as the reverse complement.
TTCGCATATAAAATCAGGGGAATCCTGATTTTACCGAAAACAGACGTGGAAAGGGCAAGCTGACGGCCTCTGCTCCAACGTCCAGTCCAATATAGCACAGGAAAAAGTCTTTGTCAATGCGGTTTCTCGGCTTTTACTTGCTTTTCCCCCCACGCTGGATTATAATAAACGCAAAAGGGAAAAGGAGGGAGCCTATGGGGGCCATTCGGAGGATTTACAGGCGGCTGCGCTATGGGAACCGGTCGGAGTCGGAGATTTATTTGGATGGGCTCCGGGCCATGGGGGTGGAGGTCGGCCGGGGGACGGTGGCCTTTGCGCCGACCATGACCTTTCTGGACGTGAGCCGGCCCTGGCTTTTGACCATCGGGGAAAACGTGCAGATCACCAAGGGCGTGACGGTGCTGACCCATGGCTATGACTGGGCCGTGCTGAAGGGCGTTTCCGGGGAGATTTTGGGCTCCGCGGGGAAAGTGACCATTGGAAACAATGTGTTTCTCGGCATGAACTGCACCGTTTTAAAAGGCGTTACCATTGGGGATAATGTGATCATCGGGGCGGATTCTTTGGTAAATAAGGACATCCCCTCCAACTGCGTGGCGGCGGGGAATCCCTGCCGGGTGATCATGTCGCTGGAAGAATACCGGCAAAAGCGGCAGCAGGCCCAGCTTTCCGAGGCCCGGGAGCTGGTGACAGCCTACCGGCAGCGCTATGGAAAGGAGCCGGACGAACAGGCCCTCAGCGAGTTTTTCTGGCTCTTTACCAAGGATGCGTCGGACCTTCCCGGGTGCTGGCGGGAGAAAATGGAGCTGGTGGGGAATTATCAGGATTCTGTGAAGGCTATGGAGGGGCGGGAGCCGCTTTATAGCAGCATGGAGGAATTTCTGAGAGATATTGACTTTTCCGACCAAATGTGAGAAAATATCCCGGTAAATTTAGAAACGAGAGAGGCTTTTGAAATGAAGCAATCCAGAACGAATACCTGCGGCGAGCTGCGGCTTGCGGACGCGGGAAAAAACGTGACCATTGTGGGTTGGCTGGAAAACATCCGTGAGGTGGGTTCCAACTTTGCCTTCCTGGTCCTGCGGGACTTTTACGGCACCACCCAGGTGGTGGTGGAGACCGAAGAGATGATGAAGGTGGTCAAGGGCATCAACAAGGAGTCCACCATCTCCGTCACCGGCACCGTCCGGGAGCGGGAGAGCAAGAATGCCAAGCTGCCCACCGGCGACATTGAGGTGGTGCCGGAGCGCATTGAGGTGCTGGGCAAGTGCGTCCACAACCAGCTGCCCTTTGAGATCAACAAGAGCCGGGAGGCCGACGAGAATACCCGTCTCAAGTATCGGTTCCTGGACCTGCGGAATCCCGCGGTGAAGTCCAACATCGTCCTGCGCTGCCAGGTGGTGGCGGAGTTGCGGCGGCTCATGACCGAGCAGGGTTTCCTGGAAATGACCACCCCCATCCTGACCTCCTCCAGCCCCGAGGGCGCCCGGGACTATCTGGTGCCCGCCCGGAACCATCCCGGCAAGTTCTATGCCCTGCCCCAGGCGCCCCAGCAGTTCAAGCAGCTGCTGATGACCTCCGGCTTTGACCGCTATTTCCAGATCGCCCCCTGCTTCCGGGACGAGGACGCCCGGGCGGACCGTACCCCCGGCGAGTTCTACCAGCTGGATATGGAAATGGCCTTCGCCTCCCAGGAGGACGTGCTGGAGACCCTGGAGACCGTGCTGCAGCCCATTTATGAGAAGTTCGGCAAGTACCAGCGGGTATCCCAGGCCCCCTGGCGGCATATCCCCTATAACGAGGCCATGGAGCGCTACGGCTCCGACAAGCCCGATCTGCGGATCGACCTGGAGATCCAGGACATTTCCGAAATCGTCCAGGGCTGCGGCTTCGGCCCCTTCGAGGGTGCCACCGTCAAGGCCGTGGCGGTGGATGACTTCACCCAGGCCCGGAAGTGGATCGACAAGCTCCTGGCGGACGTGGAAGTCCAGACCGGCAACAAGGCCTGCTGGTTCAAGGTGGATGACACCGGTGCCCTCACCGGCGGCATCTCCAAGTTCCTGGGGGACTGCGCCGGAGCTCTGACGGAAAAGCTGAACCTGAAGCCCGGCTCCTTTGTGTGCATGGCCGCCGGAAAGAAGAGCGCCGCCCAGAAGACCGCCGGTGTGATCCGCGCCATGCTGGGCAAGCGGGTTCCCGGCCACTTTGACGAGGAGCAGTACGCCCTGTGCTGGATCGTGGACTTCCCCATGTATGAGATCGGTGAGGAATCCGGCCAGCTGGAATTCTGCCACAACCCCTTCTCCATGCCCCAGGGCGGCCTGAAGGCCCTGGAGGATGCCGAGGGCGATACGGAAAAGCTGCTGGCCATCAATGCCAACCAGTATGACCTGGTGTGCAACGGCTACGAGTGCGCTTCCGGCGCCGTCCGGAACCATGACCCGGAGATCATGGTCAAGGCCTTCAAGATGGTAGGCCTGGGCGAGGAGGACGTGAAAGCCAAGTTCCCGGCCATGTACAATGCCTTCACCTACGGTGCGCCCCCCCATGCCGGTGCCGCTCCCGGTGTTGACCGCATGGTCATGCTGCTGACCGGCGAAGAGAGCATCCGGGAGGTCATCACCTTCCCCATGAACAAAAACGCCCAGGACCTGATGATGGGTGCCCCCAGCTGCGTCGATCAGAAGCAGCTGGACGATGTACACATCGCCATTACCGAAGAAGCGTAAGATTTTCCCTCCGTGGCCTACACGGAGGGAATTTTTTTGAATTTACCCCTTTACAAACCTCCCTTTATCTGCTATAATACCCAGGTACTTAGGAAATGCACCGGTGGCTCAATGGATAGAGCATCGGATTCCGGTTCCGAGGGTTGGGGGTTCGAGTCCCTTCCGGTGTACCAAAGAAGAATAATCCGAACCTGTTCTCAGTAGGAGACGGGTTCGGATTATTTGTTTTCTTGGGTGAATTTGAGGAAGCACATTGCCGAAACGGTGTTGCCAAGTAACCGGAATCCAAGCCGAGAGAACCGGGGAAAAAGAAGCAGATTCAGACGGCTGGTGTGCAATTGAAACCAGATCGGATTTTGAAAATTCACGCATTTAGAAAGACATTTTTGAGCATCTGAAGGTCATTGTATTCCCTAAGCCGAAAAGGCAACAAAAAATCATTGCAATCAGCCGCTCTTTTACCCCCTAAATGCGTGAGTGGAGGTGCCTGTCGCACGAGAAAAGGTGCCGTCAAATTGACAGCACCCTGTTTGGTCACTTGCTTACTTTTTCCCTCCCTTTCTTTCCGTCTGTTCTGCTTCACGCTGAGCTTGCCATTCCCGGAACTCCCGCTGGCCTTCTGCGCTTTCGTAGTAGGCGAGGATGTCGGGGAGGATGCACCGGGCGATGTGTTCGATCTCGTGCTGCGGAATACCGGAATTGTTGATGAGCTTCTTCTTGCGGCCCAAGCTGGTTGTTCCCTCCGGTTCGATATGAAATTTTTAAGGTGCAGTTATGCGTGGTGGATGATCTGTATTTGCGGTATGGCTCCTTTCTGAAAACGGAAAATGCAGGCGCTTGTCAAGCTGCGGCTTGATCGGCGTCTGCATTTTTGCTTGGTTGTATTATAGCATATTGGGAGTAGGTGTCAATAGCATAAAAAGGTAATTGCTGATACTGTAGCTCTCGCCTTCCAAATTGTCCTTATCCCCGGTCACAACAGCAGGCACCTAGCACTTCAAAGATGCGATTATCCTGAAAGTATCGGTCCTCTACATTGATTTGGAACAGCTCTTCCGACCTTAATATGGTTCAGAGGCTCCACCCATTCCCGCTGCCGACCATACCCGTTGTGAATACGGTTCCTCGTTCTTCAATACTGGCAGCTTTCAGCTATAGCAAGAACTTCGTCCGGCTGAATAAAAGCATCATTGGCCCATACGTCATAATACTCATTGCCAACAGCAACAATATAATGTGTGGTACGGACATTTGAACTAGTTGCCTGACAGCAAAAAACAGGATTTGCCTCTTCTGCTTCATCTACTCGGCTTGTTGTGAATTCCGCATTGTATATCTCGTGCATCAAATCAGCGATGACGCTTTCAAAATGCTCTGTATCGCCCAAATCAACAATTTGTTCCACACCGCCAACGCTGACATCTCCCTGATAGAATAAGTCTCTTGTTGTCATTGTCGGCTGACGAGTAATCCCATCTGGCAACGTATATCTGAGGTTCATCAACGGGAGTTCATCACTTTCGCTCATCTGATCCTGCGGGTTATACAAATCTTCAGAATGCAGGCTTTTTAGGTAACTGCGCATATCTCTTGTGTTTAGTACGCTGTTGTCAATCCAAACATCATACCCAGCGTTTTCTCCCTTGTAAAAGTAATGATAAAACTCCTTGCCATCTTGAGAATTGACTGAGACGATTGTATGGCAAAATTCCTCATTGGCAGCCATATAGTCGTAGTCTGTATCGTACACTTTCTTCGTTATATCTAATGCACAGTCCACATAGTCCTGAAACTCCATTGTATCCATATCGTCGGCATCATCAAGTACTGCAATTCCGCCCACAATATTACCATTTAGATAGAAATACTCAACAGTTTCGGACACCCGTTCTCTGGCAATGTAATCAGGAAGCTCCAGAGTAATTCCGTCCAAAGACGTTGATACCGCAGTTTGCTCGACAGCTGTAGAAGAAGCAGTCGGTATATTGCTACTATCATGCTCTACACATCCCGCAAGCAGAACAAGCATTGCAAAAAGCATACTCATAATTCGTAGTTTCATGTTTGTTTATCCTCCTTCTGATAATGGTTCCAGTGTGTATATCCAAACGGAGACAGGGTTGCCATTACTGGCAACCCCTCCTTTAGCCATGATCTATTATGTATTAGTCTGCACAGCCAACATACCCCGCAAAATTAGAGGGAGCATTAAAGGAAATACAGAAAAGCGTAGTTCTCGTTGCCATGTTGAAGAAAAGACCACCAAATGCCTCTGCAGTATCCGTATATGCCGGAAGGGTGTACTGCCGATCTCCACCGCTAACACCACGGACAATAAAAGTCAGGGGCTTGTCAGACTTGTTGTCAACATATACGCCATACTTCAAGCAACCGTATACATACTTCTCAAGCCAAAGAGTACTCCACTGTGCAGACCCATGAAAGGAGTACATACCATTTGTATGGCAATTATAGCTTGCCGTGGGGGCAGACGTTCCCAGGAGCGATGGACGATTGAGCATGGGGTTGACAGTGCTTACATTTTTACCGCTCCAGTCACTACCTGCGGCATCGGCATAACACGTTGCAGCCAGACTGAAGATTACGGTCAGCGCAAGAATTAAAGAAATTACTTTTTTCATGGTTTTCTCCTTCCTTGATTTCACTTATATTCATATGTTATCAGTACTACCAACCAATGTCCGCCAGCATTGGTAGTTTATGCCAGGCGTTATGCAAATTCGCTGATGTGCACATTTCAGAAAATTCCGGACATATATGAACTGCTGATCAGGCAAGCTCATTTTCGATTGCATAATATCAACATCACACTATGATTTCAAATTGTTCGTCATAAAACAGGAAAATCAAAGCACGAAATAGGAATATCCCGCCTATTACTGACGTATTGAATCATCGGTTTTGCGTTTTATAACGAGTCCACCTACGACTGCTACAATGGATACGCTCAGCAATAAAGCAACTGCAATCCACCAGGCGACAGAGATTTCCCCAGAAATATGCCTATCCAGTGCCTGTGTACGTTCGACGGTTACTTGTGTGATTTGCACACGGGATACTGCGCTTTCAAGTGTACCATCGTCCCCAAGTAAAAAAATGTCCATTTGTTTTCCTCCTATGGTTTGTTTCACAATAAGAGTAGCACAACCATTTTCAGAATACAAAGCAACCATCCTATAATGGCATAAACTACGCATGAAACAGGGAAAGACCCAGCACCAAATCAAGCCGGTATTGGACCTTTCGGATTTATCGAAGCTTCTTCTGGCGAAACAAGACAGCAATCTTCTGAATGATTTTAGCTTGTTACGGGGAGTGCTCTGCTCCGCTACCTAGTGAAATAGTGAACTCGCCCATCAGGAGAATCAATACTTCCTTTTGCTGTACATCCAAATGAAGTGCAGAGATATCATTTCGCAATCTTGTATCATTGTTCCTGTTGACAATAATGCTGCGATTATGCTGTACCCATTTAATTATTCTTTGACAGAGGGAGGTTTCTGTGTATAATAAAGGCAGAAAAACGAGACAACTTCTTCCATAGTATTGTGGAACGAAACAGGAGTGCCTATGATTCGGATAGTCCTATGTGATGATGACGCAATTTTCTTGGAGCGCATGAGGAGCGATATTCGTACCACATTAAAAAAGTTGGACATCGAAGCCGTTATTCAAATATTTACAGAAGCTGAAATGATTCCGCAGAAAACGATGCAGGAATGTGACATTATCTTTCTGGACATAGACTTTAATGACAAGAAATACACTGGAATTGATGTCGCAAGAAAGATTCGTGAGGCCCGGAAAAATGCGATCATTATCTTCCTTACCAACTACATAGAGTACGCACCGGAGGGGTATGAAGTTGGGGCCTTTCGTTATGCTCTAAAAAGCGAAATTGACAAAAAGCTGCCACAATATTTGCAAGCTGCTATGAATCGTCTGTTTGCGGAAAAAGAGCCATTTCAGATCAATGTATCCGGCGAACCAATCACATTGTATTTGGAGGATATTCTCTATATCGAATCCCAAGGGCACAACGCCGTTGTTTACACACAAAACCCCGGGAAAAAGGGCGGGCCCCCAAAGGAGTATAAAGTGTACTCTACCCTGGCAAGGTTTGAACAACAACTTTCAGAACGTGGTTTTCTGCGTATTCAGAAAAGCTATTTGGTCAACATGCGCAGGCTAAAACAGTACCGCTGCAATGAAGCACTCTTAGACAATGGAATTACATTACCCGTAAGCGAGAAAACTTATTCCGAAAACAAGAAAAAATTTCTGCTCTGGAGAGGATAGGATGGACAAAATAATTAGTGCGTTTTGGTCCGCACTGGAAATGTGTTCCCAGTTACTTTTCTGGAAGGCGATATTTCAACCAAGGGTCCAGAAAAGGAAGTATCTACTTGTGGTTGTAGCTGTATGGGTTTTGAATCAGTTTTACGTTAATTGTGGTCTTACTTCTGAATGGATCACAGGCCTGACGTTAGTGCTGCATACGGCTGTTTCCTGCCTGATTAACAAAGGAAAATGGTATCAACACTTATTAACGTCGTTTGTATTTGTAGGCTTAAGTGGTGTCATTGATACGATTTTTTTGTATGGTGCCAGTTCCGTGCTTGGAATCAGCGTTTCTGAATTGGTATGGAGAAAATTCCTATATGTTGTGATCGTCACCAGCGGAAAACTCTTTTTATTGTTGATCGCATGGATATGTTATCGTTTTCCTATATTCCGGAGGACACAGTGCCTACAGGGGAAATGGCTATTCCTGTCCCTGCTGTTTCCTATAACCTCAACGGCCACGCTCCTTTTGATCTTTAACAACTTCCAAGCGGAAGCAGATATTTCTATAGGAATCGTTTTCTTCTGCGCTGTCTTAGCAATTGCGAATATTGCGATCCTCTATGCCATCGGTTTGGTGCGGGACAGTACCGAACGCCTAAAGGAAAGCGCCCTGCTCAATCAGCAAATGGAAATTCAGACAGATAATATCGTTGCCTTAGAAAAAAGCTACCGGGCCCAACGCAGGGCGACCCATGAGTTTAAAAATCAACTTCAGGCAATTTCGGATCTTTTGGCATTGGGAGAAATCGAGGAAGCAAAAAATTATATCCATACCATCCAAGGTCAGCAGACAACCAGGATTTTCTGTGTCAATTCCCACCATCCCATTATTGACGCAGTATTAAATCACAAGTATCAGACTGCCAAGGAAAACGGAATTGACGTGCAGATCAGAGTAAACGACCTCTCCGGCGTATCGATCAAAACGGATCAGCTGGTGGTTTTGCTCTCCAATCTATTGGACAATGCCATAGAAGGCTGCTGCCGTGTCGAGGGTGAACGGTCTTTGTATTGCAGCATGGTTGCCAGTGATGTTTTGCTGCTTTCCGTGCGCAATACATCTCAGCCGGTAAAAATTTGGAACAACGCAATCGAAACCAGCAAAGAATCAAAAATCAACCATGGCTACGGCCTTTCCCAGGTGCGATCCATTTTAGATCAGCTTCATGCGGAGTATGCGTTTGATTATCAAGATGGTTGGTTCACGTTTGTGGCGGAAATTCCACTGTAAATACTGATAGACCGCATGTGGTTCATTGTCACATGCGGTTTTCCTGTTTCATGCTGTACTTTTCCCGTTTTGCGCTGAACTGTTTGAAATTATTCCGTGATATTGCTATTATCTGGACAAGGAGGCAGTGAATGATACCTTTCGTATCTAAACTTACTGCTATTTGCATTAAGAAAAAACATTGATGCCTCGTCTATTTTATTGATTGGAGGAAATCCACATGAAAAGAGAAAAAGAATCCGTCAACGGTTTTTCCAGGAACCCCATGCACAAGTCTTTCCTAATCATCTTTTTCCTGCTCTCCACCGTCCTAGGCGGCTGCGGTGCTTCCAAAAGCTCCACCACCGGCGGCGATTTTCTGTTTGACCTGCCCGGAAAATACAGTCTGACCGATATGACAAGTGACCGCTGTTCCCTGATGCAGGACGATCTGCTTCTGGGCGGGATCGTGATCACCGACCTGAACCCGGACAGAATTGCGGATACGGATAATATCGCACTCCGGCAATATTTGGAAACCTTTGCGCCGCTTCCTCTGACCTACGAATACATCTCCATGTATTGTGACACGGATGACCGCACCTACACCAATATCACCTTCCGGGTAAACGACCCGGAAACGGGCTCGTCCAGCAATTATCACCACTACCTTTTCAAAAAGGGTGACAAGTGCTACGACCTGTGGATCGACGATGCATGTATGGACGAGGAAGAACAACGTGCGTTCGTGCGCAGCGTGATCCCAAAGAAATGACAGATGCAAATCTAACATTCACACTTTTGTATGCTTGTTTTTATAACTACTCGATTATAGTAGTAATTACGCTAAAAAATAAGGAGGATAAAATATGTGGAAGTTTATTCGATACTCTGCGTTTTCAATTTTAATCTTGGCAAGTCTATCTGGATGTGGAAAACTGAAACAGAATATTCCGGTGGTGACGACAGAAATATCGCCGATTTCCACTGTGGCAACGCAGGCCGTAATCCCATCCGATTCATCGGCTACGGAACCTGAAACTGCTCCGGCAACCGTTCCGGATGAAGCAACGATGCGGCATATCGGTCAGGAAATAGATGAAAATATCCGAGTAGATGCGGAACTTACCGTGCCCTCAAAAGAAGCGTATAGCACTTATACTTTAAAAATGGTGGACAGCGACCCGGATCGACTGTTCGGGATATTCTGCCCCGAAGGATACGGCAACTACACACACAGTGACCGTGGGTACCATCGTTATTTTGAAGAAAATGGGAAAAAACTTGTTGTGCGAGAGGACTCCATCAGCTATAGTGCCTATAATATCGAACTTGGCGAGAATCCTATGCAAGATGTGGGAGCGCTAATGTCTTATTACACCAAAGAACACCCACAGACAGGCCCCCACGATCTGTCTTTTATGGCAGCGACAGAGATGGAGCCCTTTTGTAAAAATATTTTCAACCAGCTTGGCATCGCCTTTGAGCCGAAACTGGAAAGATGTGTTACCCTGACCGGCCAGGAAATTATGGACTTTCAGAACGAATTATTCGGTGAGAACCGAAGTGAACGGGAGATGATGCCTACACCTACCACCCTGTCAACGGCAACAGACACCTGTTATCTGGAATTCTCTTTCACATATGACGGACTCCCGCTACTAGGATCAGAAGAACCGGGTGTTTCTTCTGCGGTCAATATGATGCCTACTCCTTCTGTTACAGCAACGATGATGATAAACGCCGATGGTATTCAAGATTGTGATGTGTATTTCCCCTGCACCATTGAGTCAGAATCTCAACCACAGACCATTTTGACCCCGGATGAAGCGGTTGCTGCACTGAAAGACAAGTATGGTTTAGAGATTCACACCAATACCATAGAGTTCTCTAATGTTTGGCTGGAATATATTCCGGTTGTCAGTGAAGATTCTGTGATGTTGACTCCTTATTGGTGCTTTGTAACCCCGAATGAGTGGGCAGAAGATTCAAATGGGGCCAGCGGATGGTATTCCAGATATTCAAACGCGCAACGCTTCAATGCTATTACAGGGAAAGATTTGACATATGGCGGATAAGTCCACATTTATCAGGACAGTTCGTGAAGATTTCCAAATTGGCATGAAATGCCCGTTTCTGTTGGCAATCCTTGGGGTTACTCTAGGTTTCTTTTTCGATAACTGGCAAGATATTCGCCTCAGTATTAGTGCTTCGGTAGCATATGCTGACAGTTCACCTATTTGTATTATGTATTACGTGTTCAATTCTCTATCCTTCGGTGGGGTTTTTACCGGATATTTTTCAACTATAATGGCTGCTATCCCGTTTGCCACTAATTATTGTTGGGAACAGGGAGATGGCATGTGCACCTATAAAATCACAAGGTGTGGTCGCCACACCTATGTCCGCTCTAAATTTCTAGTTGCTGCCACATTGGGTGGCTTAACTATGCTTCTCGGTGAACTGGTTTTTATATTGCTTCTGGGTACATACCTCCCGATAGTAACACAAGAGAAGATTCTTGAATCCCAGTGGATTCCCTTCTTTCATATGCTTACTATCGGGGATGGGGTACCCTACCTCGCAATTATACTTTATATCAGCTTTTTGAGTGGTGCGCTTTGGGGAAGTATCGGGCTTTGGATCTCTGCATATTTTCCAAGTAGCTATGTGGCTGTATGCGCACCCTTTATCTTCCGATTCCTTTTGGTTCAGGTTGGGCGGCTGCTGAATCTTCCAAACGGTCTGCGTCTGGACCGCCTTCTTGTGGCACGGGGAACCATTTATTCAGATTTTGTGACATTAGTAGTCACAACAGCAACAGTATTCGTTCTCATCTTTTTGTGCTATCGCCTGTTTATGAAGCGTATGGAAAGGAGAATATGGGATGTGGAATAAGATTCAACGCGTTTTCACATTTCAGATAAGACTGGCTAGAACAAACCAGAGAATCCTGCTGATTTTTATTCTTGCTGCTATTTTCGTATTCTCCAATTTGCAGGGCGTGCTGGATTTTTCTCGGGACGTAGGCATTCCTGTCACGCCCTGGGCTTTCCCGCACATTACAAGTGATTATATCTGTCAGCTGGTAATCATGGCGGGGGCAGTCGCTCTGTTTTGCGATGCCCCTTTCAAAAATGAGATTCAAAAATACATTTTGCCTCGGGCCGGGTACATCTCCTGGACTGCTGGACAATGTATGTATATTGTTGCATTGTCATTTCTCTATATACTTATGATTCTCCTGTTCAGTATTCTCCCCCTGCTTCCCAATATGGGGTTCCAGAATGGGTGGGGAAAGATCTGGGGTACTCTGGCGAGATACACCGTAGGTTCTCGGTATGGGATCCCGTTTTCTGTCGATGACTATGTTATTGGCGCGTACACACCGCTGCAGGCCACAGTGCTTAGTTTCCTGTTAAGCTGGGGATGCTGTGTTTGGCTGGGATTCATGACCTACTTTTTAAATAATGTAGGCAGCAGCTATATTGGAACCTTTACATCTGCTGGATTTGTTTTGTTGGATATTACCGTAGCAAATGAATGGCTTCCCTGGTTCTATAAAATTTCTCCGGTGACTTTGGCACAGCTGCAAGCACTCAAAGGCAATAATAGCCTATATCAGGTAACGTTAGAATATGCGTTCTGGTTTTTCGGTATTTCTATTGTATGTTTGTTTGCAGTATGTGTCCTTACTCCAAAATTCAAGGTGTTTCGGAGGGAAAATAGATGAATTCAGTTGTAGAAATGAAACATGTGACCAAACGATACGGAAAAATCGAAGTGTTAAAGGACGTATCCTTGACATGTAAAACCGGAAAAATTTATGGACTGATTGGTCGAAACGGTTCTGGAAAAACGGTTCTTCTTAAAAGTATCTGCGGTTTTGTACTCCCCACTTCCGGAGAGGTACGTGTGCAGGGCCAGCAGATTGGGAAGGATGTAGACTTTCCAACCGATATTGGATTTATTATTGAATCCCCGGGATTCCTTGCTCGAGAGTCGGGGCTACAGAATCTAATGCATTTGGCATCCATTCGTGGAAAAGCATCAGTGGAAGATGTACGACAGAGTATGTACACGGTCGGCCTTGATCCCGATTTGAGAAAGCCTGTTGGAAAATACTCTATGGGTATGCGCCAGAGGCTGGGTATTGCACAGGCAATCATGGAAAAACCGAACCTACTCATTCTGGATGAACCTATGAATGGCCTGGACAACCATGGGGTGGAACATATTCGTTCTGTTCTGCTTTCCCTGAAAGAACAGGGCGTGACCATCGTGCTTTCCAGTCACTTCAAAGAGGATATTTCTTATCTTTGCGACGAAGTCTATGAAATGGATGCAGGTATTCTGACCCGAATGGGATAACCAAAATAGAGGCACGAAAGGATGTAAATATGTCAAGTGAGCTGATATATGAGAAAAAATACCCGAATCCTTGGGAGGATAGCGACTTCTTCACTGCTCCTGACGAGGAGGGGCCTCTGCATGGTATTCCGCAAGAGCCTTCAAAATTTCTGCCAAGAGAACTGATTGAAAACACAGTGCAGGTTATAATGCCAGAGCGTATGGAGAATCTTCCAAAGTTTCTCGATACCGCAAAGGAAATTGGAGACCGATATGAAATAGATACTACCATTATGGAAAACGACAACCGGATAACAGTTTCTTACACACTCCAAATGGATGTTCCTTACGTGAATTTGAAGCAGATCCTAATGTCGGCAGATGAACTTAGCGTTCAATCTCAAAATGATAAAATCTTATTGACCCTTGCTTACTACACATGCGCAACCTATTTCAGAGGAAGAAAGATAGCACCTCCCGATGCTCCTTGAAATAGTTCTCAATGCTAAAAAAATAACTGCCAGGAGTTCAGCTTGAGGGCGAGCGTTCATGCAATCGGCGTGACGAACGTTGCCTTCCTGCTGACAAACAAAGGCGCAGTGGAAGAAGTGAGCGCAAAGCTGCGTAAACAGAATTTTTCAGTAGGCGCAAATACAGACACCAGCTTTGCGTGGAACCTATTGGAACAGCAGACCTGGCAGACATTTTTGGTAAGTGCCGTATTTGTTGTTTGCTCTGCGATACTAATCAGAGAAAAAAATGCTTCTGAAAAGCGGCAGAGCAATGGAGAGCAAGAGGTACTCTTGACGGCGGGGTTAACGCCCATATGGTTGAGAGTGTCATTTTTGTGAGGATTCTGACGCTGGAAGTGACGATAATATGTTTTTTCCAGCTTGCTGCTGTTGTAAGCAGACATTTTTATATTATGGCCTTTCTAATGGAACTCTTATATTTACTGTTGCACTATTGCATATGTTTTTGGGGTAGAACAGCAAAAGGTAGCATAAATTACAAAATTTGAAGTGGACAAAAAGAAAAGTCTGCATTCCCAATTTGGAAAGTTGGGAATGCAGACTTATTTTTTGCGCTTTTTAGGAGCTTTCTGCGAATGGAGGCTGCTTGCGTAAGAACGGAAGGACAAGTGAAGGGTGAGCCGAATTCCAAGGATATTAAAAATTATTTAATGGGACTATGACTCAGGGAAGCCAACAAGTTGCTGGATAAAAAATATTGACATATTGCGTCGGTAAACGGCAGTGGTTAGCCTATAAGGCGAAATACCCGTAATCTCCGAATTTTTGACAGAACTCAAAAATTCAAAGGAGATTACAAATGAAAAGAATTTATTTGGTAAAAAAAGATGAACATCTTCCGACGGCTCAGGATAACTGGATTGAAATGAACGCTCTGCAGTTTGCGGCGTTTTTAGAAACAGATGCAGGACAACGACGCAGAAACAGGTTTCTTCAATTAAATAATACATTGGGAGACGATGAGGCTATTTTTTATGAATGTTCTGAGAAGGAATATCCCATCTGGAAAAAAGAGCGGGAAAGTGAACTTTACAAGAACCGTAGGCAAAGGCAGTATGGATATACGATTGTTACGTTCACAACGATAACGGAAGATGGGGAAGAGATAGCGGGGGAGAATATACTTCCGGATCCTGGCGTTGATATTGAGGGAGACTTCATTGCACATTCTGAGATTGAACGATTAATGCAGGCTATTGCACAACTGACGGATGACGAGCAGAAACTAATCCATCAGTTTTTCTTGTCCCCGAAACCGGTATCAGAATTGGAGTATGGCAAGGTAAATGGAATTTCACAGCAAGCAGCCAATAAGAGGAAAAAAGCCGTGTTGAAGAAGTTGAAGAAAATTCTGTGTGAATAAATACATCCGGGACGGCTCCGAGAGGGGCCGTCCCAGAAAAAACTATTTACCAGAGGCAGTCAGCTTATTGCGTGGGTGTTTATAAGTGAGGATGTCACGCTGCTTTTTTAGGGTAACATGAGTGTAAATTTGCGTTGTTGTGATAGAACTGTGTCCAAGAAGGTGCTGAATATAACGCAGATCAACGTCTTCCTCTAATAAAAAGGTTGCGAAAGAGTGGCGGAACATATGTGGCGTGATATGAAGAGAAATACCAGCTTGACTACAGTATTTATGTATCATATAACGAACGGACTGATCCGATAGTGGATTGCCGAGCCGGTTGAGGAAAAAGTGATTCGAGGTTTGAATCTTATCGTTCCAGCAGCCTACATAGTTACGCAGGGCAATGAGAACATTCTGATTGCTGATTTGGATCAGCCGCTCTTTTGCGCCCTTCCCATATATGTTGACCGAGCCTTCTATAAGATCAATGTCGTCCGTGTGCAGGGAACACAACTCAGATATTCGCATGCCAGTCGCAAACAAGAGTTCAAGAATAGCAACATCCCGCATAAGTACACGATGGGTATATGCTGACTTGCTGTGGCATGGTTGGAGACTATAAATATGCGTTAGAAGTTGATCAATGGTTGTGAGTGGGATAGTTCGAGGAAGAAGGGACGGTTCCCGCATTTTAATTCGCATATGAGAAAAAGGATTATCAGATAGCACTTCTTCAAATGAAAGATATGCGAAAAAAGCTTTTAGACTTGCAATTTTGCGTTTCACACTTCGCACCGCATAATCATCATGCAGCCAAGCAATGTAGTTTTGTATATTTTCTTTGGAGAATGGGTCCGCCTGCATGGAGGAAAAGACTATAAACTGGCTAATATCCTTTTTATAGGCTTTGAGTGTATGCGCGTTGAGTGCTTTTTCGTACTGACAGTGCTCTAAGTAGAAACCCAGCATGGCCTCCATTTTTTCTGTGTCCATAAAAATGCGTCCTTTCCTTGTTCTTGAAGAAGTATTATAGCATACGGCAAGGAGATGTGACGAAATAGAGAAAATAATAAAATTGTCGATAGAATAATGTTGCACTTTGACTAAAGATGATGTAGAATGTAGACATCAAATACAGGATAATTCCTTATTATCAA
>CAKTOB010000020.1 GCA_934589525.1 uncultured Oscillospiraceae bacterium | reverse complement strand
GGGGCGGCTACCATGCCCGCCACGTTGCAATTACAACCTGTGCGGTTGAATGGTACCACGCAATGTAGCGGCGGCAATCTGCCGCCATATACGTTGTACATTTGAATTTGTAACAACCAATGCAAAAACGTCTGTCATTCCGACCGTAGCGTTAGCGGAGTGGAGGAATCCACCACGTTGGTAAAGGAACCACCACAAAGGAAAACTTGCTACTTGAGTAGATCCCTCCGCTCGTTTCACTCGGTCGGGATGACATGTCGAGGGGTGGTTCCGTTTTGTCCGCACGGGTTGTATTCGAAACGTTGCGTGGCGATGAATCATCGCCGCTACATTGCGTGATTCCATTCAGCCGCACGGGTTGTATTCGGGACGTGGCGGGCGGCAAGGTTGCCGCCCCTACAGGCGTAACGCCATTCATCCGCACAGGTTCTATTCGGTACATGGCGGCAGATTGCCCCAATAACTGTCAACTGTCAACTGTCCACTGTCAACTGTCAACTGTCAACTGTCAACTGTCAACTGTCAACTGTCAACTGTCAACTGTCAACTGTCAACTCAAAAGAATTGTCAATTGCCCATTGTCAATTGTCAATTTTTTCTATTTGCCCGTTATTCCTTCCGTTCCGCGTTCAGGGGGTCTACCCGGATGTCGGGGTAGGGGTTGACGATGGCGGTGCGGTAGGTGTGGTAGATGACCATGCCGGGTTTTCCGGTGCCCGCTTTTTTCACCTGACGGACCGGGGTCACGTCTACGGGGATGTTTTGGCCGGAGCCGGTTTCGGAGTAGTAGGCGGCCAGCTGGGCGGCCTGGGTCACGGTGTCGTCCGGGGGCTGTTTGCCGCCGCAGGAGATGACCACATGGCTGCCGTGGACCTTGGAGGCGTGGCACCAGATGTCATCCTTCCTTGCCAGTTTAAAGGTCAGTTCGTCGTTTTGCCGGTTGTTCCGGCCCACATAAATGGGAAAGCCGTCGGTGCTTTCAAAGCGCATGGGGGGAAGCTTGCCTTGCTTGATTTTGCGCTTGGCGGTCTCCTGGCGGACGTACCCCCCCTGGGCCAGCTCCTGGCGGATCTCTTCCAGCTCCGTCTCGCTTCCGGCCCGGTTCAGCTCCTCCAGGACGCTTTCCAAATACTGACATTCGTCCTTGCCCAGCTCCAGCTGGTGGGTCAGCTCCTTCTGGGCGTTTTTCATGCGGGTGTAGTCCTTGTAGAATTTAGCGGCGTTCTGCTGGGGGGAGAGCATGGGGCTCAAAGGAATCTCCACATCGGCCATGTTTTCATCATAAAAGTCCTGACAGGTGACGCTTCGTTGTCCCTTTTGGATGCGGTGGATGTTTGCGGTGAGGACGTCTCCCAGCTGCCGCAGGCGCTCCCGGTCGTAGGTGGCAGTCAGCTCCTTTTCCTGCAAGGCCATTTTCCGGCGCAGGCGGCTCACCTGATTGCTGACGGTTTTCCGCAGGGCCTGGCTCTTTTGTCGCATGGCATCCCGCCGGTCCCGGAGGGTGTAAAACCGGTCCAGCAATGCACTGAAGGATTCCCCTTGGGCGCAGTCACCGTATTCCAAAATGGGGCAGAAAGCGAATTGCTTCATGGCCCCGTCCGGGGCGGCATAGTGCCAGGGGGTGGGGTGATCCAGATGCTCCTTAAAAAACAGGTGCAGCTTTTCCGCCACGGCTTCTAAATCCCGGCCCTCCAGCCGTGCGTCGGTTTCCCCGCAGGCAAACAGCGCCGCCTCCCGGGTCACCAAGGGAGAAAGTCCCCCCAGGGTGTCCATGAGCCGCTGGGACAGTTCATCCGCCCCGGGGGCGGAGAGGATGCGGAGATAATCCTCCCGGCCCAGTTCCCGGGGGTTTTGCTTTTCAATGGGGCTGGGGTACTGATAGTGAAGCCCCGGCAACGCGGGCCGGGCGCTTTCGTCCAGGCCGATGCGCCGCAGACAGTCCAAAATCCGGCCGTCCGGGCCCAGGAGATACACGTTGCAGGTCCGACCCATGAGCTCCGCAATGAGCTTTTTCTGGATGGGGTAGCCCATTTCGTCGGTGCAGTCAAAGGTAAAGGCCGCCCAGCGCTCCATGGGGATCTGGGTGATCTCCGCAAGCCTTCCCCCCAGCAGGTGCTTCCGCAGGAACATGCAGAACATGGGGGGCTCCGCCGGGTTTTCCGGGGAGGCGGCGGTGAGGTGGAGCCGAGGGGCCGTGGGGTTGGCGGCGATCAGCAGCTTTTCCCGGCCCTGGCGGCCCCGGAGGCCGAAAATCAGGGTGTCCCGGCTGGGCTGGTAGATTTTTTCCACCTTGCCGTCCCCACACCGCTGCCGCAGTTCCTCCAGCACACAGGAAAGGTAAGTCGCGTCAAATGCCATGGTCTTCGCCCTCCATCACCGCCCGGAACAGGGCATTGATCCGCTCCGTCTGCCCGCTTAAAAACAGGGCCCCAAACAGAGCTTCCAGCCCGGTGGCCTTGGCGTACTGGGCAGGGGTAGCAGCCTTGGGCACGGCGTGGACATGGGCGTTCTTCCCCCGGCGATACCAGCTCAACTCCCGGTCATTTAAAAGGGGCAGGAGCTTGTCTACAAATTCCGCCTGGGCCGGGGCATTGACCATGGCGATGGTCCGGCGGTGGAGCTCCTGGACGGTGGTATAGCCCTGGGCGCAGAGCCAGCCCCGGCACAGCAGTTCAAAAACCCCGTCCCCCATATGGGCCAGGCCCAGGTTGGAAATGGCATCGATCTGGCCTTTGTCCAGATTCATCTGAAAATAGTTTTCCAAAAGTCTTTCCCTCGATTCAATAAAAACTGGGCACAAAGCCCGGTAAACAGTCCGGTAACGATACTGACGGCAATAAGAATGGGCAGGTAGACAAGGAGCCCCAGCGTGCCGCTGACCCACACCGCCACGGCCATCTGGCCGATAGAATGGGCCACCGCCCCGGCGCAGCCCGCCACCCAAAGCTGATTTTCTTTTAAAACCCGTTTTAATCCGATGGTCACGGCAATGGCCAGGGCTCCACCGGCGGCGGAATACAAAATGGTGCTGAAATTTCCGGCGAACACCGCCCCCAGGAAGATCCGGGCCGCCAGCACCAGCATCCCCTCCCGGGGGCCCAGAAGGAACACGGTAAACACCGTCACGATGTTGGCAAGCCCCAGCTTGACCCCCGGCACCGGAATGGGGGCGGGGAGCTGGGCTTCCAGCATAAAAATGGTCAGGGCAATGGCGGTGAGCAGCCCCAAAAGCACGATCCGTCTGGTTTTCATAGCCCCTCCTAATAATACTGCCGCATTTCTTTTTGGGCCCGGTCGATTTCCTGCCGCAGCTCCCGGGCGGAGACCCGCAGCACCCCGGAGCCCAGGGCGGACAGCTGCACCAGGCCGTCAGAACTGGCAACGGACACCCGGTAGTTGCCTCCAAACCGGGCGGCCAGATTCTGAATATAGGCGTCCGCCGTCTCCCCCTCCCGGGTGAAAACCACCTGAATGCCCGCATCCTGGTATTTTTCGCTGCCGGGCTGCCGGTAGCTGTCAAAGACCAGGATGGTGCGGCATTTCCGGAAGGCGGCGTAGCCCGTCAGCAGGTCCGATAGGTGCCGCCGGGCGGCGGACAGGTCGTGTTTCGCCGTTTCCGCCAAATCCTCCCAGGCAAAGATCATATTGTAGCCGTCTACGATGAGGCAGCGCTCCTTGGGCTGCCGGATCACCACCTCTTCCGTGGCCGGGGCCCGGGGGGCGGTGTATTGCGGGCGGCGAATGGGGCCGAACTCCCGCTCCATGATTTGCTCCAGCTCCCGGTCGTCAATGGCGGGAAGGGTCCGCAGCTGAGGCGGCTTCTCCTCTTTCAGGCCGCTTTCCAGGTGCATGTAGTCCTTGACCTGATCCCACTTCACCGTGTGTCCCGCCCCGTGGGCGCAGAATACGGAGTCCGGGGTGTTTTCCAGGTCCGCCTCCGGGTCATAGACTGCCTGTGTAATCACCCGCTCTTCATCATGGCAGGGAGCATAGCCGTGGAGGGACAGGGTCAGCCGCCCCAGGCCCTGGGTGTAGGCCGCCACCTGGGCGGCGTAGTCTTTGAGCTCCGATGCCGGGATCTGTCCTTCCAGGATGGACTCGGTGCCCTGGGTCTCCGGCGGCTCCATGGTGCCTCCCATGGTCCGGATGTCCGTAATGGCCCGGCCGATCTGGGCCGTGGGCACCGCCAGCCGGAAATCATACCAGGGCTCCAGCAGGATGGATTTGGCCTGCATCAGCCCCTGGCGCACCGCCCGATAGGTGGCCTGCCGGAAGTCTCCGCCTTCGGTGTGCTTTAAATGGGCCTTGCCCACCAGCAGGGTGATTTTCATATCCGTAATGGGGGCCCCGATGAGCACCCCCCGGTGCTGCTTTTCCGCCAGATGGGTGAGGATCAGGCTCTGGTATCCGGCATCCAGCACGTCCAGAGGGCATTTCGTATCAAAAACCAGGCCGGAGCCGGTTGCCCCCGGCTCTAAGAGCAAATGGACCTCGGCATAGTGCCGCAGGGGCTCAAAATGGCCGACCCCCTCTACGGTGTTTGCAATGGTCTCTTTGTAGAAGATTTTCGGGTCGCTGAGCCGGACATCCAACTGGAATCGCTGCCAAATGAGGCTCCGCAGCACCTCCAGCTGGACCTGGCCCATGATCTGCACCTGGATCTGCTGGCCCTCCCAGGTCATGTGCAGCTGCGGGTCTTCCTCCTCCAGCTGCAGCAGTTTGGGAAACACCACCGCCGGGTCCGCTCCCGCGGGCAGCACCAGATGATAGGTCATCACCGGCTGGGAAGCCATGGCGGGCCCCCGCTCTCCGGCACCCAGCACCTGGCCTACCCAGGTGGCTGCCAGGCCGGTGACGGCCAAAAGGGTCCCGGCAGGGGCTTCGTTCACGGTCTCAAATTTTTCTCCGGAGTACAGCCGCAGGCTCAGGGGCTTTTCCGCCTTTGTCTCCCCGTCACGGCCCACATAGCTCAGCCGGGAGCGCACGGTGAGGCTCCCTCCGGTGATCTTCATCCAGGTCAGCCGGTTCCCCTGGGGGTCCCGGGAGATTTTATAGACCCTGGCTCCAAATTCCCCAGGGTACTCCTGCTCCGGCCCGTAGGTTTCCAAAGCTTCCAGCAGCGCTTCCACGCCCTGAAGCTTCAACGCCGACCCAAAAAAGCAGGGGAAGAGCTTCCGGGCCCCAATAAGCCGCCGCAGATTCCCCGGGGTCACCGGGGCCCCGGCCAGATAGCTTTCCAGCAGCGCCTCATCGCACAGGGCCGCCGCCTCCCAGAGGCTTTCTTCATCCTGGGTAAAATCCACACAGCCGCTTCCGAATTCCTTTTGAAGGGCCCCAATCAGGGCCTCTTTTTCCGCCCCGGGCAGGTCCATTTTATTGATGAATAAAAACACCGGCACCTGATACCGCTCCAACAGCTGCCACAAGGTCCGGCTGTGGGCCTGGACTCCGTCGCTGCCGCTGATGACCAGCACCGCACAGTCCAAAACCGGCAGCACCCGCTCCGCCTCCGCCGCAAAGTCCACATGCCCCGGGGTATCCACCAGGGTCAGGTCCCGGCGCTTTCCGGCAATTCTTGCCTGCTTGGAAAAAATGGTGATGCCCCGCTGCCGCTCCAGCAAAAAGCTATCCAGAAATGCGTCCCCATGGTCCACCCGTCCCAGCACCCGCCGGGTGCCGGAGACATACAAAAGCCCTTCGGAAAGGGTGGTCTTCCCCGCATCCACATGGGCAAGCAACCCAACGCTCAGGGGATTTTTGATGTTAGGATGGTTTTCGGGCATAAAGATCCCCCTTTCATGTTATTTCCCTGATTATAGCATGAAAGGGAGCAGTAGTCGATAGATTTTCGGAATTTCCCTGGCTTTGTGTTATTCGTACCTGCCAATGCCGTTTCCTCCGCGGTCACTTCTCCCCCTGGCCTTTGCCCTTGTTTCGCTTCCGGTATTCGGCGGGGCTGATGCCGGCGGAGGCGCGGAAGCGTTGGGAGAAGTAGCTGGGGGAGG
The DNA here is from genome assembly GCA_934589525.1 of uncultured Oscillospiraceae bacterium. Lineage (GTDB taxonomy): Bacteria > Bacillota > Clostridia > Oscillospirales > Oscillospiraceae > Faecousia. Next base: position 35,965 of record CAKTOB010000020.1, on the reverse strand, counting down.
AAAAGCCGCACATGCTGGCGATCTGGGTCAGGGGGTAGTCGGTGGTACACAGCAGCTCCTTGCTCTCCCGGATGCGCAGCTGCTGGATATAGCTGAAGGGGGACAGGCCAAATTCCTTGCTGAAGGTATGGGCCAGATGGAATTTGTTCATGTGCACACTCTGGGCCAGAAGGTCCAGGGTCAGGGGCTCCCGGTAGTGGTTTTCGATATACCTTCGCACCGCCACGGTATCCGAGCTCAGGTCCTCCCCCGTGGAGGAGAGCACCTTGGAATAATTGGCAAGGAGGGTCATACCAGAACCTTCCCAAGGGAGGGGGCAGGCCGTTCGCCACGTGGTGAATATAATCCGTGCGGATGAATGGAGCAGCCCTCCGACATGTCATCCCGGCCGAAGTGAAACGGTGCGGAGGATACCTCCCATGTTGTAATCTCTCCCTACGCAGACTATTATTGCTGCTTTGTGAATTTTTTCGCTCCGTTTTACTCCAAGCGGAGGTAAGTGCCCAATAACACGCCGTCCATCCTATTTCAAAAAAGTCCTCTCTCCAAGAACGGAAAGAGGACTTTTCCAGCTTTTACAAGTTATTACCAGTCTCGGAGATAAGCACCCACCAGCCTATCAGAAGCGCTTGATGCCTCACTTCATATTATTCCTTCCGCAGCACGGCGTAGAGGTAATCGTCTATGCAGTTGCCTACCCGGTCGATCAACAAATCCGTGGCTCGAGGTGGTAAGCTGCCGGAACGGACTCGGGCGTACTGTACGGGAAGGTATTGGCTGAGCAGGGACATGGGTATTCCGATGGAATCCAGATTTTCCAGCAGGGTATGAATTGCCTGCCGAACTTTTGGATTGGTCAGGTAGTATCTGGACCGGTCCGAAAAGCTGAAGGCCCGGGCATAGCGCTTTCGGGGCATGTCGCCACGGTAGTATTTTGCCCACTGGCCCATATCCTCCAACATGACCTGCTCCAGGGTTTCCCGAAATCTGGACAGAGGGAAGTCATGGAGGCCATAAAGTTCTCGCTCAATTTGTTCCAAAGCAAACAGCCCCTCCCGCAGGGCAAAGGTCAGGGCCGGACCGACCTTCAAAATAGCGATACCGTCCTCTACCATTTTGCGTAGACACACTCGGGGCTGATAGTCTGTAGAATGCCCCTCGAATACTAGGTTGGGGTGTTCCTTCAGCCATGCCATCAACTCTGCCGCCATCTCCCGGTCGTATTCGACCACACTTTCATCGGCAAATTCCACCCCTGGCTGTACCACAATGGCAACGACCCGCTGCCATGCTTCCGCCAGGCCCCGGACGGCAAAGGCGCTCTCAAACTCCGCCAGAGTCTGCGCACAGTCCTGGGCACTCGTTACAGTGACACTTTTTTCGTTTTCCTGAGCTCCTCCGGGGATGGGCACCTCACTACCGATAACATAAACCGGCTCCGGTGCCTCTGGATGAGTCGCCCGGTACTCCTCAAATGCCGCCTCTGCTACGGCACAAAGCTGTGCGCCCCGTCGAGCAATGGTGCTATCCGGCAACCGAACGTTCTGGTCATCGCTGGCTACGCGCATACTGGTATCGATGTGAATTTTAGAAAAACCTGCCAGCACATAGCCCCGAATGAGTTCCTCTGCATTTGCCATAGCCATGTCCTCGGGAAGGTTCTGCCAAGTCAGAGGCCCCAAATGGTCGCCACCGCACAAGACCCGGTCAGCGGGCATTCCTTCTTCCTTGGCCAGTTCATCCAGGAATGCTCGGAAACCGGCGGGGGTCATGCCTGTATAGCCGCCATTCTGATTGACCTGATTGGCTGTAGACTCCACCAATACCACTGTATCGTTTGCTTTCGCCCTGCGCAGGGCGGCCCGAAGTACATACTCGTTGGCGCTGCAGCAAGAATAGAGGCCCTTTTCCTTTGCTGTGCTTCTGTTACGCAAGAGCTCATAAATAGGGTTCTGAACGGATTGATCTATCATAATTTTCTCCTTTTAGGGTGCAGAGAAAGCCCGGCAGAGACCTACCGGGCTTTCCCTGCTTTATGGGGTATTTCTTTTGGAGAGAAAGGGGTCGAGTGGTTACTTCTCTGCTTTTCTGGCCTTCAGCTCTTCCATGATCTCAGCATGGCGCTTTTCTGTCAGCTTGTAGAAGAACATGGGAATAACACCTAAAATGACAACACCGGCAACAACAAGGGAATACATAGTATGGAAGGAATTCAGAACATGTGCTCCCTGCTCAACACCGGGTGTATATCCGGTCAAGCCAATCGTCGCAGCAACCGCAACGGCAGAAATCGCCATAACGCACTTCGTCACAAAGCAGCGAGTAGAAGTAATCATTGCTTCATTTCTCTGGCCGGTCTTCCATTCGCCATATTCGATGGTATCGGCCATCATTGCGTTAACGCAAACCATCAGTGCGCCAAGAGCCGTGGAAGAAACCGCCGAGCAGATGAAAATGCGTGTTATATTCGTCCATCCGGAGATATACAGATAAACATGCGCAATTGCAAGAATAACGACACCGCCATACATGCAGGCCTTCTTTCCGATCCGCTTGGAAAGAACAGTAAACAAGATTGCACCGGCAATCTGCGCAACCAGGCCAATCAGACTGGCAATGCTCATCAGTTCCAACCTGCCAACATTATATGTAAAGTAGTAGTAATTAAAGCCGCCTTTTAAAATCATGCCCAGTAGAAAACACAGGTTGGACAGCTGAACGCAGAGCAATGGCTGATTTGTAAAGACGTTTTTGAGTGCCAGCTTCAGGCTGAATTTTTCCGTATCATCCGGCACCACATGCTCTCGAACCATCTTGAAACTGCACAGGTACATAATGGATGCAAACAGGGCGACAATTGCGGCAATCGTAAAATAGGAAGTCCACTTGAATTCGCCCAGCATTGATAGGCCAATGGGCATCGCTACGCCGATAATGCCAGAAATCGCATTAGAGAATGTTGTGGTTGTGCCAATGATACCATCACGTTCCTTGGGATTGCTGGTCATGGCCGCGGGCAAAGACCAGAAGGGAATGTCCACAGCGGTGAATGCGATGCTGCCGGTCAGGACATACAGCAGCCCAGCAAAAACACAGAGTCCAGTCGTACCGAGAAAGCCCGGCTTCAGAAAACTCAGTGCCATCAGCAGACAGAACAGGGGACCCGCACGCAAAATCCATGGACGGAAACGGCCCCATTTGCTCCTTGTGCGGTCGGCGATAACGCCCATTGAAATGTCAGTAAAGGCATCAAAGATACGTGCGGCAGCGACCAGCGCACCTATAAACGCTACGGGAAGCGCCAAAATATCTGTCATAAACGGAGTTGCCCAAGTTGCCCACAGGGTATATGCGGAGTCGTGTCCAAGAACACCAATTGCGTGTCCGAGCCTTTCTTTTTTTGTACACATCGTTGATTCTTCGTGTACATTGGCCTCAGTGACAGTGTTTGCCATTATTCTTCTCCTTTCGAATTATCTGTTAAGCCTTAATGGTATTTAGGAAGCCAATCGCCATGGGTTTCGATCAGATCATCAACCATTGTACGGATATCATCAATGCTCAACTCAGCGCTGGCGTGTGGATCAAGCATCGCTGCCTGATAAACATAGTCCTTTTTGCCTGTGAGCGCCGCATCGACGACCAACTGATGCACACTGATTTGGCGCATATTCAGCGCTGCAAGCTGATGCGGAAGGGCACCGATGTGACAAGGCTGGATACCGCCCTCATTGGCGAGACAAGTTACTTCAACACAGCAATCCGTCGGCAGATTGTCGATCAGACCCGTATTCATTACGTTGCCACCAAACGAGAAGGGCCTGCCGGTTTCAATTGCTTCGATAATGCTGGCCGCATATTCGTTGCTTCTGGTATGCGTCAGATTTTCGTTGTGGATAAGCTTTTCAGCCTGGGCCTTCCACATTTTTGCCTGTGCGATACAGCGGCGCGGGTATTCGTCCAACGGAATATTATACCGTTCAATCAGCTCCGGATATGCTTTCTTGATAAAATACGGATAGTATTCAGCACTGTGCTCACTGGATTCTGTGACATAATATCCGAACTGCTTCATCAGCTCAAAGCGCACCATGTCGTCATGGTCGTCTGGGGTATGAAGCTCCGGTGTCCTGGCTCCAATAACCTCGGCATACTCCGGATAGAGAACGGCAAGCTCCGCAAGCGGATCTTTAATTGGACCGGTAAGAGCCCGACGTCTGATCTCTGGGTAATAATCCTCGCCGTTACGGGTGATTTCCAGTAGCCACGCCATGTGATTGATACCGGCAATTCTGTAATTTACACCGTCCTGGGGAAGATCAAGGCGGCCAAGCAGCATTGGAACACAAGACTGGTGGGAGTGGCACAGACCAACCGCTTTGATGTCGGTATAGCGATTCCAGGCAAGTGTCAGCATGGACATAGGGTTGGTGTAATTGATGAACAGGGCATCAGGACATACCTTCTCCATGTCCGCTGCAAAATCCCGCATGACCGGAATCGTGCGCAGCGCACGGAAAATACCGCCGATACCGTTTGTATCACCAATGGTCTGGCGCAAGCCGTACTTTTTCGGCACCTCAAAGTCCGTGATTGTACAGGGGGAATAGCCACCAACCTGAATCGCATTGCATACATACTTTGCGCCCCGCAAAGCTTCCAGCCGGTCTGTGTACTTGACGATCTTCGCCTTGCCACCATTGGAATTACGGTTGATGTTGCTGAGCATCATATAGGATTCTTCCAAGCGTACCGGGTCAATATCAAACAGCGCATATTCGTATTCGCGCAGACAATCCGTTTGTAGGCAATCGCCCAGGACGTTTTTTGCGAAAACACTGCTGCCAGCACCCAAAAATGTAATTTTATTCATTTCTGATCCTCCCTTTCTGTCATTGCAGAGAAATGTAAGCGTTCAGCCCTTTGGGTTGGTCCGGATTGCCCCCAAGGGAGACTGATTTGAGCAGTGCTGTCATCTGAGGAATATAAATAAACGGAATGCCCCAGGCGGCAAAATGATCAATACCGGCAATTTGAATATGCGCCGCAGCACCATAAATATTGTCTTCTTTGTCGGAAACCGTGACGACCGTGCCGCCGTGCCGGATCACATCTCGGGCCATAGCTCCCTGGAGTTTTTCCTCGCCGGGCCGGAGCAACATGACAGTGATCGTTTTCTCATCGCTGATGACGATGGGGCCGTGCCGATAGTCCAGCAGATGAAAATAGCGTCCCGTTAGCATGGCAATCTCCGTAAAGGCCAGTGCTCCCTCCTCAGCAATGCCACACACCGGTCCGTCAGCCAGCACAACGGCATTGTTCCAATCCCGTATCGCCAATTCCTCCAGAATCGGACGGTATTTTTGTTGGAATGCCTCATTGCCCGCTGTTGCGTCATAAACGCTTTTCCAAAGAATATTGTCCTCCGCGTATCTGGCCGCCAGAAGGAGCGTCGCCGCATAAAGGTTCGTGACTGTGCGGGTCTGGCAGACGCTGTTATCATGGCACCAGGGCAGGCTCAACTCCAGATCGCTCATGGGAGTGATGTCATTGTTGGCCTCTGCATTGATGGAAACGATGGGACAGCCAAGGCTTTCCTTGATTCTCCGGGCCGCCCAAACCATTTCCGAAGTCCGTCCGGAACGGGAGAGCATTAAAACGATGCTTCCGCGGACGGTTTCCTGCCAAAACATGGGGTCTGAAATGTAGTCCCCTGCCGGGATGGCGTTAGCTACCGTCTCCCGGAAGGAAGCCAGCACCGCTGCTGCGCTTTTGGACAGCATATAACTGGAACCACAGCCCAAAACTGTGAATTTCCTCTGGGGAAAGGCCTGGAAAAAACCATCGATTCTTTCCTTGTTTTCTTCAAAATACCTACAGGTTCGCTTTAACGCTCCAGGGGTATCGAGAATTTCTTCTTCTGTCAAAAACATGATCTACCTCCTTTTATTTTCCGAAATTTTGAGCTGCCAGTAGCCAAGCACCCTCCACGCCGGAGCTCTTCGGCGCTTCCAGTACACAGCCCAAAGCAGAGATCTCTTTTTTCAGCGGCTCCAGAATCAGGTCGCCGGTCCGGAACAGCCCGCCGGAGTAGGAAACTTTCGTTCCCTCCGGCAGTGCCAACTTGCTTTTTAGCGCCTGTGCCATCAAGGCCAGCTCTTGAGCCGCCCGCGGGTACAGGGCCTTCGCCTCCGGGTCACCGGCCTGTGCGGCTTGAGCCGCATAACGCTGGAATCCAGCCACCATTTGGCGGTAGGGGGCATATTCCCGGGTAATGCGGTCGATAAATGTCATATCTTCCCCCAGTAAAAGCTCCCGCCGCAGTATTTCGTACAGTGCGCCTTTGGGAAGCCTTCCATCCGCTTCTTTTGTAAAGACACTCATGGCCTCTCTGCCGATCCAGTAGCAGGAGCCCTCGTCCCCAAAGAACTCGTTCCAACCGCCGGTTCTGGTCGTCTGTCCAAACTCATTTTTCGCAAAGGCAATGGAGCCGGTTCCGGCGACAATATGAATGCCTGGTTGTCCTGCCAGTGCCCCCGCCCATCCGACCTCCACATCATTCACAATGTTGACTGGCGCAGGGCTCAGGAGATTTTTAAGTGCCTGGCCTATAGCTTCATCCTGCTCATGGTCTTCGCCAAAGCAAGGCAACCCCACACAGATGCCTGCACAGTCCGTAAGAGACGCTTCAACCTTTTGCAGGCAGCTTTCCACAGCCTCCGCAATAATTTTCGCCGCGCCGTCGATGCCCAGCATTCGGTAGGAGCAGCCGGTGGTCAGTTCCGTGCTTCTCTCGCTGCTTTCCTTCTGGGCCGCTAGAACGGCAGTTTTCGTTCCGCCGCCGTCAACGCCCACAAACCATTTTTTCACATTGTTTCCCCCTTTGGAATCTCTGATTCCCCTCTTCTTGGTCATAGTATACAGAAACATCGCATACCTGTCCAGCACTTTGAGCTATTTAGAACAAATCCGCCAGTTGCATTCTTCTTTTTTAGATACAACTGGGGCGGTTGTATCTAAATTAGGATGGTTTTGAAAAAAACTCTGGTATTTTCTTGTGCATTGCGCTAAAATAGAAGTAGGCCATTTTCAAAAGGGGGGGCTTCGCAGTGGCTGGTAACGCACTTTACATTTCCATTTATCAAGAGATACTACGGGATATTCAAAGCGGAAAGTATCTCGAAAACGAACCGCTTCCCAGTGAAGAAAGTCTTTGTCGCAGCTACAATGTTAGCCGGACCACAGTTCACAAGGCGCTGGACATGCTAAAAGATGCCAATGCAGTCTATTCCGTTCAAGGCAACGGTGTTTACGTCAAGCCACACATGTTTGCGCAGCCTCTTTCCAAGTTTTATTCCTTTACGGATTCCCTGAAAAACATCAATATTCTGATCCAGAATGAAATTATTGATTGTACTCTGATTCGAGCAGATAAGGGACTGTCCGTAGCCACTGGCTATCCGGTAGGAACTCTATTTCACAAGCTTACCCGCCTGCGTTCCGCAAAGGAATACCCGCTGATGATTGAGACGACCTACCTACCCCAGAGTCGTTTTATACGTCTGGATACCCAAATCCTATCCAACGGCTCGCTATATGAATTTCTGCGCGCCCGCTACAGCTTCCATGCGGACCGTGCCAGTGAGACCTTGCGACCGGTCATGCCCCGCCCGGACGAGCGAACCCTGCTCTGCATTTCCGCAAATACCCCCTGCATGCTGCTGGAACGTTTCAGCTTTGAAGATTCTACTCTAATCGAATACACCAAATCCATCGTCCGGGGTGATAAATACACTTTTCAGGTAGAGTTTCAGAACCCGTAAGCTCTCAATTACCATCCATTTCAAAAAACAGGCAGGTCCAGCAATTTCTGGGCCTGTCTGTTTTTCAAAGTGGTATTCACATAAACATCGGAGTTCTTCGTTCAGACAAATATCTCACGATTCCCGCATGTGTCAGGTGGTGGTATTTTTGATGATGCTGCTACGAATGTGCCACATTCATGGCACAGGTTTACCGCCGTAACAGCGACTTTGTCCAAAGTGATGCCTTTTTTCTGGACGGAGCGGCAGGTATGATCACTTTTCCACGTCGTCTTTGCCCTTGTTCCTCTTCCGGTATTCGGCGGGGCTGATGCCGGCGGAGGCGCGGAAGCGTTGGGAGAAGTAGCTGGGGGAGGAAAAGCCGCACATGCTGGCGATCTGGGTCAGGGGGTAGTCGGTGGTACACAGCAGCTCCTTGCTCTCCCGGATGCGCAGCTGCTGGATATAGCTGAAGGGGGACAGGCCAAATTCCTTGCTGAAGGTATGGGCCAGATGGAATTTGTTCATGTGCACACTCTGGGCCAGAAGGTCCAGGGTCAGGGGCTCCCGGTAGTGGTTTTCGATGTATCGGCGCACCGCCACGGTATCCGAGCTCAGGGCCTCCCCGGTGGAGGAAAGCACCTTGGTATAATTGGTTTTCCGCAGAAGCTTGATCAGCAGAATGTCCAGCACATCCTGGCACACGGTCTCAAAGCCCATGTTTTTTCGTTCGATCTCTTTGAGCATGGTTTTCAGATAAAACTGCACATCGCTGCCGTCATCATAGAAATTGATGATGCAAAAAGAGTTGTCCGCGGTGTCCTCCATGTGCAGCTCCAGGCCCTCAATGCCCATGACGATATACTCCAGGGGATTGGCGGCCAGGCTGGTTTCCGTATGCTCTACATGGGGGTTTACAATGACCATATCCCCGGCGGTAATGGTAAAAGAGCGGTCCGTTACCAGAAACTGCCCCTTTCCGCCGATGACATAAAACAGCTCCGCACAATTGTGGGTATGGGGCACACTGAACCAGTCCCCTCCGTATTTTGCACTGCTGATATAGAGCAGTTTTGCCTTATCGCTGTCGGTATGGATATTTTTTGCCTGTAGATCATATCTGGTGTTGCTCATGCTGTTTTCCCTTTCCGGCGCTTGCCATGGGATGGGCCGCAATCGGTCTCTCTTTATATATATTGTTTCTATTATAATACATTTTGCCAAAATTGAAAAGAGGGAATTTGGACAACGTTCCGCAAAAATTCACAGAAAGCCCTGGAAGAATCCACGAATCCAGGCTGTAGGTAAGTTGCACAAATCCTGTGCTCCTGTTTTATCACTAATAAACAAACTTCATTTTAATTGCAAGATGTATAAAGTTTTCAGCAAAATAGTGATTGCGAAAACCTTTTTTCTGTATCATTATATAGGCAATGCAGGACCCTGCATAAATCGAAAATATGGAGGAAACACAAATGAAGAAGATCATTGCCCTTCTGCTGGCGCTGACCATGGTCATGGGTCTGGCAGCCTGCGGCGGCTCTGCCCCCGCTGCCACCGAGGCACCCAAGGCCGACGCAGCCACTACCGAAGCCCCCGCCACCGAGACTTCCGCCCAGGCCGCTACCATCAAGGTCGCCGCCATCGAGACCGGTTACGGTGCCCAGATGTGGAGCGAAGTCGCTGCCGCTTTTGAGGCCGAGACCGGCATCAAGGTGGAGCTGACCACCGACAAGAACCTGGAAGACGTGCTCTCCGGCCCCATGCAGAACGGCGAGTTCCCCGACGTGGTACACCTGGCCATTGGCCGTCCCGCCGGTCTGACCGAGCAGCTGATCAAGGCCAACGCTCTGCACGACCTGACCAACATGCTCTCCACCACCATCCCCGGCGAGAGCAAGACCCCCGCTGACAAGATCGTCGGCGGCTTCACCGAGACTTCCATCACCAGCCCCTACGGCGATGGCAAGACCTACCTGGCTCCCATGTTCTACTCTCCCTGCGGCCTGTTCTACAATGCCAAGCTGTTTGAGGAGAAGGGCTGGGAAGTTCCCACCACTTGGGACGAGATGTGGGCCCTGGGCGACGAGGCCGCCAAGGAAGGCATCTCCCTGTTCACCTACCCCACCACCGGCTACTTTGACACCTTCATCCCCACTCTGATTGCCTCCGTCGGCGGCACCGAGCTGTGGGAGTCCATCAGCAACTACGAAGAGGGCGTATGGGATACCCCCGAGGCCCAGAAGGTTCTGGACGTGATCGCCAAGCTGGCCACCTATGTCCACCCCAACACCCCCGCCCAGGCCAACAACCAGGACTTCACCAAGAACCAGCTGATGGTCATGACCAACGATGCCCTGTTTATGCCCAACGGCACCTGGATCACCGGCGAAATGAGAGACGCCGAGGCCACTCTGACCAACGACTTTGCCTGGGGCATGACCGCTCTGCCCGGCTTTGATGCCAGCGCTGCCCCCTACGCTTACTGCTGGTTCGAGCAGTCCTGGATCCCCGCCGCTGCCGAGCACATCTCCGAGGCCGAGCAGTTCGTGGCCTTCCTGTACTCCGACAAGGCCGCTGAGATCTTCGCCGCCTCCGGCGCCATCCAGCCCATCGTTGGCGTTGCTGACAGCCTGGAAGGCGAGAACAAGGTGTTCTACTCCATCTACGACAACGGCGCCAAGGCCTGCATGGGTGCTTTCGCCGCCTTCGGTGAGATCCCCGGCGTGACCGTTTCCGACACCTTCTTTGCCCCCATCGACTCCCTGGTCTCCGGCACCATCACCATCGATGACTACGCAAACCTGGTCAAGACCAACTCTGCCCAGATGGCCGCTGCCAAGCTGAGCTGATTGAAGGTTTAACCCCCACGGTAACCAAAAGGGTGACAGTGACTTCTGTCGCTGTCACCCTTTTTCGAAGATACTTTCCCGTGGACAGATACCGTCTGTTCGGCGGAAAATATCTTGGATGTAAAAAATATAAGGAGTTGGTAATCAATGAGAAGAGACCCCAAGCGCAGCTGCTTTTTGGTGCTGTGCGTTGCCCCGGCCGTGATCCTGTTTACGATTTTCATGGTCATTCCCACCTTCAATGTCTTCCGGCTGTCGCTGTACCAGCGGAGCACCTTTAATCCAAATGAGGTGTTTATTGGTCTTAAAAACTTCCGGATGCTGCTGAAGGATGCCACATTCATCCGTTCCATGCAGAATATGCTGCTGCTGATCGTCATGGTGACGGTCTTTACCATGGCAACGGCCCTGATTTTCGCCGGCATCCTGACCCGGGAGAAGCTGAAAGGCCAGGACTTTTTCCGCATCGTGTTCTACATCCCCAACATTTTGTCCGTGGTGGTCATTTCCGGTATTTTTTCCGCCATTTACGACATTGACCGGGGACTTTTAAACAGCATTCTGAACCTTTTCGGCAAGAACGGCGTTCTCTGGAAGGGCGAGGAGCATGTGGTCACCAGCATCATCATCGCCATGGTCTGGCAGGCCATCGGCTACTACATGGTCATGTATATGGCCTCCATGTCCGCCGTTCCCGGCTCCCTGTATGAATCTGCCGGTCTGGACGGGGCCAGCCGCCTGACCCAGTTCACCCAGATCACCATTCCCCTGATTTGGACCAACATCCGCACCACCCTGACCTTCTTCGTCATTTCCACCATCAATATGGCCTTCCTCTTTGTCAGTGCCATGACCGGCGGCGGGCCCAACAACGCCTCCAATGTGGCCCTGCTTTATATGTACAACCAGAAAAACCTGGGCGGCGGCTATGGCTACGCCATGGCCATCGGCGTTGTGATTTTTGTGGTGTCCTTCGGCCTGTCCGCTCTGGTGAACAAGGTCACCGAGCGTGAAGTGCTGGAATACTAAGGAGGTGCCCCGATGAAACTGCAAAAAGAAACAAGCACCGCCCAGCGGCTGTATAAGCTGTTTATCTATGTGGTTCTGGGCCTGCTGGCGATCATGATTCTGATCCCCGTACTGTGGGTCATGATGGCCTCCGTCAAGGAGACCGCCGAGCACTACGGCAGCCCCTGGGCGCTGCCCAGCCACATCCACTGGCAGAACTTTGTAGATGCCTGGACAAAGGCCAATATGGGCGGCTACATGCTCCACTCTATTTTTGTCACCCTGCTGGCCCTGGCCATTCTTCTGGTAGTGGCCCTGCCCGCCTCCTACGCCCTGGCCAGATTCCACTTCACCGGTCGGAAATTCATGAACACCTGCTTTATGGCGGGGCTGTTCATCAACGTCAACTATATTGTGGTCCCCATTTACCTGATGCTCTCCGACGGCGACAAATGGCTCAAGGGCGTGCTGGGCAAGGGCTTCCTGCTGAATAACCACATCGTGGTGGCCATCGTCTATGCTGCCACCGCCCTGCCCTTTACCATTTATCTGCTCTCCAGCTACTTTGCAACTCTGCCCCATGACTTTGAGGAAGCAGCCTATATTGACGGCTCCGGCTACGCCCGGACCATGCTCCAGGTCATCTTCCCCATGGCCAAGCCCTCCATCATCACCGTGATCCTCTTTAATTTCATGTCCTTCTGGAATGAATACATCATCATCAAGACCCTGGTCACTGCGAAGGAGCAGTGGACGCTGCCCGCCGGTCTGCTGAATCTGATGCAGGCCCAGCAGTCTGCCGCGGAATACGGCCCCATGTATGCGGGCCTGGTGCTGGTCATGCTGCCGGTGCTGATCCTCTACATCTGCGTCCAGAAGAACCTGACCAAGGGCATGACCGTGGGCGGTCTGAAAGGCTAAGGTGCGACTATGAAATTTTGGAAAGAACACATGGGCCTGCGGGCCATTCTGATCGTGGCCTTCTTCATCCTCGGCATGGCCCTGACCGTCATCGGCTGGAACATGACCGGCCAACTCAAAGGCTTGGGCATCATGCTTTTGGGCATCATCTGCCTGCTGACGGCGCTGTTTGTCTATAACAAACCCTATTCCGGAAAAGCCAGATAACATTTCAATCAAAAAACCACATGGATCACCCCAAACAGGGTGTCCATGTGGTTTTTTAACCAACGTAAGGGAAAATCTGCAACTTGGGTAGGTTCCTCCGATCGCTAACGCCAAGGCCTGAATGACATGTCGGAGGGTGGTACCGTTCAACCGCACAGGTTGTATCCTCCACGTTGCTTGGCGATGAATCATCGCCGCTACATTGCGTACCCCATTCATCCGCACGGGTGATATTCGCGACGTCCCCGGAACGGCACACCGGCCGTTCTCTACGGTTTCGCTGAAAGGCGGCTGGCTCCGCCTTTTCACTCCACCGTCACGCTTTTCGCCAGATTCCGGGGTTTGTCCACGTCCAGGCCCTTGGCGACGCTGACGTAGTAGCCCAGCAGCTGTAGGGAGAGGATGGCCAGGCTGGGGGCGAAGTAGGGGTCGGTTTTGGGGATGTAGATGACGAAATCCGCGTTGTCCTCCATGCTGTAGTTGCCGTAGGTGGTCAGGGCCATGAGGTAGGCCCCTCTGGTTTTGCATTCCAAGAGATTATTGAGGGTCTTCTCAAAAAGGTCCTGCTGGGTCAGGATGCCCACCACCAGGGTGCCGGGCTCGATGAGGCTGATGGTGCCGTGCTTCAGCTCTCCGGCGGCGTAGGCCTCGGAGTGGATGTAGCTGATCTCCTTCATTTTAAGGCTCCCCTCCAGGCTGATGGCATAGTCCAGGCAACGGCCGATGAAGAAGGCATCCTTGGCCGCCAGCTGCTTGGAGGCGAACCATTGGATGCGTTCCTCGTCCTCCAGGATCCGCCGCATTTTCCCGGGCAGGGCCTCCAGCTCCTGTACCAGGGCCTGGGCCCGAGGCCCGTCAATGGTCCCCCGGTCCTGGGCAAAGACAATGGCCAGGGCGTAGACCGCCAGAAGCTGGGCGCTGTAGGCCTTGGTGGTGGCCACGGCGATCTCCGGGCCCGCCAGGGTGTAGAGCACAAAGTCCGCTTCCCGAGCAATGGTGGAGCCCACCACATTGACAATGGCCAGGGTCTTTGCCCCCTGGTCCTTGGCCTGCCGCAGAGCCGCCAGGCTGTCCGCCGTCTCCCCGGACTGGCTGATGATCACCGCCAGGGTGTGTTCCGGCATGGGTGCGTTCCGGTAGCGAAATTCCGAAGCCAGCTCCACCCGGACCGGCAGCCTGGCCAGGTCTTCCAGCACATACTGGGCGGCAACGCCCACATGGTACGCCGAGCCGCAGCCGATGAACCAGAGCTGCCGGAAAGACCCGATCTCCTCTGGGGTCAGCCCGGTCTGCTCCAAAGACAGTGCCCCGTCCTTTATCAGGGACCGGAGGGTATCTTCCAGGGCCTGGGGCTGCTCGTGGATCTCCTTCATCATAAAGTGGGCGTAGCCCCCTTTTTCCGCCGCCTGGGCATCCCACAGAATTTCCACAGGCTCCTTGGTGATCTCGTCACCGTCTAAGTTATAAAAGGTAATGCCCTGGGGGCTCAGCCGTGCCAGTTCCAGATTCCCCACATAGTAGACCCTGCGGGTGTATTTGAGGATGGCGGGCACATCGGAGGCCAGATACTGCTCCCCCTCCTTGGTGCCGATGATCATGGGGCTGTCCTTGCGGGCGGCGTAAATCTCCCCGGGGTAGTCCTTGAACAGCACCGCCAGAGCGTAGGACCCCCGGATGCGGACCATGGCGTGGTTGATGGCATCCACGGGCGTGTGGGCGTATTTTTTATAGTAGTAGTCAATGAGCTTGACGGCCACCTCGGTATCCGTGGAGGAATAGAAGCTGTAGCCCTTTCGCAACAGCTTTTCCCGGAGCTCCTGGTAGTTTTCAATAATGCCGTTGTGAACGCCTACCACGTTGCCGTCATCAGAGCAATGGGGGTGGGCGTTCCGCTCCGAGGGCTCCCCATGGGTGGCCCAGCGGGTGTGGCCAATGCCGCAGGTCCCCGGCAGGGTCCGGCCGCCGTCGGTTTTTTCTTCCAGCGCCTTCAGCCGCCCCCGGGCCTTCACGATCCGCACCGGCTCGTCCCCGTCCCGCACCGCCAGCCCGGCGGAATCATAGCCCCGGTACTCCAGCTTCGAAAGTCCATCCAACAACACCGGCGCAGCCTGCCGCTTCCCGGTAAACCCAACGATCCCACACATAAAGGTCAGCTCCGTTCTGAAAAGATTTACCAAATCATAGCATATCTTTATCTAAAAATCAACAGTCAATTTTAAATGGGCATCGGGCCCAATCACATATCTATATTATCGGCTATTAGCCGCCCGGAACGTTCCGACGATTGGGCCGTATCAACCAAACGGTATTACAACGAATGGGCATGTAGGGGCGGCAATCTGCCGCCCGCCACGTTGCAAATATAACCTGTGTGGTTGAATGGTACCGCGCAATTCACGGTACACCCAATGTAGCGGCGATGATTCATCGCCACATGCAACGTAACGAATGAAACCCGTGTAGACAAACAAAACCACCTACCGATCTGTCATTCCGAGGGAGCGCAGCGAGTCGAGGGATCTTCCCAAGTGGCAAGCTTTACCTTGTGTTGGTTATTCTCGCAACTTGGGAAGATCCCTCCACTCCATTTCATTTCGGTCGGGATGACATGTCGGTAGGTGCTGCCATTCATCCACACGGGTTGTACTCGGGACGTGGCGGGCGGCAGATTGACACCCCTACATGCCGCCGTAAGGTAATGCCGTTCAACCGCACGGGTTATAGTCGAAACGTGGCTTGGCGATGAATCATCGCCGCTACATTGCGTGGTACCATTCAACCACACGGGTTGTGTTCGAAACGTGGCGGGCGGCTAGTAGCCGCCCCTACGGGCGTGGTACCTATCATCCCCACACAGGTTATATTCGGGACGCACCCCGGAACGGCACATAGGCCGTTCCCTACGGTTTCGCTGATCAGTGTATTTTTCTACACAACGCATTCCAAAAACGGACACGTCCGTCACCAATAATTGTCAATTGTCAATTGTCAATTGTCAATTTTAGCGGCGCTCACAGCCCGAACCGGAACGAGAACCGGATGTCCTCCTCCCCCGAGACCCGGTAGGGGGCTTCTACGTTGGAGCCCCAGCTGTCGATGCCGCCGACGCCTCGCATGGCGGCGCAGAGGGTGACGGTGGTGCGGCAGGGGGTGGGGAGCTCCTCCCGGTGGTGGGCCCCGGTCAGCTGGTGGGGGGTGTAGGGCAGGGCGGAGAAGGCGAAGGGGGCGGTGGCCTTGGTGACGGTCAGGGCATGGCCGGAGAGGTGGAGGGTCAGCTCCTGGGTGTCCATGTGGCAGCCGCACTCCTGGGGGACCAGGTAACCTGGAATATGGGGGGCTTCCCGGTGGAGGCCGAAGGTGCCGCCTTTTTTCCGGTCCGGGTAAGTCTCCCCGGACAGGCCCGCCCAGGTAATCTCGTCTACGGGCTGGGGCGTTTCAAACCGCAGGCCGAAGAGGGGCAGCTCCGGGCGGCCCGGGGCGCCGCGGTAGTGGATGCACGCCTCCATCCGGCAGTCCTCCGTGACGGTGTAGGTCACCTGGGTTTCCAGACCCGGCATAGCAGGAGCTACATAGGTATAGCGGATGGAGAGCCGCCGGGGGGTCTCCTCCAGAATCTGGATGCCGCCGCATTTCTGCCAGGCATCTACCGCCGACCAGAGGGCGCTGTCCGCCCCAAAGCCGCAGCCCAGGTCGTTTTCCGTGGGGGCCCGCCAGTAGGCCGGACGGGGGGCCCGCCAGAGCCATTGCCGGCCGTCGGCCACCAAAGACACGGGGCCGCCCTCCGGGTAGGAGAAGAGGATTTCAAAGCCTGCGCCAAAGACACCCAGAGCGCCGTCTCCGTGGACCGTGCGCAGGGGTTGCCGGCGGCCGCTTTCCGTAAGCCGGAACCGCCGTAGGGCGGCGGCGTTGGCTTCGTCATGGGCCTTCCGGGCAGCTCTCCCTGAATACCAATAGCGCACCTCCTGCATGGCGGGCTTTTCGGTGCCGTCGGCAAAGACGATGCCGTTGCCGCTGAAGGCATAGTCGCTCTGCCGCTCTCCAAAATCGCCGCCGTAGCCCAGAGCCCGCTGGCCCTGGGCGTTTTTGTGCCAGAGGGCCTGGTCCATATAGTCCCAGATGAAGCCTCCCTGATACTGGGGGAACTCCTCTTCCAGGCGGATGTAGCTTTCCATGCCCCCCAGGGAGTTGCCCATGTCGTGCATGTATTCGCAGAGCAGGAAGGGCTTTGGGGGGTTGCTTTCCAGATAATCCCGAATGTCCTGGGGCGGGGCGTACATCCGGCTTTCCACGTCGGAAATGGCGTCAAAGGCCCGGTTATGGAATACGCCCTCGTAGTGGACCAGGTGGCTGGGGTCCTGGGTGCGGAAAAAGTCTGCCATGGCCAGAATGTCCTCCCCGGCGTAGGACTCGTTGCCGCAGGACCAGAAGAGGATGGAAACGTGGTTTTTGTCCCGCTCCAGCATGGATCTTGCCCGGTCCACCACGCAGTCCTTCCACTGGGGCAGACTGCCGGGGACGTTCCAGCTGGGCTCCACCTTCCCCAGCTTTTGCCAGGAGCCGTGAGTTTCCAGGTTGGTTTCGTCCATCATGTAGATGCCGTTCCGGTCGCACAGGTGATACCAGGGGGTCTGGTTGGGATAGTGGCAGGTGCGGACGGCGTTGATGTTGTTTTTCCTGATGGTCTCCATGGCCCGGGTCATGTCCTCCATGCCGATGGCCCGGCCGGTGGAGGGGTTCCATTCGTGGCGGTTGACCCCCCGGAGGACGAGCCTTTCGCCGTTTAAGAGCATAAGCCCGTCCTTTATTTCAAAACGGCGGAAGCCGATGTCATAGGGGATCAGCTCCCGGGTCTCCCCGGCGGTCAGGGTCAGCACCACCGAGTAAAGGTTGGGGTGCTCATGGCACCAGGGCAGTACGCCCGTGAAGGTGAAGCGGGGGCTTCTATAGTACTTTCCGTCGAAGGTCAGGGGCACAAAGGCCTCCATCAGGCCGTCGATGGCACAGTGCAGCGCCGCCTTTTCCGGTTCCCCGCTTAAAATCAGCCGGATTTCCAGGGTTCCGGTGGTGTTGTCCTCCAAAAGATGGGTTTGCAGCCACAGATCTTCCACATGGACCGCGGGCTTGGCATAAAGATACACGCTGCGGAAAATGCCGCTGAACCGGAAAAAGTCCTGATCTTCCAGCCAGGAGGCGCTGGAATGCTGGTAGACCTCCACGCACAGCCGGTTGCCGGTTTCCCGGATGTAGGGGGTCAGGTCAAAGTCCGAGGGGGTGAAGCTGTCCTCGGCGTAGCCGACAAAATGGCCGTTGAGCCAGACATAGAAGGCCCGTTCCACCCCCTGGAAGGAGATGCACACCCGCTTCCCCCGAAGGCCGGGCTCCAAATCAAAGCGACGGACATAGCTGCCTACGTGGGTATTCTCCCAGTCGATTTCCGGGGGCCGCAGTTCCGCATGGCCGTCCCAGGGGTAAAGGGTGTTGATATACTGGATTTCCCCATGGCCCTGGAGCTCCATATGCCCCGGCACCCGGATGGTGCCAAAGACGGCATCGTCAAAATCCTCCCGCCAGAACCCTTCCGGCCGCTGCCCGGGGTTGCGGCTCCAGGCAAAATCCCAGACCCCATCCAGGCTCTGCCGCAGGGAGGTCTCCCCCGCAGCCAATTCCTGGGGGCTGGCATAGCAAACATGGTCGGAATGTGCATCCAGCCGGTTCACCCGGAACACGGTGGGGTCGGTAAGCCAATGGATCCTTGGTTGCATAGAAGCATCTCCTTTGTAATGGCGTGGGCCTTTTCCTTTATTTTAGCGGGATTTTGGGGAAAGGCAAGGGGGTATTACAAAAAAGCTTCCCGTTTTTGGGAAGCTTTTTTATTAGAAATTGGCGTACATTGGGTCGATCGGCGTATAGCCCGGGCCGTAGGCGCCGAAGATGATGATGAAGAGGATCAGGGCGTACCAAATGATCCATCTTTGCCAGGTGGGGCGGCGGGCGATGGAGGCCCGGATCTGGGTGCCTCGCTCCTGGAGGAGGCTCACGGTGAAAACGATGACCACGGTCACCGCCACGATGGCCAGGTCCCACACATCACACAGGCAGCATTCCAGCAGGGTGTTCAAGGCATCCCGGAAGGGGTAATACGCCGAGAAGGGGTCGCCGAAGTCCGTAAAGATCTTGCGGAACATGGTAAAGGCCATGCCCATGCTGTCGGCCCGGAAGATGATCTCGCCCAAGATCACCAGGAAGCTGGTGCGCAGCACCTGGAACACCCGGAAGGGCTTGTTTTCCGGCCCCAAATGGAGCTTTTCGTTGACGGTTTTGAGATAAGGGGCAAAGATGTTCCCCAAAAGAATCAGCACAAAGTGCCACAGGCCGAAGAAAATATAGTGCCAGGCGGCGCCGTGCCACAGACCGTTGCAGAACCAAACGGCAAAGAGGGCGATGGACCCGGCGATCAGGGGGCCAAAGTGGTTGCCCAGCTTTTTCCGGGCGGCACCGGTGAGCTTTTTCAGGGGTGAGGACATGGTGACGGGGTAGAAGATATAGTCCCGGAACCAAGTGCCCAGGGTGATGTGCCACCGGGTCCAGAATTCGGAAATATTCTTGGAGAAGAAGGGCCGCTTGAAGTTCTCCGGCATGATGATGCCGAAAATCTGGGCGGTGCCGCAGACCGCGTCCATGGAGCCGGAAAAGTCCATATACAGCTGCACCGTATAGAGAATACCTGCCAGCAGGCTCATATATCCGGGATAGCTGTCGGGACTGGCGAAAAGCTCCTCCACAATGGGGTTCAGCCGGTCCGCCACCACCAGCTTTTTCATCAGACCGAAGAGGATGCGCTGTAGGCCCAGGGTCAAATTTTCATACCGGATGGGCTTGGCCTCCCAGAGGGCCTGGGCGGTCTGGCTGTAGCGGCAGATGGGGCCCTCCACAATGGCGGGGAAGAAGCTGAGGAACAGCCCCAGCCGGGGAAGACACCGGTCTGCTTTCACCGTCTGCCGGTACACATCCACAAGATACGAGATGCTTTGCAGGATGAAGAAGCTCAGGCCCAGGGGCTTGACGTAATTCGGGATGACGAAGCCCGTGCCAAAGAGGGCATTGACATTCATCATGAAGAAGCCGGAGTATTTGAGCACCAGGATGAGCCCCACATGCAAAACCACCGCCAGGGTCAGAACCCACCGGGCTTTTTGGTTATAGGCCTTTTTGATGGCCTTCCGGTCCGGCTTTTCCGCCGCCTTCACCGCCCCGTCCCGGCGGGCAAAGATGTTTTGCATCCAGAGCCCGAAGCCGTAAATAGCCAGTACGGACAGCAGCAGATAGCCGATATAGGGCCCGCTGATCAGCCAGTAAAATCCGCAGCTTAGAAGCAGCAGACCGTAATTTTTCCACTTTTTAGGGGTCAGTCCGTAGAAGATCACCGCCAGAGGGAGAAACAGGCCCAAATAGCTGACGGAGAAAAAAGCTGACAGATCCGGGTAGGCACCGGCATAAAGCCGGGTCAGCAATTGCATAAAGCTGTGCCCCGCTTAGTCTTCCTGGAGCCGCTGGATCATCTCCATCATGGCCTCGGCGGAATTGAAGTTGGCGGGAATGATCTCCACGGCGGGAACGGTGATGTCAAAGGTGTCCTCCAGTTCCGCAACCAGAGAGATGATGGACAGGGAGTCCAGCAGGTGGTCGTCGATCAGGTGGGTCTCCCGCTCAAAGTCTACGCCGGGCTGAATGTCGTTGAGGATCTCCAATAGTTCTTCCATAGTTTGTGTTTCCTTTCTGTAATGAAAAAATAGTCTCTTTCTTTTTTATCCTTGCCGGGGCATGTTCCATCGGTAGGTTTCCGTGGTGGGGCGGGCCAGTGACAGCCGTCCTTCTCCATCCCGGATATAAACCGCCGGAAGATCCCGGCTTAAAAACAGGGCGATGCCCTCGGTGACGCAGTAGGCTCCCGTATTGGGGAAGCACAGGGTATCCCCCAGCTCCACCGGAGGCAGAGGCAGGGATTTGACCATAATGTCATTCATGGAGCACAGGCTGCCGCAGAGGTTCCATTCTGCGGTGGCGGGCTCCTCTTCTTTCCCCACCAGGGTGACTTTTGGCAGCTTCATGCCCATATACTGGCCAAAATAGACCATCTGGTGCATGCCGCCGTCCAAAATCAGGTAGTTCTGGCCGTGGTTGGTCTTTTTGTCCGCCACATGGGTGTAGTAGGTGCCGCAGCTGGCGGCAATGGAGCGGCCCAGCTCCAATGTCACTTCTCCCTGCCACTGCATTTCCTCCAGCAGCTGCCGAAGGCCCAGGATCAGGGTTTCTTCTTCCAGCTCCTCCCCAAAGTAGCTCACGGGGAAGCCGGGGCCGTATTCCAGCTCCGGGCTGCGGTAGCCGTAGTTTTGTTCCAAAGCCCCCAACAGGTCATCCAGCTGCAAAATTTCCCGGCGGAGCTTTTTAAGAGAGGTTTTCTGGGTGCCGGAAAAGAACTGAATGCCCCGGAACTCCAACCCTTTGTACTGTTCCCGATTTTTAACCAGTTCTTCGATCTCCTGGCGGTTGATGCCGAACTGGCTGTCGTTGGTGAGCCGCAGGAGAATGGTGAGTTTTTTGTTATATTTTTTGGAAAGCCGGTCCAGCAGCTCAAACTGGGTCAGGGACTCTACGGTGTAAATTCTGCCATCCGTATGGGCCACCAGCTTTTCAATAAAGGCAGGGGTCTTGTTGATGCCGGAGATCACGGTGATCTTGGGGTCCACCCCCAGGGCATCGCAAATCTCGCTTTCTCCGGGAGAGCAGATTTCCAGCCGTGCGACCTTCCCCAAGGCGCCCTGCACCAGGAAGGGGTTGGCCTTGATGGCATAGGCCAAAGCGATGTTCTCCCCAAGCAAACCCCGGAGGAACTCCAGCCGCTTTTCCAAAATGCCGTAGTCGAAAATATAATAGGCGGTATCCTGCAACTGTTCCATTTATCTGCCTCCTGCCAGGGCGGCCAGGGCCTTCCGGTCGATCTTGCCGTTTTTATTCAGAGGCATGGCCTCCACCTGCCGCAAGATCCCCGGGACCATAAAGCCCGGCAGCTCCCGCTTCATAATGGCGTGGAGCTCTTCTTTTTCAATGGTGCCGGTGTAGAAGCCTTTCAGGCGGCTGCGCTTTTCGTCAAAGAGGCAGCAGGCCCGCTCCACCCCGGCGATGGCGTTCATTTCCCGCTCGATCTCTTCCAGCTCGATGCGGTGGCCCATATACTTGATCTGGAAGTCCTTCCGGCCGGAGAAGACCAGCTCTCCTTGTTCATTATACCGGCCCAGGTCCCCGGTGCGGTAGATGCGCTCCGGGTAGTTGGGGTTCAAAGGGTTCTGGGTAAAGTGGGCAGCGTTTTGCTCCGGGCAGCGGTAATAGCCCAGGGCCAGGGCCGTGCCCCGGACGCAGATCTCGCCCTCCTGGTCCTGCTCCGTGACCTCCCGATTTTCCCCGTCCAGCAGGAACACATGCTCATTGGGGAAGGGAATGCCGATAGGGATGCCGGCGGCGTAATCCGCCTGGGGGTCCAAAATGTGATAGGTGCAATTGCAGGTGATCTCCGTGGGGCCGTAGAGGTTTACATACAGGGCCTGGGGCAGATGCTTCCGAAATTCCTTCAGGGCCTTTAGGGGCATGACCTCTCCGGAGAACAGGATCTTTTCAATGGTTTCCGGGGTCTTGTAATCCAGGGCGTGGAAGCCCGTAATGAGGCACAGGGCCGACACCGCCCAAATCAGGGTGGTGGCCTTTTTCTGGCACAGGAAGTCGATGAGCTCCGTAGGCCGGGAGAACAGGGCCCGGGGCACCACCGCAAGCGTCGCACCCACCTTCATGGCGGAGTAAATATCTTTTACCGACACATCAAAATCAAAGGGTGCCTGGTTGGCGATGACATCATCCTTCGTGATGTGGAAGAGCTCCGTAAAGCAGTCGATAAAGTCCAGCACGCTGCGGCTGCACACCACAATGCCCTTGGGCACCCCGGTGGAGCCGGAGGTGAAGTTTACATAGAGGGGGTCCGTATCAATGGTCCGGGCCTGAATGGCCGCCAGGGCTTCCCCGTCTTCCTCTTCTCGGGCCAGGTCTTCAAAGCAGCACAGGTTCCGCCCGGGGAAAATCTCCTCCGCCTGGGGCAGCAGCTCCCGACAGGTGACGATCACCGGGGGCTCCAGCTGCTCCACGATCTGGTTTAGCCGGGAGCCGGGAAGCTCGGTGTTCAGCACCGAGTAAAAGCATCCCGCCCACTGCACCCCAAAAAAGGCCGCCACAGCATCGGCGTTCTTCTCCATGTAAATACCGACAGCCTGCCCCCGCCCGGTGATTCTTGCCAAAGCCGACCCGACCCGGCGGCTGAGACCGTAAAATTCCCGGTAGGTATAGCTCCGGCAGTCATCGGTCACGGCACATTTTTCAGGATACCGGCCATAGCTGTCTTCCAGATACCGCAGCACGTTTCCCATAACGCTTCCCCCGTTTCTTCAAGCTGGGCATAAAAATTCTTTTAACATTATAGCAAAGCCCCAGAACCGTGTCAATGCAGAAAACACAATCGCCGCCTGCCACGTTGCGAATAGAACCCGCAGGGTGGAATGGAAGTACGCAATGTAGCGGCGATGATCCATCGCCATGCCACGTCCCGAATACAACCTGTGCGGACAAACGGAACCACCCTACCGACATGTCATTCCGAGCGTAGTGAAACGGAGCCGAGGAATCTACTCAAGTAGCAAATTTTACCTTGTGTTGGTTCATCTTCAAACGTGGTGGATTCCTCCGCTCGCTTTGCTCGGTCGGAATGACAAAAACGGGGCCACGTTCATCACCAATAATTGTCAATTGTCCATTGTCAATTGTCAATTTTAAAGACCCCCGCCCCCGGAAAAATCCGGCAGCGGGGGTCTTACCACAGTGTTTTATTTCTCTTTCCGCTTCTTCAGCACCACCGTAGCGCCCAGGCCGATGGCGGCGGCGGCCAGAATGCCGATGGCGGCTTCCAGCTTGACCTGGTCACCGGTGCGGGGGTTGCCGGTGATGGAGACCGCACGCTTCCAGCGGGCGTAGACCGTGCTGTTTCGCAGGAACAGGGTGTCTGCGTCCACCTTCACACCGGCGGCGGTGTACCAGCCCTCAAACTTGTAGCCGCTGCGGCCGGGGGTGGAGGGGGTGCCGTCCAGAACGCCGGGCCACTTGGTCTGCATGGTAAATTCCTTCACATCCGTAGAGCCGATGCGGGCAGTGCCGCCCTGGCACTTGAAGGTGACGGTGACGGGCTCAAACACTATCCAATAGGCGTAAACCGTGGCATCCCTGTTGAAAACCGTAGGCTCCTTGGTTTCCCCGGTCTTCACCAGGTCGCCCTTGCCGTTTTTCTGGGTGTACCAACCACCGAAATAGTAGCCCTCCCGCAGCTCGGGGACAGGCACATCCGCGGCCTTGACCGTATTGATGGGGGCCTCCTGGGTGTTGACCGTAACCTTATCCACCTCAGCGCCGTCCTTTTTGATTTTTCCGCCGTCAGCGTCAAAGGTCACCCGGCGGGGTTCATAGGTCCACAGGGCATACAAATCCTTGTTGCCCTCGGGGATCAGGCTCTGCACCGTTTCCGTGGGGGCGAACTTCTTGGGCCCGCCGGAGGTTTCGGCCCAGCCGCTGAGGGTGTAATAATCCCGGCGGATGGTGCTGCCGCAGTCCAGGCTCTGGGCAACGTCATAAGTAAAGGTCTGCTGGGAAGTGACCTCCGGGTCATTGTAATTGTCGTGGAAGGTCACCGTATAGGTCTTGGGGGTCCACTTGGCGTAAACCGTGCAGTCCCGGAGGAAGGTGACGTCCTGCGTCATTTTATTTCCGGTATGGTTTTTGTCAGAATACCAGCCGTCAAAGGTATAGCCGGTTCTGGTGGGCATGGGCAGGGCATCCTTTAACTTGCCGTCGGTGCCCGTGGTCATGGTTTTGGGGTCCACGGTACCGCCCATGGGGTCAAATGTGACGGTCACGGCCACAGGATTCACGACAATGGCATAGGGAGAAAACCGGCTGGCCCAGATGGTCAGTGTACCGTCAGAGTAGCGGTAGCCCTCTGTGGTGCCGTCGGATTCGTCCAATTTCTGCAAATTACCGCCATGGAGCCGGAAAACCTGAATGCCGTTTCCGGGAATGTTTCCAAAGGTGAACTGAATAAGCTTACTGACCTGGCTGAGGTTGCCGATTTTTGTTCCGTCAGCTTTCTGCGTCTCTACGGACAAATCAAATTCCAGAACATTTTTGGTGTCAAAGTCCTTGATTTGATTCTTGAGTGCGTCCTTTAGCGCATCGTCCCCCTGCCGCTTTGCCACGATTTCGATTTTCGCTACATCAGGGGCAATCTCGATGTCATTCAGGAAGCCCTCCGGCGCAGAGATTCCTTCACTTTGATTGATGGTAATGCTTTGAACGTCCCTGCTCCACTTGGCCACCAGGGTGGTGTTTTCTGTGTAGGTATAGTTTACATCAACCTTTGTTTCTCCAATGTACCAGCCCAGGAAGATGAAGCCCGTCCGTTCCGGCTTCGGCAGATTGTTGAGCCTGCCAAAGTTGTCCGTTGTATACGAATTTACGCTGCTTTCCGCCCCATTGAAATCGAATGTAACGGTATACCCAGGCTTTGCCGTCCACTTGGCGTAGAGGGTGGTGGGCTCCGTGAAGGGTCCTTCTTTGGTGACCTTGTCTCCGCTGCAATCCTGATTCCTGTACCAGCCTTCCAGCAAATAGCCGGGGTTGTCAATGGTGGGAAACTCTTCCGAAAGCGTTCCGTCGGCATTGGCAGTCATCTTCACAGTCTCTTTACCCTCGATCTGGAAATCAAAGGTGACGGTCGCAGAAGGTTTCGGCTGGTTTTCCGTCCATTTGGCGTACAGGGTAGTATTTGCCTCAAATGTTGTCTCGGCAGTGACTATGTCTCCGGCGCAATTCTGATCCTTGTACCAACCTTCAAAGGAATAGCCGTTTCTCACAGGTATCGGCAATTGATTGTTAAGCGTACCGCCCTTCTCTACAGTCAGGGAAGAAGGCTTGACCGTTCCTTCATTTGCGTTAAAGGTAACGGTCACCTTGTTGTCGGGATCAGGGGACGGCTTGGATTCCGGCTGGTTTTCCGTCCATTTGGCGTACAGGATTGTATTCTTCTGGTAAACAGTCTCCCGTGTTGCCGCCGAACCTTCCAGGTTTTCGTTATCAAACCAACCTTCAAACTTGAACCCCTCCGCAGTCGGAACGGGCAGATCCTCGGTGAGCACTCCGTTGTCGTCTGTAGCTCTATCCGCAGGGGCCTCACCTTTTCCCATGGTGTTAAAGCTTACAGTAAACTTCTTCGTGTCACCGTTTTCCCCTTCACCCTCGTTTTTCTGGTTGCCGGGACCCTGATCACCGGAGTTCTGGTCATCGCCCTGGGGAAGCTGAACGGTTCCGCCGCCGGGCTGATCGTTACCCTTGCCGGTCTGGTCGGTGCCGCCGTCGGGCTGGATATTCCCGTCGCCGGTCTGGTCGCTGCCACCGGCACCCGTCTTCTGGTCGACAAGCTGTTTCTCTTCGTTTTCGCCGCCGGGCTGCTCCTGCTCCTCAACGGCACAGGCCGCCGGGGACGCTGCGCAGACAGGGCAGCTTTCATCGCCTGTCTCACCGCATTTTACCGTACAGGTACAGACTTCCTCGCCCTCCGCAAAGGCCCCCAGAGGTGCCACAGACAGGACCATAACCAAAGTCAGGGCCCAGGCGAAGGCTCTTTGAATGGTTTTCATCTTCATAATGGATCCCTCATTTCCAAGAAATTCTCTCAAATCGTGCCGAAAAACCCACGGATACCATGAGCTTTCTGCCACGGTTTCAGAATCCTCTTTCTCTGGTATCATATTATCATAAGTCGGCGCTTATTTCAATATCATCAAAAAAATGCAATAAAAAATTAAGAATTTGGAAAAGATACAGCCCTTTGCCCGCCACGTTGCAATGATAACCTGTGCGGTTGAATGGTACTACGCAATGTAGCGGCGATGATTCATCGCCATGCAACGTTTCGAGTACAACCCGTGCGGATGAATGGTACCACCTACCAGTGAAATCGTAGGGAACGGCCTGTGTGCCGTTCCGGAAACGTCGCAATTATACCCCGTGCGGATGAATGGTACCACGCAATGTAGCGGCGATGATTCATCGCCATGCCATGTTTCGACCAAAACCTGTGCGGTTGAACGGCATCACCCTCCAGCGTGTCCGTAGGGGCGGCTAGCCGCCCGGGACGTTTTGAATACAACCTGTGTGGATGAAAGGATCCACCTACCAGCGAAACCGTAGGGAACGGCCTATGTGCCGTTCCGCACGTTGAAGAACGGAACCGTTACCGATAAAAACTGGAAACGTCCCCCCATTGTGTCATTCCGACGGTTATTATCGCGCAAGCGGAGTGGAGGAATCCACCACGTTGGAGAATGAACCAACACAAGATAAAACCTGTTACTCGGGAAGATTCCTCAACTCACTGCGTTCGCTCGGAATGACATGCCGGTAGGTGGTTCCGGTTTGTCCCCACTGGTTATATTCGTTACGTCCCATGGCGATGAATCATCGCCGCTACATTGCGTAGTTCCATTCAACCACACGGGTTCTATTCGGGACGTCCCCGGAACGGCACACAGGCCGTTCCCTACGGTTTCGCTGACACGTCTGCTTTTTCAACCGACGTGGTTTAAAAACGTCCGTTTTTTGACCCGTGGGAGCAACCGGGACCACGCCCCGAAACGCAAAAATTGTCAATTGTCCATTGTCAATTGTCAATTTTATTCTTCGGTGTCAGCCGGATCACCGCCAATGTTGCATCGTCCTGGGTGTTCCTTGTGCCCTGGATCAGCAGGGCGCGGGCCAGGTCGCCGGGGGGGCGGAGGGTTTCTTCCGGGGCGGGGGGCGGGTCGAAGGTCAGGCCGTCGGAGGCGAGAATCAGGTTTTCCCCCCGGCCCAGGTGGAGGCCGGAGATTTTGCCGCCCTGTCCCTCCATGTCAAGGCCCGGGGGCGGGCCCTGGGTGCCCAGGGGGCGGCAGCGGCGGCGGGTCAGGAGCCAGCTTTGGGCACCGCCCCATTTGTAGATGCAGGCGTAGCCCGTATCCAGCCGCAGCTCCGCCAGATCCGCCGTCACGGCGCCGGAGGCTCCGGTGAGGACCAGCTGGGCATTGAGGCTTTTAAAGGCGTAGCCCGGAGGCAGCCCCGCCGTCAGCATGGCTTTCAGCAGCTCCACCGCCTCCTGGGCCTCCTCCGCCGCGGCGGGGCCGGTGCCCATGCCGTCGCACAGCAGCACATAGAACCGGGGGCCCAGGCCGGGAAAGGCGGCGCAGCGGTCCCCGTCCACTTTGGTTTTCCGGCGGCTGCGGACGGCCACGGAGACCCCATAGCGGATCTGACCCGGAGAGAGCCCCAGGGGCAGCTCATCCGCCACCCGCCGGAGATAACGGGAAAGCATCCCGTATTGCTGGGCCAACGCCATGCGGTATTCCTCCCGCCGCTTCCGCTGGGCATCCACCAGCCGCTGCCGGTCCCGGACCCGGGCCGCCGCCCCCAGGACCTGGGCCAGGCCTTGGCAGGAAAAGGAAAGAGGGTCTACAAAGAGGTTCTCGTCCATGGTATCCCGGGCCCGGCAGCCCTGGGCCTGGGGGCAGACATCACAGGCAAGGCTCTGGACCTGCTCCACAGGGGAGGGCTCCCGAACCCGGGGTAGGCCCATTTCCAGCAGCCGCTGCTGCATAAGCCCCAGGGCCCCCGCCGCCTGCTCCAGCCGGACCTGGGCCCCGCTGACCCCCCGGGTGCCGGGAGGCAGCAGCCAGGACCAGGGAAGCATTGCCCCCAGAAAGCCCCCCAGCGTGACCCCCGCCCAGGCTTCGCCCCTCCAGGCCCCTGCCAGCAGCATACACACCCCGCTGCCCAGCCCCGGGCCCAGGCTCCGCCGCCACAAGTCCTTCATGGGCACCGACCGCACCATCCACCCCAGGCACAGCCCGGCGGTCATCCCCGGGAGGCCCCCGGCTTCCAGGCCCATCCCCGCCAGCGCTGCCGCCGGAAGGGGGGCCGCCGCCCCCAGAGCCCCCGCCGCCATCCATGCCATGGGCCCCAGTCCCGCCGCCCCAAAGGCCCGAATGCCCAGGCCGAAGGTCATCCACAGGGCCAAAGGGTGGCCCGTTTCCTCCAAAATGGAAAACAGCGCCGCCGTCCCGGCCCCGAGCATTGACCACAGGAGGCACAGCCCCGGCTGCCCGGTGAAAAAAAGCCCGGTCATCCCTGCCAGCAGCCCAAAGCAGGCCCCCTTCCCCAGAGGCCTTCCCCGGAGTTTCCGCAGCCCCAAAGAAGAGGCCGCCGCCACCGCCGTCCAGGCAAGGCCCGGCCCCGGGCCCCAGAACAGCCAGTACCCGGCACCCACCCCCAGGGCCGCCGCCAGCACCCACAGCCCGGGACTCACCGCCGCCAGCGCCGCCCCCACCGGGCTGGGCCCGCCCCGAACCGGCACCGCCGACAGCAGCAGTCCCCCGCCGCCGTAGAGAATTGCCTTGCAGCCCAGCTCCACCCCGGGCTCCTCCAGGAGAAGCGTCATCCGCCGTCTGCTTCTTAGAAAATACCCTGCCACCGTCATTGCTCCATGTCCCCTTTCGTAGATTGCGCCATGATTCCTGCCCCCACACTTTACCATGAATTTCCCAAGGAATGTGTCACATCCGGGCCTTGCGTCCCATTCTTTTCTTGTGTATAATACGGGAAAAATGACCCAAGGAGGCACCTATGGCACAGGAATTTGAAGTGAAGTACGCATCCACCCGGGAGGCCCTGGAGCGGCTGGAGGGGGATTTTGGCCCTTTCCGGTCCATCCTCATGGAAACCGCCTATTATGACAACCCCCAGGGGGATTTTCGGGCAAAAAAATGGACCCTCCGCCGTCGGCTGGAAAACGGCGTGGGGGTCTGCACCCTGAAAACCCCGGGAGCGGGGCTCCTGCGGGGAGAATGGGAAGTGACCTGCCCGGAGATCACCCTTGCCATCCCCGCTCTTCTGGCCCTGGGAGCCCCGGAGGAACTGGAGGCCATGGCCGCCCAGGGGCTAAACGTCACCTGCGGGGCCCAATTCACCCGGCAGGTCCAGACGATCTCCTGGGGCACCTCCCGGCTGGAGCTGGCCCTGGACGAGGGGGTGCTCACCGGCGGCGAGCGGTCGGAAAGCTTATGCGAGGTGGAAGCGGAGCTTAAAGCAGGGACACCGGAAGATGCCCTGGCCTTTGGGGCCCATCTGGCTGCCGCCTACGGCCTGACCCCGGAGACCAGGAGCAAGCAGGCCCGGGCACTGGCACTGGCCGCCGACGATACGAACACCGTCAGTCCCTTTTCCAGAATGGAACGGGTCTACGGCAAGGAGGCGATCGAGAAGCTTTCCCGGTGCCATGTAGCGGTATTCGGCATCGGCGGCGTGGGAGGCTATGTGGTGGAGGCCCTGGCCCGGTCCGGCGTGGGGGCCCTGGACCTCATTGACAATGACAAAGTCTGTATGAGCAATCTGAACCGCCAGATCATTGCCACCCACCGGACCCTGGGAGAATACAAGGTGGATGCAGCCCGGCAGCGGGTCCTGGACATCAACCCCCGATGCAAGGTCACCACCTACCCCACCTTTTTCCTGCCGGAGAACTCTGACCAGTTCGATTTCACAAAATATGACTATGTGGTGGATGCCATCGACACCGTTACCGGGAAAAAGGAGATCATCCTGAAAGCCCGTCAGGCCGGCACCCCAGTGATCAGCTGCATGGGGGCGGGAAACAAGGTGGACGCCTCCGCCTTCCGGGTGGCGGACATCTACGAAACCAGCGTCTGCCCCCTGGCCCGGGTCATGCGGAAGCTCTGCCGCCAAAACGGCATCGACCACCTGAAAGTGGTCTACTCCCAGGAAGAACCCCTGCCCCCCCGGGAAGACCAGCCCCCGGAGCCCACCAACGGCTCCACCCGCCGTGCCACCCCCGGCTCCACCCCCTTCGCCGTAGCCGCCGCAGGCATGGTGGCCGCAGGAGAGGTGGTACGGGAGCTGACGGGATTCCGGAGAAGTTGACAGTTAACAGTTGACAGTTGACAGTTGTTTTGAATTGACAATGGACAATTGACAATTGACAATTATTGGGGTGACGAACGTGTCCGCTTTTGAAATCCGTTGGTTCAAAAATCCACCCATCAGTGAAACCGTAGGGAACGGCCTGTGTGCCGTTCCGGGAACGTAACGAATAGAACCCGTGTGGATGAATGGTACCACCCCTCGACATGTCATCCCGACCGTAATGAAATGGAGTGGAGGGATCTTCCCAAGTGGCAGTCTTTACCTTACGTTGGTAATTTCTGCAACTTGGGTAGATTCCTCCACTCCGCTACCGCTGCGGTCGGAATGACATGTTTGATAGGTGGATTCGTTTATCTACACAGGTTATATTTGCAGCGTTGCATGGCGATGAATCATCGCCGCTACATTGGGTTCCGTATATGGGGTGACACCATTCACCCACACAGGTTCTATTCGCAACGTCCCCCGGAACGGCACACAGGCCGTTCCCTACGGTTTCACTGATAGGTCCGTTTTTTAAACCGTGTATATAAACGGTACCACGCCCCAAAACGCAGAATTTTCAATTGTCAATTGTCCATTGTCAATTTCAAATAACTGTCAACTTCCCCCATTCCCTCCCACAAAATAAGCCGCACCGATTTCTCGGTGCGGCGATTTTTACAGCACATGTACACTTTCCGGGTCGAATACCAGGTGGCAGGAATCCCCCACTTGGTAGATTTTTTTGTTCTTGGGATTGGGGTCTGTGAGCTTTACCAGGGTGGAGCCTACCATGACGTGGTAATTCTGGTAGCTGCCCATGAAGCAGGAGAGCACCACCTTGCAGGGAAGCCCGCCGGATTCTGCCAGGCTGGCGGCCTCGGGGCGCAGGACGATGGTGTATTCTTGGCCCACCTGCAAGTCCTTGTGGGTTTCCGCGTGGCAGATGTCCCCGGCCACATTGATCTGGGCCCGGGTACCCTCCCGCTTTTCGCAGGTGCCTTTCAGGAAATTGGCCTCTCCGATGAAGTCCGCCACAAACTCGTTGACCGGGTGGTAATAGATCTCCTGGGGAGAGCCGATCTGCTCCACCACGCCGGAGCGCATGATGATGATCCGGTCGGACAGAGCCATGGCCTCGCTCTGGTCGTGGGTAACGTAAATGGCGGTGATGCCCACCTCCTGCTGGATGCGGCGGATTTCCGTCCGCATGGTCACCCGGAGCTTGGCATCCAGGTTGGACAGGGGCTCGTCAAACAGCAGCACACTGGGCTCAATGACCAGGGCCCGGGCCAGGGCCACCCGCTGCTGCTGGCCGCCGGAGAGCTGGTTGGTCATGCGGCCCTCCATGCCCGTCAGCTCCACCAGGTCCAGAATCTTCATGACCCGCTCTTTGATCTGGTCCTTGGGGACGTGGCGCAGCTTCAGGCCGTAGGCCACGTTGTCAAATACATTGTAATGGGGCAGCAGGGCGTAGCTCTGGAACACCATGGCCGTATCCCGCTTGTTGGGGGTCAGGGCGTTGATGGGCTCGTCGCCCAGGTAGATTTCGCCCTCGTCGGGGCTTTCAAAGCCCGCGATCATCCGCAAGGTGGTGGTCTTGCCGCAGCCGGAGGGGCCAAGCAGGGTCACAAACTCCCCCGGGGCAATGGTCAGGGAATTGTCCTTCACGGCGTAAAAATCCTTGCCGGTTTTGGGGTCTTGGTAAATTTTGGAGATGTGCTCCAAACGAACGCCTTTTTTCACTTTTTCCATGGCTTAGCCCTCCTTGATTTTTCTGCTGGTGCCGAAGTATTTGGTCACCAAATTCATCAGCAGCACAGACCCGTAGGTAATGGCGATGAGGATGGTGGCAAAGGCGCAGGCCAGGCTGTAGGAGCCCTTTTCGGCAAATTCGTTGATCTGCACGGTGATCAGCAGGAACTGGGGGGTCACCAGCAGGATGATGGCGGAAATAGCGGTAATGCTCCGGACAAAGGCCGTTACCAGGCCGCTGAGGAAGGAATCCTTGATGAGGGGCAGGGTCACGGTCATAAACACCCGGAAGCTGTCCGCGCCCATATCATAGGCGGATTCCTCAATGGACTTGTCGATCTGCCGCAGGGCGGAAATGCCGCTGCGGGTGCCTGTGGGCAAGGACCGCACCACAAAGACGATGATGAGGATCCCGGCGGTGCCGTAAAGCCCCTGCAAAAGCCCCGTGTGGAACAGGCCTCCGGAGAAGCCCCGGATATAGCCCACGCCCAGCACCGTGCCGGGCACGGCCATGGCCAGCATGGAAACCGCCTCAATAAAGCCCTTGGATTTAAAATTCCGCTTGACCACCAGATAGGAAATGATCATGCTCAGCAGGGCCGTAATGGGGGAGGCGATCAGGCTCAGGATGAAGGAATCCCGGAAGGCCTGGAGCCCGTGATAGCGGCTGAACACCAGCTTGAACCACTTGCCCGTCAGAGGGAAGAACTTAAAGCCCCAGGTGGGGAAGCATGCCCCGATGGGCACGCACAGGTACATCATAATGACGAACAGGGCAACCAGGGCACAGAGCACCGTCAGGGGGATTTTGACGCTCTTGTCGGTGATCAGCATCCGGCCCCGGGAGGCCTTGCCGGTGAGGGTGGCGGCGGTTTTCCGCTCTAAGTAGTATTTCTGCACGGCAAACATGGCCAGGGTGATGCACAGCAGCACCACCGCCATGGCGGCGGCACCGGCCTTGTCGTAAGCGCCGGTGATCTGCAAATAGATGGTGGTGGCCAGGGTATCGTAGGAGCCGCCGATGATCATGGGGTTGGCAAAGTCCGCAATGGACTCGATAAAGGTCACCAAAAAGGCGTTGCCAAGACCCGGCAGCATCAGAGGCAGGGTGACGCTGGTAAAAACCTTCCAGCGGGAAGCGCCCATGTCCCGGGCGGCTTCTTCCAGGGAGGGGTCAATGTTTTTAAGCAGTCCTTTCAGCATCATATAGCACACCGGGAAGAAGGTCAGGGTCTGGACCACCGCAATGCCCCAGAAGCCATAGACGCTGTTGTCGTAAATCCCCAGCACATACCGGGTGATGAGGCCCGCCTTGCCGAAGAGCATGATCATGGAAAGGCTCAATACAAAGGGCGGCGACACCACCGGCAGCATGGAGACCACCTTAAACAGGCCCCCGGCGAATTTGTCCATTTTTACATAGACCTCCACATAGGCAAACAGCAGCCCCACCAATGTGGAGAGAATGCCCACCAGGAAGCCCACTTTTAAGGTGTTTGTAATGGCCCGGGTAAAGGAGGGCATGTCAAAAATGCGCCGGAACACCCCGACGCCGAAGCTGCCGTCTCCCACCAGGCTGTCCACCAGCAGAATGGCCAGTGGGTAGAGGATAAACAAGGTCAAAAAGGCGATCAGCACCGCAATGGTGGTCACCATGATGGGGTCAGCCATCAGCTTTTTCCGGTCCAGCGCCGCGCTCTGGTTCTTTGCCATAGGCGTAGGTCCCTCCTTATCTCATTTCGGAAACAATTCCGGCGGCGGCAATCGCCGCCGCCGGGGGGTAGGTGTGTTTACGCGGTCTTGAAGCGGTCCTCGCCGGTATCCGCGCCGTCGGCGTTCAGAGCCTTCATGACTTCCTCAATGTAGGTGCCGATGTTCTGCTTGGCATCCTCGAAGTCATAGTCCATGACGTTGTCGGGGTCCAGACCGAACTGCATGGCAACCTCAGGCTGGGTGGCATTGTCGATGCACAGGAACTGGTAAGAGCCGTTGTCGGCAGCCAGGTTCACGCACTCGGGGGACAGAGCGTACTCGATCCACAGCTTGGCGGCATTCTCATGGGTGGCACCCTTGAAAATGGCGGTGGCGCCTACCTCAAAGGAGGTGCCGGAGGAGGGGATGATGAGCTCCACGTTGGTGTAGCCGTTGTCCACGATCTGGGTGATGCCGTCATGCAGGAAGCCGATGCCGATGACGCACTCGCCGGTGCCCACGTTCTTGGAGGGGCCGGAGCCGGACTTGGTGTAAACTTCAATGTTCTTGTCCAGGTCCACCAGATACTGGATGCCTTCGTCATGGCCGTACTTCTGGATCATGGTGTTGATGACCAGCTTGGCGGTACCGGCGGTATTGTAGTTGGACAGCCAGATGAGGCCCTTGTACTCGGGCTTCAGCAGATCCTGCCAGTCGGCGGGCTTTTCCAGGTTCTGGCGGGCCAGTTCATCGGTGTTGACCATGAAGCCCAGGATGCCCTTGTAAATGCCGTACCACTGGCCGTCCTTGTCCTTGTACATGTCGCTGAGCAGATGGGAGGCGTTCTTGGCCTCGTACTTTTGGAGCAGTCCCTTGGACGCGCAGACGTTGTAGGGGTCGGTGGTGCCGCCGAACCAGACGTCGCCGGAGGGGTTGCCGTTTTCTTCTTCGATCTTGGCCTGGACCTCACCGGTGGACAGGCGCTGATAGTTGACCTTGATGCCGAAGAGCTCCTGGAAATGCTGGCAGGCAGCGGCCAGATACTCTTCCTCGCAGGAGCCGTAAACCGTCAGCTCCCCGTCAGCCTGGGCAGCGGCGATCAGATCGTCCATGCCGTCAAAATAGCTGGGATACTTGCTCTCGGCCTTGGGCGCTTCCGTGGCAGCGGGCGCAGCATCGGCCGCGGGAGCCGCAGTGGTAGCAGCAGGCGCCTCCGTCTTCCCGCCGCAGGCAGCCAGGGTCAGAACCATGGCAAGCGTCAGAAGCAGTGCCAAATACTTTTTCATTCTAAATTCCTCCGTTCTTCATATTTTGGGTGTTCCCCAACGAACTGAACCTATTATAGTCGTATGTTTTTCACTTGTCAATCCTAACCATAAAAGTTCTTAAAATTTTTCTTTTGCTTGTGGATTATGTCCTTTGCGACAATGCAGCAAATCCTTTTCTTTTGCTTCATTGTGTATTTTCACGGCGATTCAGGTTACAAAAATTCCCCCGCCCGGGTCAAACGGAACCACGCCAAAACGAAACCGCAGGGACAGGAAAATTGACAATGGACAATTGACAATGCCAATCAAGAGTTGAAAACCTTAAAAACCATGGCAGCGGCAATGTTAGCGAATACGTGAAACA
>CAKTOB010000019.1 GCA_934589525.1 uncultured Oscillospiraceae bacterium | reverse complement strand
TTTCACAACAGAGTCCGCTCGCATCAAGCTTGCTCATCTATATCCAGAAATAAAGTTTTAGCTTTAACGGACTACTACATGCACATCGGTAAGTGGTATCATTCAACCGCACAAATCCTATTCGGAGCACTGCCCCTACATGCGAACCACTATTACGCTGTCTCGCCCACAGGGCAATTAAACGCCGGGGCTAAAAATCAGCTCGTCATAGCCGGTTTCCGGGTCTTGCTCTACGTCAAAGCGCTGGCCGGGAAGCTCGGCGATGACCAGCTCACAGGTGGTGTTTACGATGCACCCGGGGCACAGGTGGCCGCCCAGGGTGGTGAGGTCTTCCCGGGACAGGGCGATGTGCAGGTGGCAGCGTTCACGGCTGACGGTGCCGTTGAGGCTGACGATCTCGCATTCTTCCGGGATGGAGCGGATGTTGACACCGCTGGCATCCCGCACCCGGCCCTGGGAAATGCAGCCAACGGCGCTGAGGACCACCCCGGCCTGAATGTCCGCTTCTTGGGCAAGGCCCTTGATGGACAGGAGCAGGTCGTCACCCCGGTGGAGCCGGAGGCTGTGGCACCGCAGAACGCCCTGGGTGGATAAAACGGAATGCTCCATGGTTTACCCCCGATAAGCGGTCAGGTCTGAAAGGTCTTTCCGCTTCTTGGGCCGCAGGGGGTCCCCCTCCTGGGCATAGCCCAGGGTGATGACCAGCCGGACGGGCTGGGTCAGGTCGCAGATTTTCCGGATTTTTTCGTCATCCAGCCACCCCAGAATGCAGCTGCCCAACCCCTGGGCCGTGGCTTCGGCGGTCATATAGGCGGCGGCAATGCCGATGTCGATGGAGCGGTAGTCGTTATGCTTGACCTTGGAGCCTACGGCGGCTGTTTTGACGTAGGCCTTTTCCGACAGCACCAGTACCACCGGTGCCTGGGAGGCAAACTTGTTCATGCCCATGCCCTGACAGGCAGCGGCCACTGCCTTGGCGGTCTCCCCCCGGCAGACGGTGACGAAATAGGGCTGGCCGTTGCAGGCCGAGGGGGCCAGACGCAGGGCTTCCAGCACCGCGTCTAATTTTTCCTGCTCCACAGGGGTCTGTGCATAGCTCCGGCAGGACTGCCGGGCATTGGCAATTTCCAGAAAATTCATACCAAAGCCTCCTTAGTTTTTTCCCCCGGAAAACCGGGGGAAGAAAAAATCCACATTTTATTGGAAGAACGTATTACATCTTCTCCGGTGCGGAGAAGCCCAGCAGGTGGATGCAGGTTTCCAGAATGTTTTTGCACAGGCCGATAAGGGCAATGTAGCCGGCCTTCAGGTGCTCGTCTTCCTCGCTGAGGATGCGGGTTTCGTGGTAGAACTTGTTGACGCAGCCGGAGAGCTCGTAGATGTAGGAGCAGATCAGGTTGGGGCTGGAGGTCTTGAGGGCCTGCTCCAGGGTGGGGCCAAGCTTGGTCACGGAGAGCATCAGGTCCTTGGCGTAGTCGTTGGCAGGCTCCTGGATGGGCAGGTTCTCCCAGGCACCGTAGCGGGCCAGGATGCTCTTGATGCGGACGATGGTATAGAGAATGTAGGGGCCGGTGTTGCCTTCGAAGGCGGCGAACCGCTCCATATCGAAATTGTAGTCCTTGGTGGGCTGGTTGCTCAGGTCGCCGTATTTCAGGGCCGCCATGGCGATTTTTTCGGTGGTGGCCTCCACCTCGCTGTCCTCCACGATCTTGTTTTCCACGACCTTGGTGCGGACGAAGTCCGTCATGTCGGAAATCAGGGTCTCCAGCCGGAGCACGCCGCCGTCTCTGGTCTTAAAGGGCTTGCCGTCGCTGCCGTTCATGGTGCCGAAGCCCACATGCTCCAGCTCCGTGGTGGGAGGCACGATGCCCGCCTTCCTGGCGGCCCGGAAGACCTGCTCAAAGTGCAGGTTCTGCCGCTTGTCGGTGACGTAGAGCACCTTGTCCGGGTGCCAGTCCTGCATCCGCTGGACCAGGGTGGCCAGATCCGTGGTGGCGTAGATGGAGGAGCCGTCGGACTTTACCAGGATGCAGGGGGGAATTTCCTTCTTGTCCCCCTCCTGGGCCACGGGAATGACCCAGGCTCCCTGGGACTGGACGGCAATGCCCCGGGCCTTCATATCCTCCACCATGGCGGGGATATAGGGGTCGGCATCGGATTCACCCAGCCACTTTTCAAAGTGGACATCCAGGTTGTCGTAGTTCTTCCGCAGGTCTGCCACGGAAACGTTCATAATGTGCTGCCACAGCGCCCGGTAGCCCCGGCGGCCCTGCTGCAGCTCCAAAGTGGCCTGGTGGGCCTGGTGAGAAAATTCCGGGTCAGACTTTTTGGCGGAGGCGGTGGGGTAGATCTCCTCCAGGTCCGTCACGGTAAAGGGGGCTTCCTTGGGGTATTCGCCCTGAAAATCCGGGTCAAAGTAGGGAAGCTCCGGCTGCCGCTGGTGAAGCTCCGCAATGATCAGGCCCATTTGCAGGCCCCAGTCTCCCAGGTGCACGTCTCCGATGGTGTTGTAGCCCAGGTAATTGTACAGCCGCTTCAGGCTCTCACCGATGATGGCGGGCCGCAGGTGGCCGATGTGCAGGGGCTTTGCCACGTTGGCCCCGCCGTAGTCCACCACGATGGTCTTCCCGGCACCGGGCTGGGCAACGCCGTACTTGGGGGCGGTGCGCATGGCTTCCAAGTAGCTTGCCAGGAAGCTGCCGGAAAGTTTTAAGTTGATGAAGCCGGGCATGACCGCCTCCACCAGGCTGTAGTCCTGGGCGTTCAGCTGCTCCACCACGGCCTTGGCGATTTGGATGGGGGCGCACTTATACTGCTTGGCGGCAGACAGGGCGCCGTTGCACTGGTATTCGCACAGGTCCGGCCGGTTGGACACGGTGACCCGGCCGAAGGACCGGTCATAGCCCGCCTGTTCAAAGGCCGCCTGCATTTTCTCGGTAATAATATCCAGAATCTTTTCCACGAAAAATTCCTCCTCAGTCCTTTTTCTGTTCGGCCAGCCAGTTGAGGTAATCGTCGTAGGTGCCGTAGCGGTCTACGATGGTGCCGTCGGGCTGGAAGGCAATGACCCGGTTACAGGTAGAGGTCAGCAGCTCATGGTCGTGGGAGGCCAGCAGCACCACGCCCTGGAAGGCCTCCAGACCCTTGTTCACCGCCTGAATGGATTCCATATCCAAGTGGTTGGTGGGCTGGTCCAGTAGCAAGACGTTTGCACCGGAGAGCATCATCTTGCTCAGCATGCACCGGACCTTCTCGCCGCCGGAGAGGACGTTGACGTGCTTGAACACATCTTCGTTGGAGAACAGCATCCGGCCCAGGAAGCCCCGGAGGTACACGTCGTCCTTCTTGGCGGAATACTGCCGGAGCCAGTCCACCAGCTCCTCTTCGTTGCCCTCAAAATAGGGGCTGTTGTCCTTGGGCAGGTAGCTGCGGATGGTGGAAACGCCCCACTTGACGCTGCCTTCCTCCGGCTCCAGCTCTCCCATGAGGATTTTAAAGAGGGCGGTCTGGGCCAGCTCGTTTTCACCGACAAAGGCAATCTTATCGGTACGGCCCACGGAGAAGTAGACCTTGTCCAAAAGCTTCACTCCGTCTACGGTGACGGAAACGTCCTTCACCGTCAGCACGTCCTTGCCCAGCTCCCGCTCCTGCTGGAAGCCCACGAAGGGATAGCGCCGGGTGGAGGAGGGCATCTCTTCCACGCTGAGCTTGTCCAGCAGCTTTCTTCTGGCGGTGGCCTGCTTGGCCTTGGCCTTGTTGGCAGAGAAGCGCTGGATAAACAGCTGCAATTCCTCGATTTTCTCCTGGTTCTTCTTGTTCTTGTTCCGGATCATGGCCTGAACCATCTGGGAGGACTCGTACCAGAAGTCGTAGTTGCCCACGTACATCTTGATCTTGCCGTAGTCAATATCCACGGTGTGGGTGCAGACGGTGTTCAGGAAGTGCCGGTCGTGGGAGACGGCAATGACCATGCCGGGGAAGTCCAGCAGGAAGTCTTCCAGCCAGTTGATGGCTTCAATATCCAGGTTGTTGGTAGGCTCGTCCAGCATGACGATGTCGGGGTTGCCAAAAAGAGCCTGGGCAAGCAGGACCTTCACCTTGAGACGGGGATCAACGCTTGCCATCTGGTCGTAGTGCAGCTCCGTGCCGATGCCCAGACCCTGCAGCAGACGGGAAGCGTCGGACTCGGCTTCCCAGCCGCCCAGCTCTGCAAACTCCGCCTCCAGGTCCGCCGCCCGCAGGCCGTCCTCATCGGTAAAGTCCGGCTTTTCGTAGATGGCGTCCTTTTCTTTCATCACATCGTACAGGTGCTGATTGCCCATGATGACGGTGTCCATAACGGTATAGTCATCGTAGGCGTTCTGGTTCTGCTTCAGAACGGATACCCGCTTGGTGGGGTCAATGTCGATGGAACCGGTGGTGGAGTCCAGTTCGCCGGTCAAAATCCGCAGGAAGGTGGATTTTCCCGCGCCGTTGGCACCGATAATGCCGTAGCAGTTCCCGGGCAGAAACTGCAGATCCACATGCTGGAACAACCACTGCCCGCCAAACTGCATCCCCAAGTTGCTGACTGTAATCATTGCTTGTCTCCTTGTTCGTTGTATAATAATGATGGTTTCATAAAAATAGAGCCTTGCGGAACATCGAATTGACAATGAACAATTGACAATGGACAATTGCGGTGTCCCTTTGGGACGATTTTAGAATTTTTTCAGGGGAAAACCGCATCTGCCGCAAATTGTCAACTGTCAATTGTCAATTGTCAATTTTATATTGACCGCATACTCATACATCCTAATCTTACCACAAAATTGTAAATAAAGAAAGAACTTTTTTTCTCCCCCTTGCTTTTTTCCGGAAGTGCGCTATAATATTAGCACTCACATGAAACGAGTGCTAAGACACTCCGGAAAGGAAGTTTACGTTTTATGGAAAAGAAACAGTTCAAAGCGGAGTCCCAGCGGCTGCTGGACCTGATGATCAATTCGATTTATACCCACCGGGAGATTTTCCTGCGGGAAATCATCTCCAATGCCTCCGATGCCATCGACAAGCTGGCCTATACGGCCCTGACCGATGAAAAGGTGGGCATCGCCCGGGACCAGTTCGCCATTACCATCACCCGGGACAAGGAAAACCGCACCCTCACCGTGTCTGATAACGGCATCGGCATGAGCCTGGAGGAAATGGAAGAGAACCTGGGCACCATCGCCAAGTCCGGCTCTCTGGGCTTCAAGCAGGCCATGGAGAAGAAGGAGGACATTGACATCATCGGCCAGTTCGGCGTGGGCTTCTACTCTGCCTTTATGGTGGCCTCGGAAGTCACGGTGATCTCCAAGAAGTACGGCGCGGACAAGGCCTACAAGTGGGTGTCCAACGGCACTGACGGCTACAGCGTGGAGGAAGCCCAGCGGGATAATGCCGGTACCGACGTCATTATGGTGCTGAAAGCCGATACCGAGGAGGATACCTACAGCCAGTATCTGGAAGAGTACGAGATCCGCAACCTCATCACCAAGTATTCCGACTACATCCGCTACCCCATCCGCATGGAGGTGGAGAAGTCCCGGAAGAAGGAGGATTCTCCGGAGGACAAGCCCGAGTATGAATCCTATACCGAGGTGGAGACCCTGAACTCCATGGTGCCCCTGTGGCAGAAGAACAAGAAGGACGTGACCGAGGAGGAGTACAACACCTTCTACCGGGATAAGTTCTACGACTTCAACAAGCCCCTGCGGGTCATCCATTTCAGCGCCGAGGGTCAGGTGTCCTTCAAGGCCCTGCTGTATATCCCCTCCAAGGCCCCCTATGATTTCTACACCAAGGACTTCAAGCGTGGCTTGCAGCTGTATTCCAGCGGTGTCATGATCATGGAAAACTGCGAGGACCTGCTGCCGGAGCACTTCCGCTTCGTCCGGGGCGTGGTAGACAGCCAGGACCTGTCCCTGAACATCAGCCGGGAAATGTTGCAGCATAACCGCCAGCTGACCATCATCGCCCGGAACATCGAAAAGAAGATCAAGTCGGAGCTCAAATCCATGCTGGAAAACGAGCGGGAGAAGTACGAGGAGTTCTACGCCGCCTTCGGCCGTCAGCTGAAATACGGCACCGTCTCCGATTACGGCGCCCACAAGGACAGCTGCCAGGATTTGCTGCTGTTCTACAGCCACAAGCAGGGCAAGCTGATCTCCCTGAAGGAGTATGTGGAGGCCATGCCGGAGGGCCAGGAGAAGATCTACTTTGCCCCCGGCGAAAACAAGGAGCTGCTGGCAAAGCTGCCCCAGGTGACGCTGCTGGACGGCAAGGGCTATGATACCCTGCTCTTTACCGAGGATGTGGATGAATTCGTGCCCCAGACCCTGATGACCTATCAGGAAAAGAGCTTCTGCAACGTCTCCACGGAGGATCTGGGGCTCCAGTCCGAGGAGGAGAAGAAGGCCGCCCAGGAGGAGGCCGAGGAGAAGAAGGGCTTCCTGACCTTCGTGAAGGACAGCCTGGCAGATCAGGTAAAGGAAGTCCGGCTTAATAAGAACCTGGGCTCCTGCCCTGTGGCCATGGTGCCGGATGCGGGCATGAGCTTTGAGATGGAGAAGTACATGAAGCGGGTGAACCCGGAGTTCAGCTTCCCCTCCGCGAGGATCCTGGAGCTGAACCCGGACAACGACACCGTCCGTCAGCTGCAGGAGACCATGACCGCCGACCCCGTCAAGGCCAAGGACCTGGCCCAGCTGCTGTGCTACCAGGCCCAGCTCATGGCCCAGCTGCCCATCGACGATCCCTACGCCTACACCGAGCTCGTTTGCAAGCTGGTCAAGTAAAGAAAAGGCCCCCTGCTCTCATTTACGAGGGCAGGGGGCTTTCCCTGAAAAAGGGATGCAAAAAGTTCTGAAATTTTACAAAAAACCATTGCCAAGAACTTCTGTCCTGTGATATAATTTCTGCAATCTGAAGATAAAGAAAGGTGAGATGATCATGTACGATATTGGAGATGTGTTTCACTCGGTCGATACCCTGTTCCCCGCATTGGGACTGCTGCTGGAAGGCGGTATTGTGCCCATGGTCAGCGTGGCCATTTATGTGTTTACAGCCCTGTCCATGCACACCATCGCCCAAAAGCGGGGGATTTCCTGTCCCTGGCTTGCCTGGATTCCCGTGGCGAACCTCTGGGTGCTGGGGTCGGTGTCTGACCAATACCGGTATCTGACCCGGGGCCAGAGAAAGTGCAAGCGCATGTGGCTGCCCGCTTTGCAGGTGGGCACCGTGGTGCTGACCGGTGTGGTGCTGGCCGTGTTTGTCGCCATGATCGTGGCGGAATCCTTTGAGGGGGTCATGACCGCCCTGCTGCTGCTGATCCCTTTGAGCGTGGCGGGCCTGGCCGGTGCGATCATGCAGTTTATGGCCCTTTACGATGTCTACGCCTCCTGCGACCCGGATAACGCCTCGCTGTATCTGGTGCTGTCGGTGTTCTTTACCTTCCTGCGGCCCGTTTTCCTGTTCCTCTCCCGGGAAAAGGAGCTGGGCATGCCGCCCCGGAAGCAGCAGACGGATACCCCCTACGGGGAAAAACCCTTTGAAAACTGACCAAAAACCGGGCCGCTCCAACAGGCGGCCCGGTTTTCTGGCAAAAGCCATAGAAACCGGGGCTCTTTCCGCAAAACTTTTGTCCAAGTGCCCGTTGACAAACAGGGTGCGGATATTGTAGAATTTGATGGTAGAGACGGAGGGTGTCTACGGGTGAAAGCCCCGGGCGGCTTTGTCCCTTTTTTGTTTTGTCCATTATTTTTTCTACCAGAAAAGGAGAACTGTTACATTATGGAAAAGTTGGAGCAGCTGTACGAAGGAAAAGCAAAAAAAGTTTTCAAGACCGATGATCCTGAACTTCTGATCGTGGAATATAAGGACGATGCCACCGCCTTCAATGGCCTGAAGAAGGGCACCATTTCCGGCAAGGGCGTCATCAACAACGAGATGAGCAACCGCCTGATGCAGATGCTGGAAAAGAAGGGCATCCCCACCCACTTCGTCAAGGAGCTGGACAGCCGCCAGACCCTGGTGAAGAAGGTTTCCATCGTGCCGCTGGAAGTCATCGTCCGGAATATTTCCGCCGGTTCCTTTGCCAAGCACTACGGCGTGGA
This sequence comes from uncultured Oscillospiraceae bacterium, assembly GCA_934589525.1. Lineage (GTDB taxonomy): Bacteria > Bacillota > Clostridia > Oscillospirales > Oscillospiraceae > Faecousia. The sequence goes on along the minus strand of CAKTOB010000019.1, from coordinate 42,435 downwards.
GGAAGGCATTGTATTTGACCAGCCCACCATTGAGTTCTCCTATAAGAATGACGAGCTGGGCGACCCCCTGCTGAACACCTATCACGCTCTGGCCCTGAAGCTGGCCACCCCCGAGGAGATCAAGACCATTGAGGACTACTCCTTCCGCATCAACGAGGCCCTGAAGGCCTTCTGGCTGACCTGCGGCGTGACCCTGGTGGACTTCAAGCTGGAGTTCGGCCGGCTGTCCGACGGCACCATCGTCCTGGCTGACGAGATCAGCCCCGACACCAGCCGCCTGTGGGACACCGAGACCCACGAGAAACTGGACAAGGACCGCTTCCGCCGGGATCTGGGCGGCGTGGAAGAGGCTTACGCCGAGATCATGCGCCGACTGGAGGAACATCTCAAGTAAAAGCGTTCTTTTGGAAACTCCGGTGGGAAAAACCCCTGCCGGAGCTTCCGTGCGTATAAACATGGTATAGTAGACCCAATTTTAGTAATAAATCGGAGGATCACATTATGGGAAACTGCGCAATCGTTGGTATCAACTGGGGCGACGAAGGCAAGGGCCGGATGGTAGACCTGCTGACCCAGGACTACGATATTGTCGTCCGTTACCAGGGCGGCGGCAACGCGGGACATACGGTCATCAATGAGTATGGCAAATTCGCCCTGCATCTGCTGCCCTCCGGCATTTTTCGCAAGGGCGTTGTCAACATTCTGGGCAACGGCGTGGCCCTTGACCCGGAGAACCTGTGGAAGGAAATAGAGGAGGTTCGGTCCCAGGGCGTTTCCCTGACCCCCGAAAACCTGAAGATTTCCGACAGAGCCAGCCTGCTGATGCCCTGGCACCGGCTGCTGGACGGCCTGGAGGAGGCCCGTCTGGCGGACAAGAAGTTCGGTTCCACCAAGCAGGGCATTGCCCCCTTCTATGCGGACAAGTACGCCAAGAAGACGGTGCTGGCCGGAGAACTGCTGTACCCCGAGCACCTGAAGGAGCACCTGCAGGATTTGCTTGAGTGGAAGAACCTGACCCTTACCGGGGTCTACGGCGCGGAGCCCGTGACCATGGAAGAGCTGATGGCCTGGGTCAATGACTACTGCGAGAGAATCAAGCCCTTTGTGGAAGACACCGGCGTGTTCCTGCGGGATGCCCAGGAGTCCGGCAAGAAGATCCTCTTTGAGGCCCAGCTGGGCGCTCTGCGGGACCTGGACTACGGCATCCACCCCTACACCACCTCTTCCAATCCCATTGCCGCCTATGCCCCCGTGGGCTCCGGCGCGCCCAATGTAAAAATCGACCAGGTGGTGGGCGTTGTGAAGGCCTATTCCAGCTGCGTGGGCGAAGGCCCCTTTACCTGCGAGTTCTTCGGCAAGGACGCGGAGGATTTGCGGGAGGCGGGCTATGAGTACGGCGCCAAGACCGGCCGTCCCCGCCGGGTAGGCCCCATCGACATCGTGGCCACTCGCTACGGTGTCCGCTGCCAGGGTGCCACCTCCATTGCCCTGACCAAAATGGACGTGATGGGCTATATGGAAAAAATCCCCGTCTGCGCCCGGTATGAGTTGAATGGCGTAGAGACCGACGAGTTCCCCTTCCCCGCGGTGCTGGGAGAGGCCAAGCCGGTCCTGGAGTACCTCCCCGGCTGGAAGTGCGATATTTCCGGCTGCCGCACCTGGGAGGAGCTGCCGGAGAACGCCCGGAAGTATGTGGAATACATTGAAGAAAAAGTGGGCTGCCACATTGGCTATGTGTCCGTAGGACCGGAGCGTGACAGCATCATCTACCGCTAAGGAGGCCCCTATGACAGACCGTTATGAATCCCCGCTGTCCTCCCGATACGCTTCGGAGTATATGCTGCACCTGTTCTCTCAGGATGTACGCTATCAGACCTGGCGGAAGCTGTGGGTGAGCCTTGCCAAGGCCGAGCATGCCCTGGGCCTGAACATTACCCAGGAGCAGGTGGAGGAGCTGGAAGCCCACATTACGGATATTGACTATGCCGCCGCTGCCCAGCGGGAAAAGCAGGTGCGCCATGACGTCATGGCCCATGTCTACGCCTATGGCCTGGCGGCCCCCTCTGCCGCCGGCATCATCCACCTGGGTGCCACCTCCTGCTATGTGACCGACAACGCCGACATCGTGATCTACCGGGACGGCCTGCGCTATCTCCGGGGCGAACTGCTGAAGGTCCTGGCAAATCTCCGGGAGTTTGCGGAAACCTATAAGGCCATGCCCACCCTGGGCTATACCCACTATCAGCCCGCCCAGCTGGTGACCGTCGGCAAGCGGGCCACCCTGTGGATGCAGGATCTGGTGGCGGACCTGGAAGAGCTGGACTTTGTCATTGACAATATGCGCTTCCTGGGCTGCCGGGGCACCACCGGCACCGAGGCCAGCTTTGTAGAGCTCTTTGACGGCGACACCGCCAAGATCGACGAAATGAACCGGATGATCTCCGCAGACTTTGGCTTTGACAAGTGCTTTGCCGTCTGCGGCCAGACCTACCCCCGGAAGCTGGACAGCCGCATTCTCAATGTGCTCTCCTCCATCGCCCAGAGCTGCTATCGCATGGCCAACGACATCCGGCTGCTGCAGCACGACCGGCAGGTGGAAGAGCCCTTTGAAAAGAATCAGATCGGCTCCTCCGCCATGCCCTATAAGCGCAACCCCATGCGCTGCGAGCGGATCTGCTCCCTGTCCCGGTACCTTATGGCCGACGCTCTGAATGCCCCCATGACCGCCTCCACCCAGTGGCTGGAGCGGACCTTGGACGACTCTGCCAACCGGCGGATCTCCCTGCCCGAGGGCTTCCTGTGCGCCGATGCCGTGCTGCGTCTGGCCCAGAACGTCACTGACGGCCTTCACGTCAATGAAAAAATCGTGGACCGCACCGTCCGGGAGTACCTGCCCTTTATGACCTCCGAGAACCTGATGATGGAGGGCGTCAAGCGGGGCGGCGACCGGCAGGAGCTGCATGAGATCATCCGCTCCTGCTCTATGGAAGCCACGGCTCGGATGAAAAACGGCGAAAGCTGCAATCTGTTGGAGCTGCTGTCCCAGCGGAAGGAATTTGGCATGACTCCCGCGGAAATGGAAGCATTGCTGGACCCCAAGCTCTATGTGGGCCGCTGTCCGGAGCAGGTGGACGGGTTCTTAAAGGGCATCCAGCCGCTGATTGCGGACGTGAAGCGGGAAACCGCGGAGATCAACCTATAAACGGAGGGAACCTCATTGGAAAAAATTCTGGTTTTGGACTTTGGCGGACAGTATAACCAGCTGATCGCCCGCCGCGTCCGGGATCTCCACGTCTATGCGGAGATCGAACAATACGATGCGATCATCCCCCAGGAAATCAAGGACCGGGGCTATAAGGGCATTATCTTCACCGGCGGCCCCAATAGCGTCTATGATATGTCCTCCCCCCACTATGACCCGGAGGTTTTGAAGCTGGGCATTCCCGTTCTGGGCATTTGCTACGGCTGCCAGCTTACCGCCTGGATGGCCGGCGGCTCCGTCATCACCGCCGAGACCTCCGAGTACGGCAAAATCAAGCTGAACCTGCAAAAACCCGGCTCCAAGCTGTTCCAGGACGTACCCGCCGAGAGCATCGTCTGGATGAGCCATACGGACCGCATTGATGCGCTGCCCCAGGGCTTTGAAATCACAGCCTCCACTGATAAGTGCCCGGTGGCTGCCATGGAGAATGAGGCAGCGGGCATTTACGCCGTGCAGTACCACCCGGAAGTCACCCACAGCCAGTTCGGCAACCAGATGCTGCGAAACTTCCTGTATAACGTGTGCCAGTGCCAGGGCGACTGGCAGATGGATTCCTTCATTGAGGATACCGTGAAAGCCCTGAGAGAGCGCATCGGGGATAAGAAGGTCATCCTGGGCCTCTCCGGCGGCGTGGACTCCTCCGTGGCTGCGGGCCTTATCAGCCGGGCCGTGGGCGACCAGCTGACCTGCGTCTTCGTAGACCAGGGCCTGATGCGGAAAGATGAGGGCGACTTTGTAGAAAAGACCTTCACCAGCCTTTTCGATATGCACTTCGTCCGGGTCAACTGCCAGGAGCACTTCCTGGAGTGCCTGAAGGGCGTGGTAGACCCGGAGCAGAAGCGGAAAATCATCGGCACCGAGTTCTATAAGGTGTTCTGGGACGAGGTCCGCCGCCAGGGCGGTCAGGACGCCTTCTTCGCCCAGGGGACCATCTACCCCGACTGCATTGAGTCCGGCAAGGGCAACGCCGATAAGATCAAGACCCACCACAATAAGGTCAAAATGCCCGAGGATGTGAAATTCCTGGACATCATCGAGCCCCTGGCCAGCCTGTTTAAGGACGAGGTTCGCCGGGTAGGCGAGCAGCTGGGCATCCCCCACGAGCTGGTCTGGCGGCAGCCCTTCCCCGGCCCCGGCCTGGGCGTGCGCATCATCGGGGAGGTCACCGCCGAGAAGGTCAAGATCCTCCAGGAAGCCGACTGGGTACTCCGGGATGAAATGGCCAAAAACGGCTACGAAAGCCAGATGGCCCAGTTCTTCTGCGTCCTGCCCGGTGTCAGCACCGTAGGCGTCATGGGCGACCACAGAACCTATGACCACCTGCTGGCCATCCGCGCCGTCACCACCGACGACTTCATGACCGCCGACTGGGCCCGCATCCCCTACGACATCCTGGCCACCGTCTCCAACCGCATCACCAACGAAGTAAAACACATCAACCGGGTCGTCTACGACGTCACCAGCAAACCCCCGGCAACGGTGGAGTGGGAATAAAAAATTCGTGATACTTGGGGTTAAAAAGTCCTAATGATGACAAAAACCTCTGCTGCGTTCCCAATCGGGGGCGGCAGAGGTTTTTAATTATGCCTGAATGCGGGAAAACCTTTTCCGTCAAAAAGGGCCGTCTGGGCATCCGCTTGAAATTGTTTTCAATTTTGCTAAGTAGATCATCGGGAAAACATCTAACCGTTTATTGTACGCAGCAAATTGTCACTAAAAACAGTTGCATTCTCAATCACGGTGTAGTATAATGAATTAGCAAAGGGAGGGGACGATTCCATGGGACAGAAAGAGAAACTCATTGAACGCCTAAGAGCAAAGCCCAAAACATTTACCTTCGATGATGCAGAGAGCTTATTGCGGTATTTTCACTACGAGCGTTCCAATAAAGGCCGTACCAGCGGTTCACGAATCATGTTTGTGTCTGATAATCATCCTCCTATCTTGATGCATAAACCGCATCCTCGCAAGGAATTATTAGAGTACCAAGTAAAGCAGTTGATTGAAATTCTGGAACAGGAGGGACTTCTATGAACAATACGATGGAATACAAAGGCTATCTCGGCAGTGTGGAGTTTTCGGAAGAAGATGCTCTGTTCTATGGCAAGGTTCTGGGCATCCGGGCGTTGGTTTCTTATGACGGAAACAACGCGCAAGAGTTGATCGCGGATTTTCATGGTGCGGTGGACGATTACTTGGAGCTGTGCGTCCAGCAGGGCAAGGAGCCGGAGCGGGCCTACAAAGGGAGCTTTAATGTCCGCATTTCCCCGGAGCTGCACAAGCAGGCAGTGGTTGCCGCCATGTCCCACAACATGACGCTGAACAGCTTTGTGGAAAGCTCCATCGCCCAGGCCGTTCATGCAGGAGTATGAGAAAATGGTATAAGGTCTGTTTTATGGCATCGGTTTTGCAGGGTTCGGAAAGGGTGTATGAGACATATTATAGCCTCATCCTATTTACCAAATTTGAAAAACTATGAATTTTGGTAAATGGCCCTTGCGCATTTTATGGATAACTGGTATAGTACAGATACGAAAAACTACGTTTTTCCCTGGTTGATAGCACCCTCTGATAGCTTTTTGATAGCAAAAACTCAGAAAACACATAGGATCAGGATAATGCGAATCAAACTATGTCAATTGAAGTCAAATCGTCCAAACAAAAAGGTTTAGAAATGAGATTCATTTGGCGAGTGGGAATGAGGTACAAAAGCCGAAAGACCCAGCAATATCAAGGCTTTCCGGCTTCGCAATAGTTCCTTTGATAACAATTTGATAACGGCCGCATGATTTCCCTTTGTTCTTCGTACCAAGTGGTTTTGGGGCAAAGGAGTCATTCTGAACGGTTTGCGGCTAAGACGATCCATATTATGAAAGCCCTTCGCTGTGGGTATGCAGCGAAGGGCTTTTTTCGTTGTTAGGAATTCATCTTCAGATAACCTTTGTATATGCCTCATCCTTATCTCTTATATTATAGCAGTTCCATGTTTATTGATTTTTCTGTAAAACCATATTTCTTATATATTTCATATGCGGCATTGTTCTTGGCATTTACCTGAAGTTCTATTCCATCAGAACCTGAAACGGTCTTCAATTCTTTCACTTTTTCAAAAAACTGATGTCCTATTCCATTTCCCCTGAAGTCAGCGTCAACAGCCATACTTTCAATAAAGACCACATCTCGTCTAACATGGGCGGGACTTTCAACATGCTTATATGTTACTTCCAGAACCCCCGCAACTGTTCCGTCTACATCCGCAACATATAGATTTCCGCTACTGATCATAAGATCGAAAATATCTTCTGATATGAGATTCTCATTGGATTTATAGATATCAGGTCTCCATGCCACATGCATTTCCTGAACCTGATTCATTATTTTTCTGACTGCATGATAATCTGTCTTCTTCGCATTTCTAACAAGCAAATTCATTGTCTCCTCCAGGCTTTTCACAGTCCCAATCTATTGCTCAAATCACTTTCGGCTTCCCAATTCCTCCTTTATCCTCCAGCCCGGAATCACCTTCATATTCTTTTTACTATCTCAAAAGCAATCATGAGCTTCCCAAGGTCATGATTGGCGGCGGGCAGGGCTTCAATATCCCAGCCGCTTTCACCGAGTACATCTCCACTCTCAAGAAAATCATACAATTCAAAATGATTAAAACTGCATACAGCCTCAACTCCGGCCAGTTCCATCTCCACAGCCAGGCAGCCCTCGTTCTTTCTCTTGCGGACAAGCCCTGCGGTTTCACGGAGCATGGATCACTTTAGAGTAAATGATCAGGCATTTATCGACAAGATGCTGTTGCTCTCCATAGACAGTTTTCATGCTGATCATCGGTTCGGTTTGAGTATCGAAATCGTGAATAATCATACCTTTTGTCCTCTCAAAGTACAGTTGTTCCCGCAGCGCAGTGTGTTCCGGCTTCAAAGTCGGCCTGCGTCAATAAATCCCAGTTTGTATTACTCTTTCAGTTTGTTCTTGAACGCCTTGACCATAGCGTCGCTGAACTCCTGCGACGGCACCTTGGCCCAGATCTGCGTATCGTCGTACTGCGGAAAGTTATAGCGCCACTTGTCGTATTCTTCCTTACTGATTTCCCCGGCCCGGTACTTTTCCGCAACGGGAGCCTAGGCGTAGACCATTTCGGAAACACGGGCGGCATCCTTCCCCTTCCGGGGTTCAATGCGAAAAACGACCTCTCCGTCTCTGGCCTCGATGGTCAGGCCATAGCGATCCTCCAGGGCGAACAGGGTATGCATCAGCCCGAGATAACTGTCTATATCGGGAATATCCAACGCCAGCGGCGACACTTCGAGCGCATGTGCCAGAGCTTTGGTCAGATCCTCCTTCGGGGTGCGTGATCCAGCTTCATACTGCGCCATACGAATATCGGCAGTCTTCTCAGGAAAGCCGACCAGTGTACCGAGACATTTTTGCGTCATACCCCGCAGATTGCGGATGAAACGTATCCTTTCACCGATTGCCATAATAGCCATCTCCTGTGTCGGTTGTCCTTGATAACGAGTGTAGCAGATATGCTTCATTTGTCAAGAAGAACCTAAACAATTGTATTTAATATTTCCCCGCAAGCCAGCTTGGCTTAAATTGGTATGTATAGTACAGTAGCAGCACACGAAGCATTTTGGCTTACCTCATAGAAATTTTACAATTAGGATAGCCGACAAATGCCGAAAAAATGTCCGTTGTAAAGTGAGGGGGGAAAATCCCAAAGCCACAAAACTGAATGACCGTCCAGAGTATACTTTCTCCGGGGAAGCAGGCAACAAGATGAGCGTGCCAAGGAGAAAAGAAAACGGCACAGCGCCAAAAGGGTTGCCTGTCAGAGTCCTGCGGATAGAACGGCGAAGCTCGGAAAAAATGAAAATGTCACAACCGACGTCCTCGTGAAGATTTGTACCGCTTTGCAGTGTGATATAGGCGATATTATGGAATTAACAAAAGATGTTATTTGAGGAGAGATTATATTATACACAAAAATCCGGAGGGAAATCCTATGGTGAATGATGATATGATTCCGCAAAATGAGATGTCTGCCGTGATTCTGGAAATCAAAACAGTTCTGGATGCGTTCAGGAGGAATATTGCCAGACAGGTCAACAGCGAGCTTCTGGGTACCTACTGGAAGATTTTATGAAAAGGAATCTATCAATGCCAACTGGTCTGCACGGAAAAGGACAGTGTCACAGCGGAGTATGCACTGGGCGGCCTGTCTAACAACATTTTTGCATCCCGGTATGTGCAGTACATGCCCAACAAGGAACAGCTGGTCACTCAGGTTGAGAATGTCATTGAGAAGTGGCATAAAGAAGATTGGACGAGAAACTGAAGGCTTTTTACGAAAATGCATTTGCACATATGATGCCAATATTGTTTGGAAAGTTTTTGATTGCAAAAGCTCTGCCGCCTTCCAAATCGGGTGCGCAGAGCCTTTAAAAATCCTAGAATGAAAGAGCTACCTGACCCCAATGCGGAAAGTCAGATAGCTCTTTTTGCCTTACAGAATACCGATCCAAACGCCCACATCCCGCATCAGGTTGTCCGGAATGGATTTATAGAATCGCTCCCCGGCGGTTCTTATTCATCCGTAAAATAGGCACCGGTGAAGCCATTGAACCAGTTGCTGATTTGGGGGCGGTATTGGGGCGGCAGGTCATCTGGGACTTGAGAGGTCAGCACTTCTACGCCCCAATAGGGGATCAGTGTGGTTTTTCCCTCTGCACACAAGGGAAGATACCCCAGTTCCAGCCGGGAAGTGCTATAGACTTCCTGGTCGTAAAAACGGTCCTGCACCACCTTCCCCATGGCTTCAATGGCCTGCTCCGCCGTGATCAGGGGCTGGGGTTCCCCTACGGACTTCAGTGCTTGCAGACCCAGGCAAGAAAAGAACGCAATGCCCTCTCGGGTGATGAGCATGGCCGCATCGGGAGCGAATACCGCACCGTAGGTGTCGCTCATGACACCGGGCTGGGATAGAGGAATGCCGTTGAACGCAAAGGAAAAGTGAAGATAATAGGCATCATAGGCATCCGTCAGCTCCGGCAGCATGTGGAATTTTCCAAATTCCGTATACATGGGGTCATCCAGGCATACCTGCTGGTAGGCGTTGATCTCCGGGCCGGTGAGGGCCGCAAAGACATCCACCACCGGCTCATAGCCCACGTTCATCTGCTTCAATACATCCTTTGCCTTTTGAAGAGCCTCCTCCGGGGACATAAAATCCAGGGGATGCACCGCGTCCTCCGGGTGTTCCTGGGCCCAGCCTGACAGAAGGGTCTCCATTTCCCATAAATCCTGATGTTCATATCCGCCCCGGAAAGCAGTGAAATAGCTATCCGTGAATGTCAGGCTGCTGCTCTGCTCCGTGGTCACAATGCGTCTGAATTCCTCATTTTCTGCCGTCCGCTGGGAAGTGTCCTCGGGTATCAGGATGGACAGCAGCTGCTCCGCTGTCAGCCCCAGCGGTGCCATTTCTACAGGGGCGGCAGATGTGACCCCGTGGGAAAAGACCTCGGCATCCACGTTGTAATTTTCCTTAGGGCGAAGCTGCAAATGCTCCGGGATCGGTTCTGTTTCTACGGGTTCTGCTGCCACGGTGGGTCCTGTTGCTACGGTGGTTTCTGCCGCCTCTGTCGCCACTGTCACCCCAGCAGTAGGGGCGGGGGCTTCCTTGGCACCACAGCCCCAGAGTATCAAACAAGCCAGTAAAACGGGCAATATCTTTTTCATGTTGTTTCCTCCTTACTTTGCCAGCACAGGGTAGGGCCCAAAGGGCTGCCCCCACTGGATCACAAAATACAGATCTTCCATGCCGACGGTTTTTTGCGCGGAAAGGGTCTGGGTATAGCTGCCGTCGGCGTTCAGGGTCTGCCCGCTGCTGAAAGTGGGCAAACTGGGCAAGTATTCGCCGGATTCATCCGTCAGGCTCAGGCTGACAGACCGATTCTCATAGAGTTTGTGCCAAGTAAAGGTTACATAATACCCAAGCTCCGTTTCTTCCACCTGAATGCTTTCCATTTCAATGCCGGATTCCGTGATCCGGGGGTCACAGCTGCCCGCCGTGGTTTCCTGGGTTGAGGCTTTGCTTTCCACTTTCTGCTCAAAAGTCACCCGGCAGACTTCTTTCATTTGCTTGGTTCTGGCAGTGCCGGATACATGAAGGATGCCGTCCGCAGGCATCTGCGCGGTAATATAGTAATAAAGGTTTCCCTGGGGGTCACACCAGCCCTGGGACCCTTCCCCATTGGTTCCCAACCACACGCCGGCGAATACCGGTTCTTTTTTGACGGATTTCAGGTATTCCCCCACCGTCTGGCCCGCCGGCCCCTCCAGGTTCAGGGACTGAATGCTGTCCGAGAGCATGGTGTATTCAGGCACCAGAAAATGGCTGCTGTTTCTGGGGGCGATTTTTACCGTTACATACAGCGCATTGCCGTCGCAAAGGGTTTCCTCAATGGTGTAGTGTGCCAAGTCATTGCTGTGGGACACTTCCTGGGTGTTTTTCTCCACCAGCTGCTCCACCGCCTCCGGATTTTTGAAACCAAACCGGGTCAGGTATTCCCGCAGACCGGGCATTTTCGTCACGGCCAATACGGACAGGGGGATCACCGCCGCCAAGGCCGCCGCTGCCACCAGCCGGGGCAGCACCCTGGAGCGCCTGGGCTTCCTGGCCCGGGCTTTTTGAAGCACGTCCTCTTTCAGGTGCGCCGGAGCGTGAATACAGTCGTTGAGTTTTTGATAATCAGCATAGGTCATAGAGTTCCAACTCCTTCCGCAAAATCGTTCTGGCCCGGGACAGCCGTACCCGGACCGTTGCCCCCGGAATCCTCAAAATTCTGGCAATGTCCTCTGTTTTGCACCCTTCGGCGTAGTGCAGATGAAAAACCATCCGGTATTTTTCCGGCAGACGGTTTACCGCATCCCACAGCTCCGCGTATTCAGGCACGTTTCCGCCGGGGATCTCCGCCACATCTTCCAGGGAAACCCAGCTCCGGGTTTTCCGTTTCCGGCCCACATCCCGACATAAATTCACGGCCACACGCAATAGCCACGCCTTTCGGTGTTCCTCGTCCCAGCCCGCCGCATCCTCCTGAAACAGGCGAAGAAAGGTCTCCTGATAGACATCCTCCGCATCCTGGACATTTTGCAGCCGACACAGGGCAAGGCGGTAGACGGCATCGCCATACCGGTCCATGGCTTCTGACAATCGTTCTTCCTGCAAGCGATCATCTCCTTTCATATACAACACGTTCCGGGAGGGGCGATTGTTTCATTTGATACTAACACAATTTTGGGAAAATAGAAAGAAGGCGTTGCGGAATGGTGCTTTCATTCTTTGAACGGATGTGGTAGAATACAGACAGAAAAGCAGAAAACACGCTGGAAAACTACAAGGAGGTCCTGCCAATGCCTTTTGAAATTCTTCAGGAAGATCTTACGAAGCTCCCTGTGGATGCCATTGTGAACCCAACGGACAGCCGGTATTCCGGCTCCGGTGGGGTGGACCATGCCGTCCATCAGGCGGCGGGGCCGGGGCTGCGGCAGGCCTGCGGGATGTTGGAAAAACTGGGGCAGGGGGAACTGCGGGTGACACCGGGCTTTGGGCTGCCCTGTGAATACGTGTTTCACACCCGAGGTCCGGTCTGGGCCGGGGGACGGAAAAACGAGGCGGTGCTGCTGCGCGGCTGCTATCTCAATGCCCTTTTAAAGGCCGGGGAACTGGGGCTTCAGTCCATTGCTTTTCCCCTGATTTCTTCCGGAACCTTTGGCTTTCCCAAGAACCGGGTGCTTGCCATTGCCACGGCGGCCATCCGGGACTATCTCACGGTGACGGATGGGGAATTGTTGGTTTATCTCTGCATTTATGACCGGGATGCCTACAAAATCAGCAGAAGAGGGGAATTGGAACGGTTTCTCCGCACTTCCAGGGAAGAAGGCTTCCTGGAGTGCAAAAGCGCGCGGCTTTCCATGGAGGAGCCTGTTTGCTTTGAGACCCTGCCCTGTGAAGCACGGTCCTGTGAGGCTCCGGAAGATTTGGGGGTGTGGCTGAAACAACAGGATGATTCCTTTGCGGTGACGCTTTTGAAGCTCATTGACCGGAAAAACATGACGGAGGTCCAGTGCTACAAGCGGGCCAACGTCAGCAAAAAGACCTTCTGGAAGATCAACAACGACCCCAAGTATAAGCCCAGCAAGCAAACGGTGCTGGCCTTTGCCATCGCTCTGAAGCTGACCCTGGGGGAGACGGAGGACCTGCTGCGGACCGTGGGCTTTTCCCTGTCCCACAGCAATACCTTTGACATGATCATCGAGTTTTACATCCGCCGGGGCGTTTATGACATCTACGAAATCAACGCCGCCCTCTATCAGTTTGACCAGGTCTGCCTGGGGTGCTAAGGTCTCCCAACGAGAGACCAAAGTCCGGGATTCAAAATGTATAATGAGGCCACAAGGTTACAAAACCCCTGTGGCCTCATTTATTTTTTGGAGGAATGCGTTATGAAGAAGAATCTGACAGAACTGGTTTTCATCCTGGACCGCAGCGGCTCCATGGCCGGGCTGGAAGGGGACACCATCGGGGGCTTTAACGCCATGATGGAAAAGCAGAAGCGGGAGCCCGGTGAGACCCTGGTCTCCACGGTGCTCTTTGACCAGGATACCCAGGTCATCCACGACCGGGTGCCCCTGGAGAAGCTGGGGCCTCTGACGGAGGAGGAATACTATGTCCGGGGCAGCACCGCCCTTCTGGATGCGGTAGGCGGCGCCATCCGGCACATCGGCAACGTCCACAAATACGCCCGGGAAGAGGATGTGCCTGAAAAGACCCTCTTTGTCATCACCACCGACGGCATGGAAAACGCCAGCCGCCGCTATGACTACGACCGGGTCAAGGACATGATCCGCCGCCAGCAGGAACGGTACGGCTGGGAATTTCTGTTCCTGGGGGCCAACATCGACGCCGCCCAAGAGGCCGGCCGCTTCGGCATCCGCCCGGAATGCGCCGCCGACTACCACGCCGACAGCCGGGGCACCCGGGTCATCTACGAATCCCTCGCCCAAGCCGTCTGCCAGGTCCGCACCTGCGCCGCCCCGCTGCAAGCGGACTGGAAAAAGGAGATCGACCGGGATTTTAAGGGGCGGAAATGATGGATCCGCTAACCGTGGCAGAGTGCGCCGTCAGAGATCGCATTTGGGGGATCGGACTGTCCATGACAGACCCGGACCGGTTGGAGCGGAGCAAATGGAACGGCCAAAACCTGCTGGGCTATGCCCTGATGATGGTGCGGGAGCGGCTGTGATATCAGCGGATGAAAAAGAGGCAACCCCTTTATAAAGACGGCAGACCCGGCAAGTGAAAACTTGCCGGGCCTGTTTTATTCCTGATCCGCTTCCAGGGTATAGGTTTCGGTATCTCCCGCCACCTCAATGGACTGGATCTTGTCAATATTGATGGCACTGTTCAGCATATACAGAGAGTCATCATGCTCGATTCCACGCTTGAACAGTGTATTATCGGTAAGCCCATCCGCTACCACAAATGACGTGCCATCAGTCATATGGAAAATCAGAGTATGAATATCACTGCCCTCCTCTGCATAACGAGAAGTCTGAATCCTTACAGCCAGGGAATTTACATACACACCTCCCTGACCAAAGGTTCGATAGGGTAAGCTGCCGCTGTCCGGCAGGGACACACAGATCATTTCGTCCATGTGGTTCTGCTCATATTTCCGGTCCGCCAGTTCGCTGTAGGCAAAATCCGGAACCTCCTCTGAGCGATCTGCAAAGGTCTCCTCTACCAGATCGTCTCCCCATAGTGCACGCAGCTTTGCTTCCGCTTCTTCTGGGGTCAGTTCCTGCCGCAGCTGCTGTTCCATGGACTGCCGTTCCAGATCCTCGGGGGTGGTGAGGCTGTCTAAATGGGCCTGGTCATATTCATAGGCGGCCAGGAAGTAGTAGTCGTCATATTCTTCATTATAGCCCCTGGGGTATTGCAGTTCCTGAAGCTTTTGGGCCACCTCCTCCGGGGTCAATTCCTGTTTCAGCCGCTGACGGGTGGCGGCAATCTCTCCGGGGCGGTTTTTCTCGTATTCCTCATAGCGGTCCTGGCTGTCAAAATCCGGGAAGGAGACCAGCAGGTTCGTTCCGCTGCGCAGGTCCGCCCGGAAATAGAAGGTGAAGGCCAACAGGTTCTCCGTGGTTTTTTCCGGAATCAGGTAGGGCCAGCCATACTGATTGAAGTTCAAAAGCGATCCATGGATACCGCCCAGACATCCGTCACGGCCCAGACCCAGCTGGTCATCAGAAAAAGGCGTGTCATGTTCCAGCAGCATGGTGATGAGTCCGCATTGGGTGGCACTGTCATAGATATAGGCATCTACCGTCAGCTTCAGGCCATCGGTAGTAATACTCTGGCCCACAGGGGAGACCCATTTTTGAAGTTCCTGGGCCACGGTTTCCTCCACAGGCTGCTTTTCAAAGCCGGGAGCGGTCCAGCCCTGGGAGTCAGGCTTTTCCGGGTCATAGTCATCCCTGGGGGCGGCACTGGAAAAACCGGTGTTTTCACCGTAAAGCCCGGCGATCATCTCCTTGGGAGAGCCAAAGAGGATGCTGGCCCAGACCACCGCACAGCCTACCAGAGCCGCCGCAAGGAGCAGCACCGCCGCAAGGAGCAGGGGCCGACGGAGGCTCTTTCTGGGGGACCGGGGGGCAGCCTCCCGAAAAAGCCCTTCACACTCGGATTCTTCAATGAGCTTTTGATCGATGCAGCTCAGGCCTATCATCAAGTCTTTCCCGTTCATACCGTAATTTCCTCCTGTTCCAGAAATGTCCGCAGCTTTCCTCTGGTGCGGCTGAGCTGCATTTTGACCTTGCTCTCCGTAAGACCGTACCGGGCGGCGATTTGCGCAATGGTGTCCAGGTGCCAGTACCGCCGCAGGAAAATCAGCCGGGTCTCCTGGGGCAGGGTTTCCAGAAAGGCGGTCAGGGCCTGCCCGATTTCCCGGGCCTCCATCTCCCGCTCCCGGCTGGGGTCGGGGATGCACAGCTCCATTTCCTCCGTCAAAGTCACCACCTGGGCCTTTCGCTTGGCGGCCTGGTTCCAGTCCAGCCGGTGAAAGGACAGGTGGCGGCAGATGGAGGCCAGAAAGGCATAGAAAAACCGGGGCTTCTGGGGCGGGATCAAATTCCAGACCTTCAGGTAGGTATCGTTGACACTCTCCTCCGCGTCCTGCCGGCTGCCTAAAATTCGCTCCGACAGGCAGAAAAGCTTTCTGCCATAGGCGGCATGGGTCTGGGCAATGGCCTCTTCCTCTCTGGCCCAGAACAATGCAATGATTTGGGAATCTTCCAATGGTGTCACATCCTTTTTTCGGGAACCTCCGAACCAGGGGTTCCTTTGTTCTTCACCCTGATAGTACGAATTTACGGGACCAGGGTCACAAGGTTTCCGAAAATAGTTTATCATAGGGGGAATCCTTTTTTCAAGCTGCCACGATGTGAACCCCCTCAGCCCTATGGGAAAGGGGCTGAGGGGGGTGGTGTTCAGCGGGCTTTTTTGTATGCGGTATTTCTGCCGTTGCCGTCCTGGTACACAAGGCCCTGGGCAGCCATGTGTTTCAGAATGCGGTTGGCAGTGGTTTGGCTGACATTTAACAACTGCTCCACGTCCCGGCGTGTGACAGAATCCTTTTTCGTGATCAAATTCATAACTTCTTGCTCGTTTGGGGCGGAATTGCTTATCCTGTCAGCGTTTCGGTTTGGAAGTGTGATCTTAAAAGCGTTGTTTGTTACCTCGATTTTTGGCTCCAAACCTGAACCCGCATAGGCCCGCATGATTTTGGGCATGCCGGTTCCGTAGGCTTCGATCAGCTGCAAGCGATAGAAGATGGCTGCCAATTTGGGGTTTCTGCAAACGGAGAGGCCCAGCAGAATGTCATCCAGGGTGATCCCGGTGGGAAGACCGCCTACGGATACAAATTCGATTCGGTCGTCATAGATGCTGACCAATGTGCTGGCGTGGAAAGAATAGTCTCTGTGTACCAGAGAATTCATAAGCGTTTCCCGCAGTGCTTCCTCTGGGTAATCCCGGGTATCCTTTCGGTATAACCCCTCAAAGGTGGCTTTGGTTTGATTGTGCAGGTCAAGATAGGCGTAAAGGCGCTCCATCTGCTGAAAAAGGGAACCGGTGAATTCCCGCCGGTCTTGAAAAACGGCCTGGTCACTGCCTGAAAAGGTTGCGGCTTTGATGGTGCTGGGGCACTGGTCAGACAGAAGCAGTGCAACATTGGTATAAATGCCGTCCTGAGACACCATGCCCATTGTCTGCATTTTAGCGGCATTAAAAGGAATGTTCCGCTTGGAAAACTGGGTTTCTGCCGCCTGGAAGGATAGATTCTGTTCCAAGGAGCGCATGGATTCAAAGCTGTCGCCATCTGTTTCCTTGATCATTCTTCGGATGGCAGTATCTGTGGCGGGGTCTGAGGACGTGCCGTTGCGGACATAGACACCGCTGGGCCTTAGCCCTTTGCTGCCCAGATAATAGGGGCGGTCTGTGCCCTTTTGAACAGTGACGGCAATGATTTGTTTCCCCTCCACTGTTTGTGTTTCGTAGCGAACAAACATGGTCAGGTCGGGCTTTATGGAATCCCGAACCATATTATTGACTTGCAGGGTGATACGGTCGGCACCCTCTACGCCAACCACCGTACCGTCATCCTCAACGCCAATATAAAGGATACCACCCTTGGTATTGGCAAAGGCGATCACCTCTTTGCAAAGGTCTGCAACCACCGTGGATTTGAGTTCGACGGTTTCACTTTCTACGAAGTTCATAAGGCACCTCCAATTTGCTTTCTTGTCATCATTATAATCATTCTTGTCATTCTTGTCAATCTTGCCGTTATTTATTCATTCAAAATTGCAGGATGGGATGACATGCCGGAGGGTGGTTCCGTTCATCCGCACGGGTTGTATTCGGAGCGTGGCATGGCGATGGATCATCGCCGCTACATTGCGTACACGGTGAGACGTAACAGGTGTAGCGGCGGCAATCTTGCCGCCATCCGGCCCCCCGGGGGCCGGCATCGTAGTACATTCGAATTTGCAGTGAACAAACGGAGAAACGTCTGTCATTCCGACCGGAGCGCAAGCGTAGTGGAGGAATCCACTACGTTGGAAAATAAACCACCACAAGATAAAACTTGCAACTTGGGAAGATTCCTCGACTCGCTTCGCTCCCTCGGAATGACATGTCGGGGAGTGGTTCCGTTCATCCGCACGGGTTGTATTCGGAGCGTGGCATGGCGATGGATCATCGCCGCTACATTGGGTGTACCGTATATGGGGGGATGAAGTGAAAAAATCATGCTTGACAAAGTTGGTTTAACGTGTTAAACTCAATATGTAAAGTTTAACGCGTTAAACCTGAAAGGAGTTTTGAATATGGATGTACCAAAGATTTTTGAAAGCGAATACCGTTTCTGCCTGATCCTCTGGGACAACGAGCCGGTAAGCTCCGGGAAACTGGTGGAGCTGTGCAAGGAAAACCTGGGGTGGAGCAAAGCCACCACCTATACGGTGATCCGGCGGCTTTCCGAGCGTGGGGTGGTGAAAAACGAAAACACCGTGGTCACGGCCCTGATTTCCAAGGAGGAGGCCCAGGCTTCAAGGCTCAGTGAAATGATGGAGGAGACCTTTGAAGGCTCTATGCCCGCCTTTATTGCCGCCTTTTCCAAGTCCAAAAAGCTCTCCCGCCGGGAGGTAGAGCAGCTGCAGGCCCTGATCGACAGCTACGAGGGGGAATAAGATGTGGAAGGATTTGCAGAAAATCTGCTGACTGCCAGCTTCCACGGCAGCATCCTGATTCTGGCTGTGCTGGTGATCCGGCTGGTGCTGTGGAAAACGCCTAAAAAGTATATTTGCCTTTTGTGGCTTCTGGCGGGTATCCGGCTGCTGCTGCCGATTGAAATCCGCAGCGATTTGAGTTTGCAGCCCCGGTTTGCGCTGCCGCATCTCCCAGAGGGCAGCTGGAGAGTCTGGGGGATGTGCCTTTGGGCGGTGATTGCCGGGGGCTTTGGAATCTACAGTCTGGTTTCCTATTGCCGTCTTAAAAACCGGGTTCGGGAGGCGGTGCGCATCCGGGGCGGCTGGGAGTCAGACCGGATCGATACGGCCTTTATTCTGGGCTTTGTGAGGCCCAAAATCCTGATTCCCATGGGCATGTCCAACCAGAGCCGCCGGTACATTCTGGCCCACGAGCGCACCCACTTAGATAAGGGGGACCACTGGATCAAAATGATCGGCTTTCTGGCTCTGGCCCTCCATTGGTTCAATCCCCTGGTGTGGGTTGCCTACATCTGTTTGTGCAAAGATATTGAAATGGCCTGCGATGAGCGGGTGGTGCG
Source organism: uncultured Oscillospiraceae bacterium (assembly GCA_934589525.1). Taxonomy (GTDB): domain Bacteria; phylum Bacillota; class Clostridia; order Oscillospirales; family Oscillospiraceae; genus Faecousia. The sequence goes on along the minus strand of CAKTOB010000019.1, from coordinate 23,745 downwards.
GTTTATGGAGGTGGAGGAGCGGAAGTCCTATTCCGCAGCCCTGCTGTCCTGTTCCAGCCGTCAGTTCCACTTCGCCGCAAGCCCCGTTGCGTTTGGGGAGGTTAACGTGAAAAAACGAATTTTATCAGTCCTGAATTATAAGAAGCCCAGCTTCTGGATCAGCCTTTTAGGCGTCCTGGCCTTTTTCTTTGTGGCCATTTGCTTTTTGACCAGTCCTTCCAAGGAGACTGTGAAGCTGACACCGGAGCAGAAGGCCCAGATGGCCCAGATCTCCCAGTGCCGGGAGGACCTGGAAGAAAAATTCCAGCAGCCGGAGTTTCATTATGAGATTCTTGGCACCGATACAGGTGGCGGTGTCCTTTTTCAAACGAACCTGGTAAAGCTGGGGGAGGACCGGCTGTGGAACTACCTGTCCTCCTCCGGGCCGGAAACCGCCAATGGCCGCATGGAGTACGGCGGGAAGCACTATGCCTGGTACCAAGAGGCCTGGGTGGAAACCAATGAAGAAGACCTGAGATTTGAAGCCTGGAAAAATCTGTTTCTGTGGGATATGGATACCGTGGTTCCCGTCCACGACACCGTAAAAGACCAGATTCGGGAAGTGGCCTTTAATGCCCGCTGGCAGGATGAAAACAAGACCGTTTACACCGAGACCGTGATTTTTGTCTACGATCTGGAGGGAACGCTGCTGCGGGTCATCATCGACCAGCCCAACTATCCCAATACCGCCCGGGCTTTTTTGGAGCTTTTCTATGTGGATACGGTCAATCAGGGCTATGAGAAAGAGACCCCTGAAACCATTTTCGCTCAGGCAAGCCGCTCCATGACGGCAGGGTCGATTTCCGCCCAGGACCTGGACACCCAGGCGGAAAAAGACAGCTGGGGCTTGACCTTTCGGGTGGATGATGACCGGCTTTCCAGCAACGGTGCAGATGTGGTCTATTTTCAGGCCCCTTTGGGACAGGGCGTTCTTTCCACCACCGATGAATACTGGCTGGAAAAGAATGTAGACGGCCATTGGCAGGCCCTGCCTACTATTGCGACTCCCAACTGGACGCTCCAGGGCATCGGCATCAACAAAGAATACGGAGCCTTCGGCTATCTGGACTGGACCCCCCTTTACGGCCAGCTACAGCCCGGCCAGTACCGGATGGGAAAAAACGTGACCTGCCGAGACGCCCAGGGCAGCAGCAAGACCGCCGCGTTCTATGCGGAGTTTGAGCTTTGCGAAAGCGTGGATCTCAACTCCCCGGAAACCAAGGCCGCGGTGGAGCGGTGCTATGAAAAGCTGGAGGAGCTGAAAGCCCGGAAAGTGTTGCACTGGTATACCGACACCGATGGTGATGACACGGAAACCTGGACCGATGGCGAGAACTTCATGACGATCAACAGGCATAATGGCCCAAGAGTACCCCAGGACCAGTGGACGGAGCATGACAAAGAGCTGTTCCCCAGAACGGATATGACCATCCGCTATGACGGCGTGGGCTATCATGCCGTCCGGGAAAACCCGGAGGAACCGACCAGCAAGATTCTGGGGGTCGGCGTGGGATGTCTGACCCCGACCAGCGGCGGCTACACCTGGGCAAGCTTTGAGGACGAGCTGTATCTCCTTTTCTTTGAACGGGACAACCACCCCATTTCTTTCCCGGAGGGCACCGGCGTGGTCAGCCCGGAGATGGTCCGGTTTACAAAGAACTGGACCATCGGTGAAAACCTGGATTGCAGCGCGGTGCTGACCTATCGGTTTGACGATGGCGGAAACCTGATTGCCATGGAATACAAGAGCCCTAACGATGACGGGACAGATTTCGTATTGACCATCGAAATCCGGGAGGACAGCCCGGAGAAAATTCGGCAGAAGATCGCGTCCTCCGTACAAAACCTCACCTGGAATACCTTCTCCTGGGAGGAGGCAGAGAAAAAGTACACCTCCGGCGGCTTTGACATCCGGCAGCAGGGCTTTGTCAATACCACCTCCCAGACGGTGGCAGACCCCCTGACCGCCGCAAAACTGGCCCAGAAAGAGTACCCCCAGCGTTCTCGAGAAATCGGCACCCAAGTCTACCGGGACGAGACCGCCGGCATGTGGAAAGTGACCTTCCAGTGCGAGGTGGAGTTCCAGTCCAAGTATGAGTTCTGGGATGTGTACCTTACAGAGGACGGCATCACCAAGCTTGTGGTCTACGAAGGCCCCCTGGAATTCAATGTGGAGCGAAAGTAAGCTCTAAAAAAGCGGAAGCACCCCCATTTTCGGGATGCTTCCGCTGAATTTTTTGACGCAATATGGCGACGGATACGCAAATAAAATGAAACAACTTTCATGTAGGGTCGGCTATTATGTCGCCCGTCACGTTTCGAATACAACTTGTTTGGTTGAATGGTATCACCTGATATACGGTACACCCAATGTAGCGGCGATGATTCATCGATGGAATCAAAGTGTGATTGCCCCCGGCAATCAGTATTTTTTGATTCGCTGCGCGGAGCACCACCATGCAACGTGGCAATTATAACCTGTGTGGATAAAACGGAACCACCCCCGATATGTCATCCCGACCGAGTGAAACGAGCGGAGGGATCTGCTCAAGTAGCATGTTTTACTTTACGCAGGTTATTATTGCAACTTGAGTGGATTCCTCCGCTCCGCTTGCGCTACGGTCGGAATGACAACGCGTTTTGCATTGGTTGTTACAAATTCAAATGCACAACGTATATGGCGGCAGGTTGCCGCCGCTACATTGCGTGGTACCATTCACCCCCACAGGTTGTATTCGGAACGTGGCGGGCGGCAGGTTGCCGCCCCTACATTTAATGCACCACGTTTTCTGCATTTTACGAACGCAAAACCGGCATCGAATGGGTAAATAAACGTCCGATTCACTCCAAAATTGTCAATTGTCAATTGTCCATTGTCAATTGGATTATTCCAGCTCAAACGCCCCCGTATAGAGCTGATAATAGGTGCCTTTCTGGCTGATCAGATCCTCGTGGGTGCCGCGCTCGATAATGCGGCCGTGGTCCAGGACCATGATGCAGTCGGAGTTGCGGACGGTGGAGAGGCGGTGGGCGATGACGAAGACCGTGCGGCCCTTCATCAGGGCGTCCATACCCGCCTGAACCAGGGCCTCTGTGTGGGTGTCGATGGAGGAGGTGGCCTCGTCCAGGATCATGACCGGGGGGTCAGCCACGGCGGCCCGGGCGATGGCGATGAGCTGCCGCTGGCCCTGGGAGAGGTTGCCGCCGTTGGAGGTCAGCATGGTGTTGTAGCCCTCGGGAAGCCGGGTGATGAAGTCATCGGCGTTGGCGAGCTTCGCCGCATGGATACATTCTTCGTCGGTGGCATCCAGCTTGCCGTAGCGGATGTTGTCCATGACCGTGCCGGTAAACAGGTTGGTCTCCTGCAGCACCACACCCAGGGACCGCCGCAGGTCGGGCTTGCAGATTTTATTGACGTTGATGCCGTCATAGCGGATTTTGCCGTCGGCAATGTCATAGAAGCGATTGATAAGGTTTGTAATGGTGGTCTTGCCCGCACCGGTGGCGCCTACAAAGGCGATTTTCTGGCCGGGATGGGCGTAGAGGGTCACGTCGTGGAGGACGGTCTTTTCCGGCACATAGCCAAAGTCCACATGCTCCATGGTGATGTCGCCCTTCAGCTCCGTGTAGGTCACGCTGCCGTCGGCCTGGTGGGGATGCCGCCAGGCCCAGTGGCCGGTGTGCTGGGGGCACTCGTGGATGGTGCCGTCTTCGTCCACCTGGGCGTTGACCAGGGTCACATAGCCCTGATCCTCCTCGGGCTCCTCGTCCATCAGGGCGAAAATCCGCTCCGCACCGGCCAGAGCCATGACAATGGCGTTGATCTGGTTGGAGATCTGGGAGATGGGCATATTGAAGCTGCGGGAGAGGACCATAAAGGCCATGAGGCTGCCGAGCGTCAGCATGGAGCCGTCAGACTTGATGCAGATGATGCCGCCTACTACCGCCAAAATGGCGTACTGGACATAGCCTAAGTTATTATTGATGGGGCCCAGCATATTGGAGAACTTTCCGGCGTTGTAGGCGTTGGCCCGGAGGGTCTCGTTCAGCTCGTCAAACTGCTCCTTGCAGACCTCCTCGTGGTTGAAGATTTTAACCACCTTCTGGCCGGAAATCATTTCCTCAATATAGCCGTTTACCGCACCCAGGGACTTCTGCTGGCCGATGAAGAATTTGGCGGACTTCTTGGCCAGGACCTTGGTGGTGTAGATGATGAGGGCCACGGTGAAGAACATGACGACGGTGAGCACCAGGGAGGTGTCGATCAGGTTCCACAGCACCACCACCAGGGTCACCAGGGAAGAGACACACTGGGGAATGGACTGGGAGATCATCTGCCGCAGGGTGTCAATGTCGCTGGTGTAGCGGGACATGATGTCACCGGCGGGGTGGCTGTCAAAGTATCGTAGGGGCAGCCGCTGCATTTTGGCGAACAGGTCATCCCGGATGGTTTTCTGCACACCCTGGGTCACGCCTACCATCAAGTAGTTAAACAGGAAGCTGCCCAGCGCACCAAAGAGGAAAATGCAGGCAAGCTTCATTAGATACGCTTTCAGCGCCCCAAAATCTGTAGAGCCAGAGGATACCATGGGGAGGATGTACTCATCCACCAGAGGCCCCAGAGCCCGGTTGCCCTGGGCCTGGGCAACGGAGGTTGCGATGATACAAAGGAAGACAAACAGCAGCAGCGGGATGTAGCTTTTCATATAGCCAAGAAGCCGCAGCATGGTCTTTTTGGGGTTGGACGCCATGCGGCCGTCGCCGCGCATTCCGGGACCGGGCATTAGTCTTCACTTCCTTTCTGCTGAGATTCATAGATGCCCCGATAGAAGGGGGAGGAGACCATCAGCTCCTCATGGGTGCCCATACAGGCAATGTGGCCGTTTTCCATGACCAAAATCAAATCGGAGTCCTGGACGGAGGAAATCCGCTGGGCGATGATCAGCTTGGTGGTGTTGGGAATTTCTTCCTTAAAGGCCTTGCGGATCATGGCATCGGTGTGGGTGTCCACGGCGGAGGTGGAGTCGTCCAAGATCAAAATCTTGGGCTTTTTCAGCAGGGCCCGGGCAATGCACAGCCGCTGCTTCTGGCCGCCGGAGACATTGGTGCCGCCCTGCTCGATATGGGTGTCGTAGCCGTCGGGGAAGGAGCGGATAAAGTCATCGGCACAGGCCAGGGTGCAGGCGTGGACCAGCTCCTCGTCCGTGGCATTGGGATCGCCCCAGCGGAGGTTTTCCTTGATGGAGCCGGAGAACAGGGTGTTCTTTTGGAGGACCATGGCCACATTGTCCCGCAGGACCTCCAGATCGTAATCCCGGACATCCCGGCCCCCCACCTTGACGCTACCTTCGCTGGCATCGTACAGCCGGGGAATCAGCTGGACCAGGGTGCTCTTGGAGGAGCCGGTGGCACCCAGAATGCCTACGGTTGCTCCGGAGGGAATGTGCAGGTTTACGTCCTGCAATGCCGGGCGCTTGGCCTTGGCGGAGTAGCGGAAGGACACGTCTTCAAAGTCGATGGAGCCGTCCTTTACTTCCTTGAGGGAAGCTTCCGGGGAAGTCAGGTCCGGGGTCTCCTCCAGCAGCTCATAGCACCGCTGCATGGGGGCCCGGGCCATAATGGTCATGACAAAGACCATGGAGAGCATCATGAGGCTGGTGAGGATCTGGGTGGTGTAGGTAAACATGGAGCTAAGCTCGCCGGTGGTAAGACCCAGGGCGGCATTATTGCCGGAGGCCACCACCATTTTGGCACCCACCCAGGAGATGGCCAGAATGCAGGCATAGACGCAGATCTGCATGGCCGGGGCGTTGACCGCCAGAATATGCTCGGCCTTGCAGAAATCCTTGTAAATGGAATCGGACACGGCCTGGAATTTGCTGACCTCCTTGTCCTCTCTTACAAAGCTCTTGACCACCCGGATGCCGTGGACATCTTCCTGAACCACGGTGTTGAGCCGGTCGTAGGTCTTGAAGACCCGGTCGAAGATTTTAAAGACCAGGGGCACGATGCCCAGCAGCACCAGGGCCAGAATGGGAATGGCCACAAAATACACGGTGGTGAGCTTGGGGCTGATGCGCAGGGACGAGAAGGTGGCAAGGATCAGCATCATGGGGCACCGGATGGCCATGCGGATGCTCATCTGGAAGGCCATTTGCAGGGTGGCCACATCGGAAGTCAGCCGGGTCACAATGGAGGCGGCGGAGAACTTATCGATGTTGGAAAAGCTGTAGTCCTGGACACGGTAGTACATGTCGTGCCGCAGATTCTTGGCAAAGCCTGTGGCGGCCTTGGAAGCATAGTTGGCAGACAGCACCCCAAAGAACAGGGAGACCAGGGCACAAAGCAGCAGAAGCAGGGCCTTCTGCCACACCACGGTCATATTGCCCGCGGCAATGCCCCGGTCATACAAAGCGGCCATGACCAGGGGGATGGTCACCTCCATGGCAACCTCTCCCACCATGGCCAGGGGGCTGAGCAGGGCGGCCCACTTGTATTCCCGGACACACCTTATCAGTCGTTTCATCATTTTTGGAATTCCTCCGTTTCTGGTTGAAAATCAGGAGCGACATTGTGCAGCGCCCGCAGCAAATACTGCCGGAACCGGTCTGCCTCCTCCTGGGAAAAGCCCTCCAGGAGCTTTTTGTCGCCGCGCTGGATCACGGCGTGCATGGTTTCGTTGCAGCGCTGGCCCTTGGGGAGAATGTAGATGAGCTTCCGCCGCCGGTCCTGGGGGTCAGGGCGCTGGGCGATAAACTCCTTTTTCTCCAGCCTCGCCAAAAGGCCGGACACCGTGGGATGGCTCAGCTGAAACCGATCCTCAATATCCTTGGCACAGGGCGGCGCATTGCACCGGGCCAGAAAGCCCATAATGTGGCCCTGGGCAAAGGTCAGGTCCATGTCCGACAAGGCAAGGTCCATGGATTGCCGCAGAGCGCAGTCCAGGCTCTTGAAAAGAAACCCAAATGTGAGCATGATCCCACCTCCTTTATTTATGTAGCGTGCTACGCAATATTCTAGCACGATTTTTCATAATTTCAAGTGGGGATTTTTGATTTCACATTTTGTTCAAAAAAAAGAATCCCCTCCGGGAAAAACCGAAGGAGAACCACCCGCAGACTGCAAGGAGGCGCAGTACGGCGTTTGTCATTGTAGGAACAACGGGCGCAGAGGTAAAGCCATTCAGCGAAACCGTAGGGAACGGCCTGTGTGCCGTTCCGGGGACGTTGCAAGTATAACCCGTGCGGTTGAACGGAACCACCCCCGACATGTCATCCCGACCGAAATGAAATGAAGTGGAGGGATCTTCCCAAGTTGCAAGCTTTACCCTACGCAGGTTATGTTTGCTACTTGGGTGGATTCCTCCACTCCGCTTCGAGGCGGTTATCTCTTTTTGTTGTTATCCTGGCGAGCCAGGGTAATGACAGCAATAAAGTAATTGACAGATACGAAAATATCGATATAATAGTATTGATAGAAACCGTCAACAAAGAATCTCTTCACCCATGAAAGGAGTACTGCTATGAGTACAAAAATCACCATCATCGGAGCGGGCAGCGTGGGGTCTACCATTGCCAATGACCTGGTGGCCATGAATATTGCCACGGAAATTCTGCTCATCGACATCAACGAGCAGAAGGCCTTCGGAGAGGCCATGGATATTTACCAGGGCACCGGCTTTACATCCCCCGCGGTGGTCCGCCCGGGGCGGTATGAGGATGCGGTGGGGTCCTCCATTGTCATCATCACCTCCGGCGTGGCCCGGAAGCCCGGGCAGACCCGGCTGGAGCTGGCCCAGACCAATGTGAACATCCTCAAGCAGATCACTCCCAACATTGTCAAATACGCTCCGGAGGCCATTTACATTATTGTCTCCAACCCGGTGGATGTGATGACCTATGTGTTCCACAAAATCTCCGGCATCCCCGCGGAGCGGATCATCGGTTCCGGCACGGTGCTGGATACGGCCCGGCTGCAAACGGAGCTGGCCCGGGAGTTCAACATCAGCCCCAAGAACGTCCACGCCCATGTTTATGGCGAGCACGGGGATACCTCCTTCGTGCCCTGGTCCCTGGCCACCATTTCCAACAACCATGTAAGCCGCTACGCCGCCCACGCCCCTGGCCCGGAGAACATCCGCTTCAGCGGCAATTACGAGGAGTTTGTGGAGCGGGTGCGGAAGTCCGGCGCGGTGGTCATCCAGGCCAAGGGGGCCACCTTCTATGCCGTGGCCTTCTCCGTGTGCCATATCGTAAAGTGCATTCTCAACGGCTCCGGCACGGCGCTGACGGTATCCACCATGATGAACGGGGAATACGGCGTTTCGGACGTGTGCCTCAGCGTTCTGTGCATTGTGGACAACAAGGGCGTTCGGGGCAAAATCCTCAACGATTTGAACGAAGAGGAGCTGGCAAAGCTCCGGCACAGCGCCGACAAGCTGAAGGAAACCATCGGGGCCATCGATTTTTAACAAAAAAGAGCCTGCCGTTTTTTGCGGCAGGCTCTTTTGAATGATCAGGCGGTGCCGAGGCTTTCAAGCAGGGCGGCAAATTTCCGGGCGGCGGGACCGGGGAGGCGGTCCTGCTTCTGGAGCAGGCAGATGCGCCGCTCCGGCAGGGGGACCGTCAGGGGGATGGGGCGGATGCCCTGGGGGTCGGCGGTGAGGAAGTCCTCCGGCACAAAGCCGATGCCCAAATCGTTTTGCACCAGGGGCAGGATCTGGTCTGCGGTGGCGGCCTCAATGTCCGGCCGGAAGGGCAGACCGTTGTCCAGGAACCACCGCTCATAGAGCCGGTAGGTCATGGTGTTCCGGCCCAGGCTGATGAGGGGATACTGGGCAAGCTCCTCCGGGGTGATGGGTCTGGCAGGGAAGAGCCCCAGGCCGGGGCTGCAGACGGCGGTCTCCCGGATTTTGCGGAGCTGAGTCTGGCGGATGCCCTTCCCGGGCTCCACCGGGGTGGTGACCACCGCCAGATCCACCAGACCGTCTTCCAGGGCGCTGACGGCCTGGGGGGTGGAAAAATTGCTGACCCGCACCTGAATGTCCGGGTATTCCAGCCGGAACTGCCGCAAAATCGGCAGCAGCAGACACCGCAGGGCCACCTCACTGGCCCCGATGGAAATGCTGCCCATGCGCAGCTGGGTTTGCAGCTTCAGCTCCTCCTCCGCCCGGTGCAGATGCTCCACGGCGGGGAGCACATGGGCATACAATAGCGCCCCCTCGGGGGTCAGCTGCACGCCCTTGTTGGTTCTGACAAAAAGAGTGCAGCCCAGCTGCCGTTCCAGCTCCTTGACGGCGTGGGTCACATTGGGCTGGCTGCTGTAAAGGGCCGCGGCGGCCTGGGTGATGTTTCTGCACCGGGCCACCTGGTAAAAAACATAGTAACGATCCAACGAACCGGTCATAGGCAACTCCATAAATAAAACTGATAGCGGATATACTGAATATCTATTTTACATATCTTACAGGCAGGATTATACTATAGCCATATGAGAAAGTCAACGGGCTTCAAAAGCCATAGAAAGGTGAACGATATGGAAAAGTATACCATTTGTATTGGCCGGGAATACGGCAGCGGCGGCCGGGAAGTAGGGGAGCTGGTGGCAAAGAAACTGGGCGTCACCTGCTACGACAAGCTGCTGATCCAGGAGGCCGCCAGAAAAAGCGGCATGAGCGCCGGGTATCTGGAGCGCCACGACGAAACCATGAAGGACCTCCTTCTGCCGGTCAGCGGAAACTGGTTTGCGGATACGGCGGATATGTCCGGCATGTTCTACTTTGCCGGGGACCAGGCCTACAATGCCCAGAAGCAGACCATTCTATCCATTGCGGACCGGGAGTCCTCTGTCATCATCGGCCGGTGCGCCTCTGCCATTCTGGACAAAAAGCCCAATGTGCTCTCCATCTTCCTCTATGGCAATGAAGCCGACTGCGTGGCCCGCATCGGCTCCCGGAACGGCCTGGGGGAGAAAGCCGCCCGGGAGCGGATGGAAAAGGTGAACCGGATGCGCCGCCGGTATTTTAACTTCTATGCCATGACCGAGTGGGGCAAGCCCGAAAGCTACGATGCCATGCTCTCCACCAGCACCCTGGGCACCCAGGGCTGTGCCGATGCCATTGTTTATCTGCTGGAAAAGAAGCTGGGGGTCAAGAGTCATGACTAAGGATCTGACCGTCGGAAAACCCGAGTCGGTGCTGTGGAAATTCTGCCTGCCCCTGTTCGGCAGCATTATTTTCCAGCAGCTTTACAACCTGGCCGACAGCTTTGTGGCCGGAAAATTTGTGGGCGAAAACGCCCTGGCCGCCGTGGGCAACAGCTATGAGATCACCCTGATCTTCATCGCCTTTGCCTTCGGCTGCAACATTGGCTGCTCCGTGGTGGTCTCCCAGCTCTTCGGCGCCCGGCGGATGGCGGAGCTGAAAACCGCCGTCTACACCACCCTCGTTGCCAGCGGCGTGGTCTGCGTCCTGCTGATGATCTTCGGCACCCTGTTCTGCACGGACCTATTGCACCTGATCCACACCCCGGAGGACATTCTGGCAGACTCCCGGCTGTATATGGATATTTACATTCTGGGCCTGCCCTTTGTGTTCTATTACAATGTGGCCACCGGTATTTTTTCTGCCCTGGGGGATTCCAAGACCCCCTTCTATTTCCTGGCGGTCTCCTCTATTTCCAATATCGCCGTGGACATCCTCTTTGTTACCGCCTTTAAGATGGGCGTGGCCGGTGTGGCCTGGGCCACCTTCCTGTGTCAGGGTGTCAGCTGCGTTCTGGCGGTGGCGGTGGTGTTCCGCCGGTTCCGGGCCATTGAGACCCGGGAAAAGCCGAAGCTCTTTTCCCTGATCCTGCTGAAGAAGATCGCCATAGTGGCAATTCCCAGCATTTTGCAGCAGAGCTTTATTTCCGTGGGCAATATCATCATCCAGGGCGTCATCAATTCCTTCGGCTCCAGCGTCATTGCGGGCTATTCCGCCTCGGTGAAGCTCAACAACCTGGTCATCACCTCCTTTACCACCCTGGGCAACGGCATTTCCAACTACACCGCCCAGAATATGGGCGCGGAAAAGCCGGAGCGTATCCGTCAGGGCTTCCGTGCGGGGCTGAAGCTGGTGTGGATGCTGAGCATCCCCCTGACCCTGCTGTATGTTTTCGCCGGGAAGCAGCTGCTCTACATCTTCCTGGACAATCCCACGGGCAGGGCCATGCAGGTAGGGCTGCAGTTCCTGCGGGTGCTGGCCCCCTTCTATGTGGTGGTCTCGGCCAAGCTGGTCTCTGACGGCATCCTCCGGGGCGCAGGGCTCATGCGCCAGTTCATGACCGCCACCTTCCTGGACCTGATCCTCCGGGTGGTCCTGGCCAAGGTCCTCTCCGGCCCCTTCGGCCCCCTGGGCATCTGGACCGCCTGGCCCATCGGCTGGACCATCGCTATGGTGTTCTCCGTGGCGTTCTACAGGGGCGGCCCCTGGAAAAAGTAAAGATTACGGCACTCCGAAAAAACCGGAGTGCCGTTTTTTGGAAAAAATACGCCAATGATGCAGCCGCATTGGGTGGCTCAATACCCAAACTGCCGACTGACCACGTTTCCGTCAATGGCGTTCAGGGTCAGCATGGGCTGGGTGGTGTAGCTCATGCCTTTTTCGTTGTAGCCCCATTTGGTGGGGGCAACGTCATACCAATCGCTGGTTCCCCAGAAATCCCAGACGGGGACGATGGTCCCCTGCATGGAGCCTTTGTCCCGAATGCGCATCAGAGACAGGGAGACTTTGGTGATGTCCACATCCATGCGGGTCTCATCACCGTTGATCCGGTCTATTTCTACCAAACTCCGCACCTCTGACGGCCCGATGATCACCACCGGCAGCATGGTATTTGCAATGGAGGCAATTTCCTCAAAGGGCATCAGGGCCGTCTGGGTTTCCTGGATCAGGGCTTCCGTACTGGGGCATTCCCAGGAAAAGGACAGAATGCCGTCCCCGCCCACGCGGATGCAGATGCTCTCCATGGCCCAGGAAATGGGGTCGGGATTGGTTTCTTCCGAGCTGTGGTAACTCATATAGGAGAAGGAGTGATATTGTACGCCGTCGTTGGTTTCCATACGGTCTGTGCGGATACAGGGAATGGGGATGCCGTTTACCGTGGGTACATAAACCAGCTGCCAGTCACCGGTGTGCCGCTGCTGCACGTCCCCAAGAACCATGGTGGTATTGTAACCCAGTTCCTCCATCAGGGCCTCTCCCTGGGCAATGGCCTCTTCCTTCGAAATACCGCCCCAATCCTGTTTTTTAAAATACTTAAAGTCATCTCGGATGATTTGGGCCTCGGTTGGAAATCCGCCCAGGTTGTTTAGGATGACTACATCATACTCTACCCCATCCACAACGGCGTGGCCGCTGACTCCCTTGGGGTCATCGGAATCAGAAAAGCCGTGGACAATGGGGGCTTCTTCCGGGGCCGTTTCCATTCGCTTGGTATAGTCCTCAATGATTTCCTGACGGCGGGCCTCCTTTTCCTCCGGAGTCAGCTCCGGCTTGTCCGGGTCTGTGTGCCATTTGTCGGATTTTACATAATCAATGGACTTTTGCCAGCCCGCCTTGGTGGTACAGAAAGCGTAAAGCGGTTCCCCCTTCAAAAACACCTTCAACAGGTTGTCCACATCCTCCTGGGTAAACTCCCTGGGGGTCACGGTGGCGGTGGGGAGGGCGGTACCCTGCTCCGCCACCACCTGGGCCTGGGCATCGATGGTCAGCCGCCCCTCCTGGCTGACCCAGTGGCCGGTGAAGGTTTCGGGAAGCAGGTATTCGGTCTGCTCCTGGGCGCTCTTTTCAATCAGCATGGCCTGGTTCACACTGGTAGGCGTGGGAGGTTCCTGGCTGCTCCCGCAGCCGGGCAGCAACGCCAGGGCCAGACCGATGGCGAAAAGACTGGTAATTCTCTTTTTCATGGTGACACTTCCTTTCAATTTTTTTCCTTAGGACCTTCCCCACCGGGGAAGGGGGACCGCCCGCAGGCGGTGGATGAGGCGCGGTACGGCGTTCCGCATTGTAGGAACAATAGGCGCAGAGGGAAGGCCCCTTGGCTCTCCCTCTGGGAGAGCTGTCACCGCAGGTGACTGAGAGGGTCTTGCAGCGTTATTGGTATCATCAACGTTGACCCTCTCCGTCCTCGCTGCGCTCGGCCACCTCTCCCAGAGGGAGAGGCAAGGGGTGGTGTGCGCAACGAATACAACCTGTGTGGTTGAATGATACCCCCATCGGTCAATACCCAAGCTCCCGGCTGACCACGTTTCCGTCAATGGCGTTCAGGGTCAGCATGGGCTGGGTGGTGTAATTCGTGCCCTTTTCGTTGTAGCCCCATTTGTTGGGGGCTACGTCATACCAATCGCTGGTTCCCCAGAAATCCCAGACGGGGACGATGGTTCCCTGCATGGAGCCTTTGTCCCGAATGCGCATCAGGGACAGGGAGACCTTGGTGATGTCCACGTCCATGCGGGTCTCTTTGCCGCTGTTTGCGTCTGTTTCGGTAAGGCTGAAGCCGCTCTTCGGACCCGTAACCACCAGGGGAAGCATGGTATTTGCAATGGAAGCAATGTCTTCAAAGGGAAGAAGGGCTGTAGCGGATTCCCGGAGGATGGGTTCGGTGGAGGGGGCAGACCATTCAAAGGACAAGATACCGTCTTTGCCTACACACATCCAAATGAACTCCAATGGCCAGTGCACAGAATCTGCGTTGCCCGATTCGGAACAACGGTAGGTCCAGTATTGGCAGTTGGTCACACCGGTGGAATCCTGATGCTGCTCGCAGACTCCGGAGACAGGAAAGCCATTGACCGTTGGAACATAAAAGAGGGACCATGTGCCCTTGCGGCTGTCGTCGGTGTTCTGATAAACAGCATCCAGGGCCATGTGGTCAAAGCCAAGGGCCGCCATGAGCCGTTCTGCCTTTTCGATGGCTTCTTCTTTGGAGCAATCACCCCAATTTTCGTTTTCACTACCGTATTTGAACTTTTTCATGGTGATGAATGCGTCAGGGGTGAAATATTCGGAGGTATTCCGAATGTCTACATCATATTCTTCACCGTTTACCGTAGCCTGTCCGCTAATGTGGGTGGGGTCATCAGAGTCGTAAAAGCCGTGGACAATAAGCTTTTCCTCCGGGGCTTTTTCAATTTCCGCAGTGTAATAGTCGTTCAATTCCTTGCGGCGTTGGGCCAACTGCTCCGGGGAGCGTTCCGGGCTATCGGGGTCTGATTGCCATTCCGGGGAGTTGATGTAATCCAACCAGTCCCGCAGCTCTTGCTTGGTCGGTGTATGGCTGTAAAGCGGTTCCCCCTTCAAAAACACCTTCAACAGGTTGTCCACATCCTCCTGGGTAAACTCCCTGGGGGTCACGGTGGCGGTGGGGAGGGCGGTACCCTGCTCTGCCACCACCTGGGCCTGGGCATCGATGGTGAGCCGCCCCTCCTGGCTGACCCAGTGGCCGGTGAAGGTTTCGGGAAATTGGTATTCGGTCTGCTCCTGGGCACTTTTTTCGATCAGCATGGCCTGGTTCACGCTGGTAGGCGTGGGAGGTTCCTTGCTGCTCCCGCAGCCGGGCAGCAGCGCCAGGGTCAGACCGACGGCGCAAAGACTGGATATTCTCTTTTTCATGGTGACACTTCCTTTCAAATTTTTTCCTTAGGACCTTCCCCACCGGGGAAGGGGGACCGCCCGCAGGCGGTGGATGAGGCGCGGTACGGCGTTCTGCATTGTAGGAACAATAGGCGCAGAGGGAAGGCCCCTTGGCTCTCCCTCTGGGAGAGCTGTCACCGCAGGTGACTGAGAGGGTCTTGCAGCGTTTTTGGAATGGTAAAACGTTCATTGGTGTCCTCAACGTTGGCCCTCTCCGTCCGAGCTGCGCTCGGCCACCTCTCCCAGAGGGAGAGGCAAGGGGGGGGCGCTTCTCCGGATTCATCCCCGTCCCTGCTGGGATGATCCCAGAATATCATACTCGCAGGAAAAAGAGGTTACCGCCCCATTACCGTTTGATTACCGTTGCGGTCCTGCAAAAGGATGCGGGCGGTGGTGCCGATGCCTTCGGTGCTTTCTAAGTCCAGTGTGCCCCCGTGGGCCAGGGCCACTTCCCGGACCAGGGCCAGGCCCAAGCCGAAGCCGCCGGTGGATTTGCTGCGGGAGGGGTCGCCCATGTAGAAGGGGTCGGTGACCCGGTGCAGGTCCTGGGGCGGGATGCCCCGACCCCGGTCTTCCACGGTAAAGCCGGTTTCCCCTGCCCGAAGCCAAATCGCCCCGCCGGGGAAGGAGGCCTTGGCGCTGTTTTCAATCAGATTCACCAGGGCGCTGCAAATCAGGTCCCCGTCCACAACCAGTGTGGAAATCCGGCAGTCCGTATACAGGGTAACACCGTATTTTTGACAAATGGGCCGGGTCAGCTCCCGGGCCTGGGCCAGGAGGGCCGGAATGTCGGTGGGTACAGGCTGGACCTTGTTTTTCATAGACAGCAGGGTCAGAAGCTTCCTCACCATGGTTTCCAGCCAGTGCAGCTGGGTGTCCATGCTCTCCAGGAGCGTTTCCTGCTGCTCCTGGGGCAGATACAAGGTCTGTAGGGTGTTGACATTTAAAAGCAAGGATGTCAGAGGCGTTTTCAGCTCGTGGGTCACGGCCCGGAGGAACAGGGTCTGTCGTGCGTTCTGCTCCTGAAGGGTATCCACATGGGTTTCCACCGCCTGGGCCATGCGGTTAAAGCTTCCGGCCAGAAGGCCCACCTCGTCGGCGGCATTCTGGGGCACCCGCTGGCTGTAATTCCCGGCGGCGATCCGCTCCGCGGCCTGGGAAAGCTCTGCCAACGGCCGCAGGGTGCGGGAAACCAGACAGTATACCGCCCCCAGCCCCAGGAAGCCCACGGCCAGGGCCAGCAGGGCATAGCGGCCGCTGAGCTGCCAGAGCTGCCGCTGGATATGGCTTGCGTCTGCCACCAGATAGACCTGGCATGGAATGTCCAGAACCGTGGTGCTTTGGCCCAGAACCAGATAGTTTCTTCCCTCGGAGGATACCCGCAGCCCCCGGCCACAGCGCTGGGGCCAGTCCTCTTCCGGGGCAATGGGGGTGGAGGCGGTGAGGCACGCCCCGTCTGCCACCAGAATGCTGCCGGGAATGCCCTGGGCGCGAAAGCTGTAGGTTAGAAAGGCCCCTCGCCCGGGGCCTTCCAAGGCCTCCTCCGGGGCGCTGTAGAGAAGCTTGGTAAAGCCCGAGACCAGGCTATGGAGCGTTTCTTCCGTGCTTTGAGTCAGCAGCTCGTAGGACTGCTCCCGTACCTGCCACAGCATGGCCCCCGTCAGACTGACCGCCACCAGAAACAGCAGCAGGGCACACAGCAGGGTCAATTTGAATTTCAGTTTCATCGCTCCTCCAATCGGTAGCCTGCCTTGGAAACCGTCCGGATCTCCTGGGCAAGGCCCAGCTTTTTCCGCAGATTGGCGATCCGCACGTCCACGGTCCGAATGTCTCCAAAGTAGTCCTGTCCCCAAATCTCATTTAAAATCCGCTCCCGGGAGACCGTGCGGTTCTTGTTCTTCATGAGCACCGTCAGCACATCCAGCTCCAGGGGCGGCAGGGAAATTTCCT
Organism: uncultured Oscillospiraceae bacterium; assembly: GCA_934589525.1. Classification (GTDB taxonomy): domain Bacteria; phylum Bacillota; class Clostridia; order Oscillospirales; family Oscillospiraceae; genus Faecousia. The sequence goes on along the minus strand of CAKTOB010000019.1, from coordinate 7,085 downwards.
CCCCGTTTCTGGTCAGCCGCCGGTTGCGGCTATCCAGAGTCAGGTCCCGAAAATGGTAAATTTCGCTCCATTTCCCCCTACGCCGCAGCACCTTTTCCATCCGCACCATCAGGGCCAGCATGTCAAAGGGCTTGGAAATATAATCCTCCGCCCCACCCCGCAGCCCCTGGACCTCATGCCGGGCATCCCCCATGGCGGTGAGGCAGATCACGGGAATGTCATAGCTTTGCAGCTTCGGAAGCAGGGAAAACCCATCCATCCCCGGCAGCATCATATCCAGCAGCGCCAAATCATACCCGTGGTCCTGCTCCAGGGCATGAAAAGCCGTAAGCCCATTGTCAAACACCGTGACACGATACTCCGCGCACTCTAAATTGAGCTTCACCGCCTGCGCAATGGCCCCGTCATCCTCGATCATCAACACCCGATTCCCCATGGCATTTCCTCCCGTTTTTTCTCCATTATACCATAGGTTTCCATAGGCGGGGTTACCGAAATATTATTGTTGGGGGAGAAACGGCGAAAACTTCTTGCGCTTCCCGGCCAAACGTCATATAATAAAACAAAAAGGAGTGTGGTCCCCATGATGTTTGTTTGCTACCCCAAATGTACCACCTGTCAGAAGGCCCGGAAGTGGCTGGAGGAGCAGGGCGTTTCCTATGTTCTGCGGGACATCAAAACCGAGAATCCCTCTTATGAGGAATTGGCAGGCTGGTATCGCCGCAGCGGGCTGCCCCTGAAGCGGTTTTTCAATACCAGCGGCCTGGTGTACAAGTCCCTGGGGCTTAAGGAGAAGCTGCCGGGGATGAGCGAGGAGGAGCAGCTGCGCCTGCTCGCTACGGACGGGATGCTGGTAAAGCGGCCGCTGCTGGTGGGGGACGCCGTTGTTTTGGTAGGATTTAAAGAGGACAAGTGGGCCCGGGCGCTTCAAGAGGAAGCGCACGGGACTGAGGGATGAAGGAAAGGAGCGCCTTTATGGTATGCAGCTGCTGCGGTAAAAAGAAAAAACTTTTCGATACGTTCTATTCAGCGGGCAACGGGACTGTCCGGTTCTGTTCCGATTGCTGGGACGTGGTGGAGCACATGGAGTCTGACCGCCAAGGCGGAGAGCCGGAGCTCTATGAGCTTCACCTCCACCAGCTCCAAAAGCGCGCCAAGGCCCCGGCCCCGGAATTTGCGGCCTGGCTGAAGGAAGCCTTCCCGGCCCAAGAAGAGACGGCCTGGTGAATGTTTAAGAATGCCCGGTAAGGCAATGTGCCTGCCGGGCTTTTTTGCTGCTTTCCGCCGCCGAATACTGCCTACCAAAATAGTAGGAAAATAATGCTTGACAAAGAAGGGAGAATGGTGTATGATACTGACAGTTAGCAAAGGCTAACTACAAAACACAAAGGATGGAAGCCCCATCCAAAGCTTAGGAGGTTCGAAGGATGGATGCTTTTAGAAATATGACGTTGACCACGGTCCGTGCCCTGGCGGTGATCGGCGGGATGGGGGCCGGCGTTTTGGTCCTGCGGCATTCTCTGCGTCGGATCGTCCTGCGTGGAGGGGAAGACTGTGTCTGAAGAAGTGTTGGTTCGCAACTGTGCCCCCACGCTGGCGGGGCTCAAGACCGGAAATCTCTTTTCCTGTCCCTATACCTGCCGGGAAGAGGTGCTGGATTTCCTCCGGCAGCTGAACCGGCGGCTGGGACATAAGGGTATTCGCGCGGTGCCCCTGCGGTTCTCCGGGAAAAAGGCCCTGATCTACCTCTACCGGCCCTCCAGGCTGGAGGAGGACCTGGGCCGGTCTCTTTCCGGGGAGCTGCTGCGGCAATGCGGCTATCCCTGCCAGAGCGGGAACCGATGCCTGACCAGGCTGGCCCGGCGGCTGCGGCAGCAGGAGGAATTTCCCCATGAGATCGGCCTGTTCCTGAGCTATCCGGCGGAGGATGTCCGGGGCTTTCTGGAGCACCGGCCCTGCAAGTGTACCGGCTGCTGGAAGGTCTATGAAAACGAAGAGGCAGCCAGAAAAACCTTTGACAGGTACAAAAAATGTACGGAAATCTACTGCAAGCAGTACGCCAAAGGTACAAACATTGAACGGCTCACCGTAGCCGGTTGAATTTGATGAAAGAAGGAATTTTACTTATGAAAATCGCGGTTGTTTATTGGAGCGGCACCGGCAATACCGAGGCCATGGCCCAGGCCGTTACGGAGGGCGCCAAGAGCGCCGGGGCGGAGGTCCAGCTGTTTACCGCCGCCGAATTTGAGGGCGATAACATGGATGCCTTTGATGCCGTTGCCTTCGGCTGCCCCGCCATGGGTGCCGAGGAGCTGGAGGAAACCGAGTTTGGCCCCATGTTTGAGGGCTGCGAAAGCAAGCTCTCCGGCAAGAAGATCGCCCTGTTCGGCTCCTACGGCTGGGGTGACGGCGAGTGGATGCGCACCTGGGAAGACACCTGCCGGGGCAAGGGCGCCGCCCTGGCCTGCGACAGCGTGATCTGCCAGGAGACCCCCGACGACGATGCCTTGGATGCCTGCCGCAAGCTGGGCGAGGCGCTGGCATAGGGAAACTCTGAATAAATCGTCTGCGGCTGGACAGCGGATCTTTTGCTTCCATGCTGCGGTTCTAAAAGTGGGAAATACACAAAGTATTCCCTCACTTTTAGAACCTTGCCTGAAAACAAAATCTCTCGCTGCCAGCTCTTGCCAATTTAATCAGAGCTTCCGTCAAAACGACACCACACACTCTGTAAGCGGATTTTTTGTTGCCGAACTACCTCCTGATTTCTGATCCTTTTTCTCCAATTACAGAGCTCCCTATCGGCTGCCCCGCTCCCTGGGCAGCCGACTTGCCTTTTCTTTGAACGGTTACGTTCAGCCCTTTTGTAGCCAACGGAAGTCGTAGGGTAAAAGGTCTATAGAGCCTGCTGTTGGCTGGCCGGGTTGGAGCAGGTCTGTGTATTCTTTTGTCAGGGGGACGGTTTCTTGTTCGGCGGAGAAGTTGAACAGGCCTACGAAGGGCAGGGGCATCTGGCCCATAAACCGCTGCTGGGGCAGGTGGCCAGCTTGCTGATAAATTCCCAGTGGATGCTGTCAGCGCTTTTGAAATAAAGGATGGTGCCGCCTCCGACCATGAATACGCCTACGCTTCCAAAATGAAGCTGTTTGCGGCCATCAACGCAAAGCAGCTGGACCTGGTCCTGATGAACCGGGAGGCTTACGACCTCTGCTCCCAAAGCGGCTTCCTTATGGAGCTGTCCGGTATGGCAGATGACCAATTTCTGACCGCACCCCAACCCAATGCCATCGAACTGACCCTGCTCCCCCTATTTAAGAATGCAAACTTTTCCGGCAAGGTCTATCTGGGCATCATCGCCAACACCCCACGCCCGGAAGAATGCCGGCAGTATTTAAACTATATTCTCTTTGAATCCGCCCAATAGCCCCAAATATGTTTCCCCTATGTTGACGGTGATTTTTATTTTCGAACTGGTTTGTTAGGCAGGCCACTGGCCTGTTTGATTTAGATGGGTTCGAATCCCTCCACCAACAAAAAAGGCACCGCCAAAGGCGGTGTCTTCCGAGGGGCAGCTTTTGAGGTAGGCTGGCGGTATCCGGAGCGGGGGGAAGGTGGATTCGATGGCTTGCTTTGCGGGGCAAAGCAATAAGGATAAAACCAGTTTGCGAACTGGTTTTTCAAACAGGCCACTGGCCTGTTTGATTTAAATGGGTTCGAATCCGCCTTCGAGACCAACAAAAAGAGGACATCCTATGGATGTCCTCTTTTTGTTGGTGGGGGACAGTCGTTTACATCCGAACAAAACACATATTCAATTTCGTCCAGGGTCACGGTTTCCGCATGATCCCGGAAATTGTAGGTGAAAACAATTTTATCATCATACACATACACAGAGTTCAAAAATGTATCGATCATTTCCCGCTGATAGGCCTTGTCGTTGATGTTGCCGTATTTGAAACGGCTGATCCATTTTACAATTTCCTCTTTGGTAAACACTGGCTGCGCCATCTGGGCGCGGATCAGGCTGATGTTCAGCTCCTCTTTCTGACGTTCCAGTTCTTCCATTCGCTCCTTTGTGGTGGGCGTAAAAATACCGGCTTCAATCGCTTTCAGCAGATTTTTAAGACCTTTGTCACACGCACGGAGCTGTTCTTTGATAGAGGGAATCATCGGATTCTCCTGTCCCTGTATGGCAATGATGGCATCAGCCACCCGGTCAATGACTTCATCTGTGAGGACCTTGGTCACAGTCTCCACAACCACCGCCCGTTCCAACCAATCCCGCTTGAGTGCTTTCCGTTTGCAGGTATGCCCATGCTTGGCGTTGATACATTTGTAGTAGTAATAGAACGTCCCGTTTCTGCTTTTCCCGCATTCACCGACCATATGGCCGCCGCAAGTGCCGCAAAACACCTTTCCGGACAGCAGGTATTCTTCCTTTGCCTTGGCTCTCCCCGGGGATTTCTTGTTTGATTCCATCCGTCTTTGCACCCTTTCAAATACATCTTTTTCAACCAATGCCGGAACGCCGCCTGGGATGATCGTGTCGCCATAGCGGTAATCCCCGATATATTTCCTGTTTTTCAAAAGAAGCGTCATGGCACTTGCCTGGAATGGCCTGTTAAAATTGTTGCGCAAGCCTCTTGCGTTCAAGTCTTTCATAATGTTCTTGATCAGCTCGCCCTTGTCGTAGCGGGAGAAAATCTCCCGCACGATAGGGGCGGTTATTGGATTCACGACCAATGCCCCGGTTTCTTTATTCACGGAATACCCATAGGCCAGTGTGCCGCCGTTATTCCGGCATTTCATTGCGTTTTCCCGCTGACCACGGCGCACCTTGACAGCTAACTCTGCGGAATAATACTCCGCCATACCCTCCAGCATGGATTCCAGGATAATTCCCTCCGGGCCGTCGGCAATGGCCTCTTTTGCGGATATGACCCGCACACCGTTCTTTTTCAGAATGTGTTTGTAGTGGGCACTGTCATATCGGTCACGGGAGAATCTGTCCAGCTTCCATACGAGAACCACGTCAAACAACCGCTTTTCGCTGTCGTGGATCATCCTCTGAAAATCCGGGCGGTCTGCCGTTCTGGCAGACAATGCCCGGTCAATATAGTTTCCAACAATCGCCAGCTTGTTTTGCTTCGCGTATTCCCGGCAATCCCGAAGTTGTCCCTCAATGGATTCCTCCCGCTGATTATCCGAAGAATAGCGGGCGTAAATGACTGCGTTCATGCTGATACCTCCTTTCCGTGCATCATATCGCCTTTCTGATCTCGCTGCAAATGTACGGCGGGCTTTTCGCAAAGAGACGTCTGCATCAGGGGGAGGAAGAACCGGGCAAGCCTTTCAATTGCGAAGTCGGGAATATGTGTGGAATCGTCCTGGGTTACGGTTTTCATATCCGGGGTAGGGGTATTCAATGCTTCTGCTTCCATCAGCAGCCCCCTATCGTTCCTGTTCGGTTCGTCGGCGGTAATTATTCTCGCAGAGTTTTACTACAGCCTCCTCGATTTGATTTGGCGTGTAGCTCTTTGGAAAGAACTTTCGGATGCGCTCCATAGGAATTTTCAGTCGCTCTTTCTGATTTGCCTTTTCCTCTCCCATAATGGAACGCAGTTTTGGCACGGTTAGAGTCTTTGCCTGGTATTCCTTTTTCAGACGAATAGCCTGAGAAAGGGATGGAGTGCAGTCGTTTTGGCGCATTTCTTCCAGGAGATAGGTCTGGGCTTTTTCCGGGAGGTAGCTCAGTTCTACAGCGGGGGTGAGGGCGATTTTGCCGTCATCGACAAGCTGAAGCAGTTCCGGAATCAGATAGGTCAGGCGTACATAACGCAACACCTGATTCTTACTGTCTCCGCCATCAGCCCCAACCTTTTCGGCTGTCACCAACTTCTCCCCAACTTGGGGAGAAGTACGGCCTTGGTGCATCATTGCCTCCATTTTCAACTTATAGGCAAATGCCTTTTCACTGGGAAGAATATGCTCCCGGTGAAGATTGCTATCCACAAGCATAATAGCCGCTTCCTCCCGGCTGATTTCGTAGACAAGGGCAGGAATCTCCGAAAGCCCTGCCCTTTGCGCTGCGTGTAGTCTGCGGTGGCCGCTGATTACCTCAAATTCGTCTGTGTTTTCTAATGGGCGAACAATCAGCGGAGAGAGGATACCCTCATTGTGAACGCTCTCTGTCAACGTTTCCATTTCCCCGTTGTCCAGGACCTTATAGGGGTGGCCCTCAAAGGGGTGCAATTTCTCAATGGATATCGCAATTGATTTACATAAATTGTTATCTATTCTCATTTCATCCTTTCTCTGAATCTTTGATATGCCGCCTGTTCCAGGCGGTGTTCTTCTTGCAATAGTTCATATAAATGTGGGGATTCCTCCAGAATCTTTTTCGTCTGCCGTAGCTTCTTCCGCAGCGGTGCGATTTTCTGGGTAAGTTCCTTTTTGCGGTCTTTGGCCTCTTGCCGCTTCTCCGGTGTCTTTGCCCTGCGGCGGGTATTGTCAGCTTTACTGCGTTCCGCTTCCAGTACATCAATCTGGGATTGGATTTCCGGGATCGATGTTTCCAGCTGGGCTATCGTGTGGATTCCGTTTTCTTGCAGAAAGTGGTAATCCGCTCGGTAGCTTTCCAAATCCTTTGCCGCCGCCCGTAAGTCAGGAGATAGGAGCATAACATCTGTGGTTTGTAGAATTAGTTCCATCACCAGGATTAGCAGCAGAAGCACCGTGTCCACAAAGACTTCTTCCGTGTTATGACTATGCTCAATGGTAAAGGCCAGACGGTCCATTTCCCATTCCAATGGAAATTTCTTCGGCTTGTAGGGCAAATGCGTATTCCACTTCTGCCGAAAATCATTGGAATAAAAATTCTCGTCAAAACGATTCCGAAGCACCTCTTTGGTATAACCCAGCGAGGACAGGCGGACGGGCCGCTGCCAATTTGCTGCTTTCACAGAAAGTCTTGTCCGGTCAATGGAATAGCCCCTGGCGACCATCTGTTTTTCAAACTGTTCCCAGTTCTTGGCATAGGTCAGGCAGTATTCCACATCCTCCCGCAGCATATCCCGGTGGGTTTT
>CAKTOB010000018.1 GCA_934589525.1 uncultured Oscillospiraceae bacterium | reverse complement strand
GCCAGAGCCTTGGCCATTGAGCCGAAACTGCTGATCTGTGACGAGGCCACCTCTGCCCTGGATGTGACTGTTCAGAAGGAGATCATCGAGCTGCTGAACGAGCTTCGTGCCCAGCAGGGACAGAGCCTGTCCATTCTGTTTATCTGCCACGATATTTCCCTGGTGCAGCAATTTGCAGACCGGGTGCTGGTCATGTACCATGGGAATATTGTGGAAACAGGAACTCCGGATGAAGTGATCCGCAACCCCAAAAACGACTATACAAAGCGCCTCATAGACAGCGTATTGTAAATCCGATGTTAAGCCGTGACGTCCGGCAAAACATAAAAGAAAACGAAAGGGATATGAAAAGAACATGAAAAAAATCATTTCGATTCTGCTGATTGCCTGCCTGGCACTTTCTCTGCTGGCTGGCTGCGGCAACAGCAGCACGCCCGCGGCGGAAACGCCCACCCAGAGCGGCAGCACGGCACAGACCACCGCTTCCACCGCCGCCAAGAAAACTATGGTCATCGGCGACACCACTTTCAACTCTGAAAACTGGGAGGAAACCGTGGACCCCCACCGGACCTACAACGGCTGGGCCTGCATCCGTTACGGTGTAGGTGAGACCCTGGTACACTACACGGACTCCATGGAGCTGGAGCCTTGGCTGGCAACAGACTGGACCAATGACGGCAACTGCACCTGGACCGTTACTCTGCGGGATGGCGTAAAGTTCTCCTCCGGCCGGGATATGGACGGGGCCGCCGTCAAGCAGTGTCTGGAGCATCTGCTGGAAGTCCACGACCGGGCCCCCAGCGACACCAAAATCGTGGATGTCCAGGCCGACGGCCAGGTATTGACCATTACCACCAGCGAACCCAACCCCGCCCTGATGAACTATCTGGGAGACCCCTACGGCTGCATCATCGATGTGGATGCTTCCGATTTTGACACCGGTATTGTGGCCGGTACCGGTCCCTATGCTGTCAAAGAGCTGGTAACGGACGACCATCTTTCCCTGGTACCCAACACCTATTACTGGGACGGTACGCCTAAAATCGACGAGCTGACCATCCGCACCCTTTCTAACGGCGATACCCTGTCCGCCGCCCTCCAGGCCGGGGACATCGATGCCGCCTACGGCATGGCCTACGAGGCTTATCCCAATTTTGAAAACGGCGGCTATCAGTTCTCCGCCATCCAGACTTCCAGGGCGTTCTTCGGCTCCATGAATATGACCAGCCCCATTATTCAGGATGCTGCCGTCCGCAAGGCCATCGCCATGGGTATCAACAAGGAGGGCTTTGTGAAGACCCTCTTGGATGGCCACGGCGTGCCTGCCAACGGTGCCTTCCCTGACGGCTTCAGCACCTTCGGCGGTGAGCATGTAAAGACGGAAACCTATGATCCCGAGGGGGCCAAGGCGGTTCTGGAAGAAGCCGGTTGGGTCGATTCCGACGGCGACGGCATCCGGGAAAAGGACGGCGTGAAGCTCACCGTCCGCTGGCTGACCTATCCTTCCCGCCAGGAGCTGCCCCTGCTTGCCGAATCCGCGCAGGCATCCCTGAAGGAAATCGGCATAGATGTGGACATCAACTGCACCGCCAACCGCCGGGAGTTCCTGGCGGATATGACGAGCTGGGATATTTACGCCTCCGCCCTGGTGACTGCCCCCTCCGGCGATCCCCAGTATTTCTTCACCACCTCCTGCGTTCCCGGCATGAGCTACAACTTCGGTGCCTATGACAACCCGGAGGTCACGGCCCTGATCGAAGAACTGTCCAAGGAATTTGACACCGCCAAGCGGGGTGAGATGGCCGTAAAGCTCCAGCAGATGATTCTGGACGACAACGCCTACATCTTCTGCTCCTTCCTGCAAATGAACATGATCTCCAAGGAGAACGTCAAGAACTACACCGCCCACGCCTGCGATTACTACCAGGTGACGGCACAGCTGGACATTGAATAAAAGACGAACAGTGCTGCATGGCTTCTTGCCGCCCGCTAGCTGCAACTTGCGGACGAATGGCACCGACTGTCACAATGGCAAAATGAACCCCGGCGAACCAGTACGGTCCGCCGGGGATTTTGGTATTTGGTTACAGGTACCACCCGGTTTTGTTGGGGGCGTGGGGGTATTTGAAGGCTTCCGCGGCTTTGGCGTACCATTCCATTTTGTTTTCCTTGCTGGAATAGCGCCAGCCCACGCCGAATTCCTGGGAGCCTGTGTACATGGTCAGGCAGTCCGGGTGCTTTTCGGCGAAGGTGTCCTTGTCCTCCTGGGGAATCTTGCTGCCGGTGCCGCCCACCGCTACCAGGTGGGTCATGGGGAGCTCTTCCAGGCCGGATAGGCTCGCGACCTTGGTATAGCTGATGTTCAGCATTTCCAGGGCCTCGCAGGCGGCCAGAGGGGAGACGTCTGTAATATAGCCGCAGTTGGAAAGCTCCAATACCCGCAGCTTTTTGCAGGCGGCCAGAGGCTCCAGGGTCTTGATGGGAGAGCCGGAGAGGATCAGCACCTCCAGATTGGGCATGCCGGATACAAAATCGCAGGTGTTCAGGTATTCGTCATGGCCAAAGTCCGCGTAGATGGCATCCTCGCAGTATTGAAGGTCGGCGCAGTTGCTGTCTTTTAAATCATAGGTAAAGCGCAGTACCTGGGCATCGGTCATGGTGCTGCCGCCGCCGGCATAGACCCGCCAGACGATCTTGCACCGGTCCCGGTAGTCCTCCCGGAGCTTCGAAAGGACCTCATTGGAAAGGCCGCAGTCCTCCAGAACAAAGCGCTTGCAGTTGGAAAGCAAATCTAAGGCCTGACGGATCGTTTCCTCCCCCTCGTCTCCGATTTTCACGCCTTTGAGGGCCACTTCCTCCGTGTCCGTGGAGAGGGTTTTTCCGTAAAAATCAAAGGCATAGTGGAAAACCGCATTGGGGGCCGCGGCGATCAGCTCCTTGGCCTGGTCCTGGGTCAGCTTGGAGGTGCCGTCGCTGCCGCAGAGCTCCACGGTTTCAAGTTCCGGGAACAGGGTCAGCTTCTGGGCGGCGTTTGTCAGCTCCGTTTCGGAGATGGCGGACAAGTCCAGGGCCGTGGCAGTGCCGTCCTGCTCCTGGTCTAACAGATACACGGTGTAATTGATTTCCAATTCCGGGAAATCCTGCCGCAGCTGCTCCAGCTGCTCCAGGGTCAGATCGGTTTTCCGCAGGGTGACGGTCTGAAGGCTGTGCAGATAGGGGATGGCCTCTTTCAGGGTGTCCAGATCATAATTTCCTGGCTCCAAAGAAAGCTCCTGGGTCTCGGGGTCTACAAAAGAACCTCCCAGGGCTACCTGATAGCTGACCTGCACCTTGGGAAGGGCTTCCTGAAGCTGCTCCAGGGCCGCATAATTGTCACAGGCCGAGGCGTTGATGGATTGAAGTTTTGGGAAATAGGTCTGCAAAATGCGGATGTCCTCGCTGCTGGGGTTCTGAATGGACAGGCTCTCCGTGTCACTGGAAACCTTCTTATTCTGGAAAGGCACGTTCCACACCACCTCACAGCCCGGAAGCTGGGTGTGTACCGCATCGTAGTGGGCGAAGGAAATATCCTCCTGCCGCAGGTCCAGATAGGTGGCATCCAGAGGATAGGCCGTTCCCTCCACAAAGATATGGGTGTTCTGATAGTAAATATAGGCAAGGGTCCCCCCTGCCGCGGCCACCGCCAAAACGGCCAGGATGATGAGTATTGCCACAAGCTTGTTGCTTTTCAATGATGGTTCCTCCACTACTCTTAAATCCTGCCCATCATAATACAGGATTCCGTAAAATTCAATACTTTTTCATGAATTTATTCCCATTTGGAAGCAAAAAAATCCCGCCTCCCCGGAAAAGCGGGGAAGCGGGACTGCCATTTACTCGATGGCGATGCGCCGGGTCTCAGGCAGGGCTTTCTTCACGTTCTTGGGAACGGACAGCCGCAGGATGCCGTCTTCGTACTTAGCGCCGATGTCCTCAGGCTGGACATGCTCGCCAACGTAGAAGCTCCGGCTGCAAGCACCGGTGTAACGCTCCTGACGGATGAACTTGCCGTTCTTGTCAGTCTCGTCCTTATCCATGCCCTTGGAAGCGGAAATGGTCAGGTAACCGTCTTTCAGTTCCACGCCAATTTCGTCTTTCTTAAAACCGGGCAGATCCACATCCAGCTCATAGCTGTTTTCGGTCTCCCGCACATCGGTCTTCATCAGGTTCCGGCTGTGTTTGCCATACAGAGGATTCTCGGCTCTGGCACTGACCATGCCGAAAGGATCATTAAAGAAATCATCAAACAGGTTCTCACCAAAAATGCTGGGCAACATAAATCATTCCTCCAATTCATGCTCGCCGGTTCCCTTCTGGTTCCCGGTAGATTTTCTGTTACCATTGGGTTCTCTTTGGTTCCTCTCTCAAGGAACACATACACTATACCACCTTTTTTAGCACTGACAAGGCCTGAGTGCTAAAAATATAATAAACCTTTTGTTGCCTTTTTGTGGAGAAAATGTGTCTTTTCAGGATGAATGCTCTTTTTTGTGGAAACACCCGGCGAAAAATTTCTAAAAAGTTATAAAAACACCGTGCCAAAGAATCTGGCACGGTGTCAATTTTTAAAATTCCACGCCACGTCTGGCCTTGATTCCACGGTCAAAGGGGTGACGGCGCTTGACCATTTCCGTTACATAGTCCGCCAGAGCCAGCAGTTCCTCTTTGGGGTTTCGTCCCGTGAGGACGATTTCCTGGGTCTGGCCTTGGGCCTGGAGGTAAGATAGCAGGGGCTCCGCCGGGATGATGCCCCGGTTCAGGGCGGAGATGGCTTCATCCAATATAAGAAGATCCGCTTCCCGGCCCTTTTCCAGAAGAACCCCCAGATACTCCGTGTAATCGACTTTTGCCTGGGCCCGCTGTTCCTCTGTCATCCGGGAAAAGAGACCCGGGACCGTGTGGCAGTGGAAGGTTTCAATGCCGGACAAGGTTTTCAGAGCCTGGATTTCCCCGGAGGAGCCGTCTTTGAAGAACTGGCCGATGAGGACGGTTTTCCCCCGGCCTGCCATCCGGGCCGCAAGGCCCATGGCCGCTGTGGTTTTTCCCTTGCCGTCGCCGCAGTAAATATGGATCATGGTCACACCTGCCGATTTAAGATTTGATAGACAAGCTCCATGTTCATGCCGCCCCGGACGGCCTGGGCAAGTAAGTCATATTGGCTGTCCTTGTAGGCTTCCAGATCAAAGTGCTCCGCCTGGCCCGCGTCCAGACCTTTCCGGCGGCACAGATCCCCCACCAGGGCCTGGGCAATGCCCGGGGCATCGAAAATGCCGTGGATGTAGCTGCCGTAGACCCGTTCTCCCACCAAAATGGGGGCAATGGAGGTCTCGCTGCGGCCCATGTGGATCTCATACCCCTGGTAGGGAAGCCCTGAGAGGCTGGAGAGAGGCCCCTCCACCTGGGGCAGCACCCCGGAGGTCTGCCGCTGGACCTTGTCCCCCCGGAACACCGTGTCCATGGGCAGCAGACCCATGCCGGAAATATGGGTAACGCCCACCGCCTCCACCTGGTCCGGGTCGGACACGGAAGTGCCCAGCATCTGGAAGCCGCCGCAGATGCCAAAGACAATGGCCCCCCGGTCATGGCAGTGGAGAATGGCCGCCTCCAGGCCGCTTTGCCGCAGCCACATCAGGTCTGCAATGGTGCTCTTGGTGCCGGGGATCAGAATGAGGTCCGGGTTTTTCAGCTGGTCCGCCCGCTCGATGTAGCGCACGGACACATTGGGGAATCGCTCCAAGGGGCTCACGTCTGTAAAGTTGGAAATCCGGGGCAGCCGGATCACGGCGATGTCAATGGCCTTGCAGGTGGACTCCCGGGTGAAACGGGTGGAGAGGCTGTCCTCGTCGTCAATGTCCACATGAGCATAGGGAATGACCCCCGCCACGGGCACGCCGCAGATTTTTTCCAGGATCTCAATACCCGGCTGTAAAATGGCCCGGTCCCCCCGGAATTTGTTCACAATGGTGCCCTTGACCCGGGCCCGCTCCTGCTCCTCCAGCAGGGCAATGGTGCCGTAGAGCTGGGCAAACACGCCGCCCCGGTCAATGTCGCCAACCAGCAGCACCGGGGCATCCACCAGCTCCGCCAGGCCCATATTCACAATGTCCTGGTCCTTCAGGTTGATCTCCGCAGGGCTTCCGGCGCCTTCAATGACGATGATGTCGTTTTCCGCCGCCAGAGAATTGTAAGCCTCCAGCACCTGGGGCACAAACTCCCGCTTCCGGCGATAGTATTCCATGGCCCGCATATTGCCCATGGCCACACCGCCCACAATGACCTGGCTGCCCACATCCGTGGTGGGTTTTAAGAGAATGGGGTTCATCCGCACATCCGGCGCGATCCCCGCCGCCTCCGCCTGCACCACCTGGGCCCGGCCCATTTCCCCACCGGCGGCGGTAATAAAGGAGTTGAGAGCCATATTCTGGCTCTTAAAGGGCGCCACCCGGTAGCCGTCCTGTTTAAAAATCCGACAAAGCCCCGCCGCCAGCAGACTCTTCCCCGCATTGGACATGGTACCCTGGATCATAATATTTTTTGCCATGGTGTTTTCCTCCTTGGTAGATGTGCAGTATCAAACCACTTGTTCAGTGGACAGTTATTTTCTGAATTGACAATTGACAATTGACAATGGACAATTGACAATTATTGGAGTGACCAACGTTGTTTTTTTGTATCCGTCCGTTAAAGTCCGTAGGGAACGGCCTATGTGCCGTTCCGTTACGTTGCAATTACAACCCCTGCGGGCAAAACGGAACCACCCACCGATTATGTCATTCCGAGCGAACGAATGTGAGTCGAGGAATCCACTCAAGTTGCAAGCTTTATCTTGTGTCGGTTCATCATCCCACGTGGTGGATTCCTCTGCTCGGTCGGAATGACATATAGGGGGACGTTTCTGATTTTTATCGGTAACAGTTCTGTCCTTAAACGTGCGGAACGGCACATAGGCCGTTCCCTACGGTTTCGCTGATTGGTGAGCGTTTTCAACCGACGTATTCTAAGGACGGGCGGTATTGCCTTTCCTATTGTTGGGACGATGGGCGCAAAGGTAAAACGTCCGTCCCCCAAAAATTGTCAATTGTCAATTGTCCATTGTCAATTCTGCAAAAACTGTCAACGGATTTCTCCCAACGCCCCCATCAGCTTCCTGTTCTCCTCCGGCAGCTTCACCGCCACCCGGTACCAGCCCTCTCCAAGGCCTAAGTAGTTGGCGCAGGAGCGGATCTGGATGCCCTTGGCAAGCAGGGGCTCCCGGAGCTCTTTTTGGCTGTAGAACAAGATGTAATTGGTCCGGGAGGGGATCACCCGGAGGCCCAGTGCTTTAAGGGCTTGTTCCATCTTTGGCCGCTGGCTGTGGATCAGGTCGTTGGCGGCTTTCACAAAGTCCACTTCCCCCAGGGCCGCAATGCCCGCCGCCTGGGCGGGGATGGAGACGTTCCAGGGCTGGGTCTGGCTGCCCATGGTTTTAAGAAGCTGCTGATTGGCGGACAGACAGTACCCCAGCCGCAGCCCTGCCATGCCGTAGCTTTTGGTAAAGGCTTTCAGCAGAAAGAGGCCTTCATATTCTTCCAGGAAGGGCTTCATGCTGATGTCCCCGCCCCCCAGGGTCAAGTCCAGGAAGCACTCGTCAATAAAGAGGAAAATCCCCTTTTTCTGGCAGATTTCCAGAATTTTCTCCATCAGGGGCCGGTCCGTCACCTGGCCGGTGGGGTTATTGGGGTTGCAGAGCATGAGCATTTCCCCGTCAAAGCGTTGCAGCACCGGGAGAAACGCTTCCGTCAGGGCGAAGTCCTCTTCTTCTTTTAATAAATAGTGGTCCACTTCTGCCCCAAAGACCTTAAGAGCGGTTTCGTACTCACTGAAGCAGGGGCTTAGCACCAGGGCCTTTTTTGGCCGCAGGGCCATGCAGCAGGAGAAAATCAGCTCCGCCGCTCCGTTGCCGCAGAAGACCCGGCTGGGGGCCACCCCTTCAAAGTCCCCGATGGCCCGGACCAGGTTTCTGCAATAGGGGTCCGGGTAGCACCGCAGGGACTCAACGCTGCCTGCCACCGCGTCCTTTACCGCCTGGGGGGTGCCGTAGGGGTTAATGTTGGCGGAAAAATCCAGCAGGATTTCCCGGGAATACAGGTCCCCGCCGTGGGGGTTTTGGGTATCATACAGCATGAAATAGCTCCTTGTTTTTTTGGGAAGCTCTGATTAAATCGGCAAGAGCTGACGGCGAAAGATTTTGGTTCCAGGCAAGATTCTAAAAGTGGAGGAATACTTTGTGTATTTCCCACTTTTAGAAGCGAAGTCTGGGAGCAAAAGATTCGCCGCTCAGCCGAAACCGATTTATTCAGAGTTTCCCTTATTTAAAGTGCCAGTGCCAGGGCGCAGAGGGTCAGCATCACCAGGGTGGTGCCGTACATGAGCTTGCAGCTTAAAGGAATATCCTCCGGGGTGATCTCCCGCAGGGCATCGCCAATATAGGGCTTTTTGTGCAGCACCCCATGATACCGGGCATCCCCCGCCAGCCGGAGGCCCAAGAGCCCGGCACAGACGGACTCGGTTTGGGCAGAGTTGGGGCTGGCATGGTTGTACCGGTCCCGCTTGAAAATCTTCCAGCCGTTTTTCACGTTCAGGCCCAGAAGTCCTCCCGCCGCCAGCATGGCCAGGGCGCAAAGCCTGGCGGGAAGAAAATTAAACACATCATCCATCTTGGCCGGAACCAGGCCGATGTTTTTATAGGGCAGCTCCACATAGCCCAGCATGGAGTCCATGGTGTTGACGGCTTTGTAGGCAAAGGCCACAGGGGCCCCGCCCAGGGCAAAAAACAGCATGGGGGCAATGACCCCGTCGGAGCAGTTTTCCGCCACGGTCTCCACCGCCGCCCGGGCCACCGCCGGAGCGTCCAGCTCCTTGGTATCCCGGCCCACGATCATGGAGACTGCATAGCGGGCATCTTCTATGGTGCCGGTTTTAAGAGCCGTATAGACCTTCATGCTCTCGGTTTTGAGGCTCTTGGCCGCCAGAATCTGCCAGCACATCACGCTGCTCCCGGCAATGCGCAGCCAAGGGGACACCTGTCCGCAGGCCCAAAGAATGCCCAAGGGCACCAGGAAGCTCACCGCCACCGTCAGCACCCACAGCACCGCCCCGGCGGCAATTTCGCCGGATTTTGTCTTGGGAAACAGCCACCGCAGCAGTTTTTCCAGGCCGGAGATCAGTTTTCCGATGGCCACCACCGGATGGGGAATAGAATGGGGGTCCCCCAGCAGGCAATCCAGCAGAAAGCCCAGCAGCAGGGAAATCAGGATTTCTTTTCTCATGTTTGTTCTCTTTTCAGATGCAGATTAGAGTGACGTTATTTGTTGTAGGAACAATGGGTGAGTGTAAAACGCCAAGACCTTCCCCTTCGGGGAAGGGGGACCGCCATAGGCGGTGGATGAGGGGCAGTACGGCGTTTAACATTGTAGAAACAACAGGCGCAGAGGTACCACGCCTGTAGGGGCGGCAATCTGCCGCCCGCCACGTTGCAATGATAACCTGTGCGGCTGAATGGTACCACCCCCCGACATGTCATTCCGACCGAAATGAAATGAAGTGGAGGAATCTTCCCAAGTAACAAGTTTTATCTTGTGGTTATTTCTTATCCAACGTAGTGGATTCCTCCACTCCGCTGCGCTGCGGTCGGAATGACATATCGGGGGGTTATACCATTCACCCGCACAGGTTGTGTTTGCCACGGGGCCAGCCCCTGGCTGGGGCTGGATGGCGATGAATCATCGCCGCTACATTGTTCCGTATATTGGGTTATACCATTCACCCGCACAGGTTATATATGCAACGTGGCGGGCGGCAGATTGCCGCCCCTACATTGCGTTCTACCTTTACGCCCATTGTTTTTGCAATGTTTTACGCTGCCCCGCCCCTCAACAGTCAGGGCTGCGCCCTTTTAGTTAAACGTAAACAAATAGATCGGGTTCTGCCCTTGCATCATGGTGTAGGGGCCGACTTTGTGGGCCTGGGCTACGGTGAGGCAGAGGGTTTGGGCGGGGTAGGCTTTGGTCAAGCGGGTGAGCTCCGCCACGGTTTCCAGGGCCACCGCTGCCGCCACGATGCGGGCAGAGGGGTTTTTGACCCAGGCGGCTTTCAGAATGGATTCCATGTTGCCGGAGCTGCCGCCGATGAACACATGGGTGGGGGCGGGCAGGTCTTCACAGCCCTGGGGGGCCAGGGCCTCCACCGCCGTCAGGTTGGCTACATGGAGCCGCCGGGCGTTTTCCTGCAATAGGGCCAAGGCCTCCGGCTTTTTTTCCACGGCGTAGGTGTGGCCCAGGTCTGCCTGCATGGCCATTTCGATGGCCACGGAGCCGGTGCCTGCCCCAATGTCCCAGCAGACGGATTGGCGGGTCAGGCCCAGCTTGGACAGGGCCACGGCCCGGACCTCGCTTTTGGTCATGGGCACCACCGTGCCGTCGGCATGGCTGCCCCGCCGGAAGGTCTCATCCGGCAAGCCCTGGGTCACAATGCCCCGGCCGCCGCCGGTGATGAGGGCCACGCTGAGCTTGTCAAACTGCCCCCGGGAAAGCTCCCGGGCGGTGCCCCGGGTGACGCGCTCCTCCGGGTAGCCCAACCGCTCGCCTACGGCCACTTGGACGTCTCCCAGGCCTGCATCCGTCAGGCGCTGGCAGAGGTTTTTCATGCCGTCTTCGCCCCCAACCAGGGCAAAGACCTTTCCGTGACGGTGTACCGCCCCGGCAATGTCTCCCTCCCGGCCATGAAGGCTCAAGCAGAACACGTCCTCATAGCTGACCCCCAGCCGGGAACACAGCACCACCAGGCTGGAAAGCCCCGGCTCCAGCGTCACCTGACAGTGAGGAAGCAATGGCAGCAGCTTTTTGGTGCCGCTGTAAAAGCCCACGTCTCCCGCCATGACCACGGCGAACTTTTCACACTCCGGATGGTTTTCAATAGCCCGGCAAATGGCCTCCGGGGCAATGGCTTCTACTTTCAGCTGCCCCGGGGATGCCACGGCTTCCAGCATTCTGGCCGCGCCAATGAGACAATCCGCCTGGGCAATGGCCTCCCGGGCCGCCAGGGTCTCATGGCCCCGGTCTCCCGGGCCGATGCCCACCACGGTGACTTTGGGCCGTACTTTCAAATCAAACCGGCGGCACAGTTCCCGGACCGTGTCCCCGAAGCTGAGGCCCGGGGCGCTCTCCGGTCTGCCGATGACCAGCAACGTACAGTTTGCTTTCTTGGCCGCCTCCACCTTTTCCCAGAAGCCGCCTTTGGCCCCGGTCTGCTTGGTCACCAGGATGGAGCCTTCACAGGCGTGGAGCATGGCCACATTTAATTCTTCAGAAAAGGGACCCTGCATGCCGTAGGTATGGGCCGCCGGGAGACCGGCTTCCCGACAGGCGGCAAGACTTCCCTCCACCGGCAGCACCCGGGCATAGACCCGCTGGGCAAAGTCCGGCAGGGCCGTATAGGCCTTTAGTTCCTTGCTGCCGGTGGTGAGGAAAATGTTTCCGGGGATGGACTTTAGCATCTCCACCGCCTGGGCGGTGGAATCTGCCCACAGGCAGTTTTCCGGCACCCCGCCGTCCCGGGTCAGCCGAAGATAGGGGGTGGCGGTTTCTTCACAGGCACTGTGGATATTTTCCGTGACGATGGGGGCGTAGGGATGGGTGGCATCCACCACACAGTCAAAGCGCCGCTGCCGGAACAGATTTTCCATGGCCTCCCGGTCCAACCGGCCCGCGGAGACCTCCACCCCGGGAATTTCTTCCAGCAGCTCTCCGCCGTACTCCGTGGCGGCACAGGCCAAGACCTGGGCCTGGGGGGCCAGCCAGCGGATCAGGGCCCGTCCGTCTGCCGTTCCGGCGAATACACACAGCTTATACATCCCGATAGCCTCTGGGAGTCACCAGGTTCCCGGCAAGAACCTTGGTCTGGGCGTTGCCGATGAACACCGTGCAGAACATGTCCGCGTCAAAATCCCGCAGCTGCCTCAGGGTCAGGATGGTCTTGCTCTGGCCCTCCCGGCCAATGTTGCGGACGATGCCGCAGGGCCGGGTTTCGGGAAGATACTTTAAAAGAATGTCACAGGCCTTTGCCAGATGGTCCGGGCGGCCATGGCTTTTGGGGTTATACAGAACAATGGAAAGGTCTCCCTGGGCGGCGTGTTCCAGCCGTGCGGTGATCTTCTCCCAGGGGGTCAGCCGGTCGGACAGGCTGATGACCGCAAAGTCGTGGGTCAGGGGCGCACCCAGCACCGCTCCGCCGGAACAGGCGGCGGTCAGGCCCGGAACCACCTCCGCTTCTACGGAAGTATCCTCCCCCAGCAGCTCATAGATGAGGGCGGCCATGCCGTAAATGCCGCTGTCGCCGGAGCAGACCATGGCCACGGTCTTGCCCTTTTGGGCCTCGTCAATTGCCATGCGGCAGCGGTCCGCCTCCTGGGTCATGGGGGTGGACAGATATTCTTTGTCCGGATACCGGTCTTTTACCAGGTCTACATACACAGGATAGCCCACAATGACCTGGGACTCCTGCAAGGCCCGGTCTGCCCGAATGGTCATGTTTTCATAATTTCCGGGGCCGATGCCCACAATATACAGCTTCAAAAGGATACCTCCCAATCTTGTTCCGCAAGGGCCAGGGTGATGCCCTGGCATACTGTTTTTTGAACGATGATGTTTCCGCCCTCCATGGCCGCCGCCCGCTGGCACACATTGTCCACCCCGGTGACGGAGGAGACAAAGGCCGAGGGCGGGAACGTCCCCGGGGCCTGCCGGAGTTCCGGGGCGGAATAGAAGCGAACAGGCAGCTGCCTTTCGGCGCAATAGGCCAGAAGCCCCTGTTCATCTGCTTTGAGGTCAATGGAAGCGACTCTGGTGACGGCCTGGGGGTTGATGCCCCGGTCCTCCAAAAATTCAGCTACGCCCAGGGCGATGGTGTCTTTTGCTGTTCCCCGGCGGCAGCCCAGCCCCAGGGTCAGCACCCGGGGGATGATTTGCAGGGTCCGTTCAAAGGGACGGCGGTCGTAAATGCCTACATAAATGCCCAAGGGGCCCTGATCCCCCGGCACCAGCCCGGAGGGGAGGGTTTGGGGCAGCGGCTTTTCGGCGCAAATGGGGATGTCCCCCTCTAAAATGGCCCCCGCCACCGCTTTGGCCAAAGTCATACTGCCGATGTGAAAGCCCCGCTCCGCTGCCCAGGCATCCACGGAGAACCGGCCCTCCACGTCTGTGGCGGTGGTGATGATGGGCTGGGCCCCGATGGCCCGGGCCAATCGGACCGTCAGGGCGTTGGCCCCGCCGATGTGGCCGGAGAGGAGGGAGATCACATAGGTGCCCCCCTCGTCGATCACCGTGACCCCGGGGTCGGTTTTCTTATCCTTTACCCAGGGGGCGATCCCCCGGACGGCCATGCCGGTGCTGCCGATGAACACCAGCTGGTCGCACCAGGAAAACAGGTCTCCCACCGCCCGGGTCAGCGGGGGATGGTAGATTTCAAATCCAGGCTCTGCAAACTTTTCCATGGTCATCATCCGGCATTCCGCCGGGGAAAGGGCCTTTTGAATCTCTTTTGCAAGAGCGCAGCCCCGGCGGGTAAAGCAGAGGATGCTCAGTCGCATTTCTTGGCCGCCTCATGGAAGGGCCGCTCGTAGCTGGGATCATACAGGAAGGACTTGGCGTATTTTTCGCCCATGCAGTCCCCCACGATGATCAGGCTGGTCCGGGTCAGGTCGTTTTCCGTCACGGTCTTGTGGAGGGTCTCCACGGTGCAGTGGTAGATGCGCTCATCGGGCCAGCTGGCCTTGAAGACCACCGCCACCGGGGTAGAGCCGGGGTAGCCTCCTTCCATCAGCTCCTTTTGCAGCTCCTCGGTCAGCCGGGTGCTGAGGTACAGGCACATGGTGGCCCGGTGGGCCGCCAGAGAGCGGATACTCTCCTTTTCCGGCACCAGGGTCCTTCCGGACTGCCGGGTGATGATCACGGTCTGGCTCACCTCCGGCAGGGTAAACTCCTGCTTTAAAGAAGCGGCGGCCCCGCAGAAGGCGCTGACTCCGGGGGTCACGTCGTATTCGATTCCCCGGGGAATCAGCTCGTCAAACTGTTCCCGGACGGCCCCATAAATGCTGGAATCCCCGGTGTGCAGCCGCACGGTGGTCTTGCCCTCCGCTTCTGCCTTGACGATCACCGCCGTGGTCTCCTCCAGGGTCATTTTTGCGCTGTTATGAATTTCGCAGCCCTCTTTGCAGTAGTTGAGCAGCTCCGGGTTCACCAAAGACCCGGCATAGATCACCACATCCGCCTGGGACAAAAGCTTTGCCCCCCGCACCGTGATCAGATCCGCCGCGCCGCAGCCGGCGCCGACAAAATGTACCATGTGTATTCCTCCAGTTTTATTTAGTTGACAGTGGACAGTTATTGGCCAATTGACAATTGGCAATTGACAATTGACAATTCTTGCAAATCGGGCGTGTATTTAACTTATTCAATACCGGTTTTGCGCTCGTAAAATGTGGAAAACGTGGTACGTTACTGTAGGGGCGGCAACCTGCCGCCCGCCACGTTTCGAATACAACCTGTGCGGGTGAATGAAACTACACAATACAACCCCTTGGCTCTCCCCCTGGGAGAGCTAGCTCGGCGCAGCCGAGACTGAGAGGGCCTTGGGGCGTTTTTCAATAATCACATCCATCGGTACCGTGAGCGTAGGCCCTCTCCGTCCTCGCTGCGCTCGGCCACCTCTCCCATAGGGAGAGGCAAGGGGGCGTGCCATATCGGGGGTGGTACCATTCAACCACACAGGTTATTATTGCCACGTGGCGGGCGGCAGATTGCCGCCCCTACATACTTTAACGGATGGATTCTAATGAAAAACGTTGGTTTCTCCAATAATTGTCAATTATCCATTGTCAATTGTCAATTTTCTCATTTAGGATTTTCCTGATCAGGCCTTCCACGTTCTCCGTCTTCCCCAACAGCCCGTATTCCTTGGAAAACATGGCGCAGCCTACCTCCATGTCCTGGGCTCTGTATTGCAGGTGGAAGTGGATGCGATTCATCAGGCGGGCCAGCACCGGTTCCCGGGCATCACCCAGCAGGCGCAGGCAGTCGTCACAGCTGACGCATTCCAGCATGGCCCGGATGGTCTCCTTGTCCACCCCCTCGGCACCGGCCATGGCGGAGAGGATCTCCGTACGGCAGTCGCCGTATTTGGAGTGGGTGTTCATCATGCCGCCTCCCAGCTTTACGAGCTTGCCGATGTGGCCAATGAGGACGCAGCCCCGGAAGCCCAGCTCCCGGCAGATGTCCAGGGACACGCCGATGAAATTGGAGACCTGTACCGCGTTTTTAGGGTCGATCCCCAGGCTGTCCCGGATGAAATCGGAACCGTAGTTCCCTGGGGTCAGCAGTACATAGTCCCCCTGGGTCCGCTTTTGCCGCAGCTCCACCCGGATGGTATCCACCAGCGCCTGTTCGCTCATAGGCTCCACAATGCCGGTGGTGCCCAATATGGAAATGCCCCCTACAATGCCCAGCCGGGGGTTAAAGGTCTTTTTTGCCAGTTCCTGGCCCAGGGGTACGGAAATTTCCACCCGGAAGCCCCCGGTGTAATCCAGGGCCCGGGCCACTTCCAGAAGGTTTTCTTCAATCATTTTCCGGGGCACGGAGTTGATGGCGGCGTTGCCCACAGGCTGGTCCAGCCCCGGTTTTGTCACCCGGCCCACGCCGAAGCCCCCGTCAATGGTCACGCCGGGGGTCTCTTTTTTGCTGACCCGGGCGAAAATCAGGGCCCCCGCCGTCACATCCGGGTCGTCTCCCGCGTCCTTGGCGATGGCGCAGGACACAAAATCCGTCCCCAGGGCGATTTCCTCTACACTTAGGGTCAGGTCAATGCCCTTGGGGGTGTGCAGGCCGATGGTTTTCTTGGCCCGGCCCGTCAGCAGCATCCACCCCGCTGCCTTGGCCGCGGCGGCGGCGCAGGAGCCGGTGGTATAGCCCATGCGCAGCTGCTTGCCGTCCTTTACAACAAACTGCTCCATTATCTTGTGATTTGATAGAGCAGGGCGTTACAGATGGCGGCGGCCACATTGCTGCCGCCCTTCCGGCCCCGGGCCACGATGTAGGGGGCCAGGCCGGACTCGATGATCAGTTCCTTGCTCTCCACCACATTTACAAAGCCCACCGGCACGCCGATGATGAGGGCCGGGTGCAGAATATCCTTTTCCATCTGCTCTTTGATGGAAATCAGGGCCGTGGGGGCGTTGCCAATGGCAAAAATGCAGGGCTTGGGGAGGGCCGCCGCCCGCTCCATGGAGACAATGGCCCGGGTGATGCCCCGCTCCTTGGCTTCCACCGCCACATCGGGGTCCGACATAAAGCAGTGGACCTGGCCCCCCAGCTTTCCCAAAATGGTCTTGTTGATCCCAGCCTTGGCCATCTGGGTATCGGTGACGATGTCGCAGCCGTTTTTCAGGGCCTCAATGCCCTTGGCCACGGCGTCCTGGGAGAAGACCAGATTTTTGGCATAGTCAAAATCCGCGGAGGTGTGGATGACCCGCTTCACCACCAGCTCGTTTTCCTTGGGGATGGGGGTGTCCCCCAAGAGCTCGGTGATGATCTCAAAGCTCCGCTTTTCAATATCCATGGGTTTTACAATTTCCAGCATAGCCTTTACTCCTTTGTCAAAAACGATTCACAGGCCCGGAGAAACCGGCCTGCCATATCCGGCTTGGCGTAAAAATGGAAGTGGGGGAATCCGGCGTACAAAGTTTCGCTTCCGTGGCCGCAGTCCCAGTGGCGGCCGTCGGCCTTTTGGGCCAGGAAGTCTTCCCCATTGCAAGTCGTGTCATAATAGTGGAATTCGTGGGCGGGAATGGCATCCCCGGCGGGGCAGAGGAGATTCCCCTTCCGGGCCGTCAGGGTCACATAGCCAAAGCGGGAGAGCTTGCCTGTGTTTCGGCCCTCTCCGGGGAAGAAGCCCACCATGTGGGCCCCCTCCAGCTTTTCCATCAGGTACAAAAATCCGCCGCACTCGGCGATACAGGGAAGCCCCCCGTTCAGGGCCCGGAGAATGGAGGCGCGCATCGTTTCATTGGCTTCCAGTTGCTTTAAATACAGCTCCGGGTAGCCGCCGCCCAAATAAAGGCCCTGAATATTCTCGGGTAGGGTCTCCTCTTCCAAGGGGGAAAAGGAGACCAATTCCGCCCCCAGCTCTTGAAGCAGATCCAGATTGTCCTGATAGTAAAAGCAGAAGGCCCGGTCTCGGGCCACCGCCACTCGGACCTTTTGTACCTTCGGCGGCAGGGTCGGTTCTTCCCAGGTAAGGGGCGGCGCTTCTGCTGCCAGGGCAAGAATGCCGGGAATATCCACGCTTTTTTCGATTTGGTCTGCCAGAAGACCCAGCTTTTCCTGTAGATCCGTCATTTCCTGGGCGGTGATCAGCCCCAAATGGCGGCTTTCCAGGGTGCAGTCCTTCATCACCGGCAGATACCCCAAAGGTTTTACCCGGCCCCCGAAGGTTTCCAGAATGGCATCCCGGAGCCGGGGGTAGAGCATGGGGGAGCAGCGGTTTAAAACCACGCCTTCGATGCCGCTGTCCGGGTGGAGATTCAAAAAGCCGGAGATCACCGCCAGAACCGAGTGGGCCGCCCCCCGGGCATCCACCGTCAGCACCGTGGGGGTGTTTGTTGCCCGGGCCACGGCGTAGGAGCTGGCGGCGGTGGTCAGCCCCACCCCGTCGTAATAGCCCATGACCCCTTCCGTCACCGCCAAATCGTATCCTGTGCTTCCCCGGGCCATGAGATAGCGCAGGGTGTCTTCGGGGAGAAATTGGAGATCCAGGTTCCGGCAGGGGGTATGGAGGGCCGAGGCGTGGAACATGGGGTCAATATAGTCCGGACCGCATTTAAAGGAGCAGACCCGGTCACCCCGGCGGCTCAAAGCGAAGAGCAGGCCGGAGACCAGGGTGGTCTTTCCGCAGCCGCTGTTGGTCCCCGCCAGGAGGACTCGGTGCAATGTCTTTTCCATTAGCATCACCACAAAAGCCGCAGCGGCCCTACAGACCGCCGCGGCTGATTTTCGTTTGAGAAAGGGGGAAGAAATTCTTCTTCCCCCCGGACTCCACGCAGGGATCATTTGGCGGGCAATCTGCAAAGAAATGGTAAGGGGGAAACCACATATACAGCACCAAATCATCAAAAAACTGCGGCAGTTCCACAACAACTGCCGCAGCCGTTTTTCTGCGTCAAAAGCTGCCATACCCCGTACTTGCAGGGCCTGACATTCAAGCCGTTTCAGCAGGTATCCTGGCTTACGCATCACAAGTCCCAGACATCGTCTTCTCGGAATAGATCCAATGACGGGCTTTCACCCTTTGTCTGGGCCTCCGCGCTCACAGTGGCGGTACCGCTCGGGAGTTGCACCCGATTCCCTATTCTCTCCCCAGACCCCAACGGCCTGGGAGCACTGAAACTGGTATTTACTTTCACGGGTATTCTACCACAGCCCATAGCCAATGTCAATCAAAAAACCGGGGGCCAAGGCCTAAAATCTGGGTATTTTTGCCGATGGTCACACCGGGGCCCCTTCTCCGCAGACCCGCTCCAGAGACACCCGCAAATTTCCCTCCAGCAGCACCCCCATGCGGGAGATCATCCGCTCCACGTCGCCCTTCATATCGGCGTTCAGCCACTCCAAAAGAATGCCCACCACGGCGCATTTGTAGAAGAGGGTCAGATAGGAAATGTCCTCCTCGGAAATGGTCAGGTCCCGGGTCAGGTGCCGGATCAGCCGGTCCATTCGCTCCTGGGTCACCCGGTAGAGATACCGCTCCAGCTGCTCCCGGTGGCCGGAACGGTACACATGGTACACCGCCCGGCGATTGTCCAGAGCAAACTGGGTGCAGGAGCGCAGACTTTGCTGCCAGGTGGTCACGTCCTCCCGAAAGACCAATTCCGCCACGGAATCAAAGGTGGCCCCCAGAAGGTCATAAATATCCTGATAATGGTAATAAAAGGTATTCCGGCTAATGCCGCAGGCATTTACAATATCCTTCACCGTGATCTTATCCAGCGGATAGTTGTTCAGCAGTTCCAGAAAGGCGTGCATAATGGCCTTTTCGGTACGTTCCTTGGACATAGCGCTCCTCCTTTTTTAGGGTCGATACAACCTTAATATTATAGCACGGGCTGCGCCCATCCGCAAGGCAGGAAATGTGCCAAAGTTTTTTCAACAATTAAGTGAATTTGCCTATTTTTTCTTTTGGTAGTTTATGGTATGCTTTAGACCAAACAATCAAAAGGTTTTGGTAAAATAGGAGGGGTTTGGCCGGTAAACCGGCACCCGAAAGCCCGGTACAAAAGCTTCCCCCGGTTGAAAACGACCACCAATCAGCGAAACCGTAGGGAACGGCCTATGTGCCGTTCCGCACGCGAAAGGAAGGAACCGTTACCGTCAAAACCAGAAACGCCCCCCCATTCTGTCATTCCGACCGGAGCGTCAGCGGAGTGGAGGAATCCACCACGTTAGATAATGAACCAACACAAGCTAAACCCAGCAACTTGGGTAGATTCCTCGACTCCGTTTCACTCCGCTTGGAATGACATGCCGGGGGTAGTTTTGCTGGGCCACACGGGTTTTATTAGTTACGTTCCATGGCGATGAATCATCGCCGCTACATTGCGTGGTACTATTCACCTACACGGGTTGTATTTGTGACGTGGCGGAACGGCACATAGGCCGTTCCCTACAAACTTTACCGGACGTAAGGGAACGAACAACGTTGGTCGCTCCAATAATTGTCAATTGTCCATTGTCAATTGTCAATTTCTATCAATAAATCTCTTAGGAAAGGAATTTTGTTATGGACAAGGAAGAAAAATCCCAGGGTGGGGGCATGAAGAAGATTGCCTCCTTCATTGTGGACAAGCGGAATCTGTTTTTCCTGCTCTACATTGTGGCCCTGGTGTTCAGTCTGTTTTCCCGGAACTGGGTGGAGGTGGAAAATGACATCACCACCTATCTGCCGGCGGATACGGAGACCCGGCAGGGTCTGACGGTGATGAACGACAACTTTGTCACCTACGGCTCCGCCCGGGTGATGATCTCCAACATCACCCCCACCCGGGCCCAGGCCCTGGCAGACCAGATTAGCGATTTGGAGGGAGTATCCCGGGTGACCTTTGACGACACCCAGGACCACTACCGGGATACGGCGGCGCTGCTGGATGTGTCCTTTGACGGCACGGAGACCGATGAGGTGAGCCTTACCGCCATGGAAAAAATCAATTCCCTGTTGGAGCCCTATGACAGCTATGTGGACACCACCGTGGGTGAAGACACCTCCGCGGATCTGGCCAAGGAAATGGGGGTCATCGTCCTGATCGCCGCGGTGATCATCGTGGTGGTGCTGACCCTGACCTCCAAGGCCTATATGGAGGTTCCCGTGCTGGTGATGACCTTTGGCGCGGCGGCTCTGCTCAACATGGGTACCAACTTCCTGTGCGGCAAGATCAGCTTTATTTCCAATTCCGTTACCGTGGTGCTGCAGCTGGCCCTGGCCATTGACTATGCCATCATCCTGTGCCACCGGTTTTCCGCGGAACATGCCACACTGGATACCCGGGAAGCCTGTATTGAGGCCCTGAGCAAGGCCATTCCGGAGATTTCCTCCAGCTCCCTGACCACCATTTCCGGTTTGGGGGCCCTGGCCTTCATGCACTTTGGCATTGGCCTGGACATGGCCGTGGTGCTGATCAAGGCCATTTTGCTGAGCCTTCTTTCTGTATTTACCCTGATGCCGGGGCTTCTCATGCTGTTTTCCAAGCGCATCGACAAAACCCAGCACAAGGAGCTGCTGCCCAAAATCACCGCCATCGGCAAGTTTGACGTGAAGACCCGCTTCATTGTGCCGCCCCTGTTTGTGGCCATTACCGTGGTGGCCTGCGTCTTTGCAAACAAGTGCCCCTATGCCTACAGCTATAACGAGCTGACCACCGCCAAGCAAAGCGAAAAGCAGGTGGCAGTGCAGAAAATCAAGCACACCTTCGGCTACAACAATATGGTGGCCGTCATGGTTCCCGCCGGGGACTATGAAAAGGAGGGCTCCATTCTGGAGACCCTGGACAAAGACCCAAGGGTCAAATCCACCATGGGTCTTGCCAACATCGAGGCCATGGACGGCTATGTGCTGACGGATGCTTTGACACCCCGGCAGTTTTCCGAGCTGGCGGGCCTGGACTACGAAGTGGCCCAGCTGCTCTACACCGCCTACGCCACGGACAACAGCCAGTACGGCGAGCTGCTCAACGGCATCGGCGCTTACAAGGTGCCCCTGTTTGACATGTTCCAGTTCCTGAAGCAGCAGATGGAAGACGGCAACATCCGCTTAGGCAGTGACATTCAGGACACCCTGGATGACCTGTTTGACCAGCTGGACCAAGCCAAACTGCAGCTGCAAAGCGACCGCTACAGCCGGATGGTGGTCTACCTGGACCTGCCGGAAGAGGGAACGGCCACGGAGGACTTTATGAAGGAACTCCACGACCTGGTCCGCTCCTACTACCCCGAGGACTTCTACATCGTGGGCAACAGCACCAGCGCCATCGACTTAAGCTCCTCCTTTATTGAGGACAATCTGCTGATCTCCGTGCTGTCGGCCCTCTTCGTTATGCTGATATTGCTCTTTACCTTTAAGTCCGCGGGCCTTCCGGTGCTGCTGATCCTGGTCATCCAGGGCAGTATCTGGATCAACTTCTCCGTGCCCGCCATTCGCAATACCCCCTTGTACTTCCTGGGCTACCTCATCGTCAACTCCATTCAGATGGGTGCCAACATTGACTACGCCATTGTCATTTCCAGCCACTATACGGAGATGAAGGCCCAGTATCCCCCCAAGCGGGCCATTGTGGAGGCCCTGAATGCCTCCTTCCCCACCATTTTTACCTCCGGCTCCATTCTGGCGGCGGCGGGCAGCCTGATTGCCGTCATGACCACCAACCCCGTCATCGCCACCATCGGTGACTGCCTGGGCCGGGGCACCATCATTTCCATTGTGCTGGTTCTGGCGGTGCTGCCCCAGATTTTGGTGCTGGGTGACACCATCATTGAGCGGACCAGCTTCGAAATGCCCGCCCTGGACCGGAAGGTCCGGCAGGCCAGCGGCACCATGCACGTCAACGGCAGAGTCCGGGGCTATATCAGCGGTGTCATTGACGCGGAGGTCCACGGTGTGCTCACCGGTCAGATCAACGCCTCCATCGCCACCGGCGACGTCGCCATGGTTGAGGAGCATGAAGCATTGGAGGAGGGGAAAAAGGATGAATAAAAAGTTACGCCTGGCCATCAGCGCCCTGTGTATGAGCCTGCTCCTGGTTCCGCTGCTGCCCTTCTCCGTTCCCGCGGAGGAAGAACAGCAGGAGGAGCAGACCGCCCAGAGGGACTTCACGGACTATTCTGTATCCGGCGTGGGGGACTTGGAAGCGCTGGCGGAGCTGTGCCGTCTGGACAGCGCCAGCCGGAACCTGCGGGTGACCTTGAAGGCGGATATTGATCTCAAAGACCACGAAAACCTGATGATTCCCACCTTTGGCGGCATTTTTGACGGCCAGAATCATAAGATTTACGGCATTGCCATTGAGCAAGACGGCTCCGCCCGGGGCCTGTTCCGGTACATCCAGCAGGGAGCCACGGTGAAAAACCTCCAGCTCATCGGCCGGGTGACCCCCGCGGGCAGCTCCACCCAGATAGGAGGTCTCGTAGGCGTCAACGCCGGTACCCTGGAGAACATCAGCTTCTATGGGGCGGTCTGCGGTGCCAGCCAGGTAGGCGGCATTGTGGGCGTGAACCAGGTCTCCGGAAGGATCGACGGCTGCACCATGAAGGGCTATATCCGGGGCAGCAAGAGCCTGGGGGGCATCGTGGGCGAAAATCAGGGCGTGGTGTATAACTGCGTCAACAAGGCAAACGTCAATACGGTGCTGCTGTCGGAGACCCTGTCCATTGAGGACATTACCATTCCCCGGATCACCAGCGACGACGGCAAGCTCAACGGCTCGGACATCGGCGGCGTGGCCGGTGCCAGCAGCGGTGTGCTCCGGCTGTGCCGCAACGAGGGAAACGTGGGCTATCCCCACACAGGCTACAACATCGGCGGCGTGGCGGGGAGTAGCAGTGGCTTTATGGCCGACTGCGTCAACTACGGAGAAGTCCAGGCCCGAAAAGAGGGCGGCGGCGTTCTGGGCCAGATGGAGCCCAACAACATGCTTGTCTACAGCGAGGACACCCTGCAAAAACTGGAAAAGGAACTGCAAACCGCCCAGGGCATTTTAAACCGGGCGGCCTATGACGCGGGCCAGGCCAACGCCACCATTCAAAACGGTCTGGTGGATGTGGAAGCCTCCATGAATAACACCTTGAACGCCATTGACTATCTTCTGGGGGTGGCCCGGGACAATACCACCATCACGCCCCCGGACGAGGACGATTGGCTGCCGGACTTTGACATCAGCGACAGCGGCAAGGACGAGATCTGGGCCGCCGCCGGTACCCTGGGCGACCAGATGGGAAATCTGGTGTGGCAGATCAGCTCCGTGAGCCAGTCCGCCGCAGAACAGGGCGGTCAGGTGATTTCGGATCTGCAAGCCCTCAGCAGCCAGATGCAGCGGGTCATCAACGTCATGAGTGGCCGGGAGGAAAACGAGAACCTGATGCAGGACGTGTCCGGCGATGACCTGAACCAGGACTCCGCCGGAAAGATCCGGGACTGCATCAATTACGGTGCCGTCTACGCCGACATCAACGCCGGAGGTATTGTGGGTGCTTTGTCCCGGGAAAATTCCCTGGACCCGGAGGACGACCTGTCCATTGAGGGGGAGACCTCTCTGAACTTCACCTTCCTGACCCGGGCCCTGGTCTATCAGTGCCAGAACCGGGGGCAGGTCCAGGCCAAAAAGCAGTGCGCCGGCGGCATTGCCGGACGCTCCACCCTGGGGGCCGTAGTGGCCTGCCAGTCCTACGGCACCGTGGATTCCCCGGATGCCAGCTGGGTGGGCGGCATCATCGGCCGGTCCAAGAACCAGATCTCCCAGAACTGGGCCAAGTGCCATGTATCCGGCAACAGTCTGGTCGGCGGCATTGCGGGAGAGGCCTCCCAATTGGAAGACAACCGGGCCCTCATCACCCTGGAAAACCCAGGAGAGTATAGTGGTGCCATCTGCGGCAAGCTCACGGATGGCGGCGAGGCCAGCGGCAACTTCTTTGTGGAGACCCCGGACCTGGGGGGCATTGACGGCATCAGCTACGACGGCAGCGCCCAGCCCATTTCCTATCCGGCCCTCATGAAGCTGGAAAACGTGCCGGAATACTTTGGAAAAATGGTGCTGACCTTCGTTGCCGAAGAGGAAACCTTTACCCGGAGGGTGAACTACAACGGAACCTTGAAGGACGTGCCGGAGGTCCCGGAAAAAGAGGGCTATAACGGCATCTGGGCGGACTTTGACCCGGAGCATATCCAGTCTGACAAAACGGTCCATGCGGCGTATACCGCCCTCCAGGCCGCCGCGGACACCGGCAGCGAAACCGGCCAGCTGCCCATCGCTCTGGCCCAGGGCTCCTTTGTCTCCGGAGAGGACATTGCCACCCAGGAACTCACGGACCTTCCCCAGGGTGCCACCTTCGGCATCCGGCTGACCCTGCCCGAGGACGGGGAGACCAGCCACACCATCCGCCTGAGAATGCCGGACAAGACCAAGTCCTACCACCTGTATGTAAAGGACGGCGGGGACTGGCAGGAGACGGACTACACCCAGGACGGCAGCTACCTGACCTTCCCCGCCCAGGGAACAGAATTGGACGTGGCCCTGAAAGAAAAAGCCTCCGCCACCCCCATCCTCCTGGGCGCAGCCGCCGCCGCACTGGTGGTGCTTGCAGCCCTGCTGCTGATCCTGGGGAAAAAGCGGAAAAAGAAAAAGCAAGTATAACAAACCATCGGGGCAAAGGAACCGTCAAACCAGGTTCCTTTGCCCCGAATTTTTTTGAAATGACGGCAGCCTACCGGCATGACGTCAGACCCGTTGACCGACGGGATACCGTTTGATTGAAATCAAACCTTGCTTCATACAGAACGCATATATACCGTCCTGCGCCACGGTGCCGCAGGTGGCATCCGCAATGGTTTTCAACTGCTCAGAAGCGTTCCCCATGGCGACGCCGGTGCCGACGGCTTCCAGCATTTCCAGGTCGTTATTGCCGTCTCCAAAGGCCATGGCATTCTCGGGAGACAACTGAAAATGGCGGAGTACCGCCCGGACGCCCACGCCTTTTCCGCCGCTGGCGGGGATCACGTCTACCGCCCGGTCCCACCAGGCGGCGATTTTTGCTCCGGTGACACCCTCTAAGATGGCGGGATATTCCGGTTCCCGACAGCCAAGCATCAGCTGGTAGATGTTCTCCCGGCACAGCGAGTCAAAATCCGGTGCTACCAGCAATGTCAGGTTCCCAATGGCGGCATAGTCCGCCAGGTCCTGATCCAGCCCGTTGGTCCCGATCCGGTCTTTGGTTGCCGCGGCTACGGGTCTTCCGATGGAGGAAGCATTTTGGACGATTCGCGCCACCGCCTCCGGCGCAATGGGATTTTCGTATATCGGCCCCTGCGCGTCATAGCAGTAGGAGCCGTTAAAGGTCAGAAAGGCATCAAACTCCACGCCCTCAAACCTGGGAACGCAAATAGGGGCGCGGCCTGTGGCAATGCAGATTTTGATGCCGTTGTCCTTGAGCCGCTTCAGGGCTTCCAGCGTCTTGGGGGAAGGCTGCCTTGCCCCCATCTCCAGCAAGGTGCCGTCAATATCGAAGAACATGATTTTAATGGGATTCATTTGGAGATTTCTCCTTCCGGTAAAGATTTTGCAGTAGTGAAGAAAAGGATCCCTGTGCCGATGCCGGCCATCACCACACCGGCGGTCAGCATGGCTCTTACCCCAAAACCCAGCGCTATCCCACCGGCAAGATTTCCGGCAGAGCATCCAAGCGCATAGGCGGCGGTGCTAAAAGCCTGCCCCTTGACCATGTCGGCAGGGCGAACCATAGCCCCTGCATAGGATACCTGGGTCGGATGCAGAAAGCCGTAGGAGGTCATGTGCAGCAGCTGAAGCAGATAAACAGCAGAAATGCTTTTGGCAGCAAAGAGAAGGCAGACAGCCCTTATGAGAAAGGTCACGGCGGAGATCCTCAGCAGTGCGGCATCGCTGAGCCGGGCATGAATTTTGTCAAAGAAGAAAATCACCGGGGCGGTTACCAGGGAAGATAGAAACAGCGCTGTTCCCACATGGCTGCTGTTACCTCCGAGGGCACTGACAATTGCAATCAGATAGTTTTCGGTCATCGCAAGAAACATTCCCAGAAAGGCGATCCCCAGAAGGGTCAGGCAGTAACGGGGATACTGCCGGAAAAACCGAAAAAGAGTGCAGCTGGCCTGAATCGCCCGGTTGGCAGACTCCGGTTTTTGAAGTTTGGGGTAACCCATCAGGGAAAAAATGCACAGGCTCCGGGTCAGAAGCAAAAGCAGGAGCATCCAGGTCATGCCCAGTCTTGCAATGACAAAGCCAAGCACCAGACTGGAAATGGCGGTTGCGGTAGAGCCGATGCCTCGGGCTGCACCGTAGTTGACGGGGTAGCCTGCCTGGCGGAAGGAAACACACAGAGCATTGAGCAGCGGAACCATCACATCGCTGCTCCACAGACCCACCGTGTATGAAGCGGCGATCAGGGCTTGGGGGAGCTTCGGTATCAGCAGCAAGGAAAAGCAGGAAAAACAGAGGACCGACAGGCCAAGCAGTATTTTTGTCAGAAGAAATTTCTTTGCCCGGTCAACACGGGCGGCCAAAACCGGCTGGGCCAGACAGGAACCAATACCGGATAAGGCCAACAGCACCCCCACTGTACCGGAGGAAAGTCCCTGATCCAGAAGGTAGGTTGTCGCAAAGGCGGTAGTGCCGGAGTATGCTGCCCAGAAGGTAAACTGGGTAAGGCTGTATCGGGGTGTCAGATTATTCATGGGACACCTCAGGTACGGAAACTGTTTTCTACCACACCGGGGAGGCAGTCATAAATGGAGCAGCCCATTCTCTTTTCGAACCGGGCTTTGATGTCCAGCACCGCCTTCCAGCGGTCCACGGTTGCCGGATGGACTCCATAGCGGAGGGTCACATCCACAAACCGCTTTTCAAGCAGACAGAAGCCGGTGGGCAGGGCCAAGGCATCGCACAGCTGCACCAGCCGGTCATAGTCATCGTAGACCGCCGATTTTACAAACCGGGACAGAAATGCTTTGTCTGCCTGGGGCATATCGAAGACCCCGATGGAGGAGGCAATATCCTGGATCATAAAGGCATGAGAAATGCAGATTTGGGCCGCTTTTCCCCAGCCTCGGGCCATGCAATACCTGTAACCGTCGATCAGGTGCCGCTCGGAACTGACCCCGGCGTGTCGGCCAATGTCGTGGAGCAAGCCGTAAACATAGGCATCATAGGGGTCCAAACCGGGGCATTGCTTTGCGATATTTTCACAGGCCATGGCCACATAGCGGCTGTGGGCCACCCAAGGCCCGGGATTTTCCATCCGGGCATCCATAAGGGCGTTTTCGGCATCATATTTTGTCAGCAGCATACAGATTCCTCGCTTTCCGGAGGGCGGGCCGGGAAACCGGCCCGCCGAACATATTGGACTGGAATTGGAAAGTGGGCCTTTCCTGC
Source organism: uncultured Oscillospiraceae bacterium (assembly GCA_934589525.1). GTDB lineage: Bacteria > Bacillota > Clostridia > Oscillospirales > Oscillospiraceae > Faecousia. The sequence goes on along the minus strand of CAKTOB010000018.1, from coordinate 23,394 downwards.
TCCTTACTGACAGTATAATGCAGCATGGGCAGAAATACTATCTCATTTACGCTGATTTTTATAACGTTCGTGCCAATCTCTGCGGTATTCCCAGGGCGTACACCGAAAGCGAAGCCTGAAAATCTTCCCAAAGTAGCTGCCGGAGCCAAAGCCGCAGCCATAGGCGATCTGGGTAATAGGGGTATCGGTATCCGCCAGAAGTTCGCAGGCTTTTTGCAGCCGGTACTCCCGTGTGTATTCCACGGGTGTCATACGCAGATTGGTTTGAAACAGCCGAAAACAGCTCCGCTTGCTGATATGCCCGTAGGCCGCCAATTGGTCAATAGAAATCGGATTCTGGTAGTGTTCATGGATATAGACCATCAGTGCTTTCACCAGCCGGTCTTCGCCTTCCGCCCGCGGTCCTTCTCCCAAAAGGGGCCCTGCCTGTTCCAATATCTTCTGCCAAATGGACATCAGGGCTTCTCGCAGCCTCCACTCATAGCCCCATTCCTCCGGGGAAAGCTGAAAGGCTTGGAGAATGTCTTCCAGAATTTCCTTCTGACCGGGGTCCTCAGCGGAAAAAGCCAGCATTTCCAGATCAGGCGCGGAGGTCAGAGGCAGAATGTATTTTTCTTCGATGCGGCTGCCGTGGCCCCCTGCCAGAAACACCGGGTCGAACAAGTGCAGCAATTGCACATTGGGAAGGTTCCCATCGGTCACACAGGTCATATGCAGGACGTTGGCATTGACGAACCCTCCGGAACCGGCGGGAAAGGCCCGTTTTCCGTGAGGCGTGGTATATTCCACGCAGCCGCTTTCCACATAAAACAGTTCCACCGCTTTGTGCCAGTGCCAAGGAGCGCCCAGGGCCATATACCGGTTCAGGTCTGCCCGGGTGGCAAGATAGGGAAAATCCAACGCCATTCCCGGCAGCAGCTCCTCCTTGCTTTCATCCCGGATGTTGATCTCTTCCAGAAGCTTTATGGATTGCATACGCCCTGCCTCCTTTTCCTGTCGTTTCATTTACTATAACACAGCATTTTCCCAATTTCAATTTGGACGTTCCGATAATAAAAGTGCCTGCCACACAAGCCCACCCTCTGCCCCGTATGGGATTTGAGATCATATCGGCCAAACGGTATCCCCATGGACGAACCGCCAATAATTGTCAATTGTCCATTGTCAATTGTCAATTTAAAAATAACTGTCAACTAAAAACCGGGAACCGCTGTTTTCGGCGGTTCCCGGTGCGTTTAGTTGTCTCCCCGGTGGTAGCGGATCTTCATATGCTCCGAGGCGTTTTTGAGGATCTGGGCCAGGGCCTTGTCAGAGGCTTCCTGGACCATGGCAAGGATTTTGTCGTTGGCTTCCAGAAGGATCTCCGGGGAAGCGCCCTCCAATACTTTTTGGTCGTATTCTTCCAGATACTGCTGCCCCCGGTTCATCACGGTGCTGCGGTAGCGTTCGTTGTACAGGAGGGCCGAGCCCACATGGGCATCGGTCAGGGCAGCGATCAGGCGGCTGTGCCAGTACATGTGGTCTGTGGATACGGTTTCCGTGGTGCCGCTTATGTACTTGGGAAAGCCCGAGACACCGGTGTACACCGGGAAACAGGCGGTAAAGCCGCTGCCGCCCATGGACAGCCACTGAACGCCCTGAATGGCCTGGGGCAGGTAGCCCCGGATCTGCTGGATGCCGCAAACGTCGCTGTTGGGCACGGCGATGGTCCGGTATTTGCCCTTGGCGGGGGAATTTTTGTCATAGGGGTCGTAGGGGGTACCCTGGTAGTAAGAGCCCAGCACATACCGCACATCTTCCACCGTCACCTTCCGCTCCGGCCGGAAGGACCAGGGAATGTCGTTGCTCTCCGGGGTGAAGTCCGCCCCCGCCCCGTCCCAGCGGTAGGTCCGGGGCAGGAAGTAGCGGGCCATGAACCAGGCCCGGGGGGTATTGTAAATGTGGTCCGCGTCCCGCTGGGAGCCAAAGGCCAGCCGGGGGTTGAAGCTGTCCCCCAAATCCAGGGCCAGATGGTGCCGCTCCACAAAGGCCTTTAAATCCTTGGAACACAGATGTTCTTTTTGTTCGCCGTAAGCGTCGGCAAAGTCAAAATTGTCCAGGCCGAACTGGTTGGGCATGATGACCACCCGGTCATCGGGCACCCGCCGGGCGATCCAGTGGTGGCCGCCGATGGTTTCCAGCCACCAAATCTCCTGGCCGTCGGCAAAGGCCATGCCGTTGGCTTCATCGGTACCGTATTGCTCCAGCAGCGCCCCGGTGCGCAGCACCCCCTCCCGGGCGGTGCGGATGTAAGGCAGCACCAGGGTCACCAGGTCCTCTTCCCCAATGCCCCCAGGAATTTCCTTCGTGCCCCGGCCTTTTTTGGGCCTGTATTCCACATAAGGGTCTGCCCCCAGCACCCGGGCGTTGGAGGTAATGGTCTCCGTGGCGGTCATAGCCACGTTGGCCCGGTTGATGCCGCAGGCGGGCCAGAGCCCGTTGGTCTTCGTCACATTGGGGCAGTCCGTATACCCCAGGGCATTCCCGGGCAGGGGAACGGTCAGATGGGAGCGGACAGACTTGTAGCTCCCCGCCTCCTCCCGGGGCCCATGGGCCAACACACGCTTCGATTCAAAAGCGCCGTCATCATTGCGGGCAATAATGGTAGAACCGTCATGACTGGCGTTTCTGCCCACCAAAATCGTTGTACAAGGCATATGGTCATTCTCCTTTTTCTATTTTTATGCTATTCGTGAATCCGCTCCGGTAAACAGATCACCTAAAACCACGGCACAAGAGCTTCCCTCGGAGGAAGTGGAAACAATGGGCGCTAAGGTGATGCGCATGTAGGGGCGGCAATCTAGCCGCCCGCGCCCGAAAGGACGGAACTGTTTCCGATAATACCAGAAAACGTCCCCCAATATGTCATTCCGACCGGAGCGAAGCGGAGTGGAGGAATCCACCACGTTGGACAAAGGGCCAACGCAAGATAAAACCAGCAACTCGGGAAGATTCCTCGACTCGCTTCGCTCCCTCGGAATGACATGTCGGTAGGTGGTTTTGTTTGTCTACACGGGTTCTATTCGTTACGTTGCATGTGGCGATGAATCATCGCCGCTACATTGGGTGTGCCGTGTATTGCGTGGTACCATTCAACTACACAGGTTATATCTGCAACGTGGCGGGCGGCTAGTAGCCGCCCCTACTGGCGTAATACCTCTGCGCCCATTGTTCCTACAATGCGGAACGTGGTACCGCGCCTCATCCACCGCCTATGGCGGTCCCCCTTCCCCGAAGGGGAAGGTCTTGCGTGGTTCCATTCAACCCCACAGGTTATATTCGGGACGTCCCCGGAACGGCACACAGGCCGTTCCCTACGGTTTCGCTGACACGTCCTTTTCTCAACCACCGTGATCTAAAACGTCCGTTTTTTGACCCGTAGAGATAAACGGGGCCACACCGCAAATCGCAGAATTGTCAATTGTCCATTGTCAATTGTCAATTTAAGAAAACTGTCAACTGTTAACTGTCAACTGCTCCTACCACCATCGCCACCAAACACCCGTCCCACTCCCACACTCTGGGGTCATTGAGGTCAAAGTGGGTGTGGTTGGGGAAGCCTTGGAGCCCCAGGCCGGTGCGTTTTGCCTGGGCTTCTTTTAGGACCCAGAAGGTCAGCAGCGCCCGGGCGGGGTCTGGGGCGGCGGTGAATTGGAGATATTCATCCGGGGAGAGGATGCGCTTGGCCAGGCGCAGGTGTACTGGGCGGTCCAGTTCCTCGGCGTCGATGCCCACAGGGTGGGTCCCCAGGACGCAGAAGGCGTGGCGGCGGGAGTGGGTGATGGAGAACCGATAGGGGCTTCCGGGCAGGTAGGGTCTGCCGGTGGCCGTATAGTGCAGGGGGGGCAGGGGCTGTCCCGTCTCCTCCAAATACAGCTGCCGCAAAAGGGCCCGGCCCGCCTCATGGCCGCTGCGGCCCTCCAAACGGCAGCAAGCGTATCTCATTGGGCGTCAATAATGTTGTCGTCCCCGGAGGGCAGACCCCGGCCGAACTTCACCCGGTCCACGGCGGTGAGAATGCCCACCAGGGTGACGAGGATCCCCAGGATCACCCAGATGGCCCGGGAGCTGGTCATGGGCAGCAGGATCAGCAGGGCCCCGATGATGCCGGAGAGCAGGGCGTATTTCATGCCGCATTTCCAGCGGGTGGCGTTGATAATATCCTGAACGGAGCGAATGAGGATCAGCAGTCCCGCAATGCGCCCCAGGGCCGCCGCCAGACGCAAGGGGTTGCGAATGAGCCACAGGCCCAGGGCCAGAGCCACGACGCAGAAGAGCACCCGGCCGGTGGTAACGTCTTTGGCGATCAGGGATTCCGCGGCCACGGCGATCCCTACCAAAAGGAGGACCCACCCCAGAATTTTTCCCACCAAAGCCGAAGCGGAGTCCGGCCGGAGGATCAGGGCAATGCCCAGAATGATCATCAGCACCGGGGTCAGCAGCAGCTTTCCCAGGGTTGCGGCATCGGATTTTTTCATAGAGATCACGCCTTTCCAATCTTTTAAAATATGATACCCCTTTTCAAGGCCGGTGTCAACGATTTCCCGGGCATAGTCCCGGGAAAAACTTCATAGAATCCTATGAATCCAAAGGGAAGGCGGGGCATGGCGCAATGATTCAGGAAGCCCATACGCTGCGGCTGACAGAGCGAAAAACCCTCCAGGTCACGGGGGTCACGGAGGTGGCACGGTTTGAGGAGACCCAGGTGGTATTGCAGACCCAGCTGGGGATGCTGACGGTGCTGGGAGAGGAACTGAAGCTGAAAGAGCTCAGCGTGGAAGGAGGCCATGTGGCGGTGGAGGGAAGCATCAGCGCCCTGAGCTATGAGGAGGGGCGGACGGGAGGCTTTTTGGGGAGGATCTTCGGTTGATCGCCCCAAGGGAAGCCCTGGGAGAGCTGTGCTGGGGCTGGCTGCTGGGGGTGCTTCTGGGCCTTTGCTGGGGCTTTTTGCGGCCCCTGGGTAAGGTGGGGAACGCCTTACGGGACAGCCTTTTTCTGCTGGCCGCCGGGGCGGGGCTGTGCCATCTGGCCTTCGGCATCTGCGGGGGAGACCTGCGGCTTCCCTGCCTGGGTGCGGCGGTGCTGGGCGGCGTGGGGGAAGAGGCTGCTTTGGGGAGGCCCCTCCGGCCGGTGTTTTATGGCTTTTGGTCCATTTTGACCGTGATTTCAGGGGCAGTTTTGACATTTTGGAAAAATTTTTTCAAAACAGCAAAAAATGTGTTTGCATCTGCCGGAAAATGGGGTACAATAGGACGGAAGAACCGTTTGGAAGCCAGACATCATCCCGGAGGTAGCACCAATGACAGAGTCCACTGTAAAAATCGGAAATACAAGGGTGGTTTTCAAAAACAGCACCGTGCTTTTGAAGATTTTGATCCTGACCCTTCTGGTGTTTTCCATGCTGGCCCTGGCGGCCCTTAGCTGGGTGCGGGTCCGGGTCCAGACACAGACCCGGGAGCTGCAAGCCCAGATCGCCCAGGAGTCCGGCATCAACCGCCAGCTCTCCGACCGGCTGGAGGATATGACCTCCGATGAGGCCGTCCGGAAGATCGCCGAGCAGGAGCTGGGTCTGGTGAACCCGAACACGGTGCTCATCACACCGAACACGACCAATTGACAAATTATTTTGGAGGAAACATAGCATCTATGGAGTTAACCGTCGGAGCCGTTTTAGAGGGAAAAGTCAAATCCATTACCAATTTTGGCGCATTTATCGCCCTGCCGGAAAATAAGACCGGAATGGTACATATTTCGGAGGTGGCCAACGCCTACGTCAGCGATATTCGCCAGCACCTGACCGAAGGGCAGGATGTGAAGGTGATGGTCATCGGTACGGACAACGGCAAGATCAATCTGTCCATCAAGCGCCTGGAGCCCAAGCCCCAGCGGGAAAACGGCCCCCGGGAATACCGCGGCAACGCCCCCCGGCGGGAGGGTGCCCCCAATCGGGCTCCCCGGAACGCCCCCCAGCAGCCCGCCGCCCCCAAGACCGCGGACCAGCTGTTTGAGGAAAAGCTGAAGGCCTTTATGTCCGAGTCTGACAGCAAGATCTCCTCGATCCGGCAGTATTCCGACCACCGGACCAAGAGCAGAAGAAGATAATAACAATAAGGGCGGCATTCTTGCCGCCCTATCTGTGGTTTTTAGGAGATTTTTGTTTATGGCAACGGTGGTGATCACCGGCGGTTCCCGGGGCATCGGCCGGGCCGCGGTGGAATTGTTCGCAGAAAAGGGCCATCGGGTCTTTTTCCTCTATGAAAAAAATCATGATGCCGCCCGGGCGGTGGAGGAGAAGACCGGTGCCCGGGGCTTCTGCTGCGACGTGGCCAAGGGCTCGGCGGTGCAGGAGGTGTTCCGGGAGATCGGCCCGGTGGACATTCTCATTTGCTGCGCCGGGATCTGCTGGTACGGGCTGCTGCAATCCATGGAGGAGCAGGCTTGGGACCGGATCTTTGACGTGAACGTCAAGGGCGTTTACAACTGCGTCAGGGCGGCTATGCCCGGCTTTCTGGAGCACCAGCGGGGCAGCATCGTCACGGTTTCCAGCATGTGGGGCCGGGTGGGGGCCAGCTGTGAGGCGGCCTACTCCGCCACCAAGGGGGCGGTGATCGCCCTGACCAAGGCTCTGGCCAAGGAGCTGGGCCCCAGCGGCATCCGGGTCAACTGCGTGGCCCCCGGGGTGATTTTAACGGATATGTGTGCCAACGTCTCCCCGGAGGTCCTGGAGGAGCTGGCGGAGGAAGCCCCTCTGGGCCGGAACGGAACCCCGGAGGATGTGGCCCGGGCCATGGAGTATCTGGCCCAGGCGGAGTTTATAACCGGCCATGTACTGAACGTGGACGGAGGATTTGCAATATAGGAGGATATACAGATGAAAATTTCCATTGCCTGCGATCACGGCGCATACATGCTTAAAAACAAGGTGGCCCAGCACCTGAAGAATGAGGGCCATGAAGTGGTAGACTTCGGCACCAACGGCCCGGAGAGCTGCGACTATCCGGACTTTGCCGCCCAGGCTGCCCGGGCCGTAGCTGACGGAACCTGCGAAAAGGGCATTGTCCTTTGTACCACCGGCATTGGGGTATCCATTACCGCCAACAAGGTCAAGGGCATCCGCTGCGCCCTGCTGAGCGATGTGCTGTCCGCCAAAATGACCCGGCTGCACAACGACACCAACATGATGGCCCTGGGCGCCGGCATCGTGGGGGAGAATCTGGCCCTGGAAATCGTGGACACCTGGATTTCCACCCCCTTCTCCGGAGAAGCCCGGCACCAGCGGCGCATTGACAAGGTCATGGCCCTGGAGCGGGAGTAAGGCCCATGGAAGCCTTTGACACCCGGCTGCAAAGGCGCCTGGCGGGGCTGGGGCTGCTGTGCGGCTGCCTTGCCATGGGGCTGCAATGTCTGATCATTGCCCGAGGCGACAGCAACCTTTGGAACACCCGGCTGGCAGTAGACCCCATGCTGACGGTGCTGTCCGTGACCTTTGCCGGCTGCGCCCTGCTGCTGCCCAAAACCCGGGCGGCGGGGCTCCATCTGGCCCTGGCCCTGGCCATGGCTGCCTGGGTCAGCTTCATCCGCTATGCCCATGTCCGTTTCTTCGGTTATGAGGTCCAGGGACCGGGGATCATGTTCAGCCGCTATCTGCTGCTGTTTCCTCTGGCGGCCTGCTGCCGGGATGACAAAAAGCAGCTGGCCCTGAAAGTCTGCGGCCTGCTGACTCTTGCAGCGGTGCTGTGGGTGGATGGGTTGACGGTCTTGCTGCTGCTGGACCGGGTCCCGTCAGCTCTTGCCGGGGACGTGGTCTGGGGCGGTGCCCGATTGAGCATTCTCTGGCACCCCAATGTGACGGCCACCGTGTATTTTATGGGCTATACCCTGTGCATTGCCTTCTGCTTCCGGACGGGGCGGAAGTGGCTGCGGGGGCTGCTTCTGGCATTGGCGGCAGTCCAGGCGGCCTTCATCGCCATGACCCACGGCCGCATCACCATGCTGGCGGCGGTGGCCTACGGGGCGGGGGTGCTGCTGTTTGCCCTGTGGAAGCAGCGGGGCAAGAAGCTGTGGCAGGGGGTCCTGGTGCTGCTGGTGCTGGCGGCGGTGCTGCTGGTGGGCATGGAGGGATTGTATAAGTGGAACAACCACCGGCTGACGGAGCAGTATCTCTCCGGTCAGCGGGAAATGTCCGAGTCCCTCTTTGTGGATGAAAACGGCAACATCCAGCTCACCGGCGCGGACCAGAAGAGCCTGGGGGAGAATATGAAGACCCTCAACTACCGCACCACCATCTGGAAATACGCCCGGGAGGGCCTAAAGGACTGGAAGCTGCTGCTCTTCGGCACGGAAAAGGTGGCCCAGGTGCTGGGGGGCATCCCCCATGCCCACAATTCCTATCTGGAGATCCTCCTGCGCTGGGGCCTGCCCGCCATGCTGGCGGCGGTGGCCATGACTGTGGAGGTGCTGGTCTGCGGGGTCTATGTGGTACTTGTAAGCCGTGACGGCTGGAAGATCAGCGTGGCCCTCATGAGCCTTGCCTGGCTGCCGGTGGCCATGATGGAAAAATACCCCTTCTGCGACAACGCCCTGGGCGGCTTCTTCCTGCTGGGTGCGGGATACCTGCTGTGCTGGGCACTGGAGGAACGGAAGGCCCGAAAAACATAAAATCTGCCCCGTGGTCAAAAGGCCACGGGGCATTTTTACAGGTCTTTCAGAATGGAGGACAACAGATCCAGATACCGCTGCCCCAGGGGGGTATCGGCGGTGTCCTTCCGCTGGATGACGTAGAGGCTGTAGTGCAGGTCCCCCAGGGGGATGCACCGGAATTTGTAGCGTTGGTTGGTAATGGGGGGCAGCTTGCAGTCCAGGGCATACATGGTGCCCTGGGAGATCAGGGCGTATTTCATAGAGCGGTCGGAAACGGTGATGACCCGGTCCGGGTCGATTTTCATCAGGGCGGACAGGTTGGGCACGTCCAGGAAGGTCCGGCGGTTGTAGTCCACCAGGGTGTAGCCCTCAAAATCCGACAGGTGGATCTCCGGGGCCCGATACAGCGGGTGATTGGGCCCGATGCGCAGCACGATGGGCACGTCCACCAGATGCCGCAGGGAGAGCCCCTGCTGGCCGCACTGGCGCAGCAGCCGTTCCCCGGCCTCCGGGCTGCAAAGGCTCAGCACCATGTCCAGCTCCGACATTAAAAGCTTGTCCCAGGCTGCCTCCGGGTCGTCACAGTAATAGGACAGCTCCAATTGGGGCAGCTCCTCGTTCTCCCGGCACAGTGCCACAAAGGCGTCACAGGCCGGGGGATAGGGAATGCCCCCCAGGCGAAACCGCTCCCGGGCCGGGGCGGAGCCCAGAAGCCGCATTTTTTCGTGGCACTGGACCATCTGGGCCGCCTGCCGCAGGGCTTCCAGCCCCCGGTCCGTGGGCTTGACCCCCCGGCTGGTGCGGACGAAGATGGGATACCCCAGCTCCTCTTCCAAAGAGCGGATCATGCCGCTAAGGTTGGGCTGGGCAATGTATAGACTGGCGGCGGCCCCGGAAATGGAGCCCGCCTTGTATACGGCCAGGGCGTATTGCAGCTGCTGAATGGTCATAAGCGCCTCCTGAAAAATTGGAAAAACGGACGGTTCTTTCCTTTAGTCTAGCAAAAACCCCGTAAAAAATCAAGGCATCGTTCCAAAATCCCCTCCGCAAGGCAGAAGGTTTCCAAAAGGTTCATAATTTCTTTTGCCTGGGTTTCGTTTCTGTGATAAAATAGAAGAAAATCATGGAGGTGCTGCCTATGTCACAATTCACCAAACGGGCCCTGGAGGATTCTCTCAAGCATCTGCTCCTGAAAAAGCCCCTGAACAAAATCACCATCAACGACATTGCCGAGGACTGCGGCATTAACCGCATGACCTTTTACTATCACTTTAAGGACATTTATGACCTGGTAGAGTGGTCCTGTCTGGAGGATGCCCAGCGGGCCCTGGACGGGAAAAAGACCTATGAGACCTGGCAGGAGGGCTTCGTCCAGATATTCAAAGCCGTCCAGGAGAACAAGCCCTTCATCATGAATGTCTACCGCTGCGTCAGCCGGGAACAGGTGGAGCGGTACCTAACGCCCCTGACCGACGAACTTTTGATGGGCGTCATCAACGAGTTGAGCCGGAACATGGTGGTCCGGGACGAGGACAAGGCCTTCATCGCCCGGGTCTACTCCTACGCCTTCGTAGGCCTCATGCTGGACTGGATCAAAAACGACATGCGCACCGACCCGGAACCCTTGGTAGAGCGCTTCGCCCTGGTCATCCACGACGACTTGAAGGGCGCGCTGGAACGGTTCCGGGTGGGGTGATATTCAATTGACAATTAACAATTGACAATGGACAATTGGTTTCAGTTGACAGTTATTGGGGCAACCTGCCGCCCGCCACGTTTCGAAAATAACCTGTGTGGTTGAAAGGTATCACGCAATGTAGCGGCGATGATTCATCGCCATGACACCGTAACGAATACAACCCGTGCGGTTGAACGGTACCACCCCTGTCCTGTCATTCCGAGCGAGAGTGAAACGGAGCCACGGCGGGGCTTTTTCTGAACCTATTTTGTAATGAAAAATCTCTTGATTTTGTGTTCAAAATCTGGTATCATTCAGGAAAAATTTTCCCCGGGAGGGATTTTTATGGAGGAAGTATATTCGAAAATTGGCAGCATTCCCACCGGGTCTGCGCCGGATTCTATTGTGGAGGGGTGCCTTGTGTTGGAGGGTGGGGCCTTTCGGGGGCTTTACACCCAGGGGGTGCTGGATGCCTGGATGCAGCGGGGAGTGAACTTCCGATGTACCCTGGGGGTCAGTGCCGGGGCACTGGCGGGAGTCAGCTATTGCAGCGGACAGATCGGCCGGTCCGCCCGGGCGAATCTGGCCCACCGGCATGACAAGGACTATATTGGCCCCGGGGCCCTGCGGAAGAGCAAAAGTCTGATCCGTCTGGACTTCCTCATCGATGATTACAACGAAATGGAGCCCCTGGATATGGAGCGCTTCAACGATCCCCGCCGCCGCCTTCTGGTGGAGACCACGGACTGCCGCACGGGGGAACCCCTATTCTGGGAGCGGGGAAAGTGCGATATTTTCACCGCCGCCAAGGCCTCGGCCTCCATGCCCTTTGTGACCCCCATGGTGGAGGTGGAGGGCATTCCTTGCCTGGACGGAGGATGCAGCTGCGGCATTCCCTTTGACTGGGCCCTGGCCCAGGGGTATGACAAAATCGTGGTGGTTCGGACCCGAGACCGGGCCTATCGGAAATCCGCCAAGGAACGAAGCACCGCCGAGGCCGTCTATCGCCGGTGGCCTGCCTTTGCCAAGGCGGTGGACAGCATTCCTGAAACCTACAATGCCCTCTGCGACCGGCTGGAGGGCCTGGAAAGCATCGGACGTATTTTTGTCCAGGCACCCCAGCGGCCCATTGAGATTTCCCGGGTGGAAGGAGACCTGGAAAAGCTGGGGGCGCTCTATTGGCAGGGCTACACCGAGGGCCTCAACAACCTGCCCGCCCTTTCCAAATACCTGGGCATCCCACTGTAATGATAAAAACACACGGAACGGCCTTTTAGACCGTTCCGTGTGTTTTTTATTCTTCAATATACTTGCCCTTGTAGACAAACTTTTTGTAGATGAGGTTTACCAGCAGATTTCCCAGCAGGCCAAAGAGGATGCCCAGCACCAGGGAGACCAGAACGTCAGTGGGATAGTGGACGTAGAGGTACAGCCGGGAGAAGGCAATGAGGATTGCCAGGATGGTTGCGGGGATGCCCATGCGCTTGTCGTGGAGCATCAGCACCGTGCAGGCCTCAAAGGAGGCGATGGTGTGGCCGGAGGGGAAGGAGAAGTCGCTCTGGGCGGAAATCAACAGGGTGATCTCTTTTTGAAAATGCTCCAGCTGAAAGGTATATGGACGAATTCTCGCTACCTGGGGCTTTAAAATGATGTTGCACACCAGAAGACCCAGCACCAGGGCCATGCCCATGGAGAAGCCGGTTTTCCGGTATTTTGCGAAGAACAGCAGGGTCACGGCCACCAAAATCCAGAACACGCCGCCGTCACCGAACAAGGTGACAATGGGCATGGCCTTATCCAGAAAGCCGCACTGGAGATGGGCCTGGATCCATTCCAGGATGGGCAGATCAAAGGATACTGCACAGGTATTCAACAGGGCTTGCAGGGCTGCAAACATATAGGCATTCTCCTCTTTCATTCGTATTCCGGAAGCTCTGGAAAGACCGGCTCTTGCTGGTCGTTCCAGAGCTTCCTTCTTTATTTCAGAATTTTGTGTCTGGGTGGAATGTGCTTACTGCGCGTTTTCAAAGAGCGCATACAGGGTCATGGGGGTCAGGGTGGTGCCGCTGGGGATGGTTACGAGACCGCTTTCGTCGCCGGGGCCGAAGACCACCGTCAGCTGCTTCTGGCCGCCGACTACATCCTCACGGACCCAGCCGGTGAAGACCTTGCCCTCGGGGGCCGTGACCACGGGGGTGCTGATGCTGGCGGCATCGGTCTGGTAGAACTCGCTGGACAGGGTGACCCCGTCATTGATAAAGGTGATGCGGACCTTGCCCACGGGCTTGGTGACGTTCTCGTTGGTCATGCCGTAGCACAGCCACTTGCCGTTCTTCAGCCGGAAGAACAGAGCCATATCCACGGTGTAGTCCCGGGTGCTGCCGTCCTTCAGGGCCACGTTCAGGGTGACGGTGCCTCTGGCGTAGAACAGCTCGTCAGAATACTTGATGTATTCCGTGACGTTCTCATTCAGGAACCGGTGGCCCCGGTCAGAGTTCATCCAGAGCTCCTTGCCCATGTTCACAATGTCCTTATAGGCATCAGAGGAGCTGTCGTAATACTTGGCCACGGCCTGCCGGGCGCCCTTGGCATTGATCATATACTCGGAGTAGGCTTCCAGAGCGCCAATGACCGCTGCCCGCTCATCGTCGGTAATGGTATTGGACTCGGTCTGCTCCACATACATGCCCGCTTCCTCATCATAGACCACGGGCATTTCCGCCCCGGACTGGTCCTTGATGGTGACGGTGGGCCGCATCATGAGGCCGGTAATGCTCTGAATGTCGGTCTTGTCGCCGGTGGTGCCGATGGGCAGGAACTCGGAGGCGGAGGTGGAGGTGGTCTGGATGGTGAAGGACTCGTCCAGCTCCACGCCGTTGACATAGGCCTTGTGGCCGTCCACCTTCTGGATCAGGTAGCCCTCGGCCCGGTCAAAGTTCAGCGTCACCGTGCCCAGCTCCCAGTCGGGGATTTCGGTTTTCTTCTCCGCATGGTTTTCCAGGGTGAAGGAGGCGATGCGCTCGTCATTCATCTTGACGTAGTACTTCTTGTCACCGGACAGACCGGCGGAGGTCTCCACATAGGTCAAAGGGGTCTCGCCCACCTTCTGGGTCATGTAGGCCGCAAAGGCATCCTTGCCCTCGTAGGGGGAATCCTGGATGCCCGCCAGGGTGTAAAGGGTGCTCCAATCCGGATGGTCAAAGAGCTGATGGAAAACCTCCTCGCTCTTGGCATCGGGCTGGGCGGCCTCATAGTCCTCCAGCCACCCTTCCAGGTAGTTGAGGCCCAGGAAGGTGCCCAGGCAGAAAATGGCGATAAACAGGAAATACAGGGTGTAGAAGATCACGCCACCGATCCGGGGGCCCTTCTTCTTGGGGGGCTCCTGGGCTCTCGCGGGGGCGGGTCTTCCGGGCTGCTGAGGCATGGCGTTCGGCCGGGGCTGCTGGGGCCGGGCCTGGGGCATCTGCTGCCGGGCGGCGTTGGCGGCGCTGCGGTGGGGCTTGTAGGCCTGCTGCTGCTCCTCCTGGATCTCCGGGGTGAAGCCGCCCTTGGATGCGGAACGATTCTTCGATTCAAATTTTCCTTGATACATGTCGTGCCGCCTCCTTACTGAACCATCCAGAAGTCCGGCATTCTTCTGGGCTCGGACTGCAGAACGGAGTAGCTGTTGATCATCTTTACTTCGCCGGAAGTGTTCCGGTAGTACATAATGGAGGAGGAACCGCCGTCCATGTTACAGGCATTGTATGCGCCGTACTCCTGCAGGATGTCAATGACATCTTTATAGGTGGCACCGATGGAACCGGCCTGACGGCCGTCGGCGCAGACGAAAATCACCGCGCCGTCCTGCCGCTGACCGATGGCGGTACGGGGGTTGTAGCCGGAGTTGCCGGAGTAAACCGCCTGGTTGACCTCGCCGTTGACGATGAGCACGGGACCAAACTCACAGCCGTCCCGGATGTTCTGCTCCATGGCCTCGTTGGCGGTCATGCTCTTGGCCACCACCAGCTTGTCATCGGTGTTGAATCCGGCGAAGCCTTCTTCCGGCACCATGCCGCTGTTGACGTTGGAAACCACCTTGCCCCCGGAAATGGTCAGGCCCGCGGGGACGGAGCCAACGGTGGAGTTGGCGGTGCCGTCATCGTTAAAGGCACCGGCGTTGACGACCGCGGCGATCTCCGGGTACTTGTCCATGACCTGGTTCAGCCGGATGCCGGGGTTGGAGGTGGAGAAGCCCGAGGCGTTGGAGCCGTTATAATTGTAGGAAGCTCCCAGGGAGACCCGGGCGGGGTCCCGGATGATCATGATGTGGGCATTGAAGGTCTTGCCCTTGTAGTCCTCAATGCGGATGCCGTCGGGGTAGTTGTCCCATTCATGGCTTTCGCTGCCGGAAATGGAGCCGCCCCGGTTGATCACGATTTCATTCAGGTTGGTGGAGGTGTCGATCTCCTTGTCGCTGCCTTCGTTGCGGATGCTGTCTACCACGGCCTCATCCATAAACAGTCCCGGGATCCATTTGGTGGCACTGGGCTCCAGCAGGGACATGGTCAGCACCTTTCGGGCCGCGGGGGAGGGGCCGTTGAATACCAGGTTCATCACCAGCGCCAGAGCGCCGATGACCAAAATCAGGATGGTGAACAGCAACAGGAAAAACCGGCGGACGATTCTTCCGAACACGCCGCTTTTCTTTTTCTTTTTCGGCGGCTTTACGGAAACATTTGCCTGGGCCGAATAGCCGTTCTGGCTCTGGCCCCGGCTGGGCGTTCTGTTCTGCATATTTCGTTACCTCACTGTTTGTCTTGCTTCGCGTCTTGCTTTACAAAGACCCAGCGCTGCTGGATCGTATAGCTGATAAAATACAGGCACACCATGACGATGACGTACCACAATGTACGAAGCCCTCCGGCATTTTCGCTGATGCGCAGCACCCGGTAGAGCCCGTTGGTCAGCAGCATCTGGGCGGCCATCTGGGGCAGGGCCAGCAGATAATACTTGAGCATGGCCTTCCCCGTCTGCTCCTCCGACTGGAAGACCAGCTTCTTATTCATAAAGAAGTTCAGCAGAGAAGAGACCACTCTGGCCCCCACATAGGGCACGGTGTCGTGGACCATGGCGGAAGTGGCCCGCAGGGCCCAGTCCAGGAAGGCAAACATCCCCGTATCCACCGCGGCACTGACCAGGGAGGACAGGGTGTAGCGGAAGAAGTGCTTTAAAATCAGCTTGTAGATCCGCCAGGAGTCCTTAATGGCGTGGAAATGGGAGCTTTTGTTCTCCTCAATATACACCGTGCGGATCTTGACCTCTTCATAGGGGATGTTCATGGTCTTCATGGCCAGGAGCATATTGGTCTCATATTCAAACCGTTCGCCGGAGACCTCCGTGAACCGCTCTACGGCGCTTCTGGGAATGGCCCGGAGACCGGTCTGGGTGTCAGACAGGGTCATGCCGCAAAAGACCTTAAAGACCATGGAGGTGGTGTGGTTGCCGAAGCGGCTGCGGGGGGGCACATGGGGCAGTGTAAAGTCCCGGCAGCCCAAAATCACCTTGCCGGTTTCCAGCATCCGCTCCGTGCAGGCCTTGGTATCCTCCGGGTGGTGCTGGTTGTCGCCGTCTACGGTGACAACGCCCTTGCCGTTGGGCCGGTTTTCCAGGAAATAGGCAAAGGCGGTTTTGAGAGCCGCGCCCTTGCCCCGGTTGACGGGATGATGCAGCAGGGTGACTTCCTTGTGGGTGTCCGCCGCCCGCTGGAACCGGGGGAGATTTTCGGGTTTGGAGCCGTCGTTGACCAGAATAATGTCCGTAAATCCGTGTTGGAGCAGCCCCTCGATCACCGCGTCCAGCTTTTCATCCGGGTCCAGGGAAGGGAGCACTACGGAAACATCAGATATACTCATAATTTCGCCTCTTTGTCACATACTCAATATCTCCAGGCATTATAGCATATTTCCCCGGATTTGCAAAGTAGTTTCCGCTCAAATTAAGAAATTTTTCCGTCATTTCTGATTTTCTTCCATACAAATTCAGTTTACCCGACACCCTTAGACCAATTCCCGGTTTTTTCTTCCATAGCCCCCTTTCTTTTGTGCTTTTCAACGGAAAAGGGCTAAGGAAACTCTGAATAAATCGTCTGCGGCTGGACAGCGAATCTTTTGCTCCCAGCTCTTGCCGATTTAATCAGAGCTTCCCTAAAACCGTCTTTTAAGATTTCCCTAAGATTTTCCTAAGAATCGGTTCCTTCTATTGACGGTGGGAAATATTGGCTGTATCATATCTGTATTAATACGCTTCATACAAAGGAGGGCGCCTATGCTGCACCTGGATTATCGGGACATTCGTCCCCTTTACGCACAAATCACAGACAACGTCCGGCAGCAGATTTCCGGCGGGGTGCTGGTCCAGGGGGACAAGCTGCCCAGCGTCCGGGAGCTGGCGGTGGAGCTGTCCATCAACCCCAACACCATTCAGCGGGCCTACCGGCAGCTGGAAATGGAGGGCTGGATCGCCACGGTCCCCGGCAAGGGGTGCTTCGTCTGCGGATGCCCCCTGGGGGATCCGCAGGAGGAAGTGAAGCTTCTCAATGCCTTTGAAGATACGGTGAAAAGGCTCCTGTCCATGGGCTACACCCGGCAGGAGCTGGTACAAAAGATCATGGAGGACGAACCATGCTCGAAATGAACAATGTGACCAAAACCTTCGGCTCCTTCAAGGCCCTGGACGGCCTGAGCCTCCATGTGCCCAAGGGGGGCATCTACGGCCTCATCGGCCCCAACGGCGCAGGAAAGACCACCGCCATCCGACACATGACCGGGGTCTACCGGCCGGATTCCGGCACCGTGACCCTGGAGGGCCACCCCATTGACGAGAATCCCGCCGCCAAGGAGCGCATCTGCTGCATTGCCGACGAGCCCTTCTTCTTCCCCGGAGCCAGTCTGGAGGAAATGCGGAGCTTCTACGCCGGGCTCTATCCCAGGTTTGACAACAAGCGCTTTGAAGAATTGCAGGAGGTCTTCGGCCTGCGGCGAAAGGCCCCCATCCGGCGCTTCAGCAAGGGCATGCAGAAGCAGGCCTGCTTCCATCTGGCCCTGTGTACCCGGGCGGAGGTGCTGATTCTGGACGAGCCGGTGGACGGCTTGGACCCGGTGATGCGGCGGCAGGTCTGGAGCCTTCTGCTGGAAGACGTGACCCGCCGGGGCACCACCATTCTGGTGTCCTCTCACAACCTGCGGGAGCTGGAAGACATCTGCGACCATGTGGGCATCATGCGCCGGGGCAAAATGCTGCTGGAAAAGAGCCTGGCGGATATGCAGGGGTCTACGGTGAAGCTGCAAATGGTGGGCCCCGCCCCCAAGGGGCTGGAGGTGCTCCACAGCAGCACCGTAGGAAGGCTCTCTACTTACATTGTCAGGGGCACCCTGCCGAGAGTTCAGGCGGCGGCGGAGCGGGAAAAGCCCCCGTATTTCGATGTTTTGCCCCTTTCTCTGGAAGAGATTTTTATTTACGAGCTGGGAGGTATGGAACATGAAGCTGAAGGTTTCCTTCTGTAACCCCACGGTCCTGCGGACGGACATCAGCCGGTTCGCCCCGGTCTGGGGGGCTTATACCCTGGGGCTTGCCATGCTGGTGCTGTTCCAGCTGCGGCCCGGGGACACCGATGACGCCAAGGCATCCTTGGTCTACACCTTCAATCTGATCTCCTGTAGGGGGGTGTGTATCAATGGCATTTACGCCCTGGTGGTGGTCCAGGCCCTGTTTGGGGACCTGCTGAATCCCCGGCTGTGCAACAGTCTCCACGCCATGCCCATTACCCGGGACGGCTACTATGGGGCCCATCTGGCCGCAGGGCTGCTGTTTGCCCTGGTGCCCAATTTCCTGGTGCTGATGCCCGTTACGGGCCTTTTGGGCAGCGGTATGCGTTCCGTGGCCCTGTGGACCGCCTTCGCCCTGTCCCTGCAATACATCTTTTACCTGGGCACCGCCCTGCTGGCCGTCCAACTGGCGGGGAACCGGGTAGGCATGGTGCTGATTTACGGCATTATCAATTTTGCTACGGTTTTGCTTTACTGGTTTGTGGCCATGGTGTTTATCCCTCTGATCTACGGCAAGGATATTTCCATCGGCTGGATCGCCCGGCTGTGCCCTACGGTTGCCATGTATGACGGCTATTATTTGAAAGCCCTGGACCGCAGCGAGATGGTCAACGGCCAGTGGAAGTATTACTTTGACGGCATCCAGTCCGGTGAACTCTGGCCCCGGGCCTGGATCTGCGCCGGTCTTGGCTGCGTGTGCATGGCGGCGGCCCAGGTGGTTTACCGCCACCGGAAGCTGGAAGCCGCCGGGGACCTGGTGGCCTTCCCGGGGCTGTCCCCGGTATTCCTGACCCTCTATACCCTGACCGTGGCGGCCTTTTTCCATGTGGGGGTCAAGCGGCTGGCCCAAGGCTCTATTTCCGTCTACTTTTTCCTGCCCCTGGGGCTGATCGCCGGGTATATCACGGGCCTGATGCTCCTGCGGCGCACCAGCCGGGTCTTCCGCTGGCGGCTGCTGGTGCCCATGGGGGGCATTCTGGTAGCCTGCGCCCTGTGCGTGCTTGGCATCATGACGGACGTATTTCATGTGATCCGCTATGTCCCCAAGGCCCAGGACGTGGCCTCCGTGACCCTGGCCCCCATCCAGCTGACCTACTCCGGCCAGACCCTGACCTTGAACCAGGAACAGGAGATCCAGGATGTCATCGCCTACCACCAGGGGGCCCTGCGGGACTGGCAGAGCAAGGTCCTGGGCAGCCTGGTTCAGGACCAGGACCGCTGGTACCCAGGCAGCTATCTGAACATTCAGCTGCGCTATACCATGAAAAACGGCCGGACCCTCCAGCGCCGGTATTTCCTGGAAAAGGAAAACCCCGCCTACGCCCGTCTGGCCCCCTACCTGTCCAGCCCGGAGCTGTCACTGGGCATGAGTGAAGCCGAGTTCCGGGAGGTGCTGGATTCCGCCACCAAAGGAGAGTCCTACTTCTATTCAACCATTGACGGCCAGCCGGTGGGCGACCCCGTCCGCAACCGAACCTTCACCAATTTCCAAGGTCTGGCCGACGCCATCCTGCGGGACTGCGCCGACGGAGGCATCATGTCCCTGTCCCTGCGCGTGCGGGAAGAGGAGGAGGCTCCCTCCGTGCGGGGCTGGATCAGTATCATCTATCAAAAAAACGGGGAGGAAGAATACCTCTCCATCGACTTAAACGACAACTGCCGCCACACCCTCTATTGGATCGCCACCCACGGCACGACCACCGTGGCGGTGGGATAAGATTCAACGCCCCGCTGTTTTACGAACAGCGGGGCGTTTTGAATTGACAATTGACAATGGACAGTTGGTTTGAGTTGACAGTTTACTCCGTTTCCCGTTCCACGTCCTCCACAAACGCCTTCTTATCCTCCGCCTTAAAAAACGCGGACCCGGCCACCAGGACCTGGGCACCGTTTGCTTTGCAGAGCTTTGCGGTGTCCCGGTTCACGCCGCCGTCTACTTCCAACAGGCACCGGGGGTTCCGTTCCCGGCAGAGCTGCCGGAGAGCCGAGAGCTTTTCCATCTGGTTTTCCATAAAGCTCTGGCCGCCGAAGCCCGGCTCTACGGTCATGACCAGGATCATGTCCACCCGGTCCAGGTAGGGCAGCACCGCCTGGGCGGGGGTGTTGGGCTTCACGGATACGGCGGCCTTGGCGCCCATGGCGTGGATCTTCTCCAGGGCCAAGAGATTCTGTTCCTCGGTGTCCGCCTCTACATGGATGGTCACGAAGTCCGCCCCGGCCTTGCAGAAGGCCTCTACATACCGCACCGGCCGGTCGATCATCAGGTGAACATCCAGCACCAGATCCGTGTACTTCCGCAGGGCCGCCACGGTGGGGATGCCGATGGTGATATTGGGCACAAAATTGCCGTCCATGACATCCACATGGACCCAGCGGCAGCCGGCGTTTTTGATGGTTTTCAGATCCTCTCCCAGGTAGGCAAAATCCCCGGAAAGGATGGAAGGAGCTACAGTTGCCATAATCCAAGCCTCCAAAATTTCGTCAAATTGCTTCTTCAAAAAGTATACCATACCCCCAAGGGGGATGCAAGGAAATTTATGTTGCGCACCGGAAATCAGGGTGCTATAATGCAAGGAAAGGAATCTTCACTTGAGGTGACTGTTATGACAATGGATGAATTGAAACCGGGGCAGTCGGCGTTTATCCGCAGCGTTGGCGGCGACGGCGCTCTGCGGCATCATCTTCTGGATATGGGCCTGACTCCTCAAACTGAGGTCCAGCTGCAAAAGGTGGCCCCTATGGGGGACCCCATTCAGATCACCCTGCGGGGGTATGAGCTGACATTGCGGCTGGAGGATGCCCGGCAAATCGAAATCGAAAACGTTCATTTAGACCCCATCCCTGTCCACGGCAAGGAGCCCCGCATCCAGCCCATCCCCCACCCCGGCGTGGGCGAGAACCGTCTGGGCCGGGAGGTACCGCTGCCGGAAGGCCCTTTGACCTTTGCCCTGGCCGGAAACCAGAACTGCGGCAAGACCACCCTCTTTAACCAGCTGACGGGAGCCAACCAGCATGTGGGCAACTTCCCCGGTGTCACCGTGGACCGGAAGGACGGCCAGATCCGCAACCATCCGGAGGCCACGGTGACGGACCTGCCGGGAATCTACTCCCTCTCCCCTTACTCCAATGAGGAGATCGTCACCCGGGACTTCCTCATGAACGACCGGCCCAGCGGCATCATCAACATTGTAGATGCCACCAACATTGAGCGGAATCTGTATCTCACCATGCAGCTCATGGAGCTGGAGATCCCCATGGTGCTGGCCCTCAATATGATGGACGAGGTCCGGGCCAACGGCGGCTCCGTCCGCATCAACGCCCTGGAAGACATTCTGGGCATTCCCGTGGTGCCCATTTCCGCCGCCCGGAACGAGGGCATTGACGAGCTCATTGACCACGCCCTCTATGTGGCCCGGGCCCAGCAGAAGCCCCAGCGGGTGGATTTCTGCCTGGAAAGCGACGACCCAAAGGACCCGGTAGGCGCGGTCCACCGCTGCATCCACGCCGCCGCCATGCTGCTGGAAACGGACATCCGCCGGGCGGGGCTTCCCGTGCGGTTCGCCACCACGAAGCTTGTGGAGCAGGACCGGCTGATGGAAGAAAAAATCCGCCTGACCCCGGACAAGCAGCAGGCCTTCGGCCAGCTGGTGTCCATTATGGAGCAGGAGACCGGCCTGGACCGGGAGGCCGCCATGGCCAATATGCGCTTCCAGTTCCTGGAGACCCTGTGCAAAAAAACCGTGGTCCGGCCCCATGAAAGCAAGGAGCACAAGCGCAGCATGGCCATTGACCGGTATCTCACCGGCAAATACACCGCCATCCCCTGCTTCTTAGGCATTATGGCCCTGGTGTTCGTCATGACCTTCAGCGTCATCGGCGGCACCTTGTCGGACCTGATGGAGCTGGGGGTGGGCTGGGTCACCCATTGGATCGACTTAGGGCTTACCGCCTGGCAAATCAACCCGGTGGTCCACGACCTGGTGGTAGACGGCGTTTGCGCCGGTGTAGGAAGCGTTTTGAGCTTCCTGCCCACCATTGTCACCCTGTTTTTCTTCCTGTCCATTTTGGAGGACACGGGCTATATGGCCCGGGTGGCCTTCGTCATGGATAGGCCTTTGCGGAAGCTGGGCCTCTCCGGCAGAAGCTTTGTGCCCATGCTCATCGGCTTCGGCTGCTCCGTCCCGGCGGTGATGGCCACCCGGACCCTCTCCAGTGAGCGGGACCGGAAAATGACCATTCTCCTGACCCCCTTTATGAGCTGCTCCGCCAAGCTGCCCATTTATACCATGCTGGTCTCCGCCTTCTTCCCCCGGGCCTTGCAGCCCCTGGCCATGATCGGACTGTATCTGCTGGGCATCGTCTGCGGCATTGTCTATGCCCTCATCTTAAAGCACACCAGCTTCTCCGGCGAGCCCGTGCCCTTTGTCATGGAGCTGCCCAACTACCGGCTGCCCAGCGCCAAAAGCGTGGGCCAGCTGATCTGGGAGAAGGCCAAGGGCTTTGTGCAAAAGGCCTTTACCATCATCTTTGCCGCCTCGGTGATCATCTGGGTGCTGCAAAGCTTTGACATCCGTCTGAATGTAGCCGCCACACCGGAGCAGAGTCTCCTGGCTCTGCTGGGAAGCCTGATCGCCCCCCTCTTTGCCCCCCTGGGCTTTGGGGACTGGCGGGCCTCCACCGCCCTCATCACCGGCTTTACCGCCAAGGAGAGCATGGTCTCCACCCTGACGCTGCTGCTGGGCGGGGACGTAAGCCGCATCACCACCCTCTTTAGCCCCTATACGGCGGTGGTGTTCCTGGTGTTCACCCTGCTGTATACCCCCTGCGTGGCCGCTATTTCCACGGTGAAGCAGGAAATGGGCAGCACCAAGGCCGCAGCCTTTACGGTCCTGACCCAATGCGCCATCGCCTGGGTGGTGGCGTTCCTGGTGCGGTGCCTGGGGCTGGTTTTCGGCCTGGTGTGAGCCTATGAATGTGCAAAGCATCCTGCTGCTGGGGCTGATCGTCCTGGGTGTCATCGCGGTTTTGCGCCGACGCCGAAACGGGTGCGGCGGCGACTGCGACAGCTGCGGCCAGTGCCGAAGCTGCCCCAAGCAGCCTAAAGACCGCAAAAATAAATGACCGTCTTTTTGAAAACCGCTGGCATAGCCTACCGCAAGGGGGCTATGCCTTTTTTGTGTCCCTTTTTGGGGCGCACCCCCCTACGTCAACGCACTACGTTTTTGCATTTTATGGGCGTGAAACAATGACAGATACGTTAAAAATGCGGAAATTCAGAACAAATGTGTTGTAGGGGCGGCAATCTGCCGCCCGCCACGTGGGATGTATAACCTGTGGGGATGAATGGTACCACCCGAAACATCGTACACCCCACTGTAGCGGCGGCAATCTTGTCAAGACTCACATGGTTTACACATTGTGCAATCACATGGTTTACACCATCATTCCCGC
>CAKTOB010000017.1 GCA_934589525.1 uncultured Oscillospiraceae bacterium | reverse complement strand
GTACCTATAAATAGTGAAGAATATTGTCCACACTGTGGTTGTAAAATAGAACAGGAGCATAAGAAAATTCCAGTTTGTCGAACTGATAAAATCCCTTTAGGAACTAAAGGGCGCACTTCTATACTCCCCTGTCGGAAGTATCGTGCGTCCTGCGGAGCTTCATTCCCGGTCGGCAGAAGAAAACTGCATGACCGAGAATGTTTCGTCACGACCTTCCGTCAAGGTGGCTACACCCCCTTGCGCCGCTAATGCGGCTATCCCCTGGACTTGCCGTCCGCAAACAGCATGAAACACCTATACCCTGACAGCAGATGTTACAATCAACGAAAAGGCAATGAATACCGCATCAACTTCTGGAACGTGTAAGTAACCATCATATAGTCAATATTCTATTTGCTCAGAGGTGAAGAATTTGAAACGGTTCCTAGTCTTTTGTATATTCCTCGCAGCACTGATTTCTGGATGTGCTCTTGCTCATACGAACCGAAATGTCACTGCTTTCCCATTTGCTCCACCGGATGGATACCAGCTTTCGGACGTGTCTGAAACAAAATGTTCCATTATCGATAAGACCGAACAGGAAATCGGCGGCATTATTCGAACAGAGCTTCCCCGTTGGAGACTCCGGGAGATCGATGTGATTACCTATTATGACACGATTCTCCCAGAATACCAGATGAGTGGTTGGCGGGAGGGAAACTTCCTGCACCCGATTTGGTACAACTCCATTTCTGTGGTCAATCCCGAAACCAAAGAAAACGAAAACTATTATAGCATGATCATCGCCCGTGGCAAATTCGTATATGATATGTGGTTTGATTTATCAAAAATCGATTCCACCCAATTGAGTGCGTTCAAATCCATCGCTGAAAAATAAACACAACAAGCAGATTGCCGCCCGCCACGTTGCAAATACAACCTGTATGAACAAAACGGAACCACCCCCCGACATGTCATTCAGGCCTTAGTGAAACGAGCGGAGGAATCTTCCCAAGTGGCAGATTTTACCTTGTGGTGGTTCATCTTCCAACGTGGTGGATTCCTCCGCTCACTTTGCTAAGGCCTGAATGACAAACGTTTCTGGTTTGGCTGTTACAAATTCAAATGTACTACGGCTCCGGCCCGTGGGGCCGGGTGGCGACAGATTTGTCGCCGCTACTGCGCATCGTCCAACGGGATACCGTTTGATGGATACGACTCAATCATCGGAACGTGGCGGGCGGCAGGTTGCCGCCCCTACGTCAATGTACATCGTTTTTCTCATTATTTAGACGCAATGCAGTGATAGAAACGTCAAAAACACGGTATTACGAAACAAATGTATTGTATAGGCGGCAGGCTGTCCAACTCTTTCCATTTTTCAAAAAATCACCCCGGAACTTTTGGTTCCGGGGTGAAAAACGTGCATGGGAAAAATTACAGCAGGTCCTTTACCAGGGACAGGGCTTCCTCGTCAGCAACCAGAGTGAAATCGGGGTGCAGCTGCAGGATGGAGCCGGGGGCCTGGGGCTTGATGGGGCCAAAGAAGCAGTCCTTCACGGCCTGGGCCTTGTTCTTGCCGTTGGCAACCAGCAGAACCCGCTTGGCCTTCATGATGGAGCCAATGCCCATGGTGTAGGCGTGGGTGGGCACGTCTTCACGCTTGGCAAAGAAACGCTGGTTGGCATCGATGGTGGAATCGGTGAGCTTGACCTTGTTGGTGCCCTTTACGAAAGAATCGGAAGGCTCGTTGAAGCCAATGTGGCCGTTGGGTCCCAGGCCCAGCAGCTGCAGATCGGCACCGCCGAAGGCATCGATGACGGCATCATACCGGGCGCACTCGCCCTCGGCATCGGGATTCATGCCGTTGGGGATGTTGCAGTTGGCCTGGTCGATGTTCACATGGTCAAACAGGTTGGTGCGCATAAAGTAAGCGTAGCTCTGATCGTGGTCCTTGGTCAGGCCCACGTACTCATCCAGGTTTACGGTGCGGACCTTGGAGAAATCCAGGTCGCCGGCCTCGTACTTGGCGATCAGTTCCTTATAGGTGCCCACGGGGCTGGAACCGGTGGCCAGGCCCAGAACACAGTCGGGCTTCAGATAGATCTGGGCGGCGATGATGTTGGCGGCCTTGCGGCTGACATCTGCGTAATCCTTGGCAATAATCAATCTCATAAAAATAATTCCCTTTCTTTTATAATTTTTGAAAATGGAATGGGGAATACCCTAGGGAAGCTCTGATTAAATCGGCAAGAGCTGACGGCGAAAGATTTTGGCTCCAGGCAAGGTTTGGAAAATGAGGGAATACTTTGTGTATTTCCCATTTTTCAAACCGAAGTCTGGGGGCAAAAGATTCGCCGCTCAGCCGCAGACGATTTATTCAGAGATTCCCTTAAAAAAGATTATAACACCGATTCTCAATTCTGTATAGCCCGTTCTTGTCTTTTTCTTTACCATTTTCGCCACGGCATGATCTGGCCTTATTTTTTAATCGGATTCTGATACTGTTTTTGTTGCCAGATACTGGTATAATGGCAGTATCAATTCCGAGAAGGAAGGATAGCATTATGAATCGATCCATCAACACCAGAAAAATGGTATTTACCGCTTTAATGGCCGCCCTGACGGCCGTCAGCTCCGGCATGCGCGTGCAGCTGCCCCTGGCCATTGGCAGCACCACCTCGTTCCACCTGGGCAACATCTTCTGCGCCCTGTCCGGCCTGCTGCTGGGGCCCTGGCTGGGCGGTCTGGCGGCGGGTCTGGGCTCCGCCATTTACGACATGACCAACCCCATCTTTATCTCCGAAGCCTGGCTGACCTTCCTGATGAAGGGCATTTACGGTCTGCTGCCCGGCCTGGTGATCCATTACAGCAAGAAGGACTGGGGCTACGCCAAGGCCCTGGTGGGCACTTCCGCCGGTGCCGTTGCCTATGCCCTGCTGTACCTCTTCAAGAGCTACTACAAAGGGGTCATCGTCAAAGGCTGGGCCCCTGAGGCAGCCCTGGTAGATGTTGTGGGAAAGCTTCCCGCCACGGTGTTCAACGCCGCCGTCGCCATGATCTTTGCCCCCATCCTGGCCATTGCCATCCGCAAGGCCCTGGAGCGGAACCACCTGACCCTGGAGAGCACCGTTCCCGAAAACCATTAAAAAAGCAGCATCTCTCTTTTCTCCTCTCCCGGCCCGCTTTCCTGGGCCGGGGCTTTTTTTGCTATTTTTCCGAAAACAGGGGCACACTTCTTAGGGAGGGATGGAACATGACCCAAAAACAATACGCCGCCCTTGTAAAAGAGATCAGCCCCAAATCCCCCATGGGGAAGGACTGCCTGTATGCCTTTGTCATCGGCGGGCTCATCTGCACCCTGGGCCAGGGACTTTCTGCGCTTTACCGCAGCTTCGGCCTGTCCCCGCAGGACGGGGCCACCGCAGCCTCCATGACCCTGGTAGCCCTGTCCGCGCTGCTCACGGGCCTGAGCCTTTACGACGACCTGGCCAAAGCCGCCGGGGCCGGAACACTGGTCCCCATCACCGGCTTTGCCAACGCCATCGCCGCCCCGGCGGTGGAATTCAAAACCGAAGGCCTGGTACTGGGGGTGGGCGCCAAGCTCTTCACCATCGCCGGGCCGGTCATCGTCTACGGGCTCACCGCCTCGGTGGTCTATGGGCTTATTTACTGGCTCACAATGATCGCATAGCGCAATAAGGCATCCGATCATATATAAAACGCACCTATTGAGCGGACAGCAGGTGCGTTTTATGATACTCCCCCAGAAATTGGAAAGCATTTGAACTTTTTTCAATCACGTCAAAGAAAAAACGCCACTTTCAATAATTTTCCGCAAAGCATCAGCCGCAATTTCATACGGAACCTCTTCAAAGAGAATCTTTGCCGTGATGCCCTCGTAGTCCTGTTTGTAGATGGCCTTATTAAGAATCTCCTGCAAAAGAAGATTCATGTCAATGTCATCCTTCGCTGAACGGCAATTCACATGCGGCTTTCTCTCTTCCCGAACGCTTTGCACCAGTTCCTTCACAGAGTCATTCAGTGTAACGACCTCCAGCAGCTTATAAATATCATACACATGACGGGAATGCTCATAGACGGCATCCGCCAGATAGTAGTCCCCCAGAGCAAACACCTTATCGATCAATGTCCGCTCCGCTGACTGGACTTTCAGCGCAAAGGGCTGTAGGCCATACTGTTCGATCATATCTGCATAACCGTTACGCTCCAGATATTCACAAATCAAACTGCTTGCAAACATCCGCTTACAAGGATACGCTTTGATGTAAACAGCTGTCTCCACAATCAAGTGTTCCTTCAAATAGCTGGTTTGGAAAATTGTAGGATAGTCTACAATATACCGATTATAATCCCGGCGGCTGCGGACATTTTCTTGATTGGTAAGGGTAAACCCAAATTCATCAATAATAGAAACAATAACCTCTTTTAGTTTCTTCCTCTGCCCTTCGGTTGGGTGTGATTCTGTCTCGATATTCAGATCAATATCTTCAGAAAAACGGTTTATCAATTTGTAGCACTTGGAAAGGGACGTCCCGCCCTTAAAAATAATATTTGGAAGCCTGGTTACGATTCGACGGAGGAACAGCGTCACATAGTAGTCTTTCTCGATGATGCTTGCCTCGATACCGGTATCTTCGGATACCCGGAGAATGACCTGTTCAAACAATGCCTGGTCATTGTGCAACACCGTAAATCACCTCACTTTCGATCAGGGTGCGCATGGCCTTATCCGGGAATACCGGCGCATAAGTAGAAATGTCTTTTCTGGTAATGTTCCGGTCGGAAATGAATTTTTTGATGATCGTTTTCTTTTCATCATCGATCACATCCGATGTCAGCTCGTTCATGAGCTCCAGAAAACGAAGAACATCTGCGTTATCTGCTGTAATTTTTGTTCTGGCTTTTCGGAGCAGCACCTTCTGGCTCCCAACATAAACGGCCCGGGCGCGGGTGGTTTCGTTGTTGGTGTAGACCTCAATAACATTGGGCATCTGCGTCGTCAGCCGGAGCTGGTTCTGAAAGGTGATGCCGGAGTAGTATCCAACAGTTTCCCCTCCCCGGCAGATATACTTTCGCTCAATAACCTTTCTGGGGTTCAAAAGGCTCTTGCCGAAGGGTGTCTGGGTAGGGATGTAATAAACCCCCTTTTCAAAACGAACGATTCTACCTTCTTCACAAAGCTGATTGAGCTGCTTGTAAATCCATGGCCGGGAATATCCTCCAAAGGAAAGTTCCGAGGACAAAATAGGTTCATTGACTCCATACTGCTGCAAAATAGTCTCAAAAAAGGTCATCTTTCACATCTCCTTCCCCTATAGTATATTCTCTTTCAATGAGATTATAACATTTTCTACTTGCTTAGTCAACTATTCAATAATCGCCTGTCCATTCTTGTACCATTCCCATATTCAAGGGTTTTACCCCTATGACACAAAAACGATACCCAGAGATTGAACTGGGTATCGTTTTTTATTGGAATATTTACCGGGTCTCTTTTTTGAGGGCCTTGATGTTCTGGGAGAAGGCCTTCCAGGAGTCTTTGGCCACGTTGCCTACCTCGGTCAGGCGCTTTTGCAGCTCCTCCCGGTTGGGGGCGTTCTTCTGCCGGGGCTGCACCGTCAGGCTTTGCTGGGCTGCCTGGCAGCGCTGCTCGGCCTCCAGGGCCTCGGCTTTTGCCATTGCGGCCAGCTCCTGACGCAGGTCCTCCGCCTCCCGGTTTTTCTCCTCCAGAGCGGCCTTGGTCTTTTCCAGCTCCTGCTGGGCAGACTCCAGGCTCACGGCCAGGAAACGAATATTTTCGGTCTGCCCCTCTTTGTCCCGGGTCAGCTCCTCTACCTTTTTTTCCAGGTTTTCCAGCTCCAGGTCCCGGCGGCGCAGCATGCCCTCCATCCGTTCCAGGAAGGAATCCACCTCCGCCACGTTGTATCCCCGCAAGCCCCGGGAAAACTCTACTTCCCGGACAATATCCGCATCCATTGCCATTCCTCCGCCCTTTATATCTTTTAGTTGGGGACGTTCACGCGGTTGGCCATATCCAGCACCACGTTGCAGTCAAAATAGTTGGTAAAGAGATTGCTGCGCCAGGCCATGGCGTTACCCGTGACCATCAGGCGGCTCTGGTGTACATAGGTGATGTTGATGTCGGTCTTGATCTCCTGGGTGGTGGAGCCTACAAAGTAGCGATAGCCGGCATCATAGAGCACGGTGAATTTGTTGCCGGAGTAATCGTCAATGTCCTTCTCTCTGGCAAAGACAATGGTATCCACTTCCCCAATAACGGGGATCACCTGGCTGGTGAAGCTCTGAATATCTGCGCTGATTTCCTTGACGCTCAATTGCTTGTAGTCCTTATTGGCGTAGGTGTAGCAAGCCAGGGTATAGCCCTTCTCCCGCAGGGTATCCGCAACCACCTTGGCCTGGGCGATTTCGGCCTGCCGCTTCTCCTCGCCCTTGCTGGAATAGGCGCTGTCGGTCCGGTAGCCAAAGACACCCTGAGAGCCGGTAACGGCCACCGTGGCCCGGGAACCCTGATAGGAGAAGTCCGGATGAGCCTTGATGAAGGTCTCCAGAATGGGCACCAGGTCGTAGTCCCCCACCAGGGACTGGTTGTTCATATCCACATAGGCGGCCTTGATGTCCCCGTTGCCGTCTACCACCAGCTTGTTGGCAAAGCCCGCGCCCATGGCATCGGGTTCGCCGTCCTTATTGCCGTCTACCATGTATTCAAAGTAGTTGACCATGGTCTCGGTGAGCATTATCGGCTTCTTGCCCTCGGGCAGGTAAATGGGGGCATAGGCAAAGTTCATGCTGCCGGTCAAATCCTGGTTGCTGGCCACAAAATGCTTAAAGTCCACCAGCACATAGCCGTTATTGTACAGCTGATCCAGAATCTTGGAAAATTCCTCGGTGGTCACGAAGTTCCGATTATACATGCCGCCGTTTTCCTTGTCCGCAAAAGCCCGAACCGGGTCTTGCATCAGCACATGGAAGGACAGGTTGGGAATGGCGTTGACATCCTTCCACTCCACCAGCTTGGCCTTTTCGTTGAGGTAAGCGGCCTTCTTGGCGTTCAGCTCGGCCTTGTGCTCTTCGTTGCTGCCGGTATAGCTGTCCAGCACCTCAATGGCACCGGCATAGTCATAGACTGTTGCCTTGGTTTCCGCCTCGGAAAGCAGGTTCTGGAAGAGCTGGGCCGCCTGGTCTGCCTCCTGGCTGGCGGCAATGGAGGCCTGCTGGTCCTTTTCGTCCTTGATCTTCTTGTTCTTAAAAGCGTTGGTCAGCGCGCCGGATACAAAGGAGATCACCAATAGCACCGCCACACCGGCGATGACCACCGGCAGATAGGCTTCCTTGAAGATCTGCATTTTGGTGGGGCGCTTTCTTCTTCTGCGGCGGCCGTCCTCCCCAACAAGGTCCGGCTCCGGATTCTTCCGGCGGTTGATGGGCTCCATATACCAGCTGAGGAACTTGGAGAACAGGCTGGGCTTCTGGGGCTTTTGGGGCTTCTCCGGCTTTTGCTTCTTGGCGGGCAATTTGATTTTCGGCAGCTTCAGCCGCTTCCGGTCCTCCCGGGTGCTGGGCTCCTCCACAGGCCCGGTGCCGTAGTCCTCACCGTAGGGTGCATTCTCGGGAGGGTAATCTTCCTGAGAATACTCCTCCTGGGGGTAGTCCTCCTGCCCTTCCTCCGGCTCCCGGCGTTCCCGTCTGGGGAAATACAGGTCCTCCCCAAAGTCGTCGCCCTCGGCGTAGTCCCCGTCATCCTGGGGGACCCCCTCCTCCTGGGCGTAGGGGTCAAACTCGTCCTCCTGGGCAAACTCCTGCTGATCCAAGTCGTAATTTTCATAGTCCTCCGGGGTCAGCTCCTGGTCGTCCAGCTCAAAATCCTGAAAATCCTCCTGGGGCTTCTGGGCCTTGGGCTGCTCTTCCCCGCCCAGATCTTCATCATCAAACTGGGACAGATCAAATTCACCGGGGTCGTCACTATTCAAAAACTCTTCAGGGTCAAACCCCATGTCTTTTTCAAAATCGAAATCCACGTCGAAATCATTCTTATCCATGGCAAATCCCTACCTTATGGTATAATCGATTATATTCTATCATCCCGGGTAGAAAAAAGCAAGATGAATTGACATAAAACTAGATTAAGATTGCATGAATCTTTTTGGCCTTTCCCGAAACTTCCTTGCTTTTGCCGCCGTTTTATGGTATCATGTCCGGGAAATTCAGAAAATACGCCGGAGGATTCCCTATGGAAAAAATTACCAGCTTTACCATTGACCATCTGCGTCTTCAGCCCGGCCTGTATGTGTCCCGGAAGGATACCGCCGGGGGCCAGACCGTTACCACCTTTGACCTGCGCCTGACAAGCCCCAACGAGGAGCCGGTGATGAACACCGCCGAGGTCCACACCATGGAGCATCTGGCCGCCACCTATCTGCGAAATGACCCCGCCTGGAAGGACAAGGTCCTCTATTTTGGCCCCATGGGCTGCCGCACCGGCTTTTATCTGCTACTGTTCGGCAACTACAGCTCCCGGCAAGTGCTGCCCCTGGTGACCGACTGCTTCCGCTTCATCCGGGACTACCAAGGAGCGGTCCCCGGCGCCAGCCCCAGAGACTGCGGCAACTACCTGGACATGAACCTGCCCATGGCAAACTACTGGGGCAAAAAGTACACAAATCTTCTGGAAAATATCACAGATGACCGGCTCGTTTACCCGGAGTAAGGAGAAAAATATGACAAAACTCGGAATTATCGGCGCCATGGACCAGGAAGTGGAAACTTTGGTTGCCGCCATGGAAAACTGTGCGGCGCAAACCGTTGCCGGAAGCCGCTTTTTTGAGGGCACCCTGGAAGGGCTCCCCACCGTGGTGGTCCAGTGCGGCATCGGCAAGGTCAACGCCGCCCTGTGTGCCCAGATCCTCTGCTCCAATTATCAGGTGACCCACCTGGTAAACACCGGCATTGCCGGTTCCCTGTCCCCGGAGCTGGACATCGGGGACCTGGTCATCAGTCAGGACGCCATGTACCACGATTTTGACTGCACGGAGTTTGGCTACCCCTACGGTCAGGTCCCCAGAATGGACACCCTGACCTTCCCGGCTGACGAAGCCATGATGGCCTGGGCCTTTGCCGCCGCCGAGGCCCTGAACCCCGGCCACGCCAAAATCGGCCGGGTGGCCAGCGGCGACCAGTTCATTGCCAGCAAGGAGCGGAAGGACTTTATTATTGAGAAAACCCAGGCCCTCTGCACGGAAATGGAAGGTACCGCCATTGCCCAGACCGCTTACCGCAACGGCATTCCCTTCGTCATCCTCCGGGCCATTTCCGACAAGGCGGACAACTCCGCCCAGATGGACTACCCCACCTTCGAAAACATGGCCGCCCACCACTGCGCCCAGGTGACCCGGACCATGGCAAAAACGCTGTTTGAAAGCGAAAACCAGGCCTGAGGGCCACCCCAGGAAACTTTCCAAAAATCCCCGACTCTTCACGAGCCGGGGATTCTTTCTGGAAAAGCACAAAAAAGAGAGGCCTTTTCACCGTTGGCCTCTCTTTTTGATGTCTTTTAATTGGTTTCGCCTTCGAAATCGCCCTCGTCGGCAACGGGCTCATTGGATTCGGGCTCCTGGACGGCAGGCTCTTCCACGGCGGGAGTCTCCTGAGCGGGCTCTTCTACGGGTGCCTGCTCTGCTTCAACGGGGGCTTCTCCAGCGACAGGGGTCTCCTCTGCGGCGGGCGCCTCTTCCTCCATGCCCTCGTCCCAGGGGCAGCAGCCGATCACACGCTTGGCCCAGGCAACGACCTTATCACCATAGGCAGCCAGCAGATAAACCACACCGGCAACAGCAGCCAGAGCAGCCAGAACTTTTACAACAGCATTCAAGGTTTTCATAGGAATTTCCTCCATTTCATATGTTGCAACACGGAAACACAGAGAACCCGCACACCTGCACAGCCTCGGCACCGAGTCCTCGCTTTCTATAGTATAGCCAACTCCCGGGCAAAATGCAAGAGAGATTTTGGAAAAAAGCGCATATACGGCCTTTTGTACCAATGATTTCCAAAAAATTCAAATTTACCGTTTTCCCAAAAGCCAGCGCAGCTTTTTTCGGTTCAGTATCCAGCTGCACCCGGTGAGCACCAGGAGAATGGTCCCCAGCTCCAGGAACTTTTCGCCCCACATGGCAGCGGAGGACGCAAACCCCGCCACCGGAATGCCCCACCTGGGGAACCAGACGGAGATGGCCGTCATCACCGGGTTCTGGTGCCATGCAAAGTAAATCAGGCTGTTCTGTCCCAGATAGCACACCGGCTTCCAGCACATCCAACAGGCGGCAATGACCACCGCCCCGATGCCCCCGAAGGCGGAGAGATAGCTCAAGGGCGCAATGCCATACTGGCTGCTGAAAAGGTCCAGCACCGGCACCTTTCCCAATATCCCCGGCGCCCCCGCCGCCAGATTGACAAGGCCCAGGGCGAAAAAGGCCCATATCCCCCGGCGGCTTCTGGAATGCTCGAATATCCAGCTGCCCTTGTCCCGCAGCAGGTAGCCCCCCAGAAAAAAGGGCAGGGCCGAAAAACACAGATCCAAATCCCAGGGCAGGGCCGGGCCGCCTGCCATGCCATAGGCCACCCCCACAGCCCCCAGAGCCACGCCGATTCCAGCCAGCGCACCGGGATTTTTCACATACCGCACCAAAAAGTAGGCCCCCAGCTCCAGGAAAAACAGGCAGGCCAGAAACCACAGCGTCCACATCCGCCGCTGCAGCAGCACCTGACCCGTCAGGGTCAGCACTCTGGGCCAGATAGAATTTCCCGGCACCGTGGTCAGATACCCTTCGGATAAAATCATGGGAACGGCCAGTGTCACATAGGGCAGCAGCAGCCCCCGGCACTTTCCCTTTAAAAACAGGGAAAAGGGCTTGTCCGCCCGGAAGAGAAATCCGGACAAAAAGAAAAACAGGGGCACATGGAAGGTAAACATCCACTTGGCCACCGGGTGCCCGGAAATGATATGAGAAAACAGAATCGCCAAAATTCCAAAGCCCCTGGCCGCGTCCACCCAGGCCACCCGCTCTTTGGATGCCATGGCATCCCCTCCTTGCGCCGTTTTTCTGTCATTATACGAAAAGAGGCTCTTTCCGTCAAGTGCGCAAAGAAGCCGCTGCTTCCGTCAATTCTGCTCTTTGTAGGCACGGCCCCAGGCTTCCATGGCATCCATAATGGGGCGCATGGATTCTCCCAGTTCAGACAGTGCATACTCCACCCTGGGCGGGACCTCCGGATAGACGGTGCGGGTGATGATGCCGTCACTCTCCATGGAACGAAGGCTGTCGGTCAATACCTTCTGGCTGATGCCCTCCAGGTCCTTTTTCAGTTCGTTGAATCGCCAGGGCCGCACCAGCAAATTGCGCATGATCAGCAGTTTCCATTTGCTGCCGATCATCTGGACGGTGGTGGCTACCGGGCAGGCAGGAAGCTCTTCTTTTGTAAGCATATGCAGCACCTCTTTTGAAATCTTACATTCCTATTATAGTGCAGCACTCCCAAAAACACAAGAGCCAATGTTCTCCCCCCAATAGTTACCAAAAGGTGACTGAGTAATAAAATAGTGCGTACTTGTGCCACGAAAAATTCCGAGTAAAATAAGAATCACAGAGGGGGCGATACCCCTGCTGAATACTATTTGGAGGTAATCATATGGCACTTTCTAATCTCTTTGGCTGGCACAAGAAAACGGAGGCTTCCGCTCCTGCGGCCGCTTGCGGCACTGCTTGCGGCGCCGGTGACAAGCCCGCCGAGAAGCCCGCTGCCTGCGGCACCGCTTGCGGCGCCGGTGACAAGCCCACCGAAAGAAAAGCCGCCTGCGGCACCGCTTGCGGCGCCGGCGACAAGCAGTAAGGTCCAAGGGATACACCCCAAGAAAACTTGGGGCGTATCTCCAAGAGGGCAACCGCCCCTGCACTTTTGGAGATACGTCCCATCACAACAAGGAGGCTCATTATGAAACAGTATTTTTCTTTCCAATGGCACATCACCGATGAATGTGACCAGCGGTGCAAGCACTGCTACATCTTCTCTGAAAACTGCAACAAAAAGCCGGATGCCATGTCCTGGCAGCAAATGCGGGACACGTTCTACAACTGCCTGGACTTCTGCCGGGTCTATGACCGTCTGCCCTATTTTTACATCACCGGCGGCGACCCCATTCTCCACCCGGACTTCTGGAATCTGCTGGGACTTCTGAAGCAGTACCACATTCCTTTTACCATTCTCGGAAACCCTTTTCACCTGACCGATGAAGTTTGCCGCCGCTTAAAAGACTACGGCTGTGAAAAATACCAGCTTTCTATTGACGGCCTGCGTGATACCCACGACTGGTTCCGCAAGCCCGGCAGCTTTGAGTGCACCTTGGAGAAGATCGGCTGCATCAATCGGGCGGGCATCCGCTCTGTGGTGATGACCACGGTTTCCGGCACGAATATTGACCAGGTTCCCGGCATCATCGATGCAGTGGTAAACGCCCATGCCAATGTCTTTGCCTTCGCCCGCTATTGCCCCACCAGCGAAGAAAAGGATGTGGGCATCCAGCCGCTGCGTTACCGCAAGCTGCTGTCTGACTGCGACAAGAAATTCAAGGACTATGAGGCCGCCGACTGTGAGACCTATTTCAACAAGAAA
Source organism: uncultured Oscillospiraceae bacterium (assembly GCA_934589525.1). Classification (GTDB taxonomy): domain Bacteria; phylum Bacillota; class Clostridia; order Oscillospirales; family Oscillospiraceae; genus Faecousia. The sequence goes on along the minus strand of CAKTOB010000017.1, from coordinate 46,297 downwards.
GACCATCTGTGGACACTGTATGAGTACGAAACCGGGGCGTTCAAAATCCCCGAAACCGTAGAGGATGGCATGATCTACGGCGGCTGCAACTGCGGCAACTGCCACCTGACCATCCTCCCCACGGGAGATGTTTACGCCTGTCGCCGGGTACAAAACAGCAAAGTAGCCAACGTGTTCACTGACCGGCTGGCAGATGTCTGGGTGTGCCAGATGGAGCAATACCGGGATTACAAAAAATTTGAAAAGTGCAGCAAATGCGAGCTGCTGGCGTTCTGCCGGGGCTGCCCTGCTGTGGCCAGCGGGAAAGACGGCAATTTCTATGCCGCTGACCCCCAGTGCTGGAAGGAGATCCAGGAAGATGCCTGATATTTTTGATACCATTATCCACCGCCGTTCCATCCGGCGGCTTGAGCCGAAACAAATTGAAGAAACCGCCTTGACAGTCAAATGACATTATTTTGAGAGGTACCTTTATGAACGCACAAATTTGTTTACAAAAACTAAAGCTCTGCGGCGTGCTGTCTTTTGCCACCGTAGATCAAAACGGCGCGCCGCAGATCCGCTGCATCAGTGCCATTCATTATGAGCCGGATTTTCTGTATTTCTTCACAGCCCGGGGCAAGGCGTTTTGTGAGGAGCTTCTGTCCGATGGGCGGGTGCAAATTCTCGCTTATACCCGGTTCAAGGAAATGATCCGGCTGTCCGGCAGGGCGGTGCCTGCGGAGGAGCAGGAAGAAAAAATCAACACGATCTTCGCTGAACAGCCCTATTTAGCCAACGTATATCCCGGAGATACCCGGAATATCGGCATCATCTTTGAATTGAAGGACTTCACTGTGGAATATTTCAATTTGGGCGTGAAGCCCATCTTCCGTGAGGTTTATGCGGTGGGACAGGCGGAAACCGAGGAAAAAGGCTATCGCATTACGGATTCCTGCATCGGCTGCGGCACCTGCCTGAACCACTGCCCCCAGAAGTGCATTATTCCAGGCGCGCAATACACCATCCAGCCGGAGCATTGCCTCCATTGCGGGGCCTGCTATGAAAAGTGTCCTGTAAAGGCGGTGGAGAAGCGATGAATCAAGCACAGCGGCGGCTGTTTCTGATCCAGTCCCTTTTAAAAGAACAGCCGAGAGCTGTAGACTGGGATATTCCCAGGGATGTAGACAGCCAACGGCAGCTTTTAAGGGGCCTGATGAATATCCGGAATCCACAGCCTATTGATGCGGCTTTCCTGACCGTTCAGGATGACTATCTGCAAGGGGAGCTGGCCGCCAAAGGCATTACCGACATCGACAATTTAGCCCCTGTTGCGCCAGGGCTGTACCTCTGGCAGGGGGATATTACCACACTCCGGTGCGATGCCATTGTGAATGCCGCCAATTCAGGACTCACCGGCTGCTATATTCCCAGCCACCGCTGCATTGACAACGCCATTCACACCTTTGCAGGCGTAGAACTGCGCCTTGCCTGTAGAGAACTGATGGAGCAGCAGGGCTGCCCCGAACCCACCGGACGGGCAAAGATCACCCCGGCGTTCAATCTCCCCTGCCGGTATGTACTGCATACGGTCGGTCCGATCATCCGCGGGCGGGTGACGGAAGCGGACAAGGAACTGTTGGCTTCCTGCTACCGCTCCTGCCTGGAGCTGGCGGCGGAAAACGGCTTGGAAAGCGTGGCGTTCTGCTGTATTTCCACGGGGGAATTTCATTTTCCCAACGATCAGGCGGCACAAATTGCGGTGGAAACCGTAAAACAGTTTATGAATACGAAAGAAACCAGTGTAAAGAAAGTGATCTTCAATGTTTTCAAAGACATGGACAAAGAAATCTACGCCCGATTACTGGGCGCAAATGAATAATTTGCAGACAGCTCTGAGCCGTGCGGATACCGTGGTGATCGGTGCCGGAGCCGGGCTTTCCACCTCTGCCGGGTTCGTTTACACCGGAGCGCGGTTCCAGAAATACTTCTCCGATTTTGAGAAAAAATACGGTTTTCAGGATATGTATTCCGGTGGGTTCTGCTCCTTTGCCACGCCGGAGGAGTATTGGGCCTATTGGAGCCGATATATTTTCATCAACCGGTATATGGATGCCCCCAAGCCGGTCTATGAAACCCTTTTGAAGCTGGTGTCCGAAAAAGACTATTTCGTGATCACCACCAATGTGGATCACTGCTTTCAAAAGGCAGGGTTTGATAAGAAGCGGCTTTTCTATACCCAGGGGGATTACGGCCTGTTCCAGTGCAGCACCCCCTGCTGTCAAGAAACCTTCGATAATGAAACCGCCATTCTTGAAATGGTAAAACAGCAAGAGCACATGCGCATTCCCACAGAGCTTCTTCCCGTCTGCCCCCACTGCGGCAAGCCTTTGACCATGAATCTCCGTTCCGATGATCGGTTTGTAGAGAATGAAGGCTGGCACCAGGCAGCACAGCGGTATGAACAGTTTCTCCGGAGCCGGAGCAGCGGAAAAATCCTCTTTTTGGAATTGGGCGTTGGTTATAACACCCCGGGGATCATCAAGTATCCCTTCTGGCAAATGACCGCAGGAAATCCGGAAGCCACCTATGCCTGTATCAACCTTGGGAAAGCCTTCTGCCCAAAGGAAATACAAGGGCGTTCCATCTGCATTGATGGGGACATCGGTGAGACCCTTGCAGCACTATAAAAAAGAAGCCGCTGGGAGGAAACAGCGGCTTCTTTTTGGGAATAGGCACCATATTAAGCGGTCATTTTTGCCACTTGTCTTTTCCGGTCCAGCATGGAAAGGGCTACGACCCCGCCGGAGAGCACCAGGCCCATGACGTCGGTCATGGCGCCGGGATAGATCATCATTAGGCCCCCTAGCAGTGCCAGCCCTCTGCGGAACCAGCTGAGTCTTCCGAAGAGGTAACCTTCCATGGCGGCGGACACCGAGGCGATGCCCACCAAAGAGGTAACGGTGATGAGGATGACCTCTGGAACGGTGGTGTCGATCAGCAGCATGGAGGGGCTCAGGGCAAAGGCATAGGGCACGATAAAGGCGCCGATGGCCAGCTTGGTGGCCTCCAGGGCGGTCTTCATAGGATTGGCCTGGGCAATGGCGGAACCGGCGTAGGCGGCCAATGCCACCGGCGGGGTCAGGTCCGCCACGATGCCAAAGTAGAATACGAAGAAGTGGGCAGCCACCATGGGAACCCCCATCCGCACCAGAATCGGGGCGCAGGTGGCTGCCATGATGCAGTAGGTGGCGGTGGTGGGCACACCCATGCCCAGGACGATGCAGCAGATCATGGTCAGGAACAGGGCGATCAGCACACTGTCACCCGCCAGAACCACAATGGCGTTGATGATCACGTTGGCCAGGCCCGTCATGGTGATGGTGCCGGCGATGATGCCCGCAATGCCGCAGGCCGCCGCCACGGTAATGGAGCCCTGGCCCCCGGCTGCCAAGGCTTCCAGCAGCCGCATGGGGGTGATGCGGGTCTCGGCGCTGAAGAGGGTGACCACGATGCAGGCCACGATGGACAGGGCCGCGGCGTACTGAATGCTCTTCTGGCTGGTGCTCACCAGGTAAATGAGCAGCACCAGGGGCAGCAGCAGGTAGCTCTTTTTCAGCAGGGGTCCAATTTTGGGCAGGGCTTCCTTGGGCAGACCCCGCAGGCCCATTTTCTTGGCCTCCAGATGGACGGAAATAAAAATACCGGTAAAATACAGCAGCGCCGGAAGGACGGCTTTCAGGGCGATCTGACCGTAGGGGATCTGGACATAGTCCGCCATCAGGAAGGCGGCGGCACCCATAATGGGGGGCATGATCTGGCCGCCCGTGGAGGCGGCGGCTTCCGCGGCCCCGGCAAACTCCGGCTTATAGCCCGCTTCCTTCATCAGCGGAATGGTCACGGCACCGGAGCCCACGGTATTGGCAACGGAGGAGCCGGAGACCACGCCCTCCAGGGCGCTGGCCACCACCGCCACCTTGGCAGGGCCCCCGGAAAACCGGCCAACCAGGGCGTTGGCCGCCTGGATAAAGTAATCCGCAATGCCGGTACGCTCCAGGAAGGCACCGAAGACGATGAACACCACAATGAATTTGGAGCAAACGTTGATGGGCGTTGCCAGAATGCCCTCTTTGCCGTAGAACAGATACCGGACGGAGTAGTTGATTTTGCCCCAGAGGGAGGGGTTGGAGAGACCGGCGGTCAGGGCATAGACCAGGAAGCACCCGGCCACCACCAGAATGGGCAGGCCCACGCTTCGGCGGCATACCTCCGCCAGGGCCACAATGCCCACAATGCCGATGACGATCTGATAATTTGCAAAAATGCTGCCCTGCTGGATAATGGACTTGGCGTTAAAGGCATAGTACAAAAAGGCGGCGGTACCCAGGGTCATGAGCACCAGGTCATACCAGGGGATGTAATTGACCCTCTGGCGGCCCTTTTTCGCCGGGAACACCAGATAGCCCAGCAGCACGATCCAGGCCACAAAGGTGGTCAGCCGCAGCTCCTCCAGCCAGCTGGCAAAAAGGGTGACGCACAGGCAGAACAGGGAAAAGGTGGCCAGAATCAGATTCACGGCGATTCTGGGTTTTCCCTCCCAGATGCGGACATTGGATTCCCGGTCATATTTTTTCATGACCTCCTCCAGGCCCATAGGCTCCTGTGCTTTTTTATCAAACAGACTCATAGAAGATTCCCTCCTTCTGGAAAATCGGAAGCGCTGAAGAAAAGGCCCTCTGCTGCCGTTTCTTCGGCGTTCCCCTGTTCCGGCGAGGCGGGGGGCCGCCTCGCCGGGGTTTCAATTACTGCGCATCTACGGTAATGCCCTTTTCGGCAAAGTACTTGGCAGCGCCCTTGTGGAAGGGAGCGGTCATGCCGGAGGTGGCATTGTCCAGGCTCAGCTCCGCGCCCTTGCCGTTTTCCTTGGCAATGTCGGCGGCGTTGTCAAAGATGGCCTTGGTCAGGTTGTACACGCTGTCCTCGGAAGCATCCTTGGAGACAATGAGGGTAGCCTTGACGGTAACGGTGGAAACGTCCTCCGTCTGGCCGGGGTAGGTACCGGCGGGGATGGTGTAGGCGGTGTAGAAGGGGCAGGAGGCCATCATGGCCTCGGCCACGGTGCCGTCAATGGGCACCAGGTATGCGGAATTGGTGGTACACAGTTCCGTAATGGCGGGGGTGGGGGCACCGGCCACGATGAAGGCCGCGTCGATCTTGCCGTCCTTCAAAGCATCCGCGCTGTCGGCGAAGCTCTGATACTGGGCCTTGATGTCATTTTCCGTCAGGCCTGCGGCAGTCAGCACGTCCATGGCGTTGAAGTAAACGCCGGAACCGGGGGCACCGATGGAAACAGCCTTGCCCTTCAGGTCTGCCACGGATTTGATATTGGCATCCATGGTCACCAGCTGGACGGACTCGGCATAGAGCCCGGCCACCACCCGGAAGGAATCCACCTTGCCGGTGCTTTCAAAGGAACGGGTGCCCTCCCAGGCGTAGGCCATGACATCGGACTGGACGGTGCCCAGCTGGTAGTCGCCGGACTGGATGCCCTGGATGTTGGCCTTGGAGCCGTCGGTGGCCACCACGGTCACATCGATGCCCGCTTTATTCTTGATGTACTGGCCCAGCACGCCGCCGTAGCCGTAGTAGGTTCCGGCGGAGCCGCCGGTGCCCATGGTCATCTTGGTAGCGGAGGCCCCGCCGCCGCAGGCAGCCAGAGAAAGGGTCAGGGCCGTGGTCAGGGCCAAAGTAAACAGCTTCTTGAATTTCATAGATGGTTCCTCCTTTTCATTTTTGGGCTCTCCAAAAACTTGATGGGTGCATTATAGCGCAGTTTTTGCATTTTTTCAAGTGCGAAATTGCATCTTTTTCTGCCATGCGGACATTTGTTTTCGGTCGTATGACGTATAGAGCCTTAATTATTCCGTATATTCGCTGTTTTTACGTTGCTGTTTCGTCTGTTTGCACAGTTTTAAGAGTCTGCGCAAGTGTATCTTTTACAATTAAAGCATTCAAAACCTGTTCATTTGCGATTTACGGTCTTTTGCAGGATTAATGGCATCTGACAGAGTTTTAATTCATTCGTGCATTTTCATGGTCTTCCCCTTATCGGTCCTCCGGCTTTTTCCTCCGGCATTCCAGGGTTTACCCTCTTGTTTAATCATTTTACACAAATTTGCGGTCATACTCTGTTCATATTTTGAAACTTCAAAGAGCCGGAATGACTTGCTTTTTTCCCCCGAGGCGAGTATACTGTCATAGATAAAACGCAGGAGAGGAGGAAAGGACATGCAAAAGCCCCTTTCCTCTCTTTTTTTGCGAATAGAAAGGAAGAATTTTAATGGCAGCTCCTGAAATGAACAATGAAGTGGTGTATGATGCCAGCACTCTGGCGGCGCCCAAGCGTCTGCTGCTGGGTGTGCAGCATCTGTTCGCCATGTTCGGCGCAACGGTCCTGGTGCCGGCGCTGACCGGCCTGGATGTGGCCAACGCCCTGCTGTTTGCGGGCCTGGGCACCCTGCTGTTCCACCTGATCACCGGCCGGAAGGTTCCCGCATTCCTGGGTTCCTCCTTCGCCTTCATCGGCGGCTACAACGCCATCCGTGCCCACGGGGTGGGCGACGAGCTTCTCCCCTACGCCTGCTTCGGTGTGGCCTGCGCCGGTCTTGTGTACCTGGTCATGGCCTTCTTCTTCAAGCAGTTCGGCGCCAAGAAGGTCATGCGCTACTTCCCCCCCATCGTCACCGGCCCCATCATCATCTGCATCGGCCTGACCCTTTCCGGCTCCGCCGTGACCAACTGCTCCGCCAACTGGTGGGTGGCTCTGGTTGCAATTCTGATTGTAGTCGGCTGCAACATCTGGGGCAAGGGCATGGTGAAGATCATCCCCATCCTGCTGGGTGTGGTCGGCTCCTATGTCTTCTCCATGATCGTTGACCCCGCCTCCCGGGAGAACCTGGTGAAGCTGGTCAGCGAGGCCAAGTGGATCGGCCTGCCCATCGTTTGGAACAAGACCGCCCTGTCCATCTTCGGCAGCAACCTGGATACCGGCATGCTGGTCACCGCCATCGTCACCATCATGCCCATCTCCCTGGCCACCATGATGGAGCATGTGGGCGACATCTGCGCCATCTCCTCCACCGTTGGCAAGAACTTTGTGGAAGACCCGGGCCTGCACCGGACCCTGGTGGGCGATGGCCTGGCCACCACCATGGCTTCCCTCTTCGGCGCCCCCGCCAACACCACCTACGGTGAAAACACCGGCGTACTGGCCCTGAGCAAGGTCTATGACCCCAAGGTGGTCCGTATGGCCGCCTTCTTCGCCATCATCCTGTCCTTCTGCCCCAAGTTCTCCGCGCTGATCGTGGCCATGCCCGCCGCTACCATGGGCGGTGTCAGCCTGGTGCTCTACGGCATGATTTCCGCCGTGGGTGTCCGGAACGTGGTTGAAAACCAGGTGGACTTCACCAAGAGCCGCAACGTTCTGATTGCCGCCATGATCATGGGTCTGGCCGTGGGTGTCAACTATTCCGGTGCCATCCAGATCCCCGTAGGCTCCATCACCATCAACCTCTCCGGTCTGGCTGTGGCCGCTCTGGTGGGCATTGTGATGAACGCCGTTCTCCCCGGCAAGGACTATGAGTTCGGCGCCAACGAGCAGGGCGACACCGCCGTGGTCAACTTCGGCAGCCGCGCCCAGAAGTAAGCCGAGTCCCCAATAAACGCACAAATCCCCCATACCGGGCTTTGAAACCCGGTATGGGGGAATTTTTTGCGCTTTACTTTCTTTGCAGGGCGTAATCATCCTGGAGCCAGCTGATGCGCACATCCGGGTCTGTGCAGATGACGGCGTTGCCGCGGCTGTACATGCACTTGCCCTCCGGGGCTTTTCCGGCGGCCATGGCCTCCAGGGCCTTTAGCGCAGCGGGGCCCAGGGGGCCGTCATCGAAGGTCACAAGACTCTCGTTTCCGGATTTGAGGAACCCCGAAATCTTGTCAATATAGGGCCCCAGAATGGTGCCGTCTTCATAGGTGTAGAACCGGGTCTCCTCCTGGGATACGGGGAAGCCGCAGAGGATGGCCAGGGACTTGGGGCCGGTATAAATACCGGTGGCGATTTTCCGGGCTCCCCCGGGGGCATTCTCCATAAGATAGGCAGAAACGGGCACCTCATACATGCACCGGGAGAAGCCCTCAACGGTAAAGAATACCCCCCGGTCCATTCCCTGTTCCAGGAGGGTCTGGGCCACCAGATCCACCACGAAGGCGTTTTTCGCCCAGCCGAAGTCCAGCAGCTCCGGGATCTCGTTTTCCCGGGCAAAATCCAGATACTCCTGGCTCACATGAAGCATCACCTGATCATTGCCCAGCAGTTCCAGACGGATATGATCTTCACTATTCAGATACTTCATAAGGGCCGTGACATAGGCCGCTGCCTCCGGGTTTCTCTCCGGGTCATAAAGAGATGCATCTGCATCGTTTTCGCAGGCAAAGAGCGCATTGTAGCGGCTATACAGGGGGGCATAGTACAATGCGCGGCTGCCGGTTTCCTGCCAGGAGCAAAGGGCCTGGTACAGTTCCTTCCCCACCGTCACAGGGGTATTGGGCTGGGCGCTGATGGTATGCAGGTTTACGGTGTTCTCTGCCTCATTACAATCCAATTGGGCAGCGGCGGACTGCAAGGCCTCCGAGTAGAGGGTTGTGATCTGGCGTTTTTCCGAGGCCACATCCTCTGCCTGGTCAAAATTATATTTGAGAATGATCTCCTGGGCGGCGGTGGTTCTGGTGGTGACCTCGATCATCTGCCAGCCCTTGGGAGGAGTCAGCATGGTGTTCAGGGCGTAGGCAAAGGCCGCCGCGCCAACGGCCAGGGCGCAGGCGAAGAGGATGATTCTCTTGACGTAGTTCCCTTCTTTCAAATCCAGACGCTGAACTTCCGGGGCATTGGGACGGCGGTCCCGCTGAAATCTTGACATAGCAGGTCTTCCTTTCATTGGTTCTCCCGGATTCCCGGGTCTTAAAATGCCCGACTTCCTGGGGAAGCCGGGCAAAATGCTTTACAAAACCGAAACTATACGATGGCCAAAATCAAAAGCACCAGGAATATCGCAAGGATCACGGCCCGGAAGACCAGGCCCACCACCGCGCCCTTCTTCAGGGCTTTGTAGTTGCGAATGTAATTGTGCTTCCGGAAGGCCACGCAGCCCAGCAGGCTCAGCAGCGGCAGCAGGAAGCCCAGGAGGTTATACCAGAAGGAGCCGGTATCCCGGGCGGGGGCCATGTGGATCTCCTCGTGAGAGGGGGCGGTCTCCTGGGTCTTTTTAGGCTCCTGGTTTTCGTCCCGAATGGTGATGCTCTTCAGGGGCACATTCTTGGCACGAAGGGCCTTGTATTCCTCGATTTCCTTTTTGTTGCCGTAGACAAAGTGGTTGTTGCCGATGTCCACCATCTCGGGGCCGTCCTCGCTGTAATCGTGAAGGGAGGGGTCGTAGGTGAACAGCTCCTTGTTCTTTTCCAGCTTGGGGTCGGGAATGGGAATGGCGGAAATCAGACTGCGGGTGTAGGGGTGCATGGGGAAGTTGAACAGTTCTTCCGCCTCAGCAACCTCCACGATGTCGCCCTTGTAGATCACGCCGATGCGGTCAGAAATGAACCGCACAATGGACAGGTCATGGGCGATGAAGAGATAGGTGGTGCCCTGCTCTCTCTGGAACTTCTTGAGGAGGTTCAGCACCTGGGCACGGATGGAAACGTCCAGAGCGGAAATGGGCTCGTCGGCCACCACCAGCTCCGGCTCCATGATCATGGCACGGGCCAGGCCGATTCTCTGGCGCTGACCGCCGGAGAACTCGTGGGGGTAACGGGTCAGGTGCTCCGGAAGCAGGCCTACCTCGTTGATCATCTTCTCCACCTTCTGCACACGGTCCGCCTCGTTTTCGTAGAGGTGGAAGTTGTACAGGCCTTCGGAGACGATATAGTCCACGGTGGCACGCTCGTTCAGAGAAGCGGCGGGGTCCTGGAAGACCATCTGGATGTTCCGGATGACCTCCCGGTCCAGGGAGTGGGGAATCTTGCCGGAAATGCGGACACCCTTATACAGGATCTCACCGGCAGAACAGGGGTTTACACGGATGACCGCACGGCCAATGGTCGTTTTACCGGAACCGGACTCGCCCACCAGAGAAAAGGTTTCGCCCTTGTAAATATCAAAACTGGCGTTTTTAACGGCCTTAAAGGCTTTGTCTCCCTTGCCGAAGGTGATGTCCACATTGCGGACGGAGAGCAAAACCTCCTTGCCGGTCTTTTCATCAATGGGGCCATGCTCGGGAATATGTTTGGAAGTGGCTTCCAACTTGTTTTCTTCTTTGCTCACGACGGCATGACCTCCTTTCAAATATTAAATGCTTCCACGAGTTTCTCGTGAAGGTTTTGGATGGCTGCGGGCTTTTCGATTTTCGGCGCTCTGGGGTCCAGCAGCCAGGTCTTGGCAAAGTGGGTATCGCTGACCCGGAACATGGGGGCATCCTGGAGGGTATCGATCTTCAGGCAGTAAGGGTTCCGGGGGGCGAAGGGATCGCCGATGATCTTGTTATACAGGGAGGGAGGGGTACCCGTAATGGAGTACAGCTCCGTATTCCGCTGGGCAAGCTGGGGAAGGCTCGAGAGCATGGCCCAGGTGTAGGGGTGCCGGGGGTCGTAGAACACGTCTTCCACGGTGCCCAGCTCCACGATCTGACCGGCATACAGCACGGCCACCCGGTCAGCCACGTTGGCAACCACGCCCAGGTCATGGGTGATGAAGACGATGGTGTAGCCGAATTCCTTCTGAAGATCCTTGATGAGCTTCAAAATCTGGGCCTGAATGGTCACGTCCAGAGCGGTGGTGGGCTCGTCGCAAATCAGAATCTTGGGCTGGCAGGACAGGGCGATGGCAATAACGATTCTCTGCCGCATACCGCCGGAATACTGGAAGGGGTAATCGTCAAACCGGTTCTCGGCATTGGGGATACCGACCTTCTTCATGAGCTCCATGGCACGGATACGAGCCTCGCCCTCAGAGCAATGCTGGTGCTTGAGGATGATGGAGGTGATCTGCTGGCCGATGGTGATAATGGGGTTCAGGGAGGTCATGGGGTCCTGGAAGACCGTGGCGATTTTCTTACCGCGGATCTGGGACAGGTCCTTGCTGTACTTGATGTTGGCCAGGTCCAGGATGCAGGTACCGTGGAGCCGGTTTTCCTCTTCCTCGGTGAGCTTGACCCGGAAGGTCACGGCGCCGAACACATCGTTGAGGACCCCGTCGTCGGTCATGTCCAGACCCTGCCGCATGGCCTTCTTGCAGGCCTTCAGCAGTTTGTTGATCATGCGGTTCCGGGAGGCCCAGTCGTAGCGGCCCACGGTCAGGTATACTTCCTTGGCCAGGTGGGAGTTCCGGGTGTGGGTCTCCAGGGAAATGGCCTCGGAGGTCTCCTTGTGGTACTGCTCTTTCAGCATAGCCATTTTCCGGCTATATTCCTCATTGTAAGCGGTGTCTGCCTGGGCGGCCTTGGCACGCGCAGCCTGGGCGGCCTTCCGCTCTTTGTCCACGGCCTCGATCTGATTGTCCAGGTCCTTGATCTTGGCGGTGCAGGACTTGATCTTGTCCTTTTCGGAGGAGTCGAGCGTCAGCTTTAAGTTGAAGGCCTCGGCCCGCTCAAAGCGCAGGTCCTCCAGCTTCTGCTGGAATGCCAGATCCTCCTGGTCGGAGATGCTGGCCTTGGCCTTCTTTTCACATTCCAGGGCCTTGATCTCCTTATAGGTCTTGGCGCCCCGCTCCAGCTTGGAGTAGGCATCCAGGTGCATGCGGATGGAGTTGATCCGTGCCAGCTCCCGGCGGCCCACATTCAAGGTGGTGTCGGCAAGGTCCGGGTCATTGAAAATGATTTTACCGCTGTCCACATAGCCGTTGGAATCCAGCATGTTGGCAAAGGTCTTGGTGAATACGGATTTGCCGGAGCCGGACTCCCCCACGATGGCAATGGACTCGCCCTCGTAAATATCCAGGCTGATGCCCCGGATGGCGGTCAGGGAGCGGCCACGGACCTTGAATTTTACCACCAGGTCCTGGACGGAAAGCAATACGTTTTTCTGTTCCATGTTCCGTCCTCCTTACATATGGGTTCTGGGGTCAGACGCGTCGCCCAGGTTCTGGCCGACAACGTACAAGACCACCGTAATGATGGAGGCAATGGCCACGGGGCTCCAGAACTCCATCTGCCAGCCGGGGGTCACCATGGCGGCTTCCGCGGCGTAGATCAGACGGCCCAGAGACATTTCGCTCATACCCATGCCGATATAGGACAGGAACACTTCGTAAGAAATGTAGCTGGGCAGCTCGGTAGCAAGCAAAGTCACGATGACGGAGGTCATGAAGGGCAGGATGTTCTTGGTAGCGATTTTAAACAGAGAGGTGCCCAGGCACTTGGAGGCCAGATTGTACTCCCGGTCCCGGATGATCAGGACCTGGTTCCGGATAAAGTAGGCAATGCTGAGCCAGCCCACGATGGTCAGGGCAAAGACCATGGTCCAGAAGGTGGGGGAAAACAGCATGGAAAGGACGGAGATGATCAGGATCATGGGGACGTTTCCGATGATGGTGTAAACCTCCATCATGACCATATCCACCTTCTTGGAGAAGCCCCACACGGCACCCAGCATGACACCGATGGTCATGTTGATGGCGGCGCACAGGAAGGCCAGGGAGATGGAAATCCGGGAGCCGTTCCAGACCGCGTCAAAGGTGGACTCACCGGAGGCACCGGCGCCCAGAATCCAGCGCAGCTGGGGGCCAAAGTAGGCCATGGCGTCACTGGGGCTCAAGTGCTTGGCGTTGGGGTCTAGGAGGTTTGCGTAGGGGTCATAGTTGGTCACAGAGGGGTAAATATACGCAAACAGGATGACAAACAGCAGCAGGCCCAGGGCAAAGATGTTGATTTTCTTCCGGAAGAACACCCGGAATACAGACTTCCAGTAGGAATATCTGGGAGCGGCGATCTTTTCAGACTCCGCGTCGCTATGACTGATGGGAGCAAAAAGCTCCTCGTCCGTAAACTGATTCAATTCTTCATGCATATAGATCACCTACCCTTGGAAGTAAAGGAGATTCTGGGATCGACCGTGGAAATGAGAACGTCGCCCAGGATGGTGGAAGCAACGGTCAAAATGGCGTAGAACAGAGTCACGCCCACGATGACGCCGTTGTCATACTTGTTAATGGCAATGGTCAGCAGGTTACCGGCACCGGGAACGGAGTAAATACGCTCGGTGATGATGGCGCCGGTCATGGCAAAGAGCATGCTTTGGGGGATGCCATGGACAATGGGAATGGCGGCGTTCTTCCAGATGTGCTTGGTGAAAATCTCGTTTTCATTCAGGCCGCCGGAACGGGCGAACTTGACGTAGTCGCTGTTCATCTGGTCGATCATATACCGGCGCATCCACTTCATCAGGTTGGCGATGCTGGGCAGGGCCAGGGAGATGATGGGCAGGACGTACATGGCCTTGGAATTGGTGTCCATATCAAACAGGGTGGGCAGTTTAAAGACGCTGCCGCCAATGGCCTTGAACAGGAAGATGTAAGCAAGGCTGGGCACCGCAATGATGAACATAATATAGACCGTACCGATTTTGTCCAGAACGCCGTCCTTGAACCGGGCCATGGCAAGGCCCAGAGGCAGGCCGATGATATAGGACAGGATGGTGGCGATGATGCCGATGACAAAGGAGAAGCCCAGCTTGGACATGTTGTTCTTGTGGGTGATGGTGTGGGTATAATCGTCCACAAAACGGCTGGCCAGCATGGGGCTCTGCTCCCGGGAACCGGCAATATAGGTGGCAGTGTGCAGATTATCGGCACTCTTTTCCGTGTGACCGGAGGGGAAAATCACATCATCCAGGACATAACTGCCCTGAGAGGAGGTCATGGTTTCAAAAACATCAACACCCCGGTTCACCGTATAGCTTTCGCCCAGATGCAGGGTAGCGAAATTCTGGTGAACGAAGGGGAAGGAATTGTCAAAGTAAAGCAGGTACTTGTGCATGGTTCCATTGCCAATAATGGCAGGAGAGAACTTCTCCCCGCCGTACACCGGGTCATGCAGCGTAAACTTCAGGGTGCGGGGGCCGATATCCACAGATTCGTCCACATAATGCACATTGTCAATGAAGATCATGTCGGTGAAGTAGGAAAGCACCCGCTTGATCAGCGGACGATCCCGGGTAGCGAAAATTGCGGCCTGACCGCCGTCCTTCACCTGACCATTCTTCTTTCTGTCCGCATCCAGGCGGGTAATGGAATAGCCCTGGGCTTCATATTCCTGGGTAAACTTCTCAATATACTCCTTGGCAGTCTCGGAGGCTTTCTCAGCGGTGACGCCGATCTTCATGGCGCCTGCACGGGTGTCCTCATCGATCTGGTTGCTGCTATAGAGACTCTTGATGTAGTCAGAATAGGTCGCATAATCAATGTAGCCGAAATCCTGATAACGGCTCTGCTCATAAGTGATTCTGGCATTGCTCTGCATTTTGGAATAGTTCGGGTCGCCAGCAAAAATCGTGGTGCGGTCCATCAAAGAATACACCAGCACCATGATCAAAACGACGACACAAACCGCAGACAGCAAACCTTTTACAATTCGTCCACAAATATATTTTGCCACGGTTTCACCTTTTTTCTTTGAATTTTTAGGAAGCTCTGAATCAAAGAGGCCAGTCGCTCCCGAATCGTATGGGTACGGAACGGGGCATAGCATCATTCCGCAAGAAACCTTCTCAATGTGCCGCTCAAACCGGCAGCCTCATTGATTCAGAGTTCCCCTCTTGAAAGTAGCCGAAAGTGTGGGGGAGTATTCGCTCCCCCACACGCATGCTTCAATTGGTACGGTGTATTAGTACAGACCGATGTTCTTGGTCATGTAACCGTAGGGCTGGATGACGTCCAGATAGCTCTGGGCATCGCCGTAGTCGGGGCCCCAGCCGGAGGTGCCAGGAGTAATGTCGTAGTTGGCTTCGCTGCCGTTGCTGGTACGGTAGTAAGCGTAGCTGAAGGAGGTTTGATCGGCGAATGCCACCAGGTCAACGATGACCCGGCCATCGGTGACCTTCTCGATGGACTGCTTGTAAGCCTGCATCCGGTTGGTAATAGTCTCACTGTGGCTGCCGTAGGGCACGTCGATGTGGATGGGGTTCTCCTTGGAGACTTCCACGCCGACCTGTGCCAGCTCAGCAACAGCCTTGTCCAGGTACTTTACAGCTTCCTCAGGGTTGTACCAGCCGTCGAAGCCGTCGCCGGAACCGGCGCCGCCGTCAGCAGTGGGATCCCAAACCTTCAGAGCAATGCCGTCAGCATCCAGCTGGGCCTGCTCGATCTGGCCGAAGTAAGTGCCGGCGGGGAAGGTGGTAGCCTGGCCGTTGATGTCAACGGTGACTTCACCGGCAGTCTTCAGGAAGTTGCCAGGGGTGAAGGAGTTCCGCAGGGAAGCGTACTTCAGCTCCTCGCCAACGATGGTGGAGTTGAAAGCGCCACGGTCAAAAGCCATGGCCATAGCCACACGGAAGTTCTGGTTGTTCAGAGCGGAACGGGTGGCGGCCTTCATGTCATCGGTCTGATTGGACACGCCAACGGTGTTGTCGTTGAAGTTGGCCCAGCTGCCGCGGTTGACGTTGACCCAGCCGCAGTAGGTAGTGCCGTCGTTGGAAGTGGTGTAGTGGTACAGGTCAAAGTAGGTCTTGTCGGAACCTTCGGGCTTTTCTTCCTTGGCCAGAACCAAAGAGGAGGAGTTGAAGGCGCTGCCGGCGACGGTGCCAGCCTTGGCCTCATTGTAGTTCCGCAGAGGATCGGAGCCGTCGTTGTAGTAGATGTTTACATTGTGGCACTGAACGGCGTCAGCATTCCAGTAAGAGGGGTTGGCCACATAGCTGGTCACGTTCTTCTCGGTGAAGTTCTTCACCAGGTAAGCGCCGCAGTAAGCGATGTTGGCGGGAGTGGTGCCGTACTTGCCGGCGGTGTACTCCTCGCCCTCGGTGGAGAAGGTGCCGCCCTGAGCCTTGTAGAAGGAACGGTTCAGAGGAGCGAAGCAGCCGTAGCCCATCATGGACAGGAATGCGGGGAAGGGAGCTTCCAGGGTGTACTCCAGGGTGTAGTCGTCAAGAGCCTTGACACCGACTTCAGCAAAGTCGGTCACTTCACCGCTGATGTAAGCATCGTAGTTCTTGATGCCGCAGCCGCTGGAAGCAGTCATCAGGTAGCCCAGAGCATCGTTGTTGTCGATAACGTGCTGCATGGAAGCGACCCAGTCGTCAGCGGTGACTTCGCCAACTTCACGGCCCTGCTGATCCACCCACTTCACACCCTTGCGCAGGTGGAAGGTGTAAACCGTGCCGTCCTCGGAAACATCAACGCTCTCAGCCAGCTCGAACTGCTGCACGTCCTTGGTGTCGTACACCAGCAAGGGGGCGTAAGTAGGAGCGATGAAGTACTGGTCGGAGGTATAGCTGGAAGCGATGGTATCCCAGGTAGCCAGCTCATAGTTGATGGCATAATTCCAGGTGTCGCTCAGGGTGTAGTTGTGATCCTCCAGGTATGCCTTGGCAGCTTCGTTCCAGGAAGCGGCATCCTCGCTCTCGCCCCACAGGGCAGTCAGGGCATCCCGGTCCTCGGTGGTGATCAGCTCGTTGGTAACCAACTGGGTGTACCATCTGTATTCGTCCAGACCCCAGGAGACGGAGGTATTGGTACGAGGAACCACACGGTTCATGGCATAGGCGCCGCCTTTGCCGTAAACGGGGATGAACACGCCGGACTCCATCAGCTTGGCCTCGGCAATGGCCATCTTGGCCATACGCAGGTCCAGGTCAGTGACCTCGGACTTGGCATCCTGATAGACGGTATTGAACTCGCCCAGATTCCAGTCATAAATGGCATCGGAAGCCTCATCGGCGTCCATTGCGTCGATGGCAGCCCAGTCAGGACCGGTGTAACCATCGGCAGCATCGGCGGCTGCGGGAGCGGTCTCGGCGGGAGCCGTGGTCGCAGCAGCAGTGGTCGCGGTGCTGTTGTTGCCGCCGCAGGCAGCCATAGACAGAACCATGGTCAGGGCCAGCAACAGTGCAAGGGTTTTTTTCATTGCATTTTCCTCCTTTTCATTTTGCGGGAATCTGAATATTCCTTTTCCGATTCCTGCACAAGCCGCACACGTTGGTGCAGTGTGATAGAATCATATCACGTATCCGGAGAAAAAGCAAGTGCAAAGTTGATTATTCTCCGCTTTTCGATACAATTACTCCGGAATGTGCAAATGTAATCCTTTGCTAACCAGGATTGCCCCACCCTTGAAAGAATTTCGCAATACCGCAGATTTCCGCAATGTACGAACACATGTCCCAGGTTCAATTACATTTTGAACCGTTTTCACGAAATTATGAAGTTTTTTCTTTTCAAAATCCAACCTTTCGCCGCACACATGTGTTTATAGAAAAGACAGTGTGCAAGAATAAGACGTTTTCCTTCATTTGTAGCCGAATATCAAAAGCGGGCCCCGAAAATGGGGCCCGCTTTGGGGTAGTTTGACTTTTTTACTTGTTCCGGTTCTCCATGAAGACCTTTTTGGCCTCGGCAAAACCGGCCTTGGCACCGGCAAAGCCTGCCTTGGCGGCATCGGCCAGCTCCGCGGCAGCTTCCATGGCGACTTCCTTGGCGTTCTCAGCAAACTCCTTGGCAGCCTTCTGGGCAGCTTCCTTTGCAGCCTCCCGGGAAGCAGTCTTCTCTTCCTCGTTAGCTTCCTGCTCCGCTTCCTTGGCGGCGGCTTCCTTAATGGCAGCCTGGGCGGCGGCCAGACGGGCGATGGGCACCCGGAAGGGGCTGCAGGAAACGTAGTCCAGGCCCACATTGTGGCAGAACTCTACAGAGCTGGGGTCGCCGCCGTGCTCACCGCAGATGCCGCAGTGCAGGTAGGGACGGGTCTTCTTGCCCAGCTCCAGGGCAATCTTGATCAGCTTGCCCACGCCGTTCTGGTCCAGCTTGGCGAAGGGGTCGTTCTCGTAAATCTTGGCCTCGTAGTAGGCGTTCAGGAACTTGCCCGCATCGTCACGGGAGAAGCCGAAGGTCATCTGGGTCAGGTCGTTGGTGCCGAAGCTGAAGAACTCGGCCTCCTTGGCCACCTCGTCAGCAGTCAGAGCGGCACGGGGGATCTCGATCATGGTGCCGACCTTATAGGTCATCTCCACACCGGCATTCTTGATCTCCTCGTCAGCGGTCTGGCAGACGGTCTTCTTGACGTAAGCCAGCTCCTTGACCTCGCCCACCAGGGGGATCATGATCTCAGGGACCATCTTCCAGTCGGGATGGGCCTTCTGGACGTTGATGGCGGCACGGATCACGGCACGGGTCTGCATTCTGGCGATTTCCGGATAGGTAACGGCCAGACGGCAGCCACGGTGGCCCATCATGGGGTTGAACTCATGGAGGGAAGCAATGATGTTCTTGATCTGCTCCACGGTCTTGCCCTTGGCGGCAGCCAGAGCCTCAATTTCGGGCTGGGTGGTGGGAACGAACTCATGCAGAGGGGGGTCCAGGAACCGGATGGTAACGGGCATACCCTCCATGGCCTCGTAGATGTGCTCAAAGTCGCTCTGCTGGTAGGGCAGGATCTTCTCCAGAGCCTCTTCCCGCTCTTCCACGGTATCGGAGCAGATCATCTCCCGGAAGGCGGCGATCCGCTCGGGGTCAAAGAACATGTGCTCGGTACGGCACAGGCCAATGCCTTCCGCGCCCAGCTCCCGGGCCTTTCTGGCATCGTTGGGGGTGTCGGCGTTGGTGCGGACACGCAGGCGGCGGAACTTGTCAGCCAGAGCCATGATGCGGCCGAACTCTCCGGCGATCTCGGCATCCACGGTGGGGATCACGCCCTCGTAGATGTTGCCGGTGGAGCCGTCAATGGAGATGAAGTCGCCCTCGTGGTAGGTCTTGCCGCCCAGGGTGAAGCGCTTGTTCTCCTCGTCCATGGCGATGTCGCCGCAGCCGGAAACACAGCAGGAGCCCATGCCACGGGCAACAACGGCAGCGTGAGAGGTCATGCCGCCCCGGACGGTCAGGATGCCCTGGGCAACCTTCATGCCGGTAATATCTTCAGGAGAGGTTTCCAGACGGACCAGAACCACCTTCTCGCCTCTGGCAGCCCACTCCTCGGCATCCTCGGCAGAGAACACCACCTTGCCGCAGGCGGCTCCGGGGGAAGCACCCAGGCCACGGCCAATGGGGGCAGCGGCCTTCAGGGCGTTGGTATCAAACTGAGGATGGAGCAGAGTATCCAGGTTCCGGGGCTCGATCATGGCCACGGCCTTCTTCTCGTCGATCATGCCCTCGTCCAGCAGGTCGCATGCGATCTTCAGAGCGGCCTTGGCGGTACGCTTGCCGTTACGGGTCTGGAGCATGTAGAGCTTGCCGTTTTCCACGGTGAACTCCATGTCCTGCATATCCCGGTAGTGGTCTTCAAGCAGGGCGCAGACCTTGGTGAACTGCTCAAAAGCGGCGGGGAACTTGTCCGCCATCTGGGCAATGGGCATGGGGGTGCGGACACCGGCCACCACGTCCTCGCCCTGGGCATTGGTCAGGAACTCGCCCATGAGCTTCTTCTCGCCGGTGGCGGGGTCACGGGTAAAGGCGACGCCGGTACCGGAATTTTCGTTCAGGTTGCCAAAGACCATGGGCATGACGTTGACGGCAGTACCCCAGGAATAGGGAATGTCGTTGTCACGGCGGTAAACATTGGCACGGGGGTTATCCCAGGAGCGGAACACGGCCCGGATGGCCTCGTAGAGCTGCACCTTGGGGTCGGAGGGGAAGTCCACGCCCAGCTTTTCCTTATATTCTGCCTTAAACTGGGCCGCCAGTTCCTTCAGGTCCTCGGCGGTGAGCTCCACGTCATAGGTGACACCCTTGCGGGCCTTCATCTCGTCAATGAGCTGCTCAAAGTACTTCTTGCCCACTTCCATAACCACGTCGGAGAACATCTGGATGAACCGACGGTAGGAGTCGTAAACGAACCGGGCGAAGGCGGGATCGGGGTTGCCCTTGATCATGGCATCCACCACATCGTCATTGAGGCCCAGGTTCAGAATGGTATCCATCATGCCGGGCATGGAAGCACGGGCACCGGAACGGACGGAAACCAGCAGCGGATTATTGAGATCACCGAACTTCTTGCCGTTGATCTGCTCCATCTTGTCCACGTATTCCATGATTTGGGCCATGATCTCGTCATTGATCTTCTCGCCGTCCTCATAATACTTGGTGCAGGCCTCCGTAGAAATAGTAAAGCCCTGGGGAACCGGCAGGCCGATTCTGGTCATTTCCGCCAGATTCGCACCCTTGCCACCCAGAAGCTCTCTCATAGAACCGTCACCCTCGGTAAACAGGTAAACATACTTGTGAGACATACAATACCCCTTTCGATAAACGGACTTGTCTTTCTTCTTGTCCGATATTTACATATTTGCATTTCTCAAGTGCCAAAACAGTATATCATAATTGGAAGGCTATTTCAATAGCTTTTGGCATTTCTTGGAATCTTCTGCAATTTGTACAAAAACCAATTGTAATTTTGTCAATTGCGTAGATTTTAGGCGGTCTCCCCTGCCCCGGGCTCTGGGGGCCGCCTTTATTCTGTCTCTAAAACGGGGAATTATTTCCGAAATGCCGAAGAAGATTTAAAACAGCAGCAGCGACACCCAGGTGACCGTATTGTCGCCGTACTGAAATTCCAGGCCGTTTTCTTCCAGGGTGGGAATGATGTTGATGCCCTGGCTCTCCACGCAGGGGTGCATTTTTTCGGGATGGCGGCAGGGCTTGCCGTCTAAAATCGCGCAGCGGCCGCAGATGGCGCAGGCCTCCGTGGAGAGGATATAGGGCTCCGCCCCGTTTTCCCGGAGGATGTCCCCGACCCAGTCTGTGATCTCCTCATGGTCATGACGGGTGGCCAGGGTGGCCTCCATGCTGCCAATGTCCGACACCTCAGACAAGGTGGAGATCAGCAGGGCCTTTTTATAGCCCAGGCACTTGGCTTTGCATTCCTCCACCGTCCCCACCCCCGGCGGGCAGGCCCAGCTTTTGCCGTACATGCTGCACTCATGCTGACAGATCCAGCGGACACGGTCCGAAAACTCCAGGGTCGCGGGGTCTATCCAAGCGTAAATATACAACGGCAGCTCCGCCAGGGCTGCCTCGACGTTCTGAATATCCATATGTGTTCCCTCGGTTTTTCTGGATTTTTTCACAGTATACCATTTTTTCCAAGGAATATCAATGGGGGCGTAGGGAACGGAGGGGAAATTGACAATTGGCAATGGACAATTGACAATTATTGAGCGTCGGACGTGCCCGCTTTTAAAATACGTTGGTTCAAGAATGAACCAATCAGCGAAACCGTAGGGAACGGCCTGTGTGCCGTTCCGGGGGCGTTGCGAATAGAACCCGTGCGGTTGAATGGTATTACGCCTGTAGGGGTGGTGCTCCGCGCAGCGAATTAAAAAATAATGATTGCCGGGGGCAATCACACATTAAATTATCGGCTATTAGCCGCCCGCCACGTTCCGACTATAACCTGTTTGGTTGAATGGAATCACGCAATGTAGCGGCGATGATTCATCGCCAAGCAACGTGGCGAAAACAACCCGTGCGGTTGAACGGTACCACCCGCCAGCGAAACTGTAGGGAACGGCCTATGTGCCGTTCCGGGGGCGTTGCAAATATAACCCCTGTGGACAACCGGAACCACTTACCGACATGTCATTCCGAGCGAGCAAAGCGAGTCGAGGAATCTTCCCGAGTTGCAGATTTTATCTTGTGATGGTTCTTTCTCCAACGTGGTGGATTCCTCCACTCCGCTGACGCTGCGGTCGGAATGACATACCTGAAGGGTGGTTTTGTTTACCCACACAGGTTGTCTTTGCCATGTCCCCCGGAACGGCACACAGGCCGTTCCCTACGGTTTCGCTGGTAGGTGGATTCTTTCATCCGCACAGGTTATATTCGAAACGTGGCTTGGCGATGAATCATCGCCGCTACATGGCGTGATTCCATTCATCCACGAAGGTTCTATTCGGAACGTGGCCCCTTGCTTTTGTTTCTGGCCTATACTATAATTTTCACCGAAGAGAAAAAATTTACGGGCGGCTGCTTTTTCATCAATTTTACAGCTATCGTGAAACCTTTGGATGTTTTCTGCGTGTATGTAAGTGAAAGCACATAAGAAAGGACTGATCACATGGAGGACTCCAATATTCTGGCACTGTATTTTTCCCGGCGGGAGGATGCCATCCGGGAAACGGACCGGAAATACGGCGGCTACTGCTACAAAATCGCCTACAATATTCTATCCAACCGGGAGGATTCCGAGGAGAGCGTCAACGACACCTATTTATCCGCCTGGAACAGCATTCCCCCTAACAAGCCCCAGCGGCTCTCGACCTTCTTAGGAAAGCTGACCCGGAACCACGCCATTGACCGGTGGAGAAAGCGCACCAGCCAGAAGCGGGGCGGTACGGAGGCGGAGATTGCTCTGGAGGAGCTGGGGCAATGCGTCTCCGGGGTGCCCAGTGCCGAATCTATTTTAATAAGGAAAGAGGTTCTCGATTGCCTGAACCGGTTTTTGACGGCGCTGCCAAAGGATCAGAAAACCGTCTTCTTATGCCGGTACTGGTACATGAACTCCCTGGAGGAAATCGCCCAAAAAACCGGCTTTTCTGTGGGGAAAATCAAATCCATGCTCCACAGGACTCGGAAACGTCTGGCCCTGGAACTTCAAAAGGAGGATCTGCAATGACGAACCTGGAACTTTTTCGGCTCTTAGGAGACATTCGGGCAGAACATTTGCAGGATGCGGAACAGCTGCAACTGGCCCCCGGCCCCAAGGCCCGGAAGCGGTCTCCCAAACGGGCGGTGCTGGTGGCGGCCCTTGTTCTCCTGACCTTCCTGCTGGTGGGCTGCGCTGTGGTCTATGTTATCCACGCCGCGGACCTGCGCATTGGCAGCCGGGAGATCACCCGGGATGTATTTGACCCCTACCACCGGGAGGTCATCGGCACCGAGCCGGTTTCCCAGCAGGTGCTGACCTACGCCGGTATCCAGGGCAGCCCCGGCTATCAGGCGGCCAAGGAATGGTTTGAATTCTTGCAGACCTATGACCGGGACCGCTCCATCAGGAAGAAGGCCTTTCAGGGCGACCCGGAAATTCAATTCCCGGATACTTATTTGAGCTACCACACCTACTCCCAGGAAATGGTGGACAAGCTCCAGGAGCTGGCGGACAAATACGGCTTGCAGCTTTTGAGCACACCTATGGAATTTTCCTCTACGGGAGCGCTGACCCGGGTGCTTTCCATTGACCATGTACTTCTGCCGGGAAGCACCGTGGAAGCCTTTCTGGACGGGGGCAGCTGCTATCCCCAGGGGAACTTCTGGCTCTCCATGAACCTCAATATGCCGAAAGGGCCTGACATGTGGCAGTATACCGTCCACGGCATTCTCGAGTACTGCCGGAAGGACTGCCTGAGTCCGGAGTTTGCCTATCTGGATCAAGGCAAAGCTTTAACGGAATGGAATTATAAAACCGCCTCCGGAGCCACGGTTCTGATCGTTAAGGAGCAGGAGGGCGATGCTTATTTCTTCTGTGACTGTGGGGACGCCACCTATGTGTTTGAGTTCCGGGCAGGGTATGACCCCGAGACCGATATTCCGGATTTTGAACGGGCGTGGATGACCGACAGACAAATCGAGCAAATTGCCGATGCCCTGGACTGGAACCTGCGGCCCCAGCTGCCGGATGCCGCTGCCGCAGATGCCCAGAGCCACCCACAGGGCTGGGAAATCGAGACGAAGCAGGCCATCTTTGACGGCTGCCTGGGCCGGTTGGTGCTGCACCTGACGGCACCCAAGGGAACGGAGCTCCTGACCCACGAGGTAGAACAAATAATCCCCTCCAATGATGATTTGCTCTATGCGGGGGAGCTTCAACTCTCCCCCATCTCCTGGAGCATCGGCGCGGAAGAGGACGGTGACGGCCTGGAAAACACCGCAGACATTGTTTATACCTTCGGTCTGTCCCCAGAGGATGCCGTAGATTTTCCCTTAGACGCCAGCTGGACTGCCCATATAGAGGACCTGATGACCTGCTACTCCGAGGGTCTCAAGGACATGGAGCGCGTCATTGCCCAGGGCATCCTGGAGTGTCCCGTAAGCTTCCAGGGCAGCGACCAAAGAAGCATCGAGTTTTTGGAGGCCCCTCTCCATGTGACCGCCCCCAACTGTGACGTGACCCTGGAATCCATCCGGCTTCGCTGCCTGGGGGTCACACTGACCTTCCAGGAAGGTATCGAGAATTCAGGCAGCATCAAACCCATCGCAATATTGGACGACGGCACCCAGATTCCCCTTGGCATCGGCTACACGGAAAAAACCTACAGCTGCCGGGAGGCCGACACCCCCATCGATCTGGACAAGGTCCGGGCCCTCCGCCTGCCTGACGGCACGGAGCTGCCCCTGCCCCAGAGCGGCGCAGCCAAATAAGCCCCAAAGCGCAAGCCGCAGCCGGACAGAAACCCGGCTGCGGCTGTTTTTTCGCTGTAAAAAGCCGCCCCGGAAACATTCCGGGGCGGCTAGCGCACAACTCAAGAGGGATTAATAGAACTTTCTCTTGTTCTTACGGGCAGCTTCAGACTTCTGCTTACGCTTCAGGCTGGGGCTGACGTAATGCTCGCGCTTCTTAACTTCAGCGATAACGCCCTCCTTGGCACAGCTGCGCTTAAACCGGCGCAGAGCGCTTTCCAGAGACTCGTTTTCCTTTACGCGAATTTCAGACATTGTTTTCCCTCCCTCCGATGCATCCGGCTCGATCCTGGATGCGTTCAGGGCCATACGGCTTGTTTATTATATGGTCTCTTTCCCGAAATGTCAAGAAATAATTCCGGTTTTTTCGAAAAAATTCAAAATTATTTCACGATCAGGTTGACCAGCTTGTTTTTGACCACAATGGTCTTCACAATGCTGCCCCCCTGCTTTTCCAGGAACCGGGCAATTTTTTCATCGGCCAGGGCGTTCTTTACAACGGTGTCGTTATCCAGGTCCGCCTCCATCTGGACGGTGCCCCGCATTTTGCCGTTGATCTGGACGGCCATGGTGACCTCCTGGTCCTTGCACTTCTCCTCATCGTAGGTGGGCCAGGGCTCGTAGGCGATGGTGTGGTCATGGCCCAGCAGCTGCCAGAGCTCTTCACCCACATGGGGGATGATGCAGGAGATCATCTTCACGAAGCCCTCGGCGTAGGCCTTGGGGCAGGAGCCGTTTTTGTAGACCTCGTTGACAAAGACCATCATCTGGGCAATGGCGGTGTTGAAGCCCAGGGACTCAAAGTCCGAGGTGACCTTCTTCACGGTCTGGTGATAGATTTTGGTCAGCTTGCCGTCATCCGTTTCGGTAATGTTGGCAGGCTCGGAGAAGAAATTCCAGACCCGGTTGATGAACTTCTTGGCACCGGCCACGCCCTGGGCGCTCCAAGGCTTGGACACTTCCAGGGGGCCCATGAACATTTCATACAGCCGCAGGGTATCCGCGCCGTAGTCTCTGACGATGTCGCTGGGGTTCACCACGAACTCCGGGAAGCGCTTGCCCATCTTGATGCCGTTCTCGCCCAGGATCATGCCCTGGTGGACCAGCTTCCGGAAGGGCTCCTTCACGGGAGACAAACCCTCATCATAGAGGAAACGGTTCCAGATCCGGGAGTACATCAGGTGGCCCACGGCATGCTCCGGGCCGCCCACATAGAGGTCCACGGGCATCCAGTGCTTCAAAAGCTCCTGGTTACAGAACTCTTTGTCGTTCTTGGGGTCAATATAGCGCATATAGTACCAGGAGGAACCGGCGGAGCCGGGCATGGTAGAGGTCTCCCGGGTGCCCTTCACACCGTGGCGGTCATACCGCTTCCACTCTACCGCATTTTCCAGGGGGGCCTGGCCGTTGCGGCCCTTGTAGTCCTCCAGCTCGGGAAGGATCACAGGCAGCTCCTCATCGGGGACAAAATAGGTCTTGCCGTCCTGGGTGTAGACGCAGGGTACGGGCTCGCCCCAGTATCTCTGGCGGGCGAAAATCCACTCCCGGAAATGGTAGTTGATTTTTCTTCTGGCCACGCCCATTTTTTCCAGCTTCTGGGTAATGGCCTCCTTGGCCTCCTCTACGGTCAGGCCCGTGAACTCCTCGGAGTTTACCAGGCGGCAGCCCTTGCCCAGGTAATCCTGCTTTTCAAAGGCGCATTCGGAAACATCCCGGCCCTCAATGACCTGGATCATAGGGATGTTGTGGGCCACGGCGTACTCAAAGTCCCGCTGGTCGTGGCTGGGCACGGCCATGACGGCGCCGGTGCCGTAGTTGGCAAGAACGAAATCACCGATGAACACGGGGACCTGCTTGCCGTTGACGGGATTGATGGCGTAAACGCCCTTCAGGGGGCAGCCGGTCTTGCCCTTATTGAGCTCCGTCCGGTCCATGTCGCTCTTTTTCACGGTCTCGGCAATGTAGGCGTTGACCTCGTCCTTGTTTTCGATGCGGTCCATAAGGGTCTGCACGATCTTGCCGTCCGGGGCCAGGACCATGAAGGTGATGCCGTAAATGGTCTCAATACAGGTGGTGTAGATGGAGAAATCCCCGCCGCCGACAATCTTGAAGTCCACTTCCACGCCGGTGGATTTGCCGATCCAGTTGCGCTGGATCTCCTTGGTGGATTCGGGCCAGTCGATCTCGTTCAGGCCCTCCAGGAGCTTTTCGGCAAAGGCGGGCTGATCGATGACCCACTGCATCATGTTCTTCTTCACCACGGGATAGCCGCCCCGCTCGGACTTGCCGTCAATGACCTCGTCGTTGCTGAGCACGGTGCCCAGCTCCTCGCACCAGTTCACCGGCATCTCAATGCGCTTGGCGTAGCCCGCCTCATAGAGCTTCTTGAAGATCCACTGTGTCCACTTGTAGAAGCTGGGGTCGGAGGTGGCGATCATCTTGGACCAGTCGTAGTCAAAGCCCAGCTCCTGCAGCTGCTTGGAGAAGGTCTTGATGTTCTCCTGGGTGAAGCCCTCCGGGTGGTTGCCGGTGTTGATGGCGTACTGCTCGGCGGGCAGACCGAAGGAGTCATAGCCCATGGGGTGGAGCACATTGTAGCCCTGCATCCGCTTCATCCGGGACATGATGTCCGTGGCGGTATAGCCCTCGGGATGGCCCGCGTGGAGGCCTACACCGGAGGGGTAGGGGAACATATCCAGGACATAATACTTGGGCTTGGAGAAGTCCCACACATCCGTGTGGAAGGTATCATTTTCCTTCCAGTATTTGTGCCATTTTTCTTCAATTTTTGCGAAATCGTAATTCATGGAACCTGACATCTCCTGTTAATTTGTGGGCTCTGCCACAATAATATCTTTCAAATCAATGCGCTCCGCGTCTGCCCACAGCCGCTCCAGGGCGTAAAACTGCCGGGCCTCCTCGGTGAAGACGTGGACAACGATGCTGCCGTAGTCCAGTAGCTCCCAGGAATTGCCCCGGTGGCCTTCACGGCTCAGCATGGTCTCCCCCAGCTGCTCCAGGGTGTACTCGGCGTAGTCGCAGAGGGTCTTGACGTGGGTATTGGAGGTGCCGGTGCAGATCAGGAAGTAGTCCGCCAGAGAGCTGATCTTGTCGATTTTCAACAGCTCGATGTCCATGCCCTTTTTGGAATCCAGGGCCTTGGTGACCTCATAGGCGATCTGTTTGGGTGTAAGCATGTATTGTATTCCTTTCTTGGCTCAAAGTGTTTGTCCGTTTAAATAGGCCAGGGCCTGCCGGGATGCCGGGGACACCTCGCCCCCCTGCTCCGCCAGATGCTCCAGGGTCATTTCCAGCCCCAGCTTCAGGGCCCCCCGAATATCGGAAAAGGCCAGAGAGCGCAGGGTCTCCACCCCGGGGAAATCCCGGTTGGGCTCCATATAGTCTGCCACATAAATAATGGTTTCCAGCAGATTCATGTTGGCCTTGCCGGTGGTGTGGGATTCAATGGCGGAAACCACCGCTTCATTTTCTCCAAATATCCGCCGGGCCACCAGGCTGCCTGTGAGGGCATGGAGGGTTTTGGGGTATTTTCTGGAAAAATCATCCAACATTTTACCATAGGCCTGGCACAAAGTCAATTGCAGGGGCCCGTCCAAGGCCTTGGTGATGTCGTGGAGAAGTCCGGCCCGGCCGGCATCCACCTCGTCTGCCCCCCAGCGTCTGGCCAGCTCCACCGCCGTATCCCGGCAGCCCAGCACATGGCGCACCCGGTTGGGGTTTAAAAGCCGCACCACCACCTTCTGGAGCTCCTCCATGGGAAGATTCTTGAAATCCGCCCCGGAATCGTAGAGCCCTTCCCGGCGGATGTAGTCCAGGACTTTGGGATCTAAAAAGGATGCCCCGGCCCCAAAGGCGATGAGCCGCCGCAGCTGGGTGGAGGAAATGGCCGTTATGGGATTATCCAGCATCATGACCCGGCCCCCCAGGGCCTCCAGGGCCGCCTTGCCCTGGCCCAAAAGCTGCTCTTCCTTTTTGTCTCCCCGGCGCAGGGATACGATGGTGGCAAGCTTCAGAATTTCCGCCCCGTTTCTCCACTGGGGAAGCTTTAAAAACTGGTCCGTGCCCAGCAGCAGAAAGAGCTCCGCCCCGGGGTACTGCCGGGAAAGGGCGCAGAGCGTTTCATAGGTCAGCCCCTCCCCGGTAAGCTCCAGGTCCGAAACCTGCAGCCGGGGGGTTCCGGCCACCGCCAGGGTCAGCATTTGCAGTCTCTGGGCATCGTCGGCACCGCCTTCCGGCCGGGGCTTTCCCGGAGTCTGCCGGTCCGGCATCAGAAAAAGTGTTGTAAGTCCCAAGGTTTCCGCCGCATAGGCGGCGCTGCGGATGTGCCCCACATGGGGCGGATCGAAAGAGCCTCCGAAAATACCGATTTTTTCCATTTTCTCTCCCCTTTTCCACTGCGCCGGAGCCCTCCTCTACCAGTTGACAGGCCCACCGGCATCCTGTTTGTTTTGTTACCGCTCCTTTTGCCGGAGCTGCTTTTCCCGGTCCCGCTCGATGGCCTTCTCCACGGCCTTCTCCTTAAAATAGGCATTGCGCTGCTCCCGCACCAGCTTGGCGGCGTGGCGGCGGGCACGGATGCCCTTGCGGACGGGGTCAGACTTGCTGACGGGAGTCTCCTTCCGCTTGGCCCGGCCGGTCATGTTCCGCTGGGCCTGGAGCTTTTCGCTGAACCGGTAGATCACAAACTTGGTACCCACACAGGCCACGCCCTCGGCACCGGTGGCCTCGCAGATGGCCTGGCTCACCTCCTGGGGAGACATCAGCGCCCCCTCCAGGACCTTGCCCTTGACCAATTCTCTGGCGGTGAGCTGGTTTTCCGCTTCCGCGATCACCGCCTCGGTGACACCGCCTTTGCCCACCATGAGGGTGGTATCCAACTGATTGGACTTTGCTCTGAGCTCTGCCCGTTCCTTACTGTTCAGCATAGCCTGCCTCCTTTAGTTTCTCATAAAAAATCTTCAACGCCTCGCCCCGATGGGACACCCGGTTTTTCTGTTCCTGGGGAACCTGGGCCAGGGTCTTGCCGAAGGGGGGATAGTAAAAAATGGGATCGTAGCCAAAACCGCCCTCTCCCTCCGGGGCACGGGTCACAAAGCCGTGGACCTCGCCCCGGGCCTGGATGGTGGTGCCCTCCGGGGTCACCAGGGTGATGACGCAGACGAACTGGGCCTGCCGCCGGTCATCCGGCACCTGCTCCATATTCTTCAGCAGCAGCTGCACCCGTCCGGCATCGTCTAAAGTCTCGTCAAAGCCATAGCGGGCGGAGTAAATGCCCGGCTCTCCGTTTAAGGCATCCACGGCAATGCCGGAGTCGTCCGCCAGCGCCGGAAGGCCCGTGGCCTGCATGACGGCATTGGCCTTTAAAAAGGAGTTTTCCTCAAAGGTGCTGCCGGTTTCCTCTACGTCAATATCCACGCCCAGCTCCGACTCCAGCACCAGCTGGATGTTGAATTTTTCCGTGATCTGGCTGATTTCCGCCAGCTTGTGCTTGTTTTTGCTTGCCAAAACGACTTTCATTTGGTTCTCTCCTTACAGCAGGGCATGGACGAAGTCCTCCGCCACAAAGGGCATGAGGTCCTCTGCCTTTTCGCCTACACCGATGAATTTTACGGGAATTTGCAGGGTGTTGGCCACGGCAATGACGATGCCGCCCTTGGCGGTGCCGTCCAGCTTGGTCACGGCCAGGGCCGTCACCCCGGCGATCTCCTTAAACTGCTTGGCCTGGATGAGGCCGTTCTGGCCGGTGGTGCCGTCCAGCACCAGCAGCACCTCCCGGGCAGCGTTGGGCAGCTCCCGCTCCACGATGCGGCTGATTTTGTTCAGCTCGTTCATCAGGTTCTGCTTGTTGTGCAGCCGTCCGGCGGTATCCACGATGATGACGTCCACGTCCCGGGTCTTGGCGGACTGGATGCCGTCATAGACCACGGAGGCGGGGTCTGCTCCCTCGTGCTGCCGCACAATGTCCGCGCCGCTGCGCTCCGCCCAGATTTCCAGCTGGTCCGCCGCGGCGGCCCGGAAGGTGTCCCCCGCCACCAGCAGCACCTTTTTCCCCTGGTCGCAGAGCTGCTTGGCGATTTTGCCGATGGTGGTGGTCTTGCCCACGCCGTTGACACCGATGACCAGGATCACACTGGGGGTGGTGGAAAGGTTCAGCTCCGGAGAGCCCACGCTGACCATCTCCGCTAAAATCTTCCGCAGAGCGGCCTTGGCCTCCTCCGCCTGGGTAATGTGCTGCTCCCGCACGGCCTTGCGCAGGGCCGCCGTGGCCTTCCCGGCGGTTTCTACCCCCAGGTCCGCCAGGATCAGGCATTCCTCCAGCTCGTCATAAAAATCGTCGTCGATTTCCGTATCCCCGGAAAACAGCTCATTCCAGCTGTCGCTGAGGGCATCTCTGGTTTTGGCCAGTCCGGCTTTGATCTTGTCAAAAAATCCCATATTCTTCTCCTTATTCTCCGATTCCCAGGTATTGCTCCATCTGGTTCAAATCCAGCCGCAAAAGCTTGGATACGCCCTGCTCCTGCATGGTCACGCCGTAAAGCACGTCTGCCGCTTCCATGGTGCCACGCCGGTGGGTGATGACAATAAACTGGGTCTTTTTCAAATTGTGCAGGTATCCCGCAAAACGGTCCACGTTCCGGTCGTC
Organism: uncultured Oscillospiraceae bacterium; assembly: GCA_934589525.1. GTDB lineage: Bacteria > Bacillota > Clostridia > Oscillospirales > Oscillospiraceae > Faecousia. The sequence goes on along the minus strand of CAKTOB010000017.1, from coordinate 15,017 downwards.
CAGCGCCGCGTCAATTTCGTCCAGCAGACAAAACGGCGTGGGCCGGACTTTCAAAATGGCAAAGTACAGGGCTGTTGCCACAAATGCCTTTTCGCCGCCGGAGAGCAATGTAATGGTCTTGACCTGCTTTCCGGGGGGCTGTACCCGAATTTCAATGCCGCAGGTCAGGGGGTTCTCCGGGTCTTCCAGAATCAGCTGGCCCTTGCCGCCGCCGAACATCTCCTCAAAGACCTGGCCGAAATAGTGGTCGATCCTGGCGAACTGCTCCACGAAAATCGTGGTCATTTCCTTGGTGATGTCCCGGATGATGCTCTCCAGCTCCCGCTTGGAGGTCAGCACATCGTCCCGCTGCTCTGCCAGATAGCTGTAGCGCTCGTTGACCCGGGCGTATTCGTCGATGGCTCCCAGGTTGGGAGTGCCCAGGGCGGCGATTTTCCGTTTCAGCTCACCGATGCGGCGGTTGCCCGCGGCGACGGATTCGATTTCTCCCCGGGCGTCCTCCGCGGTGCCGGGAGTCAGGCCGTAGGAATCCCAGAGCTTATCCACAATTTGCCGCTCCTCCATGGAGGAGGTCACCTTTTTCTGCTCCAGCAGGGCACAGGCCCGCTCCATATTGAGGATTTCCTTGTTCTTTTCCTGGGCATCGTGCTCGGCCTTGGTCTTGGCGGCCTCGGTCTGGGCACGGTCCGTCAGCATGTTTTGCAGAGTCTCATTCATTTCCGCCGCTTCCCGGTCGTTTTCCTGCTGACGCTGCTCCAATTGGGCGATCTCTCCCAGAAGCCGCTGATTTTCCTGGGCGATGGCATCCATCAGGGCCTGCTTTTTCTCCCGGTCCCCTTCCATGTCGGACCGCAAGGACCGCAGGTCTTCCATGTGGGAAATGGCGGTGGCCCGCTCTGCATCCAGAGCCGCCTCCTTGGTTCGCAGCTCCGTCAGGTGGGCGGTAATGGCATCCGTTGCCTGGGCCGCCTGGGACTGGCTGCCCTCCAGGCCGGACAGCTGCTGCCGGGTTTCCCGGAGCTGCTTTTCATAGGCCTGGATCTTGCCCTTTTGGGTCGCCAGACGTTCGCCGTCTGCCCGGTCCCGGTCTTTGAGGCTCTCCAGCTCCCGGCAGGCGGCATCCTCTGCGTCTTCAATGGCGCCGCAGAGCACCTCAAACTGCTTTTCCTGGCCCTGGAGGCGCAGGACCTGGTCCTCTGCCTCCCGAAGCTGGTCCCGGGCGGCGGACAGCTGGAACTCCACCTGGTCATACTGCCGCTGGAACTCCTGGAGCCGCCCTTCCTCCTCCTGGCGCTGGGCCAGAAGCTTCTGCTCCTGGGCCGCCAGCTTTTCCAGCTCGTTGGCTCTTGAAAGGATGCCCGCATCCTTGTTCACGGAACCGCCGGTCATGGAGCCGCCGGAGTTCATGACCTGGCCGTCCAGGGTCACGATGCGGAATCGGTTTTTATACTGTCTGGCCATGGCAATGGCGGCATCCAAGTCCTCCGCAATGACCGTGCGGCCCAGAAGATTTAATACAATATTTTTATATTTGGGATCGTAGGTCACCAGGTCCGCCCCGATGCCCACAAAGCCCCGGAAGTGTTCTACCCCCGGCTCCTGCAAACTCTTGCCCCAGATATTGGACAGAGGCAGGAAGGTGGCCCGGCCGCCGCCGGTGCGTTTTAAATAGTTGATGGCGGCCTTGCCGTCGGCCTCGCTGTCCACCACGATCTGCTGCATGGCAGCGCCCAGGGCGATCTCAATGGCCACCGCAAAGCGGTCCTCCGTGCGGATCAGCCTGGATACGGGGCCGTGGATGTTTTTAAGTCCTCCCCGCTGGGTCTCCTGCATGACCATCCGGACGGATTTCTGATAGCTTTCAAAATCCCGCTCCATGGCCCGGAACACCCGGAGCTTGGCGGTGACGCCCTCCAGGGCTGCCCCCAGCTGCCGCAGCCGTTCCGCGGAGGCATCCCGGTTCTTCTGCCGGTTCTCCTGCCGCAGGGCAAAGCCCGCGATCACGTTGTTGGAGGATACCACCTGGTCCTTTGCCTCTTTCAGGGACTTGCGGCTGGCATCCAGGTTGGCTTTTGCCTCCTCCAGTCGGGTTTTTCCCGCGGCAAGATCCCCTTCCAGCTGCTCTAGCCGCTCTCCGGCGGTGCCCCGGTTTTCTTCGATGCCCCGGATGTCCGCCTCGCAGACGGCAATATCCGCCTGTAAATTGGCTTCTGTTCCTCTTAATTCCAGGAACCGGCGGCTGAGGCCCTGGGCCGAGGCGGTCATGTCCCGGAGCTTCTCCTGGGAATCCGTGACGGCCTGACGAACGTCTTTCAAATCCCGGTCAATTTGTTCCACCCGAAGCTGGGTCTGCTGGATCTGGCTGTCCAGGCCGCCGGAACGGTCCTGCTGGCCCTTGATTTCCTCTTCGATCCGGCGCAGGTTTTCCTTGTTGTTTTCCACATTGCCCTGGAGCACCGCCATCTGGCCGTCCAGCTGCTGATGGGTGCTGCCCAGCATATTGGTCTTCACCCGCACGGACTCCAGCAGGCCGTCCTTTTCCCGGAGAGATCCGCCCAGCTGCTCTGCCTGGCGGTACAGCCCCTCCAGGTCATCGTGGGCCTGCTGCAATACGAAGGAGGCGGAGGCGTAGTCCTCCTCCGCCTTTTTGGCGGCGGCGGAGAGTTTCTTGAGGGTGTCCAGCCACACGGCCACCTCCACGCCCTTGAGCTCCTGCTTCATTGCCAGATATTTTTGAGCCTTTTCCGACTGGGCCTTCAGAGGCTCCAGCTGTAATTCCAGCTCGGACACCTTGTCCCCGATGCGCAGCAGATTGTCCTCCGTCCGCTCCAGCTGCCGCTCGGTTTCCTCTTTTCTGTGGCGGTATTTGGAGATACCGGCGGCTTCTTCAAAGATCTCCCGGCGGTCTCCGCTTTTTAAAGACAGGATCTCGTCAATGCGGCCCTGGCCGATGTTGGAGTAGCCCTCCCGGCCCAGGCCCGTGTCCATCAGCAGCTCATTGATGTCCTTGAGTCGGGCGGACTGGCGGTTGATATAGTATTCTCCGTCACCGGAGCGGTAATACCGGCGGGTGACCACCACCTCGTCGGCGTCATAGGCCAGGGCTCTGTCGGAGTTGTCCAGGGTCAGAGAGGCCTCCGCAAAGCCCAGCTGGGGACGCTTGGACGTGCCGCCGAAAATAACGTCCTCCATTTTGGCGCCCCGAAGGGTTTTGGAGCTCTGTTCACCCATGACCCAGAGAATGGCATCGGAAATATTGGACTTTCCCGAGCCGTTGGGGCCTACAATGGCGGTAATGTCATCTCCAAACCGGATCACCGTTTTATCCGGGAAGGACTTAAAGCCCTGTAATTCCAGTGATTTTAAGTACACAGCATAACCTCGTAATGTATAATGAATCAGTTTATTATACCTGTGTTTTGGCTTAAATGCAATGGTTTCTTTTTGAAAAGCATCCCATTCCCTATTTTTTCTTTTTGGATGTTCCGGAGGCGCTCCCGGGGCCCGGGACGTTGTGGATTCTGCCGAAATTTTTGGACCGTCCTTTGGGAATCGTCCCTTTTTTATTGTGATAATCACCAAATAATCGGGCATTGATTGACATTTGCCCAAATATACGGTAGAATGGCCCGGAATGTGGCAGCAGTGGTCACCCCGCTTCTGCTCTTTCTTTTCGCACAAGCCCAAGGAAGCGCTGCAAAACAAAGCAAGCGTCTCTCCCAAATATAACCATGAGAGGTCGTAGAGGACTGTGGATCTTAATGAGAAATTAGAGCAGGTGTGTCGGCTCTTCCGGATCGAGGATACCTATCTTGGGTATGAAACCATCCAGATGGGCAATGTAAACCGCACCTACAAGGTAAACTTCCGGTTAAAAAACGGAAATCCAAAATCTTTTCTGGTTCAGAATGTCAATACTTACGCCTTCCGTGACCCCGTGGGGCTCATGGACAACATCGACAAGGTCACCGAGCACATCCGGGCCAAGTGCCCGGACCGGACGTGTCTGCACTTCCACCACACCGCGGACCGGAAAACCTACGTCATCGACGGCAGCAACTTCTGGCGCATGACCAACTATATTCCCTCCGTCACCTTCAACACCGTCAAAGACCCGGAAATCATCAGAAACGCCGGGCGGGTATTCGGGGAATTCCAGAACCAGCTTTCGGACTTTGACATTCACTCCCTCCGGGAAACCATCCCCAACTTCCACAATACCCGGCAGCGCTACGCCGACTTTAAGGCCGCCGTTGCCCAGGACAAGGTGGGCCGGGTGAAGGAAGTGCGGGAAGAGATCGACTACCTGCTTGCCAACGAGGACCTGGCCTGCACATTGACGGACCTTTATCAGCAGGGCCGCCTGCCCCTGCGGGTGACTCACAACGACACCAAGATCAACAACGTGCTCTTCAGCACCGACGATCACCGGGCGCTGGTGGTCATTGACCTGGACACCGTCATGCCCGGCCTTATGGGCCACGACTTTGGCGACGCCATCCGCTTCGCCGCCAACCGCTGCGAGGAGGACTGCAAAGACCCCAGCCAGGCCGGTGTGGATATGGAAATTTTCCGGGCCTTTGCCCAGGGCTTCCTGGAAAAGACCGCCGCCTCCATGACCCAGGAGGAGGCCGACACCCTGGCCCTGAGCTGCTTCTGCCTGACGGCGGAGCTGTGTACCCGTTTCCTGGGGGACTACCTCCAGGGAGACCCCTACTTTAAGACCCTCTACCCCGAGCATAACCTGGTGCGCACCCGCTGCCAGATCGCCCTGGCCAAGGACATGCTGGCCAAAAGGGCCGAAATGGAGCAGATCGTCCGGGACTGCCTGGCTGCCGCCCGCTAAACGAGGAACCTCTAAAATATTTTTCCCGCCTGCACTTTCGCAGGCGGGATTTTTTATCAGCCTTCCTCTGACAGAAGAGGGTTGGGCCGGAAGCCCTCCAGGAGCCGGTCGTTCTCCATTACAAAGGGCCGGGCGGTAGACTGCCCCCAGGCGGTGTCGTATTTTTCCATGAGGTAATCGCTGAGGGCCTGCCGGTCCCGGAATTTGGCCAGCCGATAGGGCTCCTGAAAGGCCACCTTTTCGATAAAGAGCAGCCCCTCGTCCTTTCCGGGAAGCAAAACGCCGGTGTGGCCCACGGAGAGGGTGCCCCCATCGTCGGAAAACCGGTCGTGGAAGATCACGGTAATGAGCCGGGCCTTCCCTTCCGAAAACCCAATGCCCCGCTGAGACCAGCCCTTTTGAAGCGCCTGGACCTGGTCTTCCGTTTTGACAGAGTCCGCCGCCGTCACCGGGGCAAAAAGGGCGCAGAATTTTGCCTGGGGCTCCCCGCAGAGCACCGCCCCGTCCTGTTTCAGGGTTTCCAGGTCCAGAAACAAGAAGTCCTCTCCCTGGGAGGCAGGCGCATCCGGGGCCACGGTGATCCGGTCCCCCAGAAGCCCAAAGGCGGTGATGCGGCAATTGTAGCCGGGGAAGGTCCCGTTTTGAACCGTCCATTCCTCCTGCATCGCATAGGGGTCGTATTTGGTAAATGTCGCCGGTGCCTTTTCAAACCCCTTTGTCAGCCATTCCGCTTTCACACCGGCGTTGAACCGGTCCACACGGGTCATGAGGCTTTGAATACGGTCGTCCAGAACCCCCGCCTCCTCCAGCGCCTCCTCCAAAAGATTCCGGGAGACTTCCTCCGTCAAGTTGGAATACTCCACGGTTCCCTCCTCCGGCTGCGCAGACTCCCCGCTTCCGGCACAACCCACAAAAATCACCGTCACCAGCGCCAAAAGTGCCGCAGCTTTTAAAAGCTTCTTCATATGCTTCTCCTTTTCAGCTTTTCTTTTTATTATACCCCAAAAAGCCTCTGAACGCCATCAAAAAAGCTCCCGGGGCGGGCAAAAGAAATTTAAATTTCTTCACAAAAAAGAAACCTCTTTACAGATGCACCTGTGATACGATACAATAAAGCGTAAGAACGGGAGGCGTTTGTATGGCGTATATTGAATTTCAGAATGTGCAAAAAATCTACGGCACCGGGGCGGCGGAGGTGCGGGCGCTGGATGGGGTGTCTTTTGAGGTAGAAAAAGGCGAGTTTGTGGTGCTGCTGGGCTCCTCCGGTGCGGGCAAAACCACGCTTCTCAACATGCTGGGGGGCATGGACACCATTACCTCCGGGAGGATTTTATTTGACGGCCGGGATATTTCCCACCTCAATCCCATTGAAATGGCCCGGTATCGCCGCCACGATGTGGGCTTTGTTTTTCAGTTTTACAACCTGATCCCCAATCTGACGGCCCTTGAAAATGTGGAGATCGCCGCCCAGCTTTGCTCCGACCCCATTCCTGCCCGGCAGGCCCTGGACATGGTGGGGCTGGCGGCTCGAGCCAGGAACTTCCCGGCCCAGCTCTCCGGCGGAGAGCAGCAGCGGGTATCCATTGCCCGGGCCCTGGCCAAAAACCCAAGGCTTCTGCTGTGTGACGAGCCCACCGGCGCTTTGGACTATGTGACCGGCAAGGCGGTATTGAAGCTTCTGTATGATTTGAGCAAGGCCCGGGGCACCACCGTCATCATCATTACCCACAACCAGGCCATTGCCCCCATGGCGGACCGGATCATCCGCATCAAAAGCGGCCGCATCCGCTCCAACGAGCGGAACGAAAACATCGTTCCCATTGAAAATATTGAGTGGTGAGTTCTATGAGATCCATTGTAAAAATGACCCTGCGGACCATTCGGTCCTTTCTGGGGCGGTTTCTGGCCCTCATGCTCATCGTGACCCTCAGCGTCAGCTTTTTTGCCGGGCTGAAGGTCACCAAGGATGCCATGTATGCCACCTGTCAGGACTATCTGACGGAGCAGAAGCTCTATGATTTTCGGCTGCTCTCCACCCTGGGCTTTTCTGACGAGGATGTGGAAACCATCTCCAAGGAGCCCTGGATCTCGGCAACCGAAGGCCAGAAAAGCGTGGATGCCCTGATTCCCTATGAGGATTCCACCGCCGCCTTCAAGTTCCTCTCCCTGCCGGGAAAAATCAACATTCCCTCCCTCCGGGCCGGGCGGATGCCCCTGAACCGTCAGGAATGTCTGGCCGACGCCAAGGTCTTTACGGAAAAGGACATCGGCACGGTCATCACTCTGTCCCCGGAAAACAGCCAGGATACCCTGGATTTTCTGGAAGGAACCAGTTTCCTCATCACCGGCCTGGGGGACTCCCCTCTCTTCATCGGCGCGGACCGGGGCACCACCACCATAGGGGACGGGGCTTTAAAGGGCTTTTTCTATTTAAGCCCTGAGGCCTTTTCTACGGAGCAGGATGTATATACGGAGGTAGACGTGACCCTGCGGCCCCAGGCGGAAATCTACTCCCAGGCCTACGAGGAGCTTATCAATACCTACAAGCCCCAGGTCACCCAGGTACTGTCCACGGTTGCCCAGGACCGGTTTGACTCCATTCTGGATGCCCTGGGCCTTGAAAAGGAACAGGCCCAGTATATTGACCTGGAGGAACCGGAAACCTATGTGCTGACCCGCCGGGAGAACGCGGGCTTTGTAAGCTTTGAAAACGACACCGCCATTGTCTCCGGCATTGCCAATCTCCTGCCGGTGTTCTTTATTATGATCGCCATGCTGGTGTGCATCACCACCATGACCCGGATGGTCAGCGAGGAGCGGACGCAGATCGGCGTGCTCAAGGCCCTGGGCTTCCACGGCTGGGACATTGCCGCCAAATATCTGCTCTATGCCGGCAGCGCCACGGTGATCGGCTGGGCACTGGGCTATTTTCTGGGCACCTGGGGGCTGCCCCAGGTCTTCTGGATGGCCTACAGCGTGCTGTATCAGTTCGCCCCCCTGAAATATCAGCTCAGCCCCTCCCTTGCAAGGATCACCCTGATCGTCTCCCTTCTGGGCATTCTGGGGGCCACCCTGGCCTCCTGCTGGCGGGCCCTCAGCAGCACCCCCGCAGACCTGATCCGCCCCCAGCGGGGCAAGAGCGGGCGGCGCATCCTGCTGGAATACATCCCCTTCCTGTGGAAACCTCTGAGCTTCCTGCAAAAAATCACCCTGCGGAACATGCTGCACTACAAGCTGCGGATGCTCATGATGCTGGTGGGCATCGGCTGCTGCACCGCCATGATGGTCACGGCCTTCGGCGTCCGGGATTCCATGATCCACATTGGAGACCTGCAATATAAGACCATTCAGCACTACGACATGGACTTGAGCTTCTCCGAAAGCAAGGCCGCCGCCATCCAAAACGCCGCTTCCCGCATGGAGGGCATTACCGAAGCCCTGCCCTGCATCAAAGACCGGGTGGACGTTTACGGTGATCGTGACAATCTCCGGTCCGTGACCCTGCTGGGCATTTCCGATTGGGAGGCCCTGGAGGACTACTGGAGCCTTACCTGGGAGGATGAACCCCTGTCGCCTCCCGGCCCCGGGGAAGCCCTGGTCAGCCGCCGGTTGGCGGAAAAGCTGGAGCTCTCCATCGGCAGCACCGTTGATGCCGAGGACAGCGACCTGAACCGGGTGTCCTTCACCGTTGCAGGCGTTTTTGAAAACTATGCCGCAAACTTCCTCTTTGTAAACAGCGCCGACTGCGCCCAGGGCTTTGGCAGCACCGGCCCCAATGCCATGCTGCTGAAAACCCAGGGCGACGAAAACGCCATCGCCAAGGCCCTGACGGATTTGGACGGCGTTACCGCCCTGAATCGGCTTTCCACCGCCCTGGACAGCGTCAACGATGCCATGAGCTGCTTAAACTACATCATCTGGCTGGTGGTGGGCTTTGCGGGGGCTCTGGCCTTCATCGTCATCTACAATCTGACCAACATCAATCTGGCGGAACGGAGCCGGGAGATCGCCACCGTGGAGGTTCTGGGTTTCTACCCGAAAGAGACGGAAGTCTATGTGCTGCGGGAAAACCTGGTACTCTCCTTTCTGGCGGCCCTTCTGGGGATGCCCATCGGCAGCGTCATCCACCCCCTGGTCATGGGCATGGTCACGGTGGATAACTCCTGCTTCGATGTCCACGTGGAAAAACGAAGCTTCTTGGCGGCCTTCCTGTGTACCCTGCTCTTTGCCGCCATCGTCAACCGGGCCATGCGCCGCCATATCCGCAAGATCCCCATGGCCGAGTCTTTAAAGGCTGTGGAATAACTGTGGAATTTGCGTTGCTTGCATTTTGGGGATTCTTCCGTTATAATACCCCCAGTAAAGGAGTGGATGGTCTATGGAATACAACAAGCAGATCTCTTCTATGGTTCCCGGTGACCGGGTGGAAGGATTTTACATTTTAAAGGACGCACAAATCAAAACCTCCAACAGCGGCAAGCCCTTTCTGGCTGCCACCGTCTCGGACCGCACCGGCACCCTGGACGTAAAGGCCTGGGATTATTCCGGCCCCGTGGGCATGCCGGAGGACGCGGGAAAGGTGGTCAAGGTCCGGGGGGACATTACGGAGTACCGGGGCACCACCCAGCTGACGGTGTCCAACATCCGCATGGCCCTGCCCGAGGACAGCTATGACTCTTCCCTGCTGGTGCCCGTGGCCCCCATTGACCGGGAGCAGACCCTGCATCAGGTGCAGCAGCTGGTGGACAGCCTGGAAGACAAGGATTACCGCCAGGTGGCCCAGACCATGCTGACCCGGCACCTGGATGCCTTCAAGCGCATCCCCGCCGCCAAAAGCGTCCACCACAGCTTTCTGTCGGGGCTTATGATGCACACCGCCAATATGCTGCATCTGGCGGATTTTATTTCCGGCCTCTACCCCCAGATCGTAGACCGGAGCCTGCTGCTCACCGGCACATTGCTCCATGACTTTGCCAAGGAACGGGAGTTCACCTTCTCCCAGCTGGGCATCGTCACGGACTACTCCCGGAAGGGCCAATTGCTTGGCCACCTGGTCATGGGTGCCCAAGAGGTGGCCGCCCTCTGCGCGGAGCTGGGCACGCCGGAGGAAAAGAGCCTGCTGCTCCAGCACATGATCCTCTCCCACCACGGCGAACCGGATTTTGGCGCGGCGGTGAGACCCATGTTCGCCGAGGCAGAGCTCCTGAGCCAGATCGACATGCTGGACAGCCGCATGGAAATCTACGCCGAAACCCTCCCCAACGTCCCGGCAGGCACCTTCAGCAGCCGGATCTTCGCCCTGGATAAGCGGATCTATCATCACGAATAACCAAGCAAAACGGTGGCAAAATTGCCGCCGTTTTTGTTTGTACGCACATTGCCGCCCGTTGTGGGGGGGCATATTCAACGTGATACCGTTTGGTTGGCACGGCTCAAAAACCGAAACGTGGCGGGCGGCAGATTGCCGCCCCTACGGTAATGTACCACGTTTTTTCGCATTTTTGGAGTACAATATAAGGATAGTCACGCAAAATTTCACAAGAAACGAAACATTTTCGATGTAGGGGCGGCAACCTGCCGCCCCTACAATACATTTGTTTCGTAATTCCGCATTTTTTGACGTTGCTATTACCGATTTGCGTTCTGTAAAATGCTAAAAACGTTGTACATTGACGTAGGGGCGGCAATCTGCCGCCCGCCACGTTCCGGATACAACCTGTATGGTTGAACGGGACCATCCCCCGACATGTGCAATCCCTCTGCGCCCATTGTTTCCGCAATGTTTCACGCCGCCCCGCTGCCCTGGATTTTGAAGTTATGAGATAACTATCACGGTTTATTGCGTCAAAAACCGTGAAATCTGACACTTTCTACGATTTGTACAAAACCGCCCGCCCCATTTTGTAGGTACTTCCAAAATTCAAAAACCCCTTGCAATCCCGGGCTTTTGTTTGTTATATTTATAGTGCAGAAGACAAGACCCCTTCCGGCGTAAGGAGGAATATTTATGAAAAGAATCACGACACGGCTGCTGTCCCTGGTGCTGCTGGGGGCCTTTATCCCCAGCTTCGCCCTGGCATATCCCTGGGATTTGGGAATCGGTAATATTACCGTCACCGCTACGGATACGAGCCAGACCGTTTCCCAGGTGAATGGTGACTCAAAGGTAGACGATAATCCTGTCATCACCAGCAACGGGACGACTAGCAACACCGTCACCATCAATGCGGAGAAAAACGCCACCGCCAACGTGACCCTGGAGAATGTCAACATTAACACCAGCACCACAGGTGAGGCGGCCATCACGACCTCCGGCAAAGGCGACGTAAACATCGAGCTGGACGGAACCAACACGGTTCAAAGCGGCCAGGACCACGCCGGTGTGGAAAAGAACAACACCGGCACCCTGACCATTAAGGACGAAAATAATAATAATAATAATAATAAAGGCAGCCTCACGGCCAACGGCGGCGTTTGTGGTGCAGGCATCGGCGGCGGCGATGGTGGCAGCGGTAGCGACATTACCATCTCCGGCGGCGAGGTTACGGCCAACGGCGGCGTTCATGGTGCAGGCATCGGCGGCGGCGATGGTGGCAGCGGCAGCAACATTCAAATCTCCGGCGGCAAGGTCACGGCCAACGGCGGCCAGAGTGGTGCAGGCATCGGCGGCGGCAACGGCGGCGACGGCAGCGGCATTACCGTCTCCGGCGGCGAGATAATAGAGGCCAAGGGCGGCGAAAACGCTGCCGGTATTGGCGGCGGAAATGGCGGCAATGGCAGCACGATCAACATCGAGGACGGCAAGGTCACCGCCAACGGCGGTGAGCAAGGAGCCGGTATCGGCGGCGGCAACGGCGGCAGCGGCAGTGATATTACCGTCTCCAACGGAACAGTCAACGCCACCGGCGGCGAACAAGCAGCTGGCATCGGCGGCGGCAAAGGCGGCAGCGGCAACAAAATTACCGTCTCCGGCGGCGAGGTAACAGCCAACGGCGGCAGAAACGGTGCGGGCATCGGCGGCGGCAGCGGCAGCGGCAGCGGCAGCGACGGCACGGATATTCAGATCACCGACGGCAAGGTCAAAGCCACAGGCGGTTCGCTTGCTGCGGGCATCGGTGGCGGCAAAGGCGGCAGCGGCAGCGAGATTACCGTTTCCAATGGCGAGGTCACAGCCACCGGCGGCCTATGGGGTGCGGGTATCGGCGGCGGATACGGCGGCAGCGGCACCGGCATTACCGTTTCCGGCGGCGAGATAAAAGAGGCCACAGGCGGTGAGCAAGCTGCGGGCATCGGCGGCGGCAATGGCGGCAATGGCACCGGCATTACCGTCTCCGGCGGCAAGATAAAAGAGGCCAAGGGCGGCAATAACGGTGCGGGCATCGGCGGCGGAAACAGGGGGGATGGCAAGACAATCATCATCTCCGGCGGCGAGGTCACAGCCAACGGCGGCAGAACGGCTGCCGGTATCGGTGGCGGAAACGATGGCAACGGCAGTATCATTAGCATCTCCAACGGCAATGTAATTGCCAACGGCGGTGATTTCGGCGCAGGCATCGGCGGCGGAGGTGGGGATGAGGATGACAGCAGCAAAGGTAACGGCACAGGTATTACCATCTCTGGCGGTGAGGTAAAAGCTACCAGCAGTCATGCAGGTGCAGGCATCGGCGGCGGTAGCGATGGTAATGGCGAAAGTATTACCATCTCCGGCGGCAATGTAGAAGCCACCGGCGGCAAATATGGAGCAGGCATCGGCGGCGGCCTCAGGGGGGATGGCAAGACAATCACCATCTCCGGTGATGCACAGGTGAAGGCCCAGGGCGGCGGAGGAGGCGATTCTGTCAAGGAAGGTGCCGCTATCGGCAACGGTGGCACTGAATCTAAAAAGGGTGACGAGCTAACCCTGGATACTTCCAAGCTGACTGTAGATGGATTCATCCAGAAATACAAGCCCAGCGACAATATGGATACGGCCACACCCGAAAGTACGACCAGCGGTAAAACCGGCGACCACAGCTGGGATAACGGTACGGTAACGACCCAGCCCACCTGTACCACCCCAGGGGAAAAGACCTTCACCTGTAAAAATCCCGCTCACGGCAAGATAACGGTACAGATCCCGGCGCTGGATCATGATTTCAAAACTTATATTTACGACAATAATGCCACCTGTGAAGCCGACGGCACGGAGACCGCCAAGTGTGACCACGGCTGCGGCAAGACGGACACCCAGACCGCCCAGGGCACCAAGCTGGAGCATCAGTTCGGCAATTACACCTACAACGGTGATGCCACCTGTAAAGCAGACGGCACGGAAACCGGCCATTGCGTCCACTCGGGCTGCACCGTTAAGGACACCCGGGTCAAGGCGGGCAGCAAGCTGGGGCATCTGTTCAGCAAGTACACCTTCAACAATAATGCCACCTGCACCCAGGACGGCACGGAGACCGCCAAGTGTGACCACAACTGCGGCAAGACGGACACCCGGACCAAGGCGGGCACCAAGCTGGGGCATCTGTTCAGCAAGTACACCTTCAACAATGATGCCACCTGTACCCAGGACGGCACGGAGACCGCCAAGTGTGAACGCTGCAATGAGACGGCCACCCGGACCAAGGCGGACACCAAGCTGGGGCATCTGTTTGAAACCTATGTTTACAACAAGGATGCCACCCAGAACGCCGACGGCACGGAAACCGCCCATTGCGCCCACCCGGGCTGCACCGTGACGGACACCCGGACCGCCAAGGGCACCAAGCTGCCCGGGGATACCGCCGAGGCGGCTCCGGAACGCCCGGCAGAAGCCTACTGGGTCTCCGGCCCGGAGGGCCAGAGCCTTCCCTACCAGGCCCAGATCAAGGACGGCGTGCTCACCCTGACGGTCCAGGCCCACACCGCCTCCCTCCGGGGCACCACCGGGAGCCTGCGGCAGCTGGAAGCCCAGGGCATCACGGGGATTCGGTTCATTACCAATGGGGCAGAATCCGCCTTCACCCTCTCGGCCCTCCACACCTCCGGCACCGGCACCTTCACCCTGACCCACGAAGGCGAGACCGTGACCTTCACCCTGGCGGAAAAGGACATCAGCGGGATTCTGAAGTAACCAACCAACCACAAAACGGCGGCAAATTGCCGCCGTTTTTGTGTAAACACGTTGCCGCCCACTACGCTGCATATATAACCCCTGCGGTTGAACGGTACCACCCAATACACGGTACAATGTAGCGGCGATGATTCATCGCCATGGAAACGTCCCGAATACAACCCGTGTGGATGAACGGTACCACCCCCCGATATGTCATCCCGACCGATGTACCACGAGTGGCCTTGCGGCCAATGGCGGCAGGTTGCCGCCGCTACACCCGGTACGTCTAACAGAATACGCAATGTAGCGGCGATGATTCATCGCCATGGAAACCTCCCGAATACAACCCGTGCGGTTGAACGGAACCACCCGCCAGCGAAACCGTAGGGGCGGCAATCTGCCGCCCGCTACGTTCCGAATACAACCTGTGTGGTTGAATGAGACCACATATCGACATGTCATTCCGAGCAAGCGCAGCGAGCCGAGGAATCTTCTCAAGCAGCAAGCTTTACCTTGTGTTGGTTCATTGAACAACGTGGTGGATTCCTCCGCTCGCTTTGCTCGGTCGGAATGACATACGTTTTTGGGTTTGGTCGTTACAAATTCAAATGTACCACGATTCCGGCCCCGGGGGGGCCGGATGGCGGCAGGTTGCCGCCGCTACATGGCGTAGTTCTATTCAACCACACAGGTTGTATTTGCAGCGTGGCGGGCGGCAGATTGCCGCCCCTACGGATACGTCGGTAGGTGGTTCCGTTCATCCGCACGGGTTATATTCACAGCGCTCCCGGAACGGCACACAGGCCGTTCCCTACGGGTTCGCTGGTGGGTAGTTCCGGTCATCCAAACAGGTTGTATTCGTCACGTTGCTTGGCGATGAATCATCGCCGCTACATTGCGTAGTACCATTCAACCGCACAGGTTATATTCAGAACGTGGCGGGCGGCAGATTGCCGCCCCTACGGTCACGCTGGTGGGTGGTTCCATTCAACCACACAGGTTGTATTCAGAACGTGGCGGGCGGCAGATTGCCGCCCCTACGGATACGTCGGTAGGTGGTTCCGTTCATCCGCACGGGTTATATTCACA
>CAKTOB010000016.1 GCA_934589525.1 uncultured Oscillospiraceae bacterium | reverse complement strand
TGGGTGTCACAGCACCGCAGTGCTGTGAACTTTTCGTTAATTATTTCGCTGTCTACTTGACGGGGCGCAGTTCACAGAGCCTGAGCAGGGTGCTTTGTTTGCTTTAGTCGGAAATCAATTCAAGAAATTCATCTTCTGTGAGAATGGGGATCCCCAGCTCCTGGGCCTTCCGGGCCTTGGAACCCGCATTTTCACCGGCTACCACGAAACTGGTTTTCTTGGAAACGGAGCCTGCGGCCTTTCCGCCAAAACGTTCAATTTGCTCGGTGGCCTCCTCCCGGGTAAAACGGGTAAGGCTTCCGGTCAGAACAATGGTTTTCCCGGAGAACCGGGTGTCCTGTATGGTTTGGGTGGATTCAAAATTCACACCGGCTTCCTTTAGACGGCGGATCATATGCCGGGATTGAGGCTGCTCAAACCATTCGTGAATGCTTTCGGCGGTAACAGCACCGACATCGGCTACATTGGTCAATTCTTCCACGGAGGCATTCATCAGATTTTCCAGATTGCCGAAGGCCGATGCCAGGGTTTTTCCGGTCTTGGCGCCAACCTGACGGATACCCAGGGCGAAAATCAGCCTGGAAACATCCTGATGCTTGCTGGCCTCAATGGCATTCAGCAGTTTCTGGGCAGCCTTGGTCCCGGATTTCCAGAGTCCGGAGAGTTCCTCCAGGGTCAGATAATAGATGTCTGCCGGTGCGTGAATGGCCCCCTTGGCAATGAGACTGTCCACAATGACGCTGCCAAGGCCTTCAATATCCATGGCATCTCGGCTGACAAAATGGGCAATGTTCCGGCTCAACTGGGCGGGGCACTCCGCACCGGTGCAGCGCAGAAATGCGCCATCCTCGTCCCGCTGGACAGGGGCACCGCAGACCGGGCAATTTTTCGGCAGGAAATAGGGCTCGGCATCCGCCGGGCGGCGGGACAGGTCCACCTCCAGTATTTCGGGGATGATCTCCCCTGCCTTGCGGATTTTCACCGTATCACCGATGCGGACATCCAGCCGGGAAATAAAGTCCTGATTGTGCAAGGTGGCATTGGTCACGGTGGTTCCCGCCAGCTGAATGGGACGGACCACAGCCTTGGGAGTCAAAACGCCGGTACGCCCTACCTGAATGACAATATCCTCCACCACCGTCAGCTTTTCTTCCGGAGGGTACTTATAGGCAACGGCCCACCGGGGGAATTTGGCGGTAGCACCTAAGGTTTCCCTGGCAGCCAGGTCATCCAGCTTGATCACCGCCCCGTCAATATCGCAGGTGTATTTTTCCCGTTCCAAATTGATGCGGCTGACCTCCTTTTGAATCTTGGAGGCATCAGACAGGCACTGATAAGGGATCACCTTAAAGTGCAGCTGTTTCAGGTATTCCAGAGATTCCCGGTGGCTTTGAAAGGACATGCCCTCTGCCAGCTGGATATTAAAGATCAGAATATCCAGCTTCCGCTTGGCGGTGATTTTGGGGTCCTTCTGGCGCAGGGAACCGGCGGCGGCATTTCTGGGATTGGCAAAGGTTTTTTCGCCGTTTTCTTCCAATGTTTCGTTCAGGCTGCGGAAGGTTTTCTTGGGCATGAACACCTCGCCCCGGACGATCAAACGGTCCGGCGCGTTTTGAAGGGTCATGGGGATGGAGCGAATGGTCCGCAGATTCTCGGTCACATCCTCACCCACGATGCCGTCGCCTCGGGTCGCTCCCCGGACAAACTGGCCGTTTACATACTCCAAGGCCACGGACAGCCCATCGATTTTGGGCTCTACCGAGAATTGGGCACCCGGTACGGCGTCCCGGACACGGCTTAAAAAGTCGTCCAGCTCTTCCGTGCTGAATACATCCTGCAAACTCATAAGGGGCACTGCATGGGGAATTTCCGCAAAGGTATTGACGGCCTGCCCCCCCACCCGCTTGGTGGGAGAGTCCGGCAGCGCAAACTCCGGGTGGGCCTTTTCCAGGTCCTCCAGCTCCCGCAGCAGCCGGTCGTATTCAAAATCCTGCATGGTGGGATCATCCAGGACGTAATATCGGTAGCCGGCTTCATTAAGAAGCGTTGTCAGCTCCCGGATTCTCTCTTTCGGTTCCATATAAACCTCCTGTGGTCAAAAATGTGTTTGGGACTTCCCCGACGATCACTGTTTCCGCAACGACCACCTGACTGGAAACGGAAAAGTGCTCGGCCTGTCCCAAAACCAGAATACTGACATCGACCGTGATCTCCATAATCAGTCGGTGGAGGGTCTGATTGATGCCCGCTTGCTGGAATTGGCTGTCAAAGGACGCTTCGGAATTTCGGACGGCCAGCACATGGACCGGAATACAGAAGCCTTTTCCGGCAAAAAGCTCCGGAAGAAGCAGGCTTCCGATGGGAATGCCGATTTTGGAGGTGTCGAGAGACAGAATTTCCTGATTCAATAGGGTCAGAAGTTCTGTTTTAAGTCGGTTGACCTCCAGAATATTTGTTTTCATGGCGGTGATCCTGCCGTTTAAGTCTTTCTCGAAATAAACGATCCGATCATAGGCCACGTTGTTCTGCGCCAACTGACTGGTCAGCGCGTCATTGGCAAGATCAGAGGTGGTGTTTTTTACTTGGGTCTGGGCCAATTCCCGCAGCAGCGGGCGATAGTGGGCCCGAAACAGTAAGAACAGGCCCAACAGCACCGCAGACAGCAGAAGAAGCTTCACGCCCAAACGGACAAGACAGACCTTCAACCGGCGCAAACCACCACCCCCATTGAATAGGCTATGGCTTCAAAGGGCGGATCATGCCTGGCCGGTCATAGTTTTTTCATATGGGTGCCCGCGGCCTTAGCCATAAGCTTTTTGGTGCCGATGTCATCAAAGGCAACTTCCAGCAAGGCGTCGCCGCCCATTGTCAGCACGGACAATACCATGCCCTTGCCAAAAGCGGCGTGCATGACCATGTCGCCTTTGCGGAACTCCGGAATGGGGGCTGCGGGAGCCGCCTGGGCCCGAAGAGTCGAAGACAGATACCCGCTTCCACGGGCCACATGCCGCTCGTAGCTTTCCCGTCTTCCCTCCTGCACCTGGGGACGATAGCCGCCGCGCTTGACGATACAGCTTTCGGGGATTTCCTTTAAAAACCGGGAAGGCAGCGCCGAGGAGGTGCGGCCGTAGATCATACGCTGTCTGGCGTGGCTGATGGTCAGTGTTTTCTTCGCCCGGGTGATGGCCACATAGCAAAGGCGGCGTTCCTCCTCCATCTCCTCCTGGTCACCGATGGCCCGCAAACCGGGGAACAGGCCGTCTTCAAAGCCTACCAGGAATACATGGGGAAATTCCAAACCCTTGGCAGAGTGGATGGTCATCATCACCACCGCGTCGTCCCCTTCGTTGTACTGCTCCAAGTCCGTATAAAGGGAAATCTCTTCCAGGAAACCGGCCAGACTGGGTTCGGTGGTATTGGCCAGATAAGACTGAATGCTGGACTTTAATTCCTTGACGTTCTCCAGCCGAGTCTTGTTCTCCTCCGTAGGCTTGTTCGTCAGCATCTCCGCATAGCCTGTGCGGATCAGCAGCTCGTCATAAAATTCCGGCAGGCTCATACCGCTCTCCAAAAGCCCCGCCAGGTCCTCAATCAAAGCGGAGAATCGCAGAAGCTTTTCGGCGGATTTTTCCAAAGGACCGTAATTGTAAGGATCACAGACCACGTCGTAGACGCTCTTCCCCTCTGCCTCGGCCAGCTTTTGGACGGCTTCGATGGTTTTTGTTCCCAGTCCTCTGGGCGGGTTGTTGATGATCCGCCCCAAACGGAGGTCATCCGCACGGTTGTTGATGACGCACAGATAGGACAGCATGTCTTTGATCTCCGAGCGCTCAAAGAAGCGCATACCGCCGATGACCCGGTAGGGAATGCCGTTCCGTTTCAGGGCATATTCCATGGAGTTGGACTGGGCATTGGTCCGGTACAAAATGGCATAGTCTTTAAAATCGTGGCCCTTGGACTTGGAAAGGATCTGGCTGGCAACGAAATTGCCCTCCGCTCCTTCCGTTTCGGCTTCGTAGACCAGAATCGGTTCTCCGCTGCCGTTGGAGGTCCAAAGATGCTTCCCCTTCCGCCCCTGATTGTGGGCGATCACCGCATTGGCCGCATCCAGAATGGACTGGGTGGACCGGTAATTCTGCTCCAGGCGAATGGCTCTGGCACCGGGGTACTGCTCCTCAAAATTCAGGATATTCTCAATGGTTGCCCCCCGGAACCGGTAAATACTCTGGTCATCGTCACCGACAACACAGATATTGCGGCGCTGCCCAGCGAGAAGCTCTGTCAGAAGATACTGCACATGGTTGGTATCCTGATACTCGTCAACCAAAACATAATGGAATTTTCTTTGGTAAAACTCCCGGACTTCCTCATCCTGCTGGAGAAGCTTTACGGTCACATAGAGGATGTCGTCAAAATCCAGGGCGTTGTTGTCCTTTAAACGCTTCTGGTAAATGCCGTAGACCTTGGCGATCTGCAAAATGCGAAGATCCGAGGCCCCCTGGCTGTCCTCCAGCATCTGTTCCGGGGAAATGAGCCGGTCTTTCTGCCTGCCGATGATGCTCAAGACATAGCGGGGCGGAAAGGTTTTGTCATCCAGGCCCAGGTCTTTGAGAATCTCCTTCATAAGCCGCTCGGAGTCGGAGGTATCGTAAATGGTAAAGCTGGAGGTATACCCCATGCGGTCAATGTATTTCCGCAAAATCCGGCAGCAGGCGGCATGGAAGGTCATGGCCCAAATGTCTTCCGCCCCCTCCCCCAGCATGGCGGTGAGGCGCTCCTTCAGCTCTCCGGCAGCCTTGTTGGTAAAGGTGATGGCAATAACATTCCAGGGATTTGTAGGCTCCAGGGTACACAGCCGGTCTGCACGGTCCAGCTGCTCTTGGGTGGGCTCGGCGGGCAGGTTTTCCAGAAAATATACATCCTCATCTTGGACCTCTCCCGGGATCTCCCGGCCGTCAGAAGCCCGGCCATAGCGCAGGATGTTGGCAATTCGGTTGATGAGCACGGTGGTCTTGCCGCTCCCGGCACCGGCCAGCAGCAGCAAGGGACCTTCCGTGGTCAGTACGGCTTCCCGCTGCATATCGTTCAGAAACGCAAAACGGGAAGCAATATAGTTTCGGCGGGCGGTCAAAAATCGGGAATCCAATTCATCATTCATAGAAGCACCTATCATTTCTTTCTAAGGAACCTCAAATTTGATCGGCCGGTACCGTTTCTTCAAAGGTCCCCTCATTCGTAGCTTCTATTTTACCGCAGAAGGGTAAAAATTGCAAGCGGTTTACAGCTCCTCTGTCAGCTTCCCCCGAAGAAGCCCCAGGGCCTTTCGCTCCACACGGGAGACCTGAACCTGGCTGATGCCCAGGACCTGGGCGGTGCGCTGCTGGGTCAGTCCGTGGAAATAGCGCAGCGAAACCACCCGGCGTTCCCGCTCCGGAAGGGTTTGGATTGCCTGACGCAAGGCGATTTTTTCCACCATCCGTTCTTCGGATTCCGTGTCCGTCAGCACATTTTCCAGCGTAAACCCTTCCTCACCGGTTTCCCGGTAGATGGACTCCGTGGCGGCGGTAGCGGTTTCTGCCATGGCGATTTCTTCCGGAGCCAAGCCGGTCTCACAGGAAAGCTCGGACAGTCCCGGTTCCCGGCCCAGCTGCAAGGTCAGCCGACTGCGGGCGGCTTTGATGGCGGCAGACTGTTCTTTAAGGCCTCTAGATACCTTTACGGCGCCGTCATCCCGGAGAAATCTCCGGATCTCTCCGGAGATTTTCGGCACGGCGTAGGTGGAAAACTGGGTGCCGAAGGCCGGGTCAAAACGCTCCACCGCTTTGAGAAACCCCAGACAGCCCAATTGGTACAGGTCTTCCAACTCCGTTCCCCGGCCCTGGAACCGCCGGGCTACCGCCCAGATCAGTCCGGCGTTTTCGCTGACCAGCTGTTCTGCCGCGGAAGTATCTCCCGATTGTGCCCGGGTGATCAGCTCCTCCGGAACACTCATTGCCGCCGCTGGAGCTTCCGGCGCATATGTACGGAGGTGCCCCGCCCTTCCACAGAGGTGATTTCCAGGCTGGACATAAAGCTTTCCATAATGGTAAAGCCCATACCGCTGCGTTCTGCGCCTCCGGTGGTGAAGCTGGGCCGCCGGGCCTGCTCTACGTCCGGAATACCCACGCCCTTGTCCTTAATGACGATGTCCAAAACATTATCTTTGAGGATCCGGCAGCGAAGGGTGATGATGCCCAATTCTTCAGGATAGGCGTGGACGATGCAGTTGGTGACCGCTTCGGAAACCGCTGTACGAATATCTCCCAGCTCTTCCAGGGTGGGGTCCAGCTGGGCGGCAAAGCAGGCCACGGCGCTTCTGGCAAAGGCCTCATTGCAGGATTTGCTGGGAAACTCCAGAATCATATAATTGCCGAATTTCATGATACCGCCTCCCGAATTTCCACAAGTTTGTCCAGGCCGGAGGCCCGGAATACTCGCATGGGCTGGGGGGAAATGCCGGTAAGCAGCAGCTTTCCCTCAATTTGGCTCATGCTGCGCAGGGCATTGATGACCACCGCAATACCGGAAGAATCCACAAAGGTCACGTCCCGAAAATCCAGAACGCAAACCTCCGGCATATAGGTTTCGATTTTTGCGGCGATCACCTGAATATAAGCCTTGGCACAGTGGTGGTCGATTTCTCCGGTCAGAGCAATGGTCAGTTTTCCACTGTCCAGAAAACTGGTGAAATGCATGATAAGTTCCTCCTTTGTGTGTGGTGCTATTCAGTATAGCTTTTGACCGCCGCACTTCCTGTCGGAATGGCCTCCGGGAATAAAAAAAGCCGGAAAGAGGCAGGTGCTCCTTCCGGAAGATTGAATCGTTCAGTTGTTTCTTATTAAAAAAATATGTGGGAACAGCCCGAAGACCGTTCCCACATTGTATGGATTGATTCAGAGTTTCCCAAATTAAAGAGACTGAAGCGCGGCCAGGCTTTCTTCCAGGGCGGCAATCAGATCGGCGGCCTTCTTGGCCTTTTCCCGCTCGGCATTGACCACTGCCTCGGGAGCACGGGAGATGAAGTTCTCATTGGAAAGCTTGCCGTTGAGGCTTGCCAGGTTCTTTCTGGCTTTTTCCAGTTCCTTCCCGATACGCTCCTGCTCCTTGGCAATGTCAACCAGCTGGCCCATGGGGATATAGAGCTTGGCATCCGCGGTGGCGCAGGTCACGAGACCGTTCAGATTTTCGGGCTCCTTTTCCAGCAGTTCCACCTTGTCGGCGTAAGCCAAGCGCTGGATAAAGCCCTCACCCTGGGCAAAGACCTGGGGGGCGGAGGTGAGCACATACAGCGTCGCCTTCTTGGAGGGGGGCACGTTCATCTCGGCTCTGCGGTTACGAATGGCCCGGATGGCATTCATAACAGACTCCATATGGGCTTCTTCCGTGGCAAAATTCAGCTCTTCGGAAGAAACCGGCCACTGGGCAACGATCAGAGCGGTCTGACGCTGGGGCAGGCTCTGCCAGATCTCCTCGGTGATGAAGGGCATGAAGGGGTGCAGCAGACGAAGGGTCTGATCCAGCACATATACCAGAACCTGCAGGGCGGTATTCTTGCGGGAAGCATCCTCACTGTACAGCCGGGCCTTGGTCAGCTCGATATACCAGTCACAGTAGGTGTCCCAGATGAAGTCGTAGATCTTCTGGACCGCAATGCCCAGTTCATACCGCTCCATGTTGTCGGTGACTTCCGCAATCAGGGTATTCAGCTTGGAAAGCACCCACTTATCCGCAATTTCCAGTTCCTGGGGAAGCTGCGGTATAAAGTCCTCCCCCAGATTCATGAGGACGTAGCGGGAAGCGTTCCAGAGCTTATTGGCAAAATTCCGCATGGCCTCGCAGCGCTCCACATAGAAACGCATATCGTTTCCGGGAGAGTTGCCGGTGATCATGTTCATGCGCAGGGCATCACAGCCGTACTTGGAGATCATCTCCAGAGGATCAATGCCATTGCCCAGGGACTTAGACATTTTCCGGCCCTTATCGTCCCGCACCAGGCCATGGAGCAGCACGGTGTGGAAGGGTGTCTTTCCGGTGTGCTCACAGCCGGAGAAGATCATCCGGGCGACCCAGAAGAAAATGATGTCATAGCCGGTGACCAGAACGTCCGTGGGATAGAAATAATCCAGGTCCGGGTTCTTGTCCGGCCAGCCCAGGGTCTCAAAGGGCCACAGAGCGGAGCTGAACCAGGTATCCAGCACATCCGGGTCCCGCTCAATATGGGTGGAGCCACAGTGCTCGCACTTGCAGGCATCCTCCCGGGAAACCGTCACATGGCCGCAGTCGGCGCAGGTCCAGGCAGGAATCTGATGGCCCCACCATAGCTGCCGGGAGATACACCAGTCACGGACGTTCTCCATCCAGTTCAGATAGGTTTTGGTAAAGCGCTCCGGGACGAACTTGGTTTCGCCGTCCTTGACCACCCGAATGGCTTCCTCGGCCAGAGGCTTCATCTTTACGAACCACTGGGCAGAGATAATGGGTTCCACATCGTTGTGGCAGCGATAGCAGGTGCCCACGTTGTGGGAATAGTCCTCCACCTTCACCAGGTACCCCTGGGCTTCCAGGTCGGCAACGATCTGCTTTCTCGCCTCATACCGGTCAAGGCCTTGGTATTTGCCGCCCAGTTCGTTGACCTTGCCCTCATCGTCCAGCACCCGGATGACCTCCAGGTTGTGCCGCAGGCCGACCTCAAAGTCGTTGGGGTCGTGGGCGGGGGTCATTTTGACACAGCCGGTGCCAAATTCCATTTCCGCATAGGCATCAGCGACCACGGGAATGGGCTTATTCAGCAGGGGCAGGATCACGTTCTTTCCGACAATAGAGCGGTAGCGCTCATCCTCGGGGTTGACGCAGACGCCGGAGTCACCCAGCATGGTTTCCGGACGGGTGGTGGCAACGATGACCTCACCGGAGCCGTCTTCCAGAGGATAGCGGATGTGCCACAGATGGCCGGGCTTATCCACATATTCCACTTCCGCATCGCTCAGAGCGGTAACACAGTGGGGGCACCAGTTGATGATCCGGCTGCCCTTGTAGATCAGGCCCTTTTCGTACAGGGAGACAAACACCTCCCGCACGGCCTTGGAGCAGCCCTCGTCCATGGTGAACCGGGCACGGTCCCAATCACAGCTGGCACCCAGCTTCTTCTGCTGCTCTACGATCCGGTTGCCGAAGCGGTTTTTCCAGTCCCAAACCCGCTCCAGGAATTTTTCACGTCCCAGGTCGTACCGGGTCAGGCCTTCCTTCCGCAGCTCTTCTTCTACCTTGATTTGGGTGGCAATGCCGGCGTGGTCCACACCGGGGATCCAAAGGGCGTTATAGCCCTGCATCCGCTTGAAGCGGATGATGCTGTCCTGCAAGGTTGCGTCCATTGCGTGGCCCATGTGCAGCTGGCCGGTGACATTGGGAGGGGGCATGACGATGGTAAAGGGCTTCTTGTTCTCATCCCGCTCTGCGTGGAAGTAACCACCCTCCTGCCACATGTTGTAGATCTCGGTCTCAACAGCCTGGGGCTCATAGACCTTGTTTAATTCTTTTGCCATTACGATCTCCTTTCAACAAAAAAGCCCCGGGTGAAAAACACCCAGGGCGAAAAATCCGCGGTACCACCTGAATTTCCGGTTTTCCGGACACTCTTACGCTGTAACGGGCTGACCCGTACTGCCCTACTTCCCTTCAGGCAGTCCGCTCCCGGGCGACCATTCCCCTGCCGTTTTAAGCGTTTTCACCAGCCACGCTCTCTCTGAAATCCGGCGCAATGGGAAACCTCCCGATCCATGCGTTTGCATTTGAGCACATTTTACTCAAGAATCCTCAGATTGTCAAGACTTCATTCCCATTTTTTCTTGACGGGTGGTATGTTTTTGACTATAATAGGTCCTATTAACGAATCGGGAGTGTATTGTATGCCCAAGCTTTCCTTAGTAGTCCCCTGCTATAACGAAGGGGAAAATGTGATCCCCTTTCATGAGGCGGTGCTGGATGCCTTCAGGGACTGCGGTTATTCCATTGAAATCATTTATGTAGATGACGGCAGTCGGGACGCAACGCTGCATAATCTGAAAAAAATCTACGCCCGGCAGGATTGCCAGGTTAAAATCATTTCCTTCTCCCGCAATTTTGGAAAAGAGGCCGGGATTTACGCAGGGATGCAGCATGCCTCCGGGGCGTATATCAGCCTGATCGACGCGGATTTGCAGCAGCGGCCGGAAATCGTGCGGGACATGGTTCAAATGCTGGAAGAACAGCCGGAATACGATATTGTTGCCGCCTTTCAGGATCGGCGCAGAGAAGGAAAGGTCTTGTCCTTCTTCAAGAAAAGCTTCTATGCGATCATCAATCGGCTCTCCAAGGTCCCCTTGCAACCGGACGCCAGCGATTTCCGCACTTTCCGCAGAAGCGTTCGTGACAGCATTCTGGAATTGCCGGAATACCACCGCTTTTCCAAAGGAATTTTTGCTTGGGTCGGCTATAAAACCATGTTTATTCCCTATACCGCCTGCCCCCGGCAGAGTGGCGTTACAAAGTGGAGCTTCTGGAAGCTCTTTAACTATGCCATGGAGGGCATCATCGGCTTCTCTACAGCCCCCCTGCGCTTGGCGACCCTGCTGGGCTCTGTTACAGGGGTTGCGGCACTGATTTATTTGATTTGCGTGATTTTAGAAAAGCTCATTAAGGGAATCGCCGTTCCCGGATATGCAACGCTCATTGTATTGCTCCTGTTCTTTTCCAGTATGCAGCTGTTTTGCATCGGCATTATCGGAGAATATGTGGGCCGGAACTTTGAGCAAAGCAAGAATCGGCCCATCTACATTGCCAAGGAGGTCATTGGGGAAGAAGATTCCCAGTGAGCCCGCAAAAAACCCGACTTGAAAAGGCCGGGTTTTTGCAAATCATAGCGTTTTAACGGAAAGCCCCATCAACGGGCCTTGTCCTCCCCTTCCCAGGTGCGTTCACTGATAATATACCTGGGACGGTGCTTGGTTTCCATGTAGATTTTTCCGATATACTCACCGATCACCCCAAGGCAAATCAGCTGCACGCCGCCCATAAAGCAGACGATGCACACGGTGGAGGCCCAGCCGCTGACGGTATTGCCTGTAAAATGGGCGATCAGCGCCCAAATAACGGCGATGAAGCTTAATAGGGACACCACGCAGCCAAAGCCGGTGATCATCCGGATGGGCTTTACGGAAAGGCTGGTGATGCCGTCAAAGGCCAACGCCAGCATTTTCTTTAAGGGATAGTGACTTTCCCCGGCGATCCGCTCGGCCCGTTCATAGTAAACACTGGTGCTTTTGAAGCCCACCAGAGGAATCATGCCCCGCAGGAAGATATTGACCTCTTTGAAGTTGGCAAACTCCTGCAGCACCCTGCTGGAAATCAGGCGATAGTCCGCATGGTTGAAAACCACCTCGGCCCCCATCCAGTTCATGAGCTTATAGAATCCCTCGGCGGTGAAACGCTTGAAGAAGGTGTCGGTGTCCCGCTTGCTGCGCACGCCGTAGACCACTTCGCAGCCGTCCAAATAGGCATCCACCATTTTATCCATGGCATTGATGTCGTCCTGGCCGTCACAATCAATGGAGATGGTGATGTCGCAGCGGTCCTTGGCTTCCATGAGGCCTGCAAGGACCGCATTCTGATGTCCCCGATTGCGGCTTTGGCTGATGCCCAGATAATGGGGGTCCGCCTTGGAAAGATCTTCAATAATATTCCAGGTGTTGTCTTTGGAACCGTCATTTACAAAGAGAACACGGCTATCCGGGGAAATTTTTCCGGCGGCTTCCAGATCTTGGATTTTCTTTAAGAACATGGGGGCGGTAATGGGCAGGACCTTTTCTTCGTTGTAGCAGGGAATGACGATATACAAAACAGGGTGCATAGTTTACTCCTTTCGATCCGCTTCCGGCGACACATAGACGTCGGCGCATGGATATTCCAGATGTTGGTACTGCTTTTGCAGCATTTGCTCCCAAAGCCAGCCGGAGCGGTGATTCTCATTGGGAAACGCATTGGTGGAATGATCTCCGATTTCCGGGTGCAGCACCACGACGATGTCCGGAAGATCGTGGGTCTCACCGTAGCTTTCCAGCCGCGGACTGTCCAGGGGTGTGCGCCAGGCGGTGGGAACACCGCAGGGAAAATCCACGGTCAAATAGCCCCAAGGCAGGATATTGGTAAAGAATACCGTATTATCCGCCGTGTAGGTGTCGTTTAAATCGGATGCCATATCAAGGATCTCTTCGTATTGCCGGGCGTGAAGGGCGGTGGTGCGGATGCCCTTGGCGGGGCCCTCGGTCATGGTTACCGTCAGCGTATCAATGGGGCCATCCCGGAACACGCTGGTGAGTCTGCTATACATGGTCATTCCCAGGGTGACGCAGACCAAAATGATACTGAAACGGCGCAAATGCTTCTGCGTATCTGGCAAAAAGGCAAACTGGAGCACCACGCCCATAGCATAAACCGGCAGACCAACGGTAAAGGCGATGGCCTCCGTATTGGAGCTGAGGGCCATGGAAACGCCCATGGCGGCACCCAGCAGCCTCAGGGACAAGGCCTGTATGGAGATTTGCCGCCGGAGCCAGCACAGGGTCAGCCCTGGCAGGCAGAACAGCGCAAAGGTGTAGGCTGCAAACCCGGTTTCCGCCAGACGATAGCGCCAAAAGGACACCGCCGCCCCGGCCAGAGCGATCAGCAGCCCCGGAAGGGTCCCGAAAGATTCCGGCAGGAACTTTGCCCCCAGCAGAAGGACCAGGCAGGACAGTAGGACCAATCCCGCCTCGTAATAATAGAGCAGTTTAACATCCCGAATGGCAGCAAGCAGGTTGGTGATCGGGCCTCCCACATGCTCCGGGTCCGTAAAAATCTGATTTAGATTTGCGATCATCCCGGCAATATCCCGGGGAAGGAACGCAAGGATAAACAGGGCCGCCGCAATGCAGATGCCCAAAAGGCTCCACTGCCCCGCCTCCCGGCCGGGCCGATACAGCAGGGCTGCAATGACCCCGGGGATCACAAAAAGGGCAAAATACGGCACACATAGCACGGCCCCGCTTAGAAACACACCGGTTAAAAGAAAGAAGGTTTTCCGTGTTCCGCCCCGGCTTCCCTGCCCACGCAGGAGCATGCACCAGGCCGAAACGCACAGCAGGACAAACAGGTTATAATAACTGAGTCCCCAGATATTTCCCCGGGAATAGCTTAGAACCAGACCGGCGCACAGAAAGGACACCAGGGGCTTTTCTTTTTTGCAAAGAGTGAAATAGAGCAGCAAGGAAGCCCCCAGCGCCAGCAGCGTATAGAGCACTCTGGCAAAGAGATAGATCCCTTCCGTTCCGAACAGGCTGTGATAGACACTGAGAACAGGATAAAACAGGGCGGAATAGAACTGGACCGGATGCCATTCATCCAAAATCAACTGCTGACCGTTCCACATCCGCTGGGCAAAGGTCAGGTAGAAGCTTTCATCGGACCAGCAAAACCCGTACCGACCACGCGCTAACAGCACAAGCCCGAGGGCCGCAAGGGCCCAGGCGAAAAAGGCACGGCTCCTATTGGTTTTGTTCAAAATCGAGCCCTCCAGATATTTTTCCCTTATTATACACCAGGAAGGAAGATTATTCAACCCAAAGAACCGGGCCTTTGGATGAATATAAGCGATTTTGGGGTACGAGGAAACATCTTTGTACAGTAATTCCCTTTTGACAGTTGACAGAATGCTGTCAATCTTATACAATTGACGCAGAAAGAAAAGGCTTGTACTATGGAAAATTGACAAGCCTTTTGAGAGGAGTTACAATTATGTATCGTATTTTGGAACTGAATCCCCAGCTAAAGGACTTCGCCGGTGATATTGACCTGCGAATGCATTTATATCAGGACACCCAAAACAGAATCCTTTCAAAGGGCCAGAGCCTCAGCGATTTTTCCAACGCATATGAATATTTCGGTTTTCATCATGTGCCCGGAGGCTGGTATTATCGGGAGTGGGCTCCCAGCGCCTATCAGCTGTATTTGTCCGGTGAATTCAACAACTGGGACCCGACCTCCCATCCCCTGACCAACATCGGCAACGGCAACTGGGAACTGTATCTTCCAGGTGATGACGCTCTGTGGGAAGGCTGCAAGGTCAAAACGGTGGTTGAGGCCTTTATGCAGCGCACATGGCACATCCCCCTTTACGCCCGCCGTGTGATCCAGCAGAAGGACAGCGTGGAATGGGTCTGTGAGGTGACGGATGACCAGAAGAAATTCCCCTGGACGGACCGGAACTTCCGCCGGGAGGATTCGCTGTTCATTTATGAAGCCCATGTGGGTATGGCTCAGGAGGAAGGAAAAATCGGCACCTATCGGGAATTTGCCGATCTGATCCTGCCCAGGATCAAGCGGGCCGGATACAATACGGTCCAGCTTATGGCCATTATGGAGCACCCCTATTACGGCAGCTTCGGCTATCAGGTGGCCAATTTCTATGCGGCATCCAGCTGGTTTGGCAAGCCGGAGGACCTCAAATACCTGGTGAACAAAGCCCACGAAATGGGTCTGTGCGTGATCATGGACGTGGTGCATTCCCATGCGGTGAAAAACACCACGGAAGGCATCAACATGTTCGACGGCACCACCTGGCAATTCTTCCATGACGGCAGCAAGGGCGACCATCCCGCCTGGGATACCAAGTGCTTTGACTACGGAAAAACCGGCGTGATCCATTTTCTCCTCAGCAACCTGAAATTCTGGATGACCGAGTACCATTTTGACGGCTTCCGGTTTGACGGCGTTACATCCATGCTCTACCATGACCATGGCCTGGGCACCGACTTCAATACCAACGACAAATACTTCTCCTATAACACCCACACGGAGGCCATTACCTATTTGCAGCTGGCAAACCAGATGATTCGTCAGGTAAACCCCATGGCGGTGACCATTGCGGAGGACATGTCCGGTATGCCCGGCATGTGTCTGCCGATTGCTGACGGCGGTATCGGCTTTGACTACCGGCTGGGCATGGGCCTTCCCGATATGTGGGTCCGTACCGTCAGAGATGTGCGGGATGAGGACTGGGATATTTTCCAGATGTGGTGCAGCATGTGCATGCGCCGCCCCGGCGAAAACACCGTTGCCTATGTGGAGAGCCACGACCAGGCCCTGGTTGGGGACAAGACCCTGATTTTCCGGCTGGCGGATGCCGCCATGTACACAGATATGGACAAGGCGACCCACAATCCGGTTATTGACAGAGCAATCGCCCTGCACAAAATGGCCCGTCTCTTTACCCTGGCCGGTGGCGGTGAGGCCTACCTGAACTTCATGGGCAATGAGTTCGGCCATCCGGAATGGATCGATTTTCCCCGGGAGGGCAACGGCTGGAGCTTCCACTACTGCCGCCGCCAGTGGAGCCTGCGGGACAACGGCTACCTCAAATACCAGTGGCTGGGGGAATTTGACCAGGATATGATCGAGCTGGCCAAGCGTGTAGACCTGTTTAAAATGCACTTTGGTGACCTGAGACTGAATGACAGCGAGAAGAAAATCCTGGTGTTCTACCGCCAGGGCCTGATGTTCGCTTTCAATTTCCACCCCACCAAGTCCTTTACGGATGTCCGGGTAAGCCTGCCCCATATGGCGGACTACAAAATCGTCCTGAATACGGACGACAGCAAATATGGCGGCAACGACCTGGTTACCAAATCCTCCTATCCCGCAATCGTAGACAAAAAGGGAAATTCCGTTATTTCGCTCTACCTCCCTGCCCGCAGCGCCTTGGTGCTGGAAGAAGGGAAAATCCGGGTCATGCCCATGGACACCCGGAAGAAAAATCATAAAAAGTAAAAAGCAGAGCGCTGACCGATTTTCTTGTCGGTTAGCGCTCCTTTTTGATAGAACCAAAGACGAACAACTCCCACCGCCGCCCAGTCCGGGAACGCGGTGGGAGTTTGTGCTTAATAGAACAAAAGGTCAGAATAGGTGGGATAGGGCCAGTAGGACTTTGCGGTATTCTTTTCCAGAACATCCGCCTGCTTGCGGAGCTCTCCCATCAGCGGAACGATCACGCTGTGGCAGTGATCCGCGGCGGCCTCGTCTTCGGCGGGCGTATGGTCCAGAGCGCTTTTCAGCTGCTCGACCGTATCGTAGGCAGCGTCACAGGCGGCAGACAGCCGCTGAATCAGGGCCATCTCTCCCCTACAGCTGACCCCCAGCCCCTTTTTGGAGGCCACGCCGCCGCACAAGGCATCGGTGTAGCCCATGGCCGCCGGAAGGATCTGCTGGACGGTCATATCCACCATGGTTCTGGCTTCGATCTTGATTTTCTTGCGGTAGTCATCCAGGTAAATGGCGTGCCGGGCCCGGAATTCGTTTTCCGTAAAGACACCGTGTCTGGTGACCAAATCAATATTCTTGGGAGACAGATAGGACCGCATGGCCTCTGCCGTAGAGGGCAAATTACTCAGGCCCCGGCGGGCAGCCTCCTGCCGCCACTCCTCGGAATAGCCGTTGCCGTCAAAAATGATCCGGCTGTGGTCCTTCAGTGCCTGATAGACCAGCTTTTGCAGGGCCTTGTCAAAATCCTCGGCGTTTTCCAAAACGTCCGCAAATCGGCCCAGTTCCTCTGCCATAATGGTGTTCAGGGCAATGTTGGGTCCGGCGATGGACTGGGAGGAGCCCAGCATCCGCAGCTCAAATTTATTGCCGGTAAAGGCCAGGGGGCTGGTGCGGTTTCTGTCGGTGGTATCTTTGGGAATGGCGGGCATCACGTCTACGCCGATGCGCAGCAGACTCTTTTCCGGCTCCGTGTAGTTGGTGCCGTCAATAATGGACTGCACCACTGCGTTCAGTTCGTCTCCCAGGAAAATGGACACAATGGCAGGAGGCGCTTCGTTGGCACCCAGCCGGGTATCATTGCTGGCAGAGGCCACGGTGCAGCGCAGGAACTCCTGATATTCATCCACACCCTGAATGAAAGCCGCCAAAAATACCAGGAACTGGGCGTTCTGCCGGGGGGTTTTTCCGGGGCTGAAAAGGTTCTTCCCCATATCCGTGGACAGTGACCAGTTGTTGTGCTTGCCGCTGCCGTTGACACCGGCAAAGGGCTTTTCATGGAGCAGACACACCAGATTGTGCTTGGCAGCGCATTTTTTCATAGTGCGCATGATGAGCTGATTGTCGTCGCAGGCCTTGTTGGCATCGGTATAAATGGGGGCCAGCTCATGCTGACAGGGGGCACCCTCATTGTGCTTGGTTTTGGAAAGAATGCCCAGCCGCCACAGCTGTTCATCCAGGTCCTGCATGAATTCGGAGACACGGGTACGGATGGCCGCAAAATAGTGGTCATCCAACTCCTGCCCCTTGGGCGCAAGGGCGCCGAAGAGCGTCCGCCCCGTCAGCCGCAGGTCCTCTCGCTGGGCGTACAGGTCCTTGGGCAGCAAGAAATACTCCTGCTCTGCCCCAACGCAGGTAATGATCCGGTGGGTCTGGGTATCTCCAAAGAGCCTGAGAATGCGGATGGCCTCTCGGGATACCTCCTCCAACGAGCGGAGTAAGGGGGTCTTTTTATCCAGGGAATCTCCTGTATAGGAGAAGAACATGGTGGGAATGTAGAGGCTTCCGTCCTTTACAAAGGCACAGGCCGTAGGGTCCCAGGCGGTATAGCCCCGGGCCTCGAAGGTCGCCCGGAGGCCGCCGGAGGGGAAAGAACTGGCATCCGGTTCACCACGGACCAGCTCTTTGCCGGAAAACTCCATAATGACCCGGCCGTCACCGGTAGGCGTAATAAAGGAATCGTGCTTCTCCGCGGTAATGCCGGTCATGGGCTGGAACCAGTGGGTGTAATGGGTGGCACCCTTTTCCAGCGCCCAGATCTTCATTGCCTCCGCAATTTCGTTGGCCACATCCAGTGGCAGCGTGGAACCGGTCTGGATACAATTCTCCCATGCGCGGTAAATCTCCACCGGCAGGCGCTGTTTCATAACGGCCTCGTTAAAAACATCACTGCCAAAAATCTCAGGGACATTCAGGATTTCTGCCATAATCGGGAAACATTCCTTTCAATTGAGGTTTATTCACATTTCTATTCTGATTTTAAAGCAGGCGGAAGGAAAAAGCAAGAGTCGATTCTGTCCAAATCCACCAATTTTCTACCGCTATCTTTGTAGAAGACGACAAGAATCCAACCTCCTCTTACGGAGACTGCTGCCGTGCCTCACGGGCGGCCTTCAAAAGGCTGTTGATATCCGCCGTCAGGTATTTCCGAAGCTCCTCGGAGTTTCTGATCCTGGTAATATAGCCCATCAGGCTCTTGGGCTGGAGAATATCCTCCATGACCTCCACATCCCCGGAGGTCAGCAGATCATATAAGGTGTTGACCATGCGGATGCGGTCTTCCCGCCCCATGCCTGCAAGCCAGTTTTCCAGGGTCCGCTGCAAAAACAGACTGCCGGAGGTCAGGGATTGCATCCGGAGCATCTGGGTGCCGCAGATTTCCCAGCTGAAGGGGTCGTGCTGCATGATCCCGGTCTGATTGCTCTTGACGATGACGATCGGCTCTAACCTGTATAGAATCATGCCGATCATGGAGCCCTGGGGCACATAGGTTTTGATTTTGGGTACGATGCTGACATATCCAGGGTCGGATAGAAATTCCTGGGAAAACCCAGGCCCTTCCTGGTTGTAAACCTCCAGAACCCGGTTCCGGATCATCGGGGCGCTTTGAGATACGGCGTAAACGGCGATATTCCCGCCTTTGGAGTGGCCGCTGACCCGGACCGGCCCGGGATAGACCATGAGCACATCCTGGAGATACTGCTTGGCCAGGGCCTGGGAAGGGATCACCTGACGAAAGCACATGCTGAAATCCTCTTTCCAGCCTACAAGGGTGTTGTCTGTACCCCGGAAGGATACAAAAAGGCTTCCGTCATCCAGCCGAAAGGTAACACCGGCAAACTGCGTATCCCGTTCTTTGATGAATTTGGTCCGGTATTCCAGGACCTCGATTTCTCCAAAGCGTCGGCTCTCCCCTGCCAGGCGCAATAGGTCCAGGTCGTTTTTGGCGCGAACATAGTCTGGAGGCTCCGGAAAGGAAAAAAATTCGGCAACAGCCTGACGCAGAAGGATGGGCCTCTCCGGATGCAGCTCCGCCATACCCCGGAAGGGAATATAGCTCAAGGTGGAGAAAATAACTGCGTCTACCTCATTGGGCGGTGATGCCGAAAATGACAGATCCCCCCGCCAGCGAATATAATCGATCATATCCCCCATGGTGAAGCCCCCTTTATAAGCAGAAGTTTGCGTTCAGTATAACAGAAAAAAATCACCATTGCAAGTTGACAAGGGCCTTTCGGAAAACTACAATGTAGAGCATCCCCTCCGGAAACCCGGAGGAGCAAACACCGGAAGGACTGATCAGAAATGCATACAAATATTACAAGAAATCAAGCCTTGGAGCTGCTGCAAAAATACAACCAGGAACCGTTTCATATTCTTCATGGACTGACGGTAGAGGGATGTATGGCTTATTTTGCCCAGGAACTGGGAGAGGATGTTCATTTTTGGAGCCTGGTGGGATTGCTCCATGATGTGGATTTTGAAAAATATCCCCAGGAGCATTGCCTGAAGGCGCCGGAACTGCTGGGGGAAATTCACGCCGAGCCGGAGTTTATCCATGGGGTCTGCTCCCACGGCTATGGGCTGTGCTGTGACGTGGAGCCGGTGCTTCCCATGGAGAAGGTGCTCTTTGCCGTGGACGAATTGACGGGGCTGATCGGCGCGGCGGCACGGATGCGGCCCAGCAAAAGCGTCATGGACCTGGAGGTATCCAGTCTGAAAAAGAAATTTAAGGACAAGAAATTTGCCGCAGGCTGTTCCCGGGAGGTCATCACCCAAGGAGCAGAGCGTTTGGGCTGGACCCTGGATACGCTGATGGAAAAGACGATTCTGGCCATGCGCAGCTGCGAAGCGTCGGTTCAGGAAGAAATGCAGACTCTTGGTGAAGGATAAGTCCTATTAGGGCCTATCAAAAAATGCAGGAACCGTTTTTGCCGTTCCTGCATTTTTCCTTTATTCTCCAAATTGCTTGGCAATATCCCGGGCTACGATTTCCTCACCGGAATAGTCTTTGAGCTGCTCTTGGGAGGCTTGGCTCAAACCGTTGGAGGCATCACAGCTTAAATCACAGGTGCTGCATTTGTCAAGCGTCTCCTTGTTGACCTTGCCGTCACGGTAGTCCCGGCAGATTTTCAGCTCGTACATGGAGTAGGGGTGTTTCGTGAACAGGGACTTGGCCTTATGCCACAGGACCCAGGCGGCAGGCTTCCAGATATACTTGTGCATAGCCGGGCTCACAGAGCCGATCATCCAGCAATTCCGGTCACAGCAGCGTACCTTTTTCCGCACGGCCTCAGCCTGGGGGCTGTTCCACAGCTCCTCCCAGCTCTGGGTGTTCAGGTTGCCCATGACCTCCTTGTCCTTGGTGCCGTTGCAGGGCATCACATCTCCGTAGGGGTCAATGAAGAAGGTGTCGAAGCTCATATCGCAGGGCAGCAGCCTGGGCTGGGAATAGAGATAGTTGATAAGGCCATGGTTAAAATAGGCCCGGAACCACTTTTTGGGGCTGGAGCTCCGCAAAAGCGCGTTGGTCAGGTCTTCAAAGTTTTTGGCGACCATGGGCCGATCGTGGATGATGTTTTTGGACTCCACGAAATAGAAGCTGTTGTGCAGGGTGGCTGTGGCAAATTCCATGCCCATTTCATCGGATATCCTATAAAGAGGCACCAGGTCCTTGGCGTTTTGATCCTGGACCGTCATGCCGAAGCCCACGTCCTTCATGCCCATTTCCCGCAGGGTTTTCAGGGTCTCATAGCCTCTCTGATAGCCGTTGGGCAGGCCCCGGATGGCATTGTTGGTCTCTTCCAGGCCTTCGATGGAAATACGGATGCCGATTTGGGGAAATTCCTTGCACAGCTCCACGATTCGGTCCGTAAAGAAGCCGTTGGTGGAGATGACGATGCGGTCGCTTTTCTTGTACAGCTCCCGGACAATGTCCGGCAGGTCTTTCCGAATAAAGGGCTCACCGCCGGTGATGTTGGTAAAGTACATGGGGGGCAGCTTGCGGATGGTATCCAGTGTCAGCTCCTCCTCCGGCTTGGAGGGGGCCTTATAGCGGTTGCACATGGAGCACCTTGCGTTGCAGCGGTAGGTCACAATGACGGTGCCGTTGAGTTTCTTCTGATTAGCCATGAATGTTCTCCTCCTGGGAAGGCTTGTCGGTGCTTCCTCGGTATATTTTCATGAGTTTCCGGTAATAAACGGGCAAAGTGTCAAAAGGAAGGTTCCGGCAGTTTTCACTCATCCGGTCCAGAACCGCGGGAGACTCCCACAGCCCAAGGATCGTCTGCTGGAGCTGGTCTGCATTGCCGCTTTCAAACAGCACGCCCGTCTTCCCTTCCTGAATGAGCTCCGGAATGCCCCCAATGCGGGCACCCACCACCGGGGTAACGTATTGCTGGCTTTCCATAACGGAAAAAGGACAGTTTTCATAGCACTCCGAGGGGCAAACGGAGAACCGAGCCTGACGCACCACTGTTTCTAGGGCGCTTCCCTGTAAAAAACCCATGTTCTGGATATTGGGTGCCTGGGAAACCAGACTTTCCAGGGGGCCGGTCCCGGCAAACACAAAGGGGATCTGGGGCAGGGCCTTGCAGGCTTCGATCAATGTCTCAACGCCCTTTTCCTGGCTGAATCTTCCAAAATACAGCACATAGTCCTTCTTTTGGGTTTCCTTCCAGGGAATATCCTCCACAAAATTGTGAAGGGCAACGGTTTTGGAGGCCAGCACCGGGCTGGTATCCAGCTTCGTCTTCATAAATTCGGAGCAGCACAGGATGGTGTCGATGTTTTCATACACCCGGTTTCCGTTCCAAATCCGGGCCTCCAGCATGCCAATGAGACTTTTGGCCCGGGAGCCGTGAATGCACCGGCCCTTGAGACAATTCTCAAAATGTCCGCCCAGGCATTTCTCACAGTTCTCCCCGGTTACGGGGTTTCGGCACAGGTGGTCCGGGCAAACCAGCTGATAGTCGTGGGCGGTATAGACCACTCGACAGGGATGCCCTTCCTTCTTCCAATTTCGCAACTCCAGCAGAATGCTGGGTGTCAACTGGAAGTTGAAGTTGTTCAAATGGCAAACATCCGGCTGAAAATCCTCCAGAACCTGCCGCAGCTTTTTGCGGGCATCGGAGGAATAAATGGTCTTCACGGGATAAAGAAGCTTTGCAAGCTTGGAACCACCGTGAAAATCCATATCCTCTGTATAGGCATTGACACGGTTGCCCACACAGCGGCCGGAGTGCTCCATGCCGAAATACTGGACCTCATGGCCCTGTGACTGTAGGTAGGCACCCAGCCGGAAAATATAGGTTTCCGACCCTCCATTGGGGTGCAGAAACTTGTTGATCATGAGAATTTTCATAGATTCTCCTTAATACAGGGCCAGTGTTTGCTGAACCACATCATCCCAATTGTATTTTCCAAGAATATATTCGCAGGCACCTTCCTTGAACTGGGCCACGGTATCCGGGGAATCGCAGAGCATTTGCATCTTTTCCCGCAAATCGTCCCGGTCCCTTTTTCGGAAGGTCACGGCATGATCTTTGACCACTTCGGTGCATTCCGGAATATCAGAAACCAGGCAGGCATTGCCATAGCTCATTGCCTCCAAAAGGCTCAAAGGCATGCCCTCCAGGTCCGAGGGCAGGGTGTAAAAATAGGCATTGCTGTAGAGCTCTTCCAGGGGCCGTCCCTGAACAAAATCCGTAAACAAGATCCGGTCATCTCCGTCGGCCAGGGCGATGAGCTCCCGCTTAAAGACACCGGAATCGGAACTGCCTCCGGCAATCACCAATTTTTTATCGGTTTTTACCTGCCGGAAGGCCTGAACCAGGTTCGCAAGGCCTTTTTCCGGCACCAAACGTCCCAGAAACAGGATGTATTCGTTTTTCTGAAGACCATAGAGGGCGGTGATTTCCTCCGGCTCGCAGCGCAGGGGGCGACCGATGCCGTTGGGAATAAAGACGGTTTTCCGGCCGTAGGTATCCTGGAAGTAATTCTGCACATTCTGAGACAGAACGATGATCTCATCAGCGCAATGGACCGCCACCCATTCACCAAACTTTATATAGCGGCTGGCAAGTCCCCCCCATTTTGCCCGCTGCCAGTCAATGCCGTGGATGGTGGCAATACAGCGCTTCCCAAAAAGCTTCGGCAGCCACAGCATGGCGCAGGGACCTTCCGCATGGAAATGCACCACATCATAGGGTGAAAAAGCGCAAAACAGCGCCCCGAATACAGAGGAGGTCATGGCGGCAAAGCCCTTCCGGTTGACCGTTGGTACGGTTTTCAGCCGGATGCCCTTATAGGTTTTTAAGGTCTCGGTGTCAAATTCCTTGCCGCTGATATGATGGCCGGAACGATTGTAGCAGGTGACCCGATGGCCCAAGGCCACCATCCGGGTGGAAAGCTCTTCCACCACCACCTCTACGCCTCCCTCCCGGGAGGGAACCCGTTTCTGGCCCAGCATGGCAATATTCAGTTGTTCTTTTCTGTGTCTGCCCATGGGCAACGGCTCCTTTACTTGCCGGTGAGAAAAAAGCCCCGAAACCAGCATAATAAGACGTATGAACATACCTTATTATACAATGGTTTCGGGAAAATTACAAGAGGGGTTATTGGAAACTGATTTTAGAAGCGTCGGAAAAGGTTCTTGGGGTCACAATGGTGTCAAATTGAACGATCAGCCCCTGCCCATCCCGGGGGACGCCGATCACATTCCCCGCTCCAAACACCGGATGACTGACCCGGCGGCCAATCAGGTCAGAGGGCACCGGCTGCTGCGGCCCCAGGTCCTCTGTCTGTCGGATCTGTTCCATGGTTTTTTCTTCCAGTCCCGGCTCTAAGGGAACGGCATAGTCCACGTTTTCCTTCTCCGCGTTAAAGAGAAACCGGCTGGGATACCGGAAGGAGCCGTCATAGCCCTGCCCTGCCGCATCGGACAAAAACAGCCGGTCCCGAGACCTAGTAAAGGCCACATAGCAAAGCCGCCGTTCTTCCTCTAATTTTTCCCTGGTGTTGGCCCGCTTTCCCGGGAAAATGCCTTCTGATAGCCCACAGAGGAACACTACGGGAAACTCCAGTCCCTTGGCGGAGTGGATGGTCATGAGCTTTACCGCCTGGGCCCGCTCCTCCGTATCCATGTTTGTAAACAGTGCCGCATGATCCAGATAATTGCCCAGGGTCACGGTCTCCCCTGCCTTACGGGTGAACTCAAAAATGGCCTGCTTTAGTTCCGCCAGATTGTCCAGCCGTTCCTCCTCCCCTGCCGCACGCAGGGCGTTTTCGTAGCCGCTGTCCTGAAGCACTCCTGCCAGCAGGTCTGTCAGGTCCATGGTTTCAAAAATGGCCCGATATTTTTCAATCAGCCGGGCATATTCTCCGGCACGGCTTCTGCGGAAGGAATCCGAATCCAGATTGGCAAGAAGGGCCTCATACAAAGTTCCCCCGTGCTGGGCGGCGTAGGCTTTTAGAGTTGCGATTCGTGTGCGGCCGACGCCTCTGCGAGGTTCATTGACGGTCCGCAGGAAGCTGATGTCGTCTGGATGATACACCATGCGCAGATAGCTCAGTACATCCTTGATTTCCTTGCGCTTGTAGAACTCCACGCCGGAATAGAGGACATAGGGGATTTTGTTCTTAAAAAGGGATTCTTCCAGGGCCCGGGACACATAATGGGCCCGGTAAAGTACGGCCATATCCGAATACGACAGGGCTTCCTCCCCTTCATGGAGCGCGCGCATATTGGCCGTGACCCAGTCCGCTTCCAGGGCGCTGGTCTTGGCGTGAAAATACAGAGGCTTGCGGTCATCCTTCCGGACGGCGGTAAGCTGCTTTTCCAGACGGTCCCGGTTTTTGCCAATCAGGGCGTTGGAGGCCGCCAAAATCTGGGGGGTGGAGCGATAGTTTTCGTTGAGGTAAATGGTGATGGCTCCGGAGTGGCGGCTGGGAAATTCCAAAATGAAATTTACATTGGCACCCCGCCAGGTGTAAATGGTCTGGTCCGGATCCCCTACAACAAAGAGATTTTTGTGATAGCCGGAGAGCAGCTCCGCCAGGGCGTACTGGTCTTTGTCAATGTCCTGAAATTCATCTACCATGATGTATTCCAGCCGCTTCTGCCATTTTTCCAGCACTTCCCGGCTGCTGTTCAAAATATGCAGCGCAAAATAGACCAGATCGTCAAAATCCAGGGCGAAGCACTTGCGCTGCTCATAAAAATACCGGTAGAGGATCTTATCCTTTAGGGTGGAAGCGCTCCGGGTCAGTTCTAAAAGATGGTCAAGATCAGGATCGACCAGGGTTTTGACATATCCCCTGCCGCCCTTTCGCCAACCGATGTGGTCAATGGCTTCCTGAATGGTAATGTCCCGGCCGGTAATGCCCAGGTCTTCAAAAACCGTTGCCAGCATAGCCTTTTTGTCTTCCTCATCCATAATGAGAAAGGCTTTTGGGTACCCCACCACATGGCTGTCCTCTTTCAGAAGGCTGACGCAGAAACCGTGAAAGGTGGTGATCCTGGCCAGGTCCCGGTCCGGAAGCTGCTTGCGGATCCGCTTTTTCATTTCCGCCGCAGCCTTGTTGGTAAAGGTAACGCAAAGAATATTGGCGGTGGAGATGCCCAGAACATCTACCAGGTACAGATACCTGGCGGTAAGTGTCTTGGTCTTCCCGGAACCGGCACCGGCCACCACACGGATATATCCTTCCGTGGTAGTAGCGGCCTGCCGCTGGGCTGGATTCAGCTGTGAAAGATACTCCATGAGGGGGACCTCCTTACACCATCTAAACTTTTATCAATTATAAAACAAACTATCGGAAATGTCTACTGTCTTTTCTGTGGAAACAAAAATTCGTTTGCTAAAAACATTTTTGGGATACCACTTGCATTTTGCTTCGTTCGGTGGTATACTCTGTGTATCCCACTTTTGGAGGACAACACAAAATGCAGAATCTGTTCGCAGCCAACTTCTATTACTACTATTACTTTTTTACCCGAAAAAAGTAATAGAAATTTGTGCTGCGATTCTTTTGGGATCGAAATAGGAAGCTTTACGCCGCACGAATTTCCGTGCGGCGTTTTATTTTTACAAGGAGATGGAGAAATGATCGCGATTTTAAAAAACAATACCACCCGGGAGCAGAAGGAGCAGCTGATTTCCTGGCTGAAAAATCAGAACCTGGATGTGCATGTATCCGAAGGAAAGCAGGTGACCATCCTTGGCCTGGTGGGCGACACCAGCCGGGTGGACATCGAGCTTCTGGCATCCCTGGAAATGGTGGAGTCCGTCAAGCGGGTGTCGGAGCCCTTCAAGCAGGCGAACCGGAAATTCCACCCCAAGGACACCATTGTGGAAGTCGGCAACACCCGCATCGGCGGCGGCTATTTCGGCATCATTGCCGGTCCCTGCTCCGTGGAATCCGAGGAGCAGCTGGTGGGCATTGCCAAGGCGGTAAAGGAAAGCGGCGCGACCATGCTCCGGGGCGGGGCCTTCAAGCCCAGAACCTCCCCCTACGCTTTCCAGGGCCTGGGTGCGGAAGGCCTTCGGCTGC
Source organism: uncultured Oscillospiraceae bacterium (assembly GCA_934589525.1). Taxonomy (GTDB): domain Bacteria; phylum Bacillota; class Clostridia; order Oscillospirales; family Oscillospiraceae; genus Faecousia. Next base: position 32,633 of record CAKTOB010000016.1, on the reverse strand, counting down.
TGGAAGTTGCCAAGGAGGAAACGGGGCTGCCCATCGTTACGGAGATCATGAACATCAATACTCTGAATCTGTTCGAAAATGTGGACCTCATTCAGGTAGGTGCCCGAAACATGCAGAACTTTGACCTTCTGAAAGAGCTGGGCAAGACGAAGAAGCCCATCCTTTTGAAGCGGGGCCTGGCAAATACCCTGCAGGAGCTGCTTATGAGCGCGGAATACATTATGAGCGAAGGCAATGAAAACGTCATCCTCTGCGAGCGGGGCATTCGTACCTTTGAAACCTACACCCGCAATACCATGGATATTTCCGCCATTCCCGTGCTGCACGAGTTGAGCCATCTTCCCGTGATCGCGGACCCCAGCCATGCAACCGGCAAGGCCCGGCTGGTTTCCAGCATGTCCTGCGCCGCCGTGGCCGCCGGTGCCGACGGCCTGATGATTGAAGTCCACAACGCACCGGAAAAAGCCCTGTGTGACGGGGCCCAGTCTCTGACCCCGGCCCAGTTCCAGGAGGTCAGCCGCCGGGTCCATACTCTTCGGGAGGTGCTGGCATGACCGTTGGAATATTGGGACTGGGCCTCATCGGAGGCTCTCTGGTAAGGGCCTATGCCCTGGCCGGTCATACGGTCTACGCAAAAGACAATGACGAAAAAACACTGTCCTTTGCCATTCTCTCCGGCGCGGTCCGGGGGAAACTGGATGAAACCACTGCCTGCAAATGTGACCTGGTTTTCCTTGCCGTCTACCCTGGGGACTGCGCCGGATGGCTGGAGGAAAACGGCCGGTATCTTCGGAAGGATGCGCTGGTTCTGGACTGCTGCGGTATCAAAAAGGAAGTCTGCGCCCGGTGCTTCCCGGTGGCAAGGGAATACGGCTTTACCTTTGTGGGCGGACATCCCATGGCAGGCTCCCAGTTTTCCGGCTTTAAATACAGCCGGGCGGACCTGTTTCAGGGCGCACCCATGGTATTGGTGCCTCCCCGGTACGATGACATTGAGCTGCTGCAGCGGATCAAGGATGCCCTGGCCCCCTGCGGGTTTGGCATGTTTTCAGTGACCAGTGCGGAAGATCATGACCAGATGATCGCCTTTACCTCTCAAATGCCCCATGTTTTGAGCAACGCCTTTATCAAGTCCCCCACTGCCCAACGGCACAAGGGCTTCTCCGCTGGAAGCTATAAGGACCTGACCCGGGTGGCCTGGCTCAACGCCCCCATGTGGAGCGAGCTGTTTTTGGAGAATCGGGAAAATCTTCTATTTGAGCTGGATACCTACATGAATGCCCTGCAGGCCTACCGGGATGCCCTGGCAAACCGGGACGCAGATACCCTGACTGCGCTGCTGGAGGCCGGGAAAAAGGCAAAGGAGGACGTGGACGGATGAGAACGGTAACAGTTTCGGCTTCCCGCCGGTATGATATTTTAATCGGCCCGGGGCTACTGCGCCAGCTGGGCAAAAGCGTCAGCGCCCTGGGAAACATTCAGACGGTGTGTCTCGTCAGTGACAGCACCGTAGACCCGCTCTATGGAGATCCGGCGGAGGAAAGCCTGCGTTCGGCAGGGCTCAACGTTCTGCGTTTTGTGTTTCCTGCCGGAGAGGCCAGCAAAAGCGGTGAAACCTATTGGAAGCTCCAAAGCTTTTTGGTAGAAAACCACCTGACCCGGACGGATGCGCTGGTGGCCCTGGGCGGCGGTGTGGTCGGTGATCTGGTAGGATTCACGGCGGCGACGTTCCAGCGCGGTATTCGCTTTATTCAGGTGCCCACCACCCTTCTGGCAGCGGTGGATTCCTCCGTAGGAGGAAAAACAGCCATTGACGTCCCCGGAGGAAAAAATATGGTAGGGGCCTTCTGGCAGCCCAGTCTGGTGCTGTGCGATACAGATACCCTGGATACCCTCCCCCGGAATATTTTCCGGGACGGATGTGCGGAGGTATTAAAATACGGCGTTATTTTTGACCGGGCATTTTTTGACTATCTGGCCAAAACCGGCCCTGACTTTGACCGGGAGGCGGTTATTGAGCGCTGTGTCATTTTGAAGCGGGATGTGGTCGCCCAGGACGAGTATGACAACGGAGCCCGGAAGCTTTTGAACCTGGGCCATACCTTTGGCCACGGTGTGGAGGCCCAGAGCGGATTCTGCCTGTCCCACGGAAAGTCTGTGGCCATTGGACTTGCCATGATTGCCAGAGCGGCGGTGAAAAAAGGCATTCTGGAGGAAGAAGACTGCGCCAGTATTCTCCGGGCCTTGGTGCTCTATGATTTACCCACTTCTACGGATATTTCCCCGGACCGCATTGCCCAGACGGCTCTGTCGGATAAGAAACGGGCCGGTTCCAGTGTCAGCCTGATCGTCCCCCGGGCTATCGGAAGCTGTGAAATCGTGCCTGTACCTGTGGAAGAGGTACCGGGCTGGGTTCAGGCGGGGATGTGACTATGAACTTAACCATCATGCCCGGGAAGCTTCATGGGAAGGTCCGGGCCATTCCCTCCAAATCCCAGGCCCACAGAATGCTGATATGCGCGGCCTTTGCGGATGGGCCTACTTTTTTAAACTGTCCGGAAACAAACCGGGATATTGACGCGACGGCTCAGTGTCTTTCTGCCTTGGGTGCCCAAATTACCCGCAGCCCGGAGGGCTACGGGGTAACGCCCATACAGGAAGTCCCCAAAAGTGCGGTTCTTCCCTGTCAGGACAGCGGTTCTACCCTCCGTTTTCTCCTGCCGGTAGCCGGTGCCCTGGGGTGTGACACCACCTTTCTTTTGACCGGCCGTCTCCCCCAGCGGCCCCTCAGTCCTTTGTGGGAGGAAATGGAGCGGATGGGCTGTCACCTTTCTCGCCCAACAGAAAACACGGTTCGCTGTCAAGGAAGGCTGCAAGCAGGTGTTTATACAATTGACGGCGGCGTTTCCAGCCAGTTTATTACGGGACTTTTGCTGGCGCTGGCCTTGGTGCCGGGAGAAAGTCGGCTGACGGTGCTGGGACAGCTGGAATCTGCCCCCTATGTGACCATCACGCAGCAGGTCATGGCCCTGTTCGGTAAAGATACGGCGGGGCTGGCTGTTTCCGGCGGCCGCTTCCATTCCCCGGGAAAACAATGGGTGGAAGGCGACTGGAGCAACGCCGCCTTCTTCCTGGCGGCCAAGGCACTTGGAAGCGACGTTCAGGTGGAAAACCTCAACTTGGAGTCTGCCCAGGGAGACCGGGCCTGCTTTACGCTGCTGCCGGAGCTAATGAACGGAACGCAAACCGTTTGCGCTGCCGATATTCCGGACCTTGTGCCGATTTTATCGGTGGTGGCGGCAGCCGCTCACGGTGCGGAGTTTACAAATATCCACCGGCTGCGGCTGAAGGAATCCGACCGGGTGGAAGCGGTGATCCATATGCTCACAGCCCTGGGGGGCAAGGCAGAGGCCGTGGGTGATACCCTGCGGGTTTACGGCACCGGCCTTACCGGCGGTACGGTAGACAGCCGCAATGACCACCGCATTGCCATGTCCGCGGCCATTGCCTCCACGGTGTGCAGCCGGAGCGTGACCATTCTTGGGACGGAATGTACCGAAAAATCCTATCCCAGCTTCTTTAGAGAATTTAAAAAATTGGGAGGCAGCTATGAGCAGCACTTACGGTGAACATTTAAAGCTATCGATTTTCGGCCAATCCCACGGCCCTGCCATCGGAATGGTGCTGGACGGCATCCCCGGAGGCTTGCCTGTGGATCAGGGTGTGCTCTCGGGTTTTCTCCGCCGCAGGGCTCCGGGGCAAAACGCCTATTCGACCCCCAGAAAAGAGGGGGATGTGCCGGAATTTTTAAGCGGACTGGTAAACGATGTGACCTGCGGCGCGCCTATTGCCGCTCAAATCCGCAATACCAATACGCGGTCCGGGGACTATGAAAACCTCAAGGACTGCCCCCGGCCGGGGCATGCGGATTACACCGCCCAAATCAAATACGGCGGCTTTCAGGACAGCGCCGGAGGCGGCCACTTTTCCGGGCGGCTGACGGCCCCCATGTGCATTGCGGGGGGGCTTTGCAAACAGTGGCTGGAACAAAAGTCCATCCGGATCGGTGCCCACATCGGGGCCATCGGCGGCATCTGGGATCAACCCTTTGATGCCTTGGAGCCGCAGTTGGATGCGGTGCAGCGGGATTTTCCCACCCTGGATGCTCCCAAAGGCCTTGCCATGCAGAAAAAAATACAGGAGGTCAAGGCCCGGGGAAACAGCGTCGGCGGGGTCGTGGAGTGCGCCGTCACCGGGCTTCCCGCAGGACTGGGAGACCCCATGTTCGGCGGTATGGAGGGACGGCTGGCCCAAATGCTCTATGGCATCCCTGCGGTGAAGGGCGTGGAGTTTGGAGCGGGCTTCGGCGTTGCGGAAATGCTTGGAAGCGAAAACAACGACCCCTTCCGGGTCGTAAACGGGAAGGTCTTGACGGAAACAAACCATTGCGGCGGCATCTTAGGCGGCATCACCGACGGAATGCCCCTGATGTTCCGCATCGCCCTAAAACCCACGCCCTCCATTTCCCTGCCCCAAAAAAGCGTTAGTCTTACCAATATGGAAAATCGGGCGCTTACGGTCCAGGGCCGCCACGACCCCTGCATCGTGCCCCGGGCCGTGCCTGTAGTGGAAGCGGCAGCGGCCATTGTCTTAATGGATGTATTACTGGGCGAAGGCTTCTTTCGCCCCTGAGGAGAACGAGTATGGACTTAAAAGAACTTCGGGCACAAATTGATGATATTGATGACGCCCTGGTGAAGCTGTTCTGTAAAAGAATGGAAATTGCGGCCCAGGTGGCGGATTATAAAAAGAAAAACGATCTGCCCATTTTTGTACCGGCCCGGGAGCGAGAAAAGCTTCAGGACGTCTCCCAAAAAGCGGGCCCGGAAATGGCTGCCTACACACGGACCCTGTATTCCATGCTCTTTGAGCTCAGCCGCAGTTATCAAAAGAAGCGGAATGGCGGAAATCCGGAGCTGTATGAAAAAATATCCCAGGCCATCCGGGAAACCTCGGCACTTTTCCCCCAGGAAGCCATGGTGGCCTGCCAGGGTGTGGAGGGGGCCTATTCCCAACTGGCCTGCGAAAAGATTTTCAAAAGCCCCATGATCCGGTATTTTGAAACCTTTGACCAGGTTTTTAACGCCATCGATCAGGGCCTTTGCAAATACGGTGTACTTCCTCTTGAAAATTCCACCGCCGGGTCTGTTACCAAGGTCTATGATTTAATGTTGCAGCATGATTTCTACATTGTCCGGAGCTTCCGCTTGAAAATTGATCACAATCTGTTGGCGACTCCTGGGACAAAGCTGGAGGACATCCGGGAAATCTACTCCCATGAGCAGGCCATCAGCCAGTGCGGCGGCTTCCTGCACAGCCTGAAAAACGTCCATGTGGTGGCGTTGGCCAATACGGCGGTGGCCGCCCAAATGGTGGCGTCCTCCGGGCGGCGGGATGTGGCGGCTATCAGCAGCCGCTCTTGTATGGAGCTCTATGGGCTGCAAAATCTGGCTTCCTCCATTCAGGATAAGGGGAACAACCGCACACGGTTCATCTGCATCAGCAAAAACATGGAGATTTACCCCGGGGCGGACAAGACCAGCATTATGATGGTCTTGAATCACAAGCCCGGCGCACTTTATAAGGTTCTGGCCCGCATTTATGCCCTTGGCATCAACGTCACCAAGCTGGAATCCCGGCCGATCCCGGAGCGGGACTTTGAATTCATGTTCTATTTTGATTTGGAAACCTCGATTTATTCCCAAGAATTTCAGGAGCTTATGGGGGAATTGGAGGATTTCTGCGAGGAATTCAAGTATTTGGGAAGCTTCTCGGAGGTGGTCTGAATGAAATGCGGTTTGCTCGGCAGGACCTTGGGCCATAGCTACTCCCCCCAGATTAACCAAAAGCTAGGGTCCTACAGCTACAGCCTGTTTGAAAAGGAGCCCCAGGAGCTGGAATGGTTTCTTCGGCGCGGAGATTTCAAAGGCCTGAATGTGACCATTCCCTATAAAAAAGAGGTCATTCCCTATCTGGATGCCCTGTCCCCTACGGCAAAAAAGCTCGGTGCCGTCAACACCGTCCTCCGGCAGCCGGACGGGAAACTGATTGGACACAATACGGATTTCTTCGGTTTTCAGACCATGCTGAAGGCCAGCGGCATTCCGGTTTCCGGAAAGAAGGTTCTGGTCTGCGGCAGCGGCGGTGCCTCCAATACGGCCCAGGCGGTGCTGCGGGAGGTTGGGGCGAAGGTGGTGGTCCTGTCCCGTTCCGGTACTGACAACTATCAGAATCTAAGCAAGCACCGGGACGCCGCTTTGATCGTCAACACCACCCCTCTGGGTATGTATCCCAATGTAGAGGAAGCGGCAATTGAGGATTTGGACCAATTTCCCAAGCTGGAAGGGGTACTGGATGTGATTTACAATCCCGCCAGGACCAAGCTCCTTCTGGAAGCGGAAAAGCGGGGGCTGCCCGCCGTCAATGGATTGCTGATGCTGGTAGCTCAGGCCAAAGAGAGTGCGGAATGGTTTACGGGCACCCTCATTGATGACGGCTGCATCGGGACCATTTATCAGGAACTGCGGCGGCAAATGGAAAATTTGATTCTGATCGGGATGCCCGGCTCCGGGAAGACCACCGTGGGCAAAATGCTTGCCCAGGAACTGGGCCGGGAATTTGTGGATGCGGATGCGGTTTTGGAGCAGCGGGCAGGACGCCCCATTACCCAGATCATCCCCCTGGAGGGGGAAGCCGTATTCAGAGCCATGGAAACGGAGGTTCTCCAGGATCTGGGGAAGCGTTCCGGGATGGTTATTGCCACCGGAGGCGGCTGTGTTACAAGGCCTGAAAACTATGATGCGCTCCACCGTAACGGCACCATCATTTGGCTGCGGCGTGCAACAGCCCTTCTGCCTACGGATGGAAGACCGCTGTCCCAGGCCGGACGGTTGGAAGAGCTTTACCAAAGGCGGGCACCGCTATATGCGGCCTTTGGGGACCTTACCGCCGAGAACAGCGGCACGCCCCAGGAAACCGTGGAGGAAATTCTAAGTAATCTTAAAATGGGAGGCGCACAATGAAGCTGCTTGTCTTAAATGGACCAAATATCAACATGCTGGGCGTTCGGGAGCCGGGAATTTACGGAACGCAAACCTTTTCTGATCTGCTGCGCTTGCTGGAGGACACCGGAAAGAAATTGGGTGTGGAGGTGGAGCAATACCAGTCCAACCACGAAGGCTGTCTCGTGGACAAGATCCAGCAGGCCCTCGGACATACAGACGGCATTGTCATCAATCCCGCCGCCTATACCCATACCAGCGTGGCCATTCTGGATGCCTTAAAGGCGGTTTCCATTCCCGCGGTGGAGGTCCATATTTCCGATGTGGACAGCCGGGAGGCCTTTCGGCAGATCTCCTATCCGGGTATGTACTGCGAAAAGACCATCAAGGGCCATGGATTAGAAGGCTATGCCATGGCCATGCGATACCTCTGGGAGAAGTACGGACAAATCCATTGACATTGTTTTTGGTTTTTGGTATTCTTGACAGAAGGAAGCTCTGATTAAATCTCAAGCAAGGGGTGCGGCTATGAACGAAACGATTTGTCTGCTGAACGATTCCTTTCCCCCGGTGATCGACGGTGTTGCCAATGCGGTGGTGAATTACGCCCAAAATCTCTACCGGATGGAAGAAAACCCGGTGGTGATCACGCCGGAGTATCCCGGTGCGGATGATACCCCCTTCCCCTACCCAATTCTCCGGTATCCGGCCCTGGATTTGCGGAATCGCACCGCCGGATATATGGCGGGCATTCCCTTTGCTCCGGAGCTGCTGCGGCAGCTGGAGGGCAAGCAGGTAGGGCTGCTGCACAGCCACTGTCCCATCGTTTCCAATATGCTGGGAAGAGAACTGCGGCAGGTGCTGGAGGTTCCCCTGGTGATGACTTATCACACCAAATTTGATGTGGATATTGCAAACCTCATCCGAAGCAAGGCTCTGCAGGAAGGCAGCAAGCGGGCGCTTCTGGAGAATATCAACGCCTGCGATGAGGTCTGGGCCGTGAGCGAGGGTGCCGCGGAAAATCTGCGGGCCCTGGGCTACGAGGGGGACTGCGTGATCATGCGCAACGGCGTAGACCTGCCCCGGGGCAGAGTCAGCCGGGAGCTCATTGCGGAAGTCACCGCCGGGTTTGATCTGCCGGAAGAGATTCCGCTGTATCTCTTTGTAGGCCGTATTATGTGGTATAAGGGTCTGCGGATCACCTTGGACGCATTGGCGATGCTAAAGGCCAAAGGGAAGGACTTTCGCATGGTGTTTGTAGGCGGCGGTGGGGATTTTGATGCCGTCAAGGCCTACGCCCAGGAGCTGGGGCTGACAGGCAACTGCTTTTTTGCAGGCCCCCAAGCGGACCGGGAAAAGCTGCGGGCCTGGTACTGCCGGGCGGATCTGTTTTTGTTCCCCTCCACCTTTGATACCAACGGCCTGGTGGTCCGGGAAGCGGCGGCCTGCGGCCTGGGGGCCGTGCTGATCAGGGGCAGCTGTGCGGCGGAAGGCATTACAGATGGCCGCAACGGGCTATTGATCGAAGAAAACCCCCAGAGCATGGCGGCCTGTCTGGAAGGCCTTCCCAAACCCGCCATGGCTTCCATCGGTCAGAAGGCCCAGCAGGAACTCTACATCAGCTGGGAAGAGGCGGTGAAGGTGGCCCGGGAGCGATACCAGGTCGTCATGGAGCAATATAAAAGCGGAAAATACACCCGCCGCAGGAAAGCGCTGGAGCCTATGTTCAAGGCCAACGGCGAGCTGATGGAGGGCCTGGCACGGCTTGAAGAACGGCGGGATATGCTGCACAAGCGGCTATCCAATGCGGTAGAAGAATCCAAAGAGCATTTGAAAGAACTATTTTAATCAACGAACGGCCTTTTCTTCAATGCAAAGGGCAAAATTAGAAAGAAAGCGGCGAAAACTATGCGCACCATTATGATCCCGGAGCACTACTCCCCCGCCCTGGATGCCTATGACACCCAGCGGGCCATTGCCTATATCAAACAAACCTTTCAGCAGGAGTTTTCCAGCGCCTTGAACCTGAAGCGGGTCTCTGCGCCTCTGTTCGTCACGGAGGATTCCGGACTGAACGACAACCTGAACGGCTACGAGCGGCCGGTCAGCTTTGATATTCCCGCCGTTCAAAAGGATGCCCAGGTGGTCCACTCCCTGGCCAAGTGGAAGCGGCTGGCCCTGAAACGGTACCACTTTACCGTCGGAAACGGCCTGTATACGGATATGAACGCCATTCGCCGGGATGAGGAGCTGGACAACATCCACTCCATTTATGTGGACCAATGGGACTGGGAAAAGGTCATTACCCGGGAAAACCGGAATCTGGACTATCTGAAGCTCATTGTGGAGGCCATTGTCCGAGCCATCTGCGACACCAATGACCGTCTGCACGTCCGTTATCCCCAGCTTCGGGTCTCTTTGAGCCGGGATGTCAGCTTTATCACCACCCAGGAGCTGGAGGATCTGTATCCGGAGCTGTCCCCCTCCCAGCGGGAAAATGCCTATGTAAAAGAGCACCCCACCGCCTGCATTATGCAAATCGGCGGGGCCCTGCGCTCCGGAAAGCCCCATGACGGCCGCGCGCCGGACTATGACGACTGGGGGCTCAACTGCGACATTTTCTTCTGGGACGCGGTGCTGAACAGGGCACTGGAAATCTCCTCCATGGGCATCCGGGTGGATGCGGCATCTCTTGACCGGCAGCTGCGCCTGGCAAACTGTGATGACCGCAGGGCCCTTCCCTTCCATCAGATGCTTTTAAAGGACGAGCTGCCGTTGACCATTGGCGGCGGCATCGGCCAGTCCCGGCTTTCCATGCTGCTGATGGGCTGCGCCCACATCGGAGAGGTCCAGTCCAGCATTTGGGACAAGGAGACTATGGACGTCTGCGAAAAGACCGGGATCCCGTTGCTGTAAAAACTCAAAAAATGCGGGGCGGCATTTTTGCCGCCCCTGCTTTATGAAAGGATGGGTATTATGAAGCGATTTCGGAAGGTTTATCTGGAAATATCCAATAAATGTAACCTTTCCTGCTCCTTTTGCCCAGGTACCCGGCGGGAAAAAGGAGCCATGACGGAGGACCGCTTTCTGCTGGCTCTGGAAAAACTGCGGCCCTATACAGACTTTTTGTATTTTCACCTGATGGGAGAGCCGCTGTGTCACCTAAAGCTGGAGCGGTACCTGACACTGGCCGGGGAAATGGGCTTCCGGGTCATTATAACCACCAACGGAACAATGCTGCGCAGTCGGCAGGAGGTACTGTTGGGGGCATCCGGGCTCCACAAAATCAATGTGTCCCTCCACGCCTTTGAGGCCAATGATTTATCCGTTCCCTTTGAATGCTATTTGCAGGACTGCCTGGCCTTTGGGCAGGCAGCCCAGGGGAAGAAAATCGTGGTGTACCGGCTTTGGAACAGCGGCGGCGCAGACCAAAGAAACGAAGAGATCCTTTGTGCCCTGCACCAAGCCTTTCCGGGCCCCTGGACCCCCGGCCGCAGAGGTACTGCCATAGGGGACCGGATTTTTCTGGAGCCGGGTGACAAATTCGACTGGCCGGACCTGACAGCCCCGGAAACCCCGGGCCCTTATTTCTGCTACGGACTCCGGGATCAGCTGGGTGTTCTGTGGGACGGCACAGTCGTTCCCTGCTGCTTGGATCACGACGGGGACATTGCCCTGGGAAATCTTTTCCGGGAGGATTTGGGTGACATTCTGGCCTCCCCCCGAGCCAGGGCCATCTTTGACGGCTTTTCAAACAATCAGGCTGCGGAGTCCCTTTGCCGCCGGTGCGGCTACGCCACCCGATTCCGGAAATAACATTCCGTCACGGTTCCAAAAACCGGTCCAGACCCATGAACTGCTGTGCGGCATCCCGGCGCAAATCCCCGATATCCAGCCGTCCGGCATCCAGCAGGCAGTCTTCCAGCAGGGCTTGACCGTCCTTGGTCTCCCCTGCCAGTGCATTCCACACAAGCCCCCCAAAACCCACGTCCTCCAGGATGTGGGTTTGCTTTTCATTGTAAATGACCGGCACAACGTTTTTGCCCAGGACCCAGCCTAGGATCATGGCGTGGAACCGGGTGGCGAGGACGGTTTCGCATTTGTTGAGTTCATAGAGCATCCGTTCAGGGTTTCCTTCATAGAGAATGGATGGGATCATGTCCGGATGGGCCGTCCTGCCTGCAATGGCTTTCAGTGCCTCTCCATCCCCTTCTACGGCGCAGAACCCCAAAAGCCGTACCGGGATGCCCCGGGAAATACAAAGGTCGCACAGCCCGGCAATGGCCCCATAGTACGCTTCTCTTGCCTGCTCTTCCCGGAAGCAGCCCTTGGCCCCCACAACGCTGATGCCAATGCCCTGTCCCTTTTGCAGCACCTGCCGGGGCTGCCAGCCGTAAAGAACGTCCGGCGCGCAGCGAACGGAGGGGACATCCGCAAAAAGCGCTCCGGAAAAGCGGTCCCGGAAGCAACAGTCGGAAACCGCCGAGAGGGTCTTCCGCAGCCTGTTGGAAAACTCCGCAGAGTATCCAGCTTCACAGTTGGCCCCGATGATGTAGCAGGGGCCAACTTCCTGGCCAAAGGAGAGGTCGGCCCCCTCCCAGAAAATGGAGCCGCCAATGACCACCGTCCCGTCCAGGCCCTGGCCGTCGAAGGCCTCCTTCCGGGGAAGATGCAGCGTATGGGTCAGTTTCCGAAGGACCCGGTCCCCGGAGGTGGGCAGGATGATGTTCTGCTGGCCTAAAAAGGCCCGTTGGTGGTCCCCCAGGGCATAGACATAAAAGTTGGTATCCCGATACCGCTTCGCCAGCTGCAAAACGAACAGGTCATCTCCTAAATTGGACTGGCAAAAGGCACGAACATATATTTTTTTCATTCGGAACGAAATCCTCCCGGTTTGTATGATTCTTTTGCCCATCATAGCACAGAAACACCGAAGCTTCAACCCGGAACATTCTTGCGAAGCCGGAAGAATTATGCTATCATAGAAAGCAGAAAGGATGATGTTATGAAAGCAGTGCTTTTTGACCTGGACGGGACCCTGACGGATTCCGGAGAAGGTATTATCAATTGTGCCCAATACGCCTTTGCGCAGATGGGCTATCCTATCCCTCCCCGGGAAAAAATGGGGGTGTTCATCGGCCCGCCCCTGTGGGACACCTTTGAGCAGTTCGGCATTCCAAAGGAGCGAACGGAGGAAGCGGTTCAGGTTTTCCGTAGCCGGTATATTCCCATTGGAAAGTTTGAAAACAAGCCCTACCCCGGCATTCGGGAGCTTCTGGCCCAGCTGAAACAGCGGGGATACCTGCTCTATGTTGCCACCTCCAAGCCGGAGGAAACCGCCATTGAAGTGCTGGAGCACTTCGATTTGGCCCGGTATTTTGATAAGATTTGCGGTGCCGCCATGGAGGGTGGACGAAACAGCAAGGAAGCCGTGATCGAATATCTCCTGGACCAGGTGGGACGGGACATGGAAAAAGTCATGGTGGGAGATACAAAGTACGATGTTTTGGGGGCAAAGGCCCACGGTATTCCCACCATTGCTGTCAGCTGGGGCTACGGCGACCTCCAGGAGATCCGCCAGGCAGGGCCTATGGCCATTGTGGATACCCCGGAGGAACTATTGCAGCTGCTGCAATAAGTGCTTCTCCATGACCAGCGCAAAAACAGGGACAGCTATATGGGCCATCCCTGTTTTTTTGCGCCTAAGGAAGCTCTGATTAAATCGGCAAGAGCTGACGGCAAAAGATTCGCCGCTCAGCCGCAGACGATTTATTCAGAGTTTCCCTAAGCTACTGCGCAGACAATGCAGCGCTTCCGGGCCGGTAAGGCCCAGCACCACCTCTAATTCTCCGGAGAGCATCTTTTCCGCGTCACGCAAAAAATTCTCGTCACACATGTGCAGCCGCTTGCCCTGGGACTTCTGACTTGCCCGATGGGAATAGAGAGTACACACCGTCTGGAACAGGCACTCCCGGCTGGCACCGCTGAGGGTCCTGTAAAACTGCTTCCGTTTATTTTCTTCCGGGATCCAGTTGCTGACCCGGATCTCCGGAGCGGTCAGCAGACGCTCCAGCTCTTCCCGGCAGGCCAGAGGGCACAGCTTTGACATGGCCGCCTCATTTTCCATCGGCACCAAATACTGACTGCCGCTTCGGCCAACCGGCTTCAGCACCAAATACCGCCGGGTTGCCTTGTCAACGATCCGTTCTTGAATGTCCGTTACCTGGCATACCCCATGGGTTCCGTACACCGCCATCTCGCCCACCTGAAACATGGAAGATCCTCCTATTGACAAAATATATCTATGGTGATATAATATCAAAATTTTAAGGTTATTTCAAATGGTGGTTTTCACGAATTTCGTGCACTTCTTTTTGGCAGTTTTCACAACATCTTTCTATTTCTTGAAATTTTCTCCCTGAAAAAAGCGGCAGAAAAAACCGAACCCGTGGGAATTGTTTTCCAAATCCCACGGGCTTTTTTTAATTTCGGCGCTCCGTCAGGCTGATGGCGAGACTACGCATGTATTGGGTATCGGAAAATCCGTCCAGGCAGTCCAGCGCCTTCCGGGTATATTCCTTGACCAGCGCCTCGCACTTGTCAACGCCATAGAGTCTGACAAAGGTGTTTTTCCCCGTATCCACACCGGTGGCCTTGCCGAGCTCTGCCGCGTCACCGATCACATCCAGGATGTCATCCCGAATCTGGAAGGCCAGGCCCAAAAGATCCGCAAATTCGATGGCACTGTGCAGCTGCTCCTCGCTGCCGTTTCCGGCGATCACGCCCAGGGCACAGGCACAGCGAATGAGGGCACCGGTTTTTCTGGACTGAATATCCAAAACCTCCTGCTCAGAACACTTCCGCTCTTCACTGAGAATATCCAGCACCTGTCCCCCGATCATGCCCAGGGAACCGGCGCACTCACTGAGGACCCCAATGGCCATAGCAAGCTGCTTCTGCTCCTTCAGCTTCGCACGGGTGGCCACCGCAAAGGCATCTGTCAGCAAGGCATCTCCCGCCAGAACGGCCATGCCTTCTCCGTAGACCTTGTGATTGGTCAAACGTCCCCGGCGGTAATCGTCATTGTCCATGCAGGGAAGGTCATCGTGGATGAGACTGTAGGTGTGGATCATTTCCGTTGCCGCCGCCAAGGGCAGGGCATCCTGGGGGTCCCCTCCGCACATTTTGCAGAAATCCAGAGTAAAAATCGGACGAAGCCGTTTTCCCCCTGCCAAGAGGCTGTAATTGGCCGCCTCAAAAATCAACTTTTGAGGCTCTCGGCTGTAGGGGGCGTAGATCGATTCCAGATAGGCCTCAATTTGCTTTCGGTAGTCCAGGGATACTTCTTCAATTGTCTTCATCAAAAGGTACCTCCGTAGGTTCTCCGTCGGCTCCGGCTGTGATCTGCCGCACCTGGAGCTTTGCGTTTTCCAGCAGCTTTTCGCAGCTGCGAACCAGCTCTGTCCCCTCCTGGAACAGCTTGAGGGATTCGTCCAAAGCCACATCGCCCCGCTCCATGGCCCGAACGATTTGCTCCAGGCGTTCCATGTTCTGCTCAAACGTTTGGTTCTTCTGATTCATCGCCAGTCTCCTTTGTACTTAAAACCGAGGCGGCAACGGTTCCGTCACCGACCATGATTGAAATTTCCGCACCCTTTGTGACCTGCTTCACAGACCGCAGGACCGTTCCGTCTTGGGTCAGGGCCATGGCATAGCCCCGGCTTAAAACCTTCAGCGGGCTCATAGCATCCAGCTTTGAAACGAAGGCTGCAAATTGGACATTCCGGGCGGAGAGGATCCGCTCCTGGGCTGCCGCCATTCTGTTTTTCAGAAGCAGCAGTTCTTTTTCCTTGCTTTCTATATAAGCCAAGGGGCTCCGCAGGGCCGGGTTGGAAGACAGGGCATGAAGTCTGGTGGTTTCCAGCTTCAGCTGGCGGTTCAGCGCCCCTGCCATGGCGGCATACAGTGCATCCAGATTCTGCGCCAGGGCATCCCGGTCAGGAACCGCCAATTCCGCACCGTTAGACGGTGTGGCCGCCCGAAGGTCTGCCACATAGTCCGCAATGGTCACATCGGGTTCGTGGCCTACGGCGGAGATCACCGGGATCTCCGATTCATAAATGGCGTAGGCCACCCGCTCGTCATTAAAGGCCCATAGGTCCTCCAAGGAGCCGCCGCCCCGTCCGACGATCAGCAGATCCGCAAGCTTCCAGGCGTTGGCATAGCGAATGGCCGCGGCAATCTCCTCCGGGGCGGCCGTTCCCTGTACCCGTACCGGAAGAAGCTTGACCTGGGTCAGGGGGTAACGTTTCCGAAGGATCCGTAAAATGTCATGGACCGCCGCACCTGCAGAGCTGGTCACAACGCCGATGGTGCCGGGGTATTTGGGGAGCTTTTTCTTTTTGTCCGGGTCAAAAAGGCCCTGCTCCGCCAGTTTCTTTTTGGTTTGCTCGAAGGCCGCATACAAGTCGCCAACGCCGTCTACGGTCATGGCGGAGCAGTACAGCTGATACTGTCCGTCTCGTGGGTAGACTGTCACCCGGCCCAGGGCGATGACCTTCATGCCATTTGCGGGCCGAAACCGCAGCCCCATGGCGCTTCCCTTAAACATCACGCACTTTAAGGCCGAGGACTCGTCCTTCAGCGTAAAATAGTGGTGGCCGGAGGGATAGCACTTATAGTTGCTGATCTCACCCCGGACAGCCACCTGGCTCAGGCGGGGGTCCGCGTTCATCATACCCTGAATGTATTCATTGATTTGGGTAATAGAATAGATTTGCGGCATGTTATCCCTCCGTCAAGCGCTTTGCCAGCACCGCAACGCCCATGGCGTTGTCCGTAGAATACTGGGGCTCCGCAAAAATCGGCTTTAAAGGGGCCATCCACTGCCGCAGCAGGCTGTTGGAGGCCACGCCCCCGGAGAATACCACAGGAAGCCCCGGGTAAGCCTCCAAGGCCTGCTGGGTAGCCTGAAATACGGCTCCTGCCACACAGCGCAGGGCAAAGGCCGCCGTTTCCGCGGGAGCCTGCACCTGATCATAATACTGCTTCACCTTATTTTGCATCCCGGATAAAGAGAAGCACCGCTGGGTGCATTTCACGCGGAACCGGTCCTGCCCTTTTGCCTCGGCACTCAACCGGTCCAGGTGTTTTCCGGCGGGAAATGGCAGACCCAGAAGCTGACCGGTCCGGTCGATCAGCTGACCGGCGGAAATATCCGTGGTGCCGCCGATTTTTTCACACGTTACATTCCGGCCTTCCGGTGAAACCAACAGCAGCTCCGTGGTGCCGCCGGAAAGGTGCCAGGATAGAAAGGGTTCGTCCATCAAATCCATCCGCTTCGCACTCCACAGGGCCGCCGCTATATGGCCCTGCTGATGGGAAACCTCCACCAGAGGGACCCCCAGTACCTGGGAAAGAAGGGCTGCATGGGATACCCCTACCAAAAAGCAGGGCATATAACTGCCTTCCACCGCTCTCGGCCGGGTGCTGACGCCGATTGCCGTTATGTTTTTCTCGGGAATATGGGAAAACAGCCTGCCAGACAGCTCCAGCAGGCTTTTCGTATGTGCAAAAACGGCATCGGATTGGCGCAGCCCCAGCGCCCCCTGCTTTACAGGAAGCAGCTTTCCGCAATTCTCCCCCAGCCGGTCATCCAGATAGGCAATGGAGGTGGTATAATTGCTGGTATCAATGCCAATCACACCCATATCAGTTTTCCTCTTTCTGCTCGGTGAGGCTTCTGGCGAAAGCGCCCAGAATGCCGTTTGCGAAAGCGCCGGTGTCGTCACCGTCGTAACGCTTGGCCAGACGCACGGCCTCGGCAATGGCAGCTCCGGTGGGCACATCATCGACGTAGAGAATTTCAAAAATTGCCAGCTGCATGACGCAGCGGGTCAGCCGGGAAATACGGCTGATGTCCCAGCCGATGGAATACTGCTGGATCACGGCGTTCAATTCTTCGCTGCGGTTGGCAACGCCGGAGACCACCGTATCGATATAGCGCAGCTGGGCATTGCTGGGACGGTCTGCATAAACGGCATTCTCCTGGGACAGGGTGGGATAATACTCTTTGTTAAACCGGGTGGCGACCACGCTTTCCGGCTCTTCACCGGTAAATTCCCGGGCGTAAATCAAGTGGACGGCCAGTTCTCTTGCATCAGATCTTGTCATGACAGCTCCTCTTACTTCCGGGAGATCCCGCAGACATTGACATTGACCGCATGGACCTTTACACCGGTCATGGATTCCACGGCAGAGGCCACCGCGGTCTGCACGCTGTCAGCCACATCGACCACGCTGTAGCCATAGCAAATCAGAATATCCGCGTCAATGGTCACGGAATTGTCCTCGGCGATCATGATTTTCAGGCCCTTGCCCCAATTCTTCACGCCAACGAACTCCGCAACCTCATTGCCGGGCTTGGCGTAAATGCCGGCGGCGCCTTCCACCTCGGAAACCGCATGCTCCGCGATCACTTCTACAACATCTTCAGAAATCAAAACATTCCCGTTTTCTTCAGCCTGGGTAATGTACTGCTTATATTCAGCCATAATAATTCCCTCCTAAACATCTGCATGCCTTGGCACTGCATACTTTCGTTCATTGTATCACAAATCCAGAAAAATACAATGTTTTTTTCTCAAGGCAGCACCGCACAATTCGGCAAGAGACAGCGGCGAGAGATTTTGCCCCAAGATAAAGTTTGAAAAACGCAGGAATACTTTGTGTATTTTAAGTTTTTCAAACTGCAATATTGGGGCAAAAGATCCGCTGATGTCCGCAGACGAAATTGTGCGGTGTTGCCTTAAATTTCCCCCTGCCGGAAAAGTTGCGGCAGGGGGAATGAAGATTACTTTTCTTGCTTTCGCTTATCGATCATACGGTGCAGGCAGCTCAGGGCATCATTCAGGCCTCCGAGACGGTCGATGAGGCCCGATGACACCGCCTCTTTGCCGTAAAGGATGGTTCCCACGTCTGTGGCCATTTCTCCCGTGGCCATCATATAGCGCTCAAATTCTTTCTTGGAGATTTTAGAATTGGCAGTTACAAATTCCGTGATCTGCTCCTGGATCCTTTGAAAATACCGGAAGGTCTGGGGCGCGCCCACCACCAGGCCTGTCATACGCACGGGATGGACCGTCATACTGGCTGTGGGCGTAATAAAGGAGCGCTTGGTACACACGGCCAAGGGGATGCCGATGGAGTGACCACCGCCTAAGACCAGAGACACCGTAGGCTTTTTCATACCGGAGATCATTTCCGCAATGGCAAGGCCCGCTTCAATATCCCCGCCCACGGTATTGAGCAGGAGCAGCAGCCCGTCCACATCATCACTTTCCTCAAGACCAGCCAGAAGGGGCAGGACGTGCTCATATTTTGTTGTTTTCACCGTTTCCGGTGCCAGCTGGTGGCCTTCGATCTGGCCGATGATGGTCAGGGTATAAATATTCCCCTGCTGCGAGCGGGTCATGTCGGAGCCTAATTCCAGAATTTGGTTTCGTTCTTCCTTTTTTAAATCTGCGTCTTTTTCCAATTTTCACCCTCCCTTGTTTTTTTATAGCATAACCCCATTTGATAATTTCATTCTTGCCAAAACGAAAAAAACGGGGTATAATACGGGCGGTGATGAATATGTCGGCAAAAACAAATGCTGTTCGTCTTGTAGAACGGGCGGGGATCCCCTGCTCCGAAAAATTCTACGATTATGATGAAAACGATTTAAGCGGTGTCCATGCCGCTCAGGCCATCGGAATGCCGGAGGAACAGGTATTCAAAACCCTGGTGGCCCAGGGCGAACGGACCGGGATCAATGTGTTCTGCATTCCTGTGTGTGAGGAACTGGATCTTAAAAAGGCAGCCAAAGCG
The DNA here is from genome assembly GCA_934589525.1 of uncultured Oscillospiraceae bacterium. Classification (GTDB taxonomy): domain Bacteria; phylum Bacillota; class Clostridia; order Oscillospirales; family Oscillospiraceae; genus Faecousia. The sequence continues at coordinate 13,704 of CAKTOB010000016.1, read as the reverse complement.
GCAGGCGACAAAAATATGGAGCTTGTCCACGTCAAGGAGCTGCTGAATCTCACAGGCTACATTCGCGGCGGGTGCAGTCCCATCGGGATGAAAAAGAAATACCCCACCTTTTTTGATGAACTGTGCCTTCTGTGTGAGGAGATCGCCTTGTCCGCCGGAGAGCGGGGGCATCAAATCATCGTGCCGCCGGAGCCCATCATGCAACTCACCGGGGCAAAAGTGGTGGATTTAACAAAATAAAAATAGAGAGGATTTTTACAATGCATTACGAGTATACCACAAAGGGCACCTGCTCCCGGACGATTTTCTTCGACCTGGAGGACGGAAAGGTCCATAATGTCCAGTTCATCGGCGGCTGCAACGGCAACCTGAAGGGCATTGGCTCCCTGGTCGAGGGCATGAACGCCCAGGACGTGATTGAAAAGGTGGCGGGCATCCAGTGCGGCTCCAAGCCCACCTCCTGCCCCGATCAGCTGGCCGCAGCCCTGAAGCAGGCCATTGCGGAAGGAAAGTAAAGAACAAAAATAAAACAGCGCTCTGTTTCCCTTGGAAAGTCCAAAAGACTTATTGGGAAACGGGGCGCTGTTTTATAGGATCGCCGGAAATACAGTGACTTGGAAAAGCCCGGTGATCAAATTTTTACTGCCCGGAGGATCTGCTTGACCAACTCGTCCCGGCCGTCCCCCTTCTCCGCGGAGAAGGGAATGACGGGACAGTTTTCCGGCAGCTCCAAATCCTGACGGATGAGGGCAAGGTTGGGCTCCAACTCGCTTTTCTTCAGCTTGTCCTTTTTGTTGGCCAGGACCACAAAAGGACAGCCGGAATCCAGAAACCATTTTGCCATGGTAATGTCATTATTCGTGGGGGGATGGCGGTAGTCCACGATCAGCACACCCAGGGTAATGCGATTGGCTGCAAAATAATCCTCCATCAGTTTGGCCCAGCGGTCTTTTTCCGCCTGGGGGACCTTGGCAAAGCCGTAGCCGGGCAGATCTACCAGATAGCACTGCTTGTCCAGGAGAAAATAATTCACATGAACCGTCTTCCCTGGCTTGTCCCCCACCTTGGCCATGCTCTTTCGTTGCAGCAGACGGTTAATGACCGAGGATTTGCCCACGTTGGATTTTCCGGCGAAGGCGATTTCCGGCAACCGCTTTGCCGGAAAATCCTTGGGGGCGGCGGCGGAAATCAAAAACTCTACATTCTGAAAATTCATGGCTGCCTCCTTACTGCCGGATCTCCGGTCTGCGGACCTTCCCGGAGACCTCTTCGGGAAGCGACCCCAGAATGGCCGGATTCATCTCCGTGGTCCGGTTCAGGGCGGCATCCAGAACGGTGTCTACCGTGGAAGCACTGATAAAATTGAGCTGTTTGCGGACAATGGGGTCGATTTCCTCCAGGTCCCGCTCGTTGTCCTTGGGTATGATCACGGTACGGACCCCGTGACGCAGGGCCGCCATGGTCTTTTCCTTCAGGCCGCCGATCCGCATGACCCGGCCACGGAGGGAGATCTCACCGGTCATGGCAATGTCCCGCCGCACCGTGGTGTTGGTCAAGGCGGAGACCATGGCCGTGCAGACCGTTACACCGGCCGAGGGGCCGTCCTTGGGAACCGCGCCCTCCGGGAAGTGGACGTGGATGTCCTTGGTCTTATAAAAGTCTCCGGGAACGCCCAGCTTGGAGGCATTGGCCCGAATGTAGCTCAGCGCTGCATGGGCAGACTCCTTCATCACATCCCCCAGATTACCGGTGAGCTCCAGCTTGCCGGAGCCGTCCATGACGTTAACTTCTACCTCCAGGGTCTCGCCGCCTACACTGGTCCAGGCCAGACCGGTCACAAGACCTACCTGATCCGTTCCGGGCAGCCGGTCCGGCAGGAACTTCCGGACACCTAAGAACTCTTCCAGATTTCCGCCGGTGACCATGACCTTTTTGACATCTTCCTGGGACAGCAGCTGCATGTCGGTCTTGCGGCAGAGCTGGCCGATGTATCGCTCCAGATTGCGGACGCCGGACTCCCGGGTATAGCAGCAAATGATTTCCCGGATGGCATCATCCGTGATTTTCAGCTGGGACTTTTTAAGACCGTGCTTTTTGAGCTGCTTGGGGATCAGATGGTTCTTGGCGATCATCAGCTTTTCTTCATCGGAATAGGAGCCCAGCTCAATGATCTCCATCCGGTCCAGCAAAGGTCTCGGCACCGTATCCAAAGTGTTGGCCGTGGTGATGAACATCACATCGGAGAGGTCAAAGGGGATCTCAATGTAATGGTCCCGATAGGTACTGTTCTGCTCTCCGTCCAGGACTTCCAAAAGCGCCGCACTGGGGTCACCCCGGTAGTCGGAGCCCATTTTATCGATTTCGTCCAGAAGCAGCACTGGGTTGGAGGTTCCGGCCTGGGTCATGGCGGTCATGATCCGCCCGGGCATGGCACCGACATAGGTCTTCCGATGGCCCCGGATGTCCGCCTCGTCATGGACACCGCCCAGGGAAATACGAACCATTTTCCGGTTCATGCTCCTGGCAATGGAATACGCAATGGAGGTTTTGCCCACACCGGGAGGGCCCACCAGGCACAGGATCTGGTGCTGGCTTTCAGGGGCCATTTCCTTGACGGCCATGGCCTCCAGAATCCGCTCTTTCACCTTTTCCATGCCAAAATGGTCTTTGTCAAGGATTTTTCGTGCGGCAGCTACATCGACCCTGTCTTTGGTTTTTACATTCCAGGGAAGGTCCAGCACCGTATCCAGATAATTGCGCAGGACGGAGGCTTCAGAGGAGCCAAAGGGCTGCTTTTTGAGCTTTTCGGCATCCTTCACCAGCTTTTTCTCCTGCTCCTCCGGCAGGTGCAGGGCCTTGATGCGGGCAAGGTCTTCATCCAGCTCCGCATCCTCGTCACCTTCGCCCAGCTCTTCCCGAATGGCCTTGATCTGCTCCCGCAGATAGTAATCCCGCTGGTTCTGGTCCATGTTGGTCCGGGTCCGGTCGTGGATCTCGGATTCCAGCTTCAAGACCTCAATTTCCTGCCGCAGCATGGAAATGGCCATTTCCAGACGCTTATTGGGGTTCAACTGACAAAGAAGCGCTGCTTTATCATCAATGTCCAGACCGGAATTCTGGCCGATGGAGTCGGCCAGGAAGCCGTTATCATTGCTGGTGAACATCTTCATCTGGATCATCTGACTGGGATGCTCGGTGATTTCCGTATAAGTGGCGTAAAGGGAATTGGCTTCACGCCGCATGGCCTGGCTTTTAAGAGAGTCCGTGCTCTCCCCGGAGGAAACAGATTCCACCATGCCCATGAGATAGGGGCTGGTCTGCTTGACCTCCGTGATCCGGCCACGGGACAGGCCGGTCACAAGCACCCGCAGATTTTCATCCTGAGCCTTCAGAACTTGCTTTACCTGGGCAATGGTGCCGATGGGATAAAGGTCAGATAGGTTGGGGTCGTCTACCATGAAGTCCTTCTGCGGAACCAGAAAAATGGACTGGTTTTCCTTCATGGCTGCCTCCAGGGCGTAGACGGATTTGGGCCGGCCTACATCAAAGTGGACAGTCTGGTCCGGAAAAATCGCCAGACCCCGCAGGGCCAGAACAGGCATATTTCCGGCATAAATCATTTCGCTCATTGGTTATCCCTCCTTATTTGGAGTTATGAAAACAAAAGGGGGTAGAATGAACTACCCCCCTAAATCAGCGGAAAAACCGCCCTATTATTTTTTCCCGTTTAGGGGCTTTCTGGGATGAGCGGCATCCCGAATAATGGTGGGCTCTCCACCATCCACACACTCAGGAGTCAGAATGACCTTTTGAATGGACAGGTCCGACGGGATCTGGAACATGATCCCGGTCATGATCTTTTCCATAATGGCCCGCAGACCTCTGGCTCCGATCTGACGGTCAATGGCCTTCTTGGCAATGGCCTTGAGGGCATCGTCGGTGATCTCCAGAGTTACGCCATCCATTTCCAGAAGCTTCTGATACTGCCGGGCAATGGCATTTTTGGGCTCCACCATGATTCGGACCAGGTCTTCCTGGGTCAGGCTCTCCAGGCAGGAAATCATGGGCATCCGGCCAATGAGTTCCGGGATAATGCCGAATTTCATCAAATCATGGGGCTCTACCTGGGCCAGCAGTTTTCCAACATCCCGGCTCTTCCGGCTCTCTACAGGGGCGTCAAAGCCGATGCTGCTCCGGTCCGTCCGTGCCTCGATGATCTTATCCAGGCCGTCAAATGCACCGCCGCAGATAAAGAGGATGTTGGTGGTATCCACCTGGATCATTTCCTGCTGGGGGTGCTTCCGTCCGCCCTGAGGGGGCACGTTGGCAACGGTACCCTCCAGAATTTTCAGCAGGGCCTGTTGGACACCTTCGCCGGAAACATCCCTGGTAATGGACGTATTCTCGCTCTTTCTGGCGATTTTATCCATTTCGTCAATGTAAATGATGCCGCGCTGGGCCAGCTCCACATCAAAATCAGCGGCTTGCAGCAGACGCAGCAGAATATTCTCTACATCGTCGCCTACATAGCCGGCCTCCGTCAGTGTGGTGGCATCCGCAATGGCAAAGGGCACATTCAGAATCTTCGCCAGGGTCTGGGCAAAGAGGGTCTTGCCGCAGCCCGTGGGTCCGATCAGAAGAATGTTGCTCTTTTGCAGATCTACGTCGGAATAATCCGGAAACGCGATCCGCTTATAGTGGTTATACACCGCCACAGCAAGGGCCGTTTTGGCCTCCTCCTGTCCGATGATATAATGGTCCATGAAGGCCTTCATTTCCATGGGAGTAGGCAGCTTCTCCATCTGAGGAAGGGTGCTGCCGGTGCCCATGTCCATTTCATCCCGCAGCAATTCACTGCAGGCCTGCACGCAATCGCTGCAAATATATACACCAGGGCCGGCGATCAGCCGGCCGGCCTGAGCTTCCCGCTTCCCGCAGAAACTGCACCGAACCGGCGGCTCATTTGTTCTTGCCATATACCCGGCACCTCGTTTCTTTCAAAAAATCAATGATGCTCCAAAATCCGGTCAATAAGACCAAATTCCTTGGCTTCCTCGGCGCTCATGAAGTTGTCCCGCTCGCAGGCGGTAGTTACTTCCTCCAAGGTCCTTCCGGTATTCTCGGACATGATGCGGTTCATCCGGGCCTTGATGGTTTCTAGGCGCTTCAGGTGAATGGCCATATCCGTGATCTGGCCCTGGGTACCGGCGGAGGGCTGGTGGATCATAATTTCGGAATTGGGCAGCGCCATCCGCTTCCCCTTGGTACCGGCGCTGAGCAGGAACGCACCCATGGAAGCTGCCATGCCCACGCAAATCGTCGCCACATCGCACTTGATGTACTGCATGGTGTCGTAAATGGCCATACCGGCTGTTACGCTGCCGCCGGGGGAATTGATATAGAACTGAATGTCCTTATCCGGGTCCTGGGCCTCCAGGTACAGCAGCTGGGCAACCACCAGACTGGCGGTGGTGTCGTTGACTTCCTCAGACAGGAAAATAATGCGGTCATTCAGCAGACGGGAGAAAATATCATAGCTGCGCTCACCGCGGCTGGTCTGCTCAACAACATAGGGTACTAAACTCATGGTGATGTCTCCTTTCAGATAGCGGCTCAAAAAATCTACCAGATGGGAAGGAGCCGAAGCCCCTTCCCATCCCGGCGGGATCTTCTAAATCGCTGTATTGGTTATGCCGTGAAACATTCTAACCATTTGGGAAAAAGCTTATTCCTCGGTCTTTTCTTCTGCCTTGGGAGCGACGGCGACGGCGCTGTCAACGATGATCTTCACAGCCTTCCGGGTTTTCAGGGACTCGGTCAGTTCCTCGGTGGGAACCAGCTCCTTGATCTTCTCTACGTCCATCTCGTACTGCTTGGCCATGTTCTCCAGCTCCTCGGTGATGTCCTCCTCGGTAACGGAGACGTTCTCTACCTCAGCGATCTTCTCCAGGGTCACAGAGATCTTGGCCTGCTTCTCGGCAGTGGGACGGAAGGCGTTGCGCATGGTGTTCACGTCGCCGCCCATCATCTTGGCGTACTGCTCCATGGAGTAGCCGCTCATCTGCAGCTGGTAGCCGAAGCGCTCCATCTGGATGTCCAGCTCCTTCTCTACCAGAGCGTTGGGCATATCCACAGTGGTGTTCTCGGCAGCCTTTTCAATGGCAGCGTTCTCAAAAGAGGACTCCAGCTGCTTGGTGGCCTTCTCCAGGGCCTTGGCCTTGATGTCAGCCTTCAGCTCTTCCAGAGTGTCGAACTCGGAAACGTCCTTGGCAAACTCGTCGTCCTGCTGGGGAACGATGGTCACGGTGAGCTTGTTCAGCTTCACATGGAACACAACAGCCTTACCGGCCAGCTCCTTGTGGTAGTCCTCGGGGAAGGTGATGTCGATGTCCTTCTCCTCGCCCACGTTCATGCCCACGATCTGCTCCTCAAAGCCGGGAACAAAGGAGTGGCTGCCCAGCTTCAGGTCAAAGCCTTCGCCCTTGCCGCCCTCGAAGGGAACGCCATTGTCGAAGCCTTCGAAGTCAATGTTGGCAGTATCGCCCATTTCGGCGGCCCGCTCCACGTTTTCGGTGGAAGCAACGTTCTGAGCCATGTTATCCAGCTCAGCCTGAACCTGAGCGTCGGTAACCACGGGCTCAGCCTTCTCGACCTCCAGGCCCTTGTACTGGCCCAGGGTGACCTCGGGGTATACATCGGTGGTCAGGGTCAGGGTTACGGTGTTGTCGTCAGAAATCTGCATGTCGGTCAGGCTGGGACGGCCGATGGCCTTGAAGCCCTCCTGCTTGGCAACGGCGAAATCATAGATTTCGGGGAAGATCTCTTCCAGGCCGTCTTCATAAAAAACGTGGGCACCGTACATGGCCTCAATCATCTTCCGGGGTGCCTTGCCCTTCCGGAAGCCGGGGATCATGATGCTCTTGCGAGCCTTCATGTAAGCCTTGTTGACGCCGGTCTCCATCAGTTCCTTGTCGATCTCGACAACGATGGTGGCCTGATTGCCGTTTCTTTCTACGTTCTTTACGTTCATGTAAATATACCTCCTGATAGGTGCCGAAAACCGCACCCTTTATTTATATTTTTACATAGCCGATATATTCTATCAAATAAAGCAAGCGTTGTCCATACTTTTCTTAAAAACTTTTCAATTTTTTACTTTGTAGGGCCGGAAATTCAGATAGTCCGCAGACAGAAGACGGTATTCGACCCCATCCCATAGCCCTTCCATGGCAAGACGGTGGCTTGCTCCGTGGAGATGGCCGTAAAAGCACTGCCGCACTTCGTATTTTTTTAGAAGCTCCAGAATCTCCGGACAGTTGTAGCCCTTGTATTTAGGAGGGTAATGCAGGAACACCAGCTTCTGCCGCTCCCCTGCCGCTTTTAGAGAAGCTTCCAGGCGCATCAACTCCCGGCGGAACACCTTTTCGTCGTGGGCCCCGGACCGCTCTTCCTCAAAAAACCAGCCTCTGGTGCCGCAAATGGCCACGTCTTCATAAAAGAAGCAGTTGTTATTCAGAAGGTGCATCTGGGTAAACCCATGTTCCAGGCAGAATTTTTCAAATTTCGCCTGGGTGCTCCACCAGTAGTCATGGTTTCCTTTTAAAATAATCTTTTCTCCGGGAATCTCCTGGAGCCAGGCAAAGTCCTCTTTGGCACCGGGCAGGTCCAGAGCCCAGCTCAAATCCCCCATCAGGACCGTTGTATCCTCCGGACCGATTACCGACATGCCCTGCCGGAGTTTTTCCATATACCCGACCCAGGCTCCGCCGAATACATCCATGGGCTTCGGCGCTCCCAGGCACAGATGCAGATCTCCAATGGCATACAGCGCCACAGCACTCACCTCCCCTGATTCAAATAATCCCGCACCGCATTGTGGGAGATGCCCAGAAGGGTTTCCAGGGCCTGGGCATCCAGGACCGGATTCCGGTCTGACAGCATCAGGCACAGCCGATTCTCTCCGCTTTTTGCCCGATAGTCCTGGGCTCCCGCATAAGCCATGGCCCCATAGGGGGAAATCAGGCAGCCGTAGTTCTTGAGAACCCCGGTCAGGGTCAGTTCCAGCCGTTCCCGACTCACAACGCCCACAAACAAAACGGTTTGCAGCTTCGCAAGCAGGTTTTCATCCGGTGCATAGCTTAACCCCATATAGGCGCACCTCGCATATTCCAGCGCCGTTTTTTCGCCGCCAAGGCAGCACAGCAGATGCTCCAGCCCCTGGGGAAGCAGCGTATCTGCCGCCGGGGTCAGGGTTTGCTGGCAGATGCCGTCCGTCCGCAGCTGGCCTAAATGCACCAGTTCCCAAATGCTGTTGTTTTCGTTGCAGCAGCAAACCAGTTTTCCAATGGGAAAACCCATGGCTTTTAAATATACGCCTGCCAGAATGCCAGAAAAATCACCGGAGATCACCGCAAACTCCGCCGGTTCTTCCCAGTTCATGCGCTTCTCTGCAGCCATTCCGGCGATCATCGTTCCGGCAGCCGCCATGCGGACCACGGTTTTCCCCCAGAAGCCCAAAGGCGTCCCAAGCCGCTCTGAGAGGAACCGGAACAGATAGTCGATTTCCCCCTCGGGATTGTGCCAGCTTTCTAAAAGAACATTCTTTCTGTCCAATTCCTTCCGGCGGACCCAGCGGCGGCCAACGGAAAAATCCAAATCCCAGGAAGAGATCCGGTCTCCCAGATACAGTGCCATGAGCTTTGCGGCGGCGGCGTTTTCCGTCATCCGTCCCAGTTCCAGGATCTCCTCCCTGGAAAACCTCGGGATCCGTTCCGGTACATAAAGCCCGCCGTCCGGGCTTCGGTCCTCTCGGAAGGCCTGCAGCTCTTCATAGCTGCCTTCGGGGGTTCTAGTTGTTCTGTACCGCAGCGTCCATCACTCCCAACGCATTATTCCAGTATAGATTCATGACCATGTCCTCGGTCAGGCCCCGTTCCAGCAGACGCTCTGCCAGCGCCTCATAGCTTTCGATGCCCCGGAAGCCCTCCGCCAAAGCGGAACAGCCATCCAAATCACCGCCCAGGGCAACGTGTGTCCCCTCCGGGTCCAGTTCCAGGAAATGGAAAATGTGGTCACAGATGGTGTCCAGGGTGGGGTTTTCCCCCAGGAACTCCGCAAACTGATTGATGCCTACCACGCCGCCGGTTTCCCGGATGGCCCGGAACATGTCATCCGTCAGATTTCTGCTGTGGCCGCAGAGGGCACGGCTGTTGGAATGGGTGGCGATCACCGGAGCCGGGGTAATGTCCATAATATCCCAGAAGCCTCTGTCACTGATATGGCTCACATCCACCAGAATGCCCAGTTCCTGGCATCTGCGCACATAGGTTTTGCCCAGGTCCGTGAGCCCCTCCCCGGTCTGATGGGAGCCGGTCAGAACGTTTTTCTCGTTCCATCCCAGCGTGGAGATTCGGAAGCCGATTTGATAAAGGTTTTCCAGCAGCTCCGGGTCAAACCCAAAACCCGCCGGTCCTTCAATGGTCAAAAGCGCCGACATCTTCCCTTTTTCCAGGTTCTCCCGAATTTCCTTGGGGCTGTAAACCAGACCGATCATTCTTTTATTCTTATCGATTTCCCGCTGAACGGTGGCGATTTCCCGCTCGAACATCACTACGGGAGAAACGCCGTACCAGTCCTTTTCGGACATGGAAGGCGTTGTAAAGCAGGCAAAGCACTGGCAATATCCGGCAAGCGCTTTGGCCCGGGTCAAATCGATATGTCCTTGGTTGGATTTAAGACTGCCCGCCTGGTTGCCGTCGTCACCCAGCAGCCGCAGGGCCGTATCACAGTGCAGGTCAAAAACAGGAAACTTCATTGAAACGCATCCTCCAAATGATTGATGACCGGCTTCACCGTTTCCATGCCCTGGGGGGCGTAGACCTCGATTACGTCAAACCTTGGCTGCAAGGTCGCGGGGTACCGGGATAAGTAAAGAGAAGCCGTTGTGCGCAGACGCTGCTGCTTTTTATAATCTACAAATTCCCGGGCCTGGGCGAAATTGGCGTTTTTGCGCAGTTTCACTTCCACGAACACCAGAAATTTTCGGTTGCGGACGATCAGATCAATTTCCCCGAAGCGGCAGCGGAAATTGGTGGTCACAATGCTGTAGCCCTTGCGCCGCAGATATTCCGCCGCCTGGGCCTCTCCCCAGTTACCCAGCAGATTCGCCATAGAACTTTTTAAGGAATGTCTTCCGGTGAATGGGACAGGGGCCCAGCTCCCGCAGCGCGGCATAATGGGCCTTGGTGCCGTAGCCTTTATGGATTTCAAAGCCATAGCCCGGATAGGCTTCCGCCATTTTGATCATATAATCGTCCCGGGTGACCTTCGCCAGGACGGAGGCCGCCGCAATATTGGCGCTGAGGCTGTCCCCCTGGACCACGGTCCTGCAGGGAATGCCAAAGTCCGTCTGCCGGTTTCCGTCGATTAGGGCAAACTCCGCCTTGGGCTTCAATTGCTCCAGGGCTCTGCCCATGGCTAAAAAGGTCGCCTGTAAAATGTTTAATTCATCGATTTCTTCTTGACTGGCAAAGGCAATGCCATAGGCCAGCGCCTGCTCCTGAATCAGAGGAAACAGCTCCCGGCGGCGCTTATCTGACAGCTTCTTGCTGTCATTGAGCCCTGGGATTTCCAGGTTCTTGGGTAAAATCACCGCCGCGGCGCATACAGGCCCGGCCAGCGGTCCCCTGCCCGCCTCATCCACTCCACAAATCAACCGGATGTCCGGGTACTCTTTTTCAATGGCCCAAAGATCGATTTCAGACATGGTCTTCCTCCTTCGGCTGTTCCAGGGTAAATTTTCCCAGTTTTCCGCTGCGAAATTCATCCAGCAGCACCTTTGCCATCCGCTCCGTATGGATTTCTCCCCGGGATAACAGATACCCCCGATTCTTTCCGGCCATTTCCAGCAGCTCATAACCGGGCGTACCCTGGGGGGCTTCTACCTTATAGCGCTCTGCCAAAGTTTGAGGGTAGAAGCTTAGCAGCAGCTCCAGCAGGCGGCAGGCCAGCTCCTCTACATCAATAACGCCCTCCTTCACTGCCCCGGTAAAGGCCAGCATCATGCCGACCTCCGGGTCCTCGAATTTGGGCCAGAGGATCCCCGGGGTATCCAGCAGCTGCAAACCGGCATCCACCGTGACCCACTGTTTGCCTCTGGTGACACCGGGGCGGTTTTCCGCCTTGGCGCCCTTTCTGCCGGAAATCTGGTTGATGAGGGTGGATTTTCCCACATTGGGAATGCCCACCACCATGACCCGCAGGGGGCGATTCATGCCCTTTGCAGCGTCCCTGGCCAGCTTCTCCGCACAGGCCGTCCGGGCAGCGGGGGTAAAACCGGAAATGCCCCGCTTTGTTTTGCAGTCCGTGGCTATGACTGCCATACCCTTTTTTTCAAAATAGGCCTTCCACCGGCTGGTGGCCGCCGGGTCTGCCAAATCCATACGGTTCAGGACGATCATTCTGGGCTTATTGCCGCAAATGGCATCAATATCCGGGTTCCGGCTGGACATGGGGATCCGGGCGTCCACGATTTCGCAAACCGCGTCTACCTGCTTCAGGTCTGCCTCGATCTGCCGCCGGGTTTTGGTCATATGGCCCGGATACCATTGAATATTCATATTCTCCATTTTTATTGCACCGTCCCTATCCTCTGCATATTTCTTTCCTGATTGCCTCCGTCGGTTCCCGGGAACAGCAGCAGGGCCACCTTTCCCAAAACCTCCCGGGTATCGACCTGCCCGATTTCCGGGCTGCGGCTGTCCTTGGAATTGTTGCGGTTGTCTCCCATGACGAACACGCAGCCCTCTTCCACGATTTGAGGAAACACATTGCCTTCGTCCAGGTTGGTGGGGGTATTGACATAGTCCTCTTCCAAAGGAAGGCCGTCTACATAGACAATGCCGTTTTCAAAATCCATATCCACGATCTGCCCCTGGGTGGCAATGACCCGCTTTACAATGGGCTTTCCGTCATCATAGCTCTGCTTGCTGACGACCACTACATCCCCCGCCTGGGGGTCCCGATAGAAAAGGTTGCTGACAAGCAGCAGATAGTCTCCATCCAGCAGGGTCTGCCGCATGGAGGGCCCGGAGACCACAATGATCCTAAAAAACACCAGAAAGGCGAAAAGGATCACCGCCAGCATCCACAGCAAATCATGAAGGTACATGGCAACACTTTGGCCTGGGGTCAGCTTCTTTTCTTCCTCTTTATGCGCTTGTTTCTTCATTCTGGCCAACTGTATTTCCTCCCAGCGTTATGGCGATACCGGTATACGATTTTTCTATTGTACCACAGCTTTCCAGGCATTTCCAGAAATAAAAGCAAAAATTCCGAAAAAGTTCCTGCGGCGTATAAAAAAAGAGGGCCAAGCCCTCTCTTTTTATGAAAAGCAAATTATACCTTCTCCTTGACCTTGGCAGCCTTGCCGAAGCGGTCACGCAGGTAGTACAGCTTCGCACGGCGAACCTGGCCCTTACGGACGGTCTCGATCATGGCAACGTTGGGAGAATGCAGGGGGAAGACCTTCTCGCAGCCTACGCCGTAGGACACACGACGAACAGTGATGGTCTCACCGATGCCGCCATGCTTCCGGGCAATGATGGTGCCTTCGAAAACCTGGATACGCTCACGAGCGCCTTCCTTGATGCGAACGTGCACACGAACGGTGTCGCCCACCCGAACTTCGGGCAGCTCTTCCTTCATGTACTGGCTGTTCAATGCTTTTACCAAATCCATAACAATTGTCCTCCTTAAATATTAGGCGTTCATACCCACAATTCTTGTGGCAGAGGACACACCTTGATTTCAGACCGATTTATTTTAGCACAGGTATTAGGAAAATGCAAGCCTTTTTTCACTATTTTTCCAACAAATAATTCTGGGTTACGATGAAGCGGCCGACGATTGGAAAAACCGCCGCAAACTGGCATTTTTGCAAAAAGAAAAAGCCACCAGTCAAGATACCTCTGTATCAAAACCGATGTCTTTCTATGGTGGGCGAGGCGGGACTTGAACCCGCACGTCCGTAATGGACACTAGAACCTGAATCTAGCGAGTCTACCAATTCCACCACTCGCCCATAGATATGAAGGAAAAAGAAAAAGCTGGTGGGCGAGGCGGGACTTGAACCCGCACGTCCGCAATGAACACTAGAACCTGAATCTAGCGAGTCTACCAATTCCACCACTCGCCCATATTGTTTTGAAGAGAAAAGAGATTGGTGGGCGAGGCGGGACTTGAACCCGCACGTCCGCAATGAACACTAGAACCTGAATCTAGCGAGTCTACCAATTCCACCACTCGCCCATTTCTTCACTCAAACGTGAGCTGTCGCTCAACGCTTGGACATAATATCATGCCAGGAAGCATTTGTCAATAGTTTTTTCACAAAGCAGCGAAAAATTTTAATTCATGCCGAATCCTGTCACATGTACGTCCGGTATTCCCTACTAAAAGGAATCCACGCCCCGGAGCACATGGCCCGGAGCGTGGAACGCATGGCGGAGAGAGTGGGATTCGAACCCACGGCGCGTTGCCGCGTCACTGGTTTTCAAGACCAGCTCCTTAAACCACTCGGACATCTCTCCAAAAAATGCCTGTTCTACAAAAATGTAAAACAGGCAAATGGCGGAGTGAGAGGGATTTGAACCCTCGCGCGCTTTTTAGACGCCTACTCCCTTAGCAGGGGTTTTTCAAGGTTCT
>CAKTOB010000015.1 GCA_934589525.1 uncultured Oscillospiraceae bacterium | reverse complement strand
GGCCTGTTCTCCTCCGACCGCACCATAGCGGAATACGACCGGGACATCTGGCACCTGGGAAAATAATGATTTCAGGGAGGCATTCACCGTTCCGGTGGATGCCTCCCAGCGTTTGTTTGATGATTCAGGCAAGGAAAAACTGCAAAAGGAAATTGTGTTTTTGGATGTGTAGTTTGTGATACCTGTGATAAATTGTGGAAACCTTCCTTCTTAAGGAAAAACATTCTTGACAAATCAAAGAACAATCGTTATAATCCACCCCATAAAGAATGTGGAACGAAAAAAGTCGTTTTACACAAGACGCAGACCCTTCCTCTTTGGGGAAGTGAGGCCGAACGGACAGCCGGGTCAATAGCCGATGCGGGGTATAAACTCGCAACGCAGCTTTCGCTGTATCTTTTTGATTGCGTTAAAAGCGCAATTTCCCAAGTGGATCCTATAGAGGATCCGTGTTAAGAGCACACACTTGTGAAACGGTCAACTAGAGTAGTAAAAGTATGATTGCTATATAGACTCTCTCAATCCGTTCCGTCTGTCAGGGGTTACTGCACCCGCTTATGGGCCGAATGCACTCTTTTTAGGGGGTTTTGTGTCCAATCGGGGGGCTGTTTACTTTTTCTGTGATAGGACTACGCAGGTATGTGCTGATGCGCATACCTGCGTTTTTTATTTTCCAGAGAAAGAAGGAGATTTGCGTGAAAAAAATGCATCTGGACCAGAGCAGAGCACCCATCTACGAAGCACTGGAGCGGTTTCGGAAAATGCGTGTGGTTCCCTTTGATGTTCCCGGTCATAAGCACGGCAGAGGCAACCCGGAGCTGACGAACTTCCTCGGGCAGCAGTGCATGGATGTGGATGTCAACAGCATGAAACCACTGGACAATCTGTGCCATCCCGTTTCCGTTATCCGGGAGGCGGAGGAGCTGGCAGCCGACGCCTTTGGCGCAGCCCACGCCTTCCTGATGGTAGGCGGCACCACCAGCAGTGTCCAAAGTATGGTGCTTACCACCTGCAAGCGGGGCGATGAGATCATTCTGCCTCGGAATGTCCACCGCAGCGTCATCAATGCGCTGGTGCTCTGCGGTGCGATTCCTGTGTATGTAAACCCGGAGGTGGATCAGCGGTTGGGCATTTCTCTGGGCATGACCCGGGAAGCGGTTCAGAAAGCCATCTGCGAGCACCCCAAGGCCGTGGCGGTGCTGGTGAACAATCCCACCTACTACGGCATCTGCTCCGATCTTCGCGCCATCGTCCGCATGGCCCACGAGGCCGGAATGCTGTGCCTTGCTGATGAGGCCCACGGCACCCACTTCTACTTTGGAAACGGACTGCCGGTCTCTGCTATGGAAGCCGGAGCGGATATGGCGGCGGTTTCCATGCACAAAAGCGGCGGCAGCCTCACCCAGTCCAGTCTGCTGCTGATCGGGCCCAACGTGCACCCCGGCTATGTGCGCCAAATCATCAACCTTACCCA
The DNA here is from genome assembly GCA_934589525.1 of uncultured Oscillospiraceae bacterium. Taxonomy (GTDB): domain Bacteria; phylum Bacillota; class Clostridia; order Oscillospirales; family Oscillospiraceae; genus Faecousia. The sequence goes on along the minus strand of CAKTOB010000015.1, from coordinate 64,007 downwards.
GACCACCTCCGGCAGCTATCTGCTCATGAGCAGTCTGGACATCTCCCGCCGGAATCTGGCACTGCGGGGACGTCAGGTGTTCCACAAGGTGGAGGACATGGCGGAGTACGCCCGGGAGGAGATCAACGCCATCGGCGGCTACTACGCCTTCGGCAAGGAACTGCGTAACGGAAACTCTGTCTTCGATTTTGACGCCACCAAACTCAGCATCAACACCCGGGGCATCGGCCTTGCGGGCATCGAGGTCTACGACATTCTCCGGGATGAATACGACATTCAAATCGAGTTTGGCGACATCGGCAACATCCTGGCCTACCTGTCCATCGGTGACCGCTCTCAGGAGCTGGAGCGGCTGGTCAGCGCCCTGGCGGAAATCAAGCGCAGAAACCACCGGGACGGTGCGAACCTTCTCAAGCAGGAGTACATTGACCCCATTGTGGTGGCTTCCCCGCAAGAGGCATTCTACGCCGAGAAGGTGAGCCTGCCCCTGGGGGACAGCGAGGGCCATGTGTGCAGTGAGTTCGTCATGTGCTATCCCCCCGGAATCCCGATTCTGGCTCCCGGCGAGCGAATCACCCGGGAGATTCTCGACTACATCGCCTATGCCAAGGCCAAGGGCTGCAGCATGACCGGTCCGGAAGACTCGGATATTCTGCGGCTGAACGTTTTAAAGTGAGGAGGTAACATCCATGGAAATGTGGTTTAGCGAATTCCATACCCCGGATGTAAAGCATTCCATCCGGGTGACCCGGCACCTGTATGCGAAAAAAAGCAGCTACCAGCAGATCGATATTTTTGAGACCCCGGAATACGGGCGGGTGCTGACCCTGGATGGCAACGTGCAGCTGACGGAACGGGATGAATTCATCTATGACGAAATGATTACCCATGTGCCGATGGCTGTCCACCCCGGCATCACCGACATCCTGGTGATCGGCGCAGGAGACGGCGGCGTTGTCCGGGAGCTGACCCGGTATGATCGTGTGAAGCGCATCGACCTGGTGGAAATGGATCCCCAGGTGGTGGAGGCCTGTCGGGAATTTCTGCCCGGAAACGCCTGCCGTATGGACGACCGGAGAGTACACATCTTTTTTGAAAATGCGCTGCGGTTCATCCGTCGGTGCGAGGCGGAGTATGACCTGATCATTGTGGACTCCACCGACCCCTTTGGTCCTTCGGAGGGACTGTTCACCAAGGAATTCTACGGCAGCTGCTTCAACGCCCTGAAAGAGGACGGAATCATGGTCAACCAGCAGGGCAGCCCCTTCTACACCCACGATGCGGAAGCAATGAAGCGCAGCCACAAGCGAATTGTGGACACCTTCCCCATCAGCAAGGTCTATCAGGCCCATATTCCCACCTACGCCGCAGGCTACTGGCTCTTCGGCTTTGCCAGCAAGAAATACCACCCCACCAACGACGTGGACACGGACAGCTGGAACAAACTGAACCTGCGCACCCGGTACTATACCCCCCGGCTGCACATCGGCGCCTTCGCACTGCCGGCGTTTTTGGAAGAAATGCTTTGGGAGGTGGAAAAATAATGCTGATGCCCAATATCGAAACCTTTATCGGCTGCAACGCTTCCTACGAGGATGCAAAAATCGTCCTCTTTGGTGCACCCTTTGATTCCACCACCTCCTTCCGTCCCGGGGCACGGTTCGGCCCCGCCGCCATGCGGCATGAGAGCTTCGGACTGGAAACCTATAGTCCCTATCAGGATGCCGACCTGACGGACTACACAGTGTTTGACAGCGGCGATCTGGAGCTGTGCTTCGGCAGCACGGAAGCAGCGCTATGGGACATCGAAGATCGAACAGAAACCATTCTTGCGGATGGGAAGCTTCCTGTGCTGCTGGGCGGTGAGCATCTGGTGACGCTGGGCGCATTCCGAGCGGTCCTGAAACGGTATCCTGATGTCCACATCATCCATTTCGATGCCCATGCGGATCTACGGGACGACTACTTAGGTGCAAAGCTGAGCCATGCCTGTGTGCTGCGCCGGTGCCACGACCTCATCGGTGACGGGCGGATCCACCAGTTCTGCATCCGCAGCGGGGAGCGGCAGGAATTTCAATTTGCGAAAGAGCACACGGATATGCACCCCCTGACACTGGACGGCCTTTCCGATTGTGTTGCCGTTCTGAAAGCATCCCATACCCCTGTGTACTTCACCATCGACCTTGATTGTCTCGACCCCTCTGTGTTCCCGGGAACGGGGACTCCGGAGGCCGGCGGCATTACCTTTTTACAGCTTCTGGAAGCCATGCAGGAAGTCTCCCGGTGCCGCATCGTCGGCGCAGATGTGAATGAGCTGGCTCCCATGCTGGACACCACCGGTGTATCCACAGCAACCTCCTGCAAAGTACTGCGGGAACTGCTGATCGCAATTTTAAAGAAATAGATTTTGGAGGAAAGAAACATGAGCAGAGTATTAGTCATCGGCTGCGGCGGTGTGGCCTCCGTCGCCATTTCCAAGTGCTGTCAGGTCAGTGAAGTTTTTACGGAGCTGTGCATCGCCAGCCGCACCAAGTCCAAGTGTGATGATCTGGCCGCCAGGCTGGCTCCCAAGACAGCCACAAAAATCACCACTGCACAGGTGAACGCAGACAACGTGGACGAACTGGTTGCCCTGATCAACAGCTACAAGCCCGATCTGGTCATGAACATCGCCCTGCCCTATCAGGACCTGACCATTATGGATGCCTGCCTTGCCTGCAACGTCAACTACATGGACACCGCCAACTACGAGCCGGAGAACACCGATGATCCCGAATGGCGTGCCATCTACGAAAAACGCTGCAAGGATGCCGGCTTCTCTGCCTACTTCGACTACAGCTGGCAGTGGGCCTACCGCAAGAAGTTCGAGGATGCGGGCCTTGTTGCCCTGCTGGGCTGCGGCTTTGACCCCGGCGTGACCCAGGCTTACTGCGCCTACGCCAAGAAGCACGAGTTCGACACCATTGACACCATCGACATTCTGGACTGCAACGGCGGCGACCACGGCTATGCCTTCGCCACCAATTTTAATCCGGAGATCAACCTCCGGGAGGTTTCTGCCCCCGGCTCCTATTGGGAGGACGGCCACTGGGTGGAGATTCCTGCCATGTCCATCAAGCGGGAGTACAGCTTCGATCAGGTGGGCCAGAAGGACATGTACCTCCTGCATCACGAGGAAATCGAGTCCATCGCTCAGAATATCCCCGAAGTCCAGCGCATCCGCTTCTTTATGACCTTCGGTCAGAGCTATCTGACCCACATGAAGTGTCTGGAAAACGTGGGCATGCTGTCCACCACCCCCATCAGCTTTGAGGGACATGAGATCGTTCCCATCCAGTTTCTGAAGGCCCTCCTGCCCGATCCTGCCAGCCTCGGCCCCCGGACCCACGGCAAGACCAACATCGGCTGCATCTTCACCGGTAAGAAGGACGGTCAGGACAAGACTTACTATATCTACAACATCTGCGACCATCAGGAATGCTACCGCGAGGTTGGCTCTCAGGCCATCAGCTACACCACCGGCGTGCCCGCCATGTGCGGTGCCATGATGCTGCTCACCGGCAAGTGGAATACCGTGGGCGTACACACCGTGGAGGAATTCGATCCCGATCCCTTCCTGGAAGCCCTCGACAAGTACGGCCTGCCCCGCAGCGAGTCCCACAACCCGGTGCTGGTTGACTGATGGCAGTCATCGACCATCGTCCTCCCTTCCGGGGTTTGGAAGGGAGGGACCCGGGGGTGCTGTTCGCTTCGGTTCCCACCCCTTCCTACATTCTGGATGAGGCCCAACTGAAACGCAACGGCGAGATCCTGGCATCTGTGGCGGAGCACACCGGCGCAAAGATTTTGCTTGCCCAGAAGGCCTTTTCCAACTTTGATCTCTATCCCGTGCTGGCACCCTACCTTGCCGGTACAGAGGCCAGCGGACTGTATGAAGCCCGGCTGGGGGCGGAGGAACTGCCCGGGAAGGAAGTCCATGTGTTCTGTGGCGCTTATCGGGAGCGGGACTTTGTGCAGCTGCTGCAATACGCCGACCACATTGTTTTCAACTCGCCCCGGCAGCTAAAACTGTTCGGCCCCCGGGCGAAAGCCGCCGGAAAGAGTGTGGGCCTGCGTATAAACCCGGAGTGCTCGACCCAAGAGGGACATGAGCTCTACGACCCCTGCGCTCCCGGAAGCCGTTTGGGCACCACCCGGGCCCAATGGGATGCCCACATGACGGAAGACTCGGTTTCCCTTCTGGACGGCCTGCATTTTCATACCCTGTGCGAACAGGATTCCGATGCATTGGAAACCACATTGGATGCCGTAGAAGAAAAATTTGGCGAATTCCTGCCAAAGATGCAGTGGCTGAACTTTGGCGGCGGACACCATATCACCCGTCCCGGCTATGATATTCCCAGACTGGAACGCTGCATTTGCAGAGCACGGAAACGCTGGAATGTGGAAGTTTATCTGGAACCGGGAGAGGCCTGTGCGCTGAATGCCGGGTATCTGGTAAGCTCCGTTCTGGATTTGCCGGTGAATGGGGAAACCAACCTGGCGATCCTGGACATGAGTGCCGCCTGCCATACTCCAGACGTGCTGGAAATGCCCTATCGCCCACCGTTGTTCGGCGCAGGGGAAGCAGGAGAAAAGCCTTATTCCTACCGTCTGGGTGGCCCAACCTGCCTGTCCGGCGATGTCATCGGCGACTACAGCTTCGAAGCACCCCTGGCCGAAGGCACCCGGCTGGTGTTTGGAGATATGGCCATTTATACCACCTGTAAGAATAACACGTTTAATGGTATGCCTTTGCCGGACATCTGGGTGCTGCGTGAAGACAGTTCCCTGGAATCCATCTGCCATTTTGGCTACCAAGACTTCAAAATGCGGCTGGGCCGATCAGAAAGAAGAGAAAAGCAATGATAGTAGCTAAATTTGGCGGCACGTCTCTGGCAGACGCACAGCGAATCCGCCATGTTGCGGATATCATCCGTTCCGATCCTGAACGAAGATTTGTAGTGGTTTCCGCACCGGGCAAGCGATTTCCGGAGGATACGAAAATAACGGATCATCTGTATCGCTTTCAGGCTTCCGGAGATCCGAAGGATTTTCTCCCCATAGAGGAACGCTTTCAGGAGATTATTCAGCAGTTGGGGATCACGCTTGACCTTTCTGCGGAATACAGCGAAATGAAGAATGAGGCCCACAATGCTGACTATATGGCATCCTGCGGAGAATATCTGTCTGCGCGAATTGTGGCAGAATGTCTCGGATGGTCTTTTGTGGATACGGAATTCTGCATTTTCTTTGATGCGCAAGGACAGCTGGATAAAGAGCGGACAGAGGCGACCCTGCGGGAGCAGCTGGGGCATCTGGAACATGCGGTACTCCCCGGATACTATGGGGCTATGCCGGATGGACAGGTACATACCTTCAGCAGAGGTGGCAGCGATATTTCCGGTGCGCTGGTGGCATCTGCCTTGAATGCGGATGTCTATGAGAATTGGACGGATGTGGACGGAATGCTCACGGCAGATCCCCGCATTGTTCCTACTGCGACGACCATTCCTGCAATTACCTACGGAGAACTGGAGGAGCTGGCCTATCAGGGAGCGACTGTACTCCATGAGGATGCAGTGCGCCCGGTATGGGATGCACAGATTCCGATTCATATCCGCAATACCTTCCATCCGGAAAATGTCGGCACCTGGATTCGTTCCGACAACACCGTTTCTGATCGACCCATTACGGGCATCGCAGGCCGAAAGGGCTTCTCTGTCATTCAAATCGAGAAGGAGAAGATGAACACACTGGTGGGTTATGTGAGAAAAGCGCTGTCTTGTCTTGAGCATCATCATGTTGCATTTGAACATATGGCAACCGGTCTGGGTTCCTTCTCTTTGGTGGTGCCCACCGCATCCCTTGAGGGTTGCCGAGCGTACTTGGAAGCAGAAATCCGTCAGGCGATCCACCCGGATTCCATTCAGATCATAGATGGTCTTGCGATGATCGCTGTAGTTGGCTGCGGCATGATCGACAAGCCCGGTATCGCAGGGATGCTCTTCTCCGCTGTCGGAGAAATTGATGTGAATGTCCGAATGATCGATATGGGCAGCAGCCAGCTAAACGTGGTCATCGGCGTGCAGGAAGAATCTTTTGAAACGGCAATGCGTGCAGTTTATCAGCGGTTTTTCCGCTCTTGAATATCCTGCTTTTCTGATTAAAACAATCGCCATTCCAAACTGAGTTGAACTTCAAAAATGCACTCCTGAGATTTCAGGGGTACATTTTTGCCATTTACCTTTTAAGGGGACCGGTGCATGTCATCCGTGACATTTGCCGATCCCCTTAATTTCTACTCCGCATACAGCCGCAAATCCGTTCTTGCCGCTGCCTCTGCCCTTAAATCTTCTGTAAATCCATTCACGCTGAACAGCACAAACCAAGTCTTTCGTTTCTCTTTCTCCCAGGAAACCGTTTTGGCCTTGGCTTCCAGCTCCCGCAAGACACTGACTCCTACCGGCTCCTGCCAGTATTTGCACTCGCCCAGAATCAGATTCTTCCCATCTAGGTCAATGGCCGCAATATCAATTTCCTCTTTGGAATCCCAGTACCTCCCCAGTTTTGAGAAATAGAACGGCCATACGCCCTCCGCATTTATCTCCCACATCCGCTCCCTGCAAATGTCTTCGTAAACAAAGGCAATGTGGTTCCGCACGAGGCTCTTGCGAATCTTGTCCATGACGATGCGCCCGTGTCCACTTTCGATAAAGCTCATATTAGGATACACAAAGGCAAACCAGAAACGCAGATAATTGTCCTTGATTTTATACAGACCCTTTTTGCTCTTTTCCGGGCCGTCCTCCGTCACCGGTACCTCCCGCTCCAGAATATCCAGATCGATCAGCGTTTTCAAATACTTGGTCAGGCTGGTGGATTTGACTTCCAGCACACCGGCAATGGCAGACAATTTCGTATTCCCCGCCGCAATCGCTTTGATGATCGAAAAATAGCTGCCAACTTCGCTGACCTCCTGTTGGAGCAGGAAATGCGGCTCATCATACAGGTAGCCGGAACGATTCAAAACGCAAGCTTCAATGGCACTGTAAATGTCGTTACTCTGAGAAAACAACTCAATGTATTTGGGAACGCCACCCGTGACCGCATACATCTCAATCAATTCTTTGCGGCTTTTATCCGGGAAGAACTGATGATAATACGCAAAGGGGATCTGCTTCAGCCGAATCTGCGCTGTCCTTCTACCATAAAGGGGGCTGTCATAGGCCAAGGTCTGAGACTGCATCATGGAAATCAGAGAGCCGCAGAGAATGACCATCACCTGTCTGTCTTTTAGAATTTCTTCCCATATCCTCTGAAAAACAGACGGGAACGCGGGATTCGACTTTCCCAAATATTGAAACTCGTCCAGAACGATCACGGGCTTGCTATCGAAATGCGTATCAATAATGGCTCTAAAAAGCACGTCCCAACTCTTGACTTCCACATTTTTCAAAAGGTCACTGTTCAAGAAGTCTGCTGCCTTTTCCTGAAAGGCCAGCCGGTTTTGAGATTCCGACTCCTCGCTGGCAAGAAAAAACAGGGCTTTCTTATTCTTAATGAACTCAGAGATTAATGTGGTTTTCCCCACTCTCCGCCGCCCATACAACACCACCAGCGCACTGCCGTCTCTGTCATATTCACTTTGCAGAGTAGCCATCTCCTGCTCTCTGTCAACAAAGCGTCTCATAAAATCCACCTCACTTCCTAACAACTATTATATCCATAATTATTATAATTTCAAGTATAATTTCCGAACATTGTCGTAATGTCCGCTTGCTATCATGCCCTTCCTTTGAAATATTTCTCCCAGCATTTATAGCTGACGGTCTTATTTCCCTTTTCCCATTCCCGCAAGCTGGTCAATGGAATGCCTGTGTATTTACAAAAGGGCTTCTTTTTCATCTTCAGTCGGCTACGATAGGCAGAAATACGCTGGACCTGGCCATCCAGGTGGAATCGGGTATACTCATCAATAAAATCATCAGCCGACACACCATAGTATTCTGCCAACCTTCTGGCAGCCTCCAATGGAATATGCTGAGTCGTCCCACACTCAATATTATTGTACACGCTCCTATTCAGGCCAGCAATCGCTGCCACCTCTCTTTGCATCAGCCCAAGATGATGTCTGCACCACCGCAGCCTGTCCGGAATCGCTACGATTTCCCCATAGCTGTGGTAGGTTTGGTTCATCATCGTGGCCTCCAAAATCTTATGTGGTGTGTACAGTCTGAAGTGATGGACGTAGAGCAGCACATACCGGAGGCACCCTTCTTTAGAATTACAGTAAACATACATATCTTCCGAAATTTGCGACATTTCATTCCAATCTTTTCGTTTCTTTTGAATTGTCACCTGTTCCTGTTTCTTAAAGTCCTTGGCGATAGGGTTGCATTCTCCACACACCGGGCCGCATAGGTCGCCAGCCTGGCCCCCTTGGAGGCATCGAAGGTGGAGATGCCTTTGATGAGCCCGATGGTACCAATGGAAATCAGGTCCTCCTGGTCGGCGGTTTGGGCGTAGTATTTCTTCATCACATGGGCCACCAGCCGCAGATTCCGTTCCACCAGGATGTTTCTGGCCTCCAGGTCCCCTTGGGCGGCGCGAGCTAAGTAGTGGCGTTCTTCCTCGGGGGTCAAAGGCTTGGGGAAGGAACCGGAGTGGAGCTGCAGGGAGTAGAACAGGCCGCTGAGCAGCAGCCAGACGCTTGCAAACATACATCTTCACCTCAGCACTACCCTATTCCCCATTTCCCACGGATATTCCGACGGGGACAGGCTGAATTCTCTGCGGTCTTCCTTGCCGAACCGGCCCAGGGCTTTGATTCTGACTGTTTTATGGGACTGTAAAAATCTCATAGGCAAAAATGCCCTGGGCACCCGACATCCAAGAGGATTGTAAGATTCCAAATTCCGATGCTTATACAAATACATATCTTGAGTAACAGCAGGCCCTGGGTGTGGGGCCTGCTGTCTTTTGGTGGGGACGGGGAATTATTGAGCACCTACATTACGACAAGGACGGTCAGAAGAAAGACAAGTACTTTTCGATGCATGGTGTAAAACCTCCTTTTTGATTTCGCGCTTCTCACACATGGAACGGTAATGATTATGCGCTCTTCCTGTGATATTCCAGATACATCATGGGGATCAATATGACAGTCAGCATCAGATATAGCGGAATACTGACATCTAAAGTACGGAAAACTTTACCAAAGATGGTGAGAATATTGAAGGAACCCAGATTTTGATAGAGTTCCAGCAAGTGCGACGGCATGAGGCTCAGAATTTTATCCAACCAGTTTGCCATTCCCTCCAGGAAAGAGGGAAGGAATATCAGAATAAATGGGGTTGTCACCGCAAAGACAGTGGACTTTGTCTTGGCGGAGATCCACATGGTCAGGAACGCCAGGAAAAGGTTGCCGATGTAGCCGGATATGAGAGCCAGCATCCAAGCTTGCCACATATTAAGATTATAGATACTTTTCCAGAGCTGCCACTGGATGACGCAGCTTGCGCCCTCGAAGCCGAGATAGCACAAGGTGAACAGGCTATAGATAAGCATGGCTCCCCAGTACAGGACTGTTACCAGCAGAAAACCTGCCTTTATCTTGGCAGAGGTAGCTTTATTCCTGCCACAAAGGGTGGAAAAATACACCGCATCCGCTTTCCATTTGAATTCGTTAGAGAAGATGCCAGCCAACAGAAAACCCAGAATCAGAATTCCCAGCGAAGGAATATATCCGGCGTTTTCCAGCAGCTGATGCCAGCCTTCGTGGTATGTAAAGTAGAAGGGAATCTCTAATTCTTTGTACTGCCCAATGATATACTGCTTCTCCGATTCGGAATACTTGGAGTAAGCACCATCGGTTTCATCATAAAGCCAATTTTTCAGTAATTTCTCACGGTTGGCGTAAAAGGTATCTTCATCGATGGCAGTGATCCTGTCAGCGGTGTAATAATCGTACTCCCGGAAACCATTTGAATAGGACTCATTCAGAATTTTCCGGATGGGTGCGAAACCCTGTTTCCAGCTATACGCGATTTCATTCTGCTGCGCAATATCTGACTTTGCTTCGGGTGTTGCATTGATCCTTTGATTTTCCTGAATCACTCTGCTCAACTTATTCTGATCAACCCAGCCTTCCCATTCCTTCTGGGCTTCGCGCAGTTTCTTGACAGCAGATGGGCCATATTCACTCTCCCCCTGCTCATTCACCCACTTTACCTCCACATTCAATGCACCAGTCGATGATAGCCAACAGGACAGCGCTAAGACGGCAATGTACAATATCAGGGCGATCTTACCACCAACGGAACCAAACACCTTTTTTAGTTCATACCGTACCATCGCTATCACCTGTCCTTTCTCCAAAATAACAGAGGAAAACATCCTCCAAAGTTGGTTCTACCCTGGCGGCATCTTCTGCCGGTCGTCCCTTGGAAACGATTCGCAGCTCCGCACCTCCAGGAATCGTCTTCACGTTTGCAACTTTGTATGCCTTCAGGCAGGCATCGATCCTGCTTTTGGGCACAGTACAGCTCCAAACCGGTTCCGGCATGGAGTCAATGAGTTCCTCAGCAGTGCCGGAAATGGCAAGGCAGCCGTCCTTCATCAGCAGAATGTCACCCGCGATATACTCAATGTCCGATACAATATGTGTGGACAGCAGCACGATTCGATCCTCTGAAAGCTCGCTGATCAGATTCCGAAACCGAATCCGCTCGCTGGGATCCAGACCGGCGGTAGGCTCGTCCAGAATTAGAATCTTGGGGTCGTTCAGCATGGCTTGGGCAATACCTGCCCGGCGCTTCATGCCGCCAGAAAGGGTTTTCATTTTCTTGTACCGGGCTTTCACCAGACCAACTTGCTTCAGCAGTTCCTTGACCCGCTGCTTTGCCACCGCAGGGCGTATACCTTTGAGGGTGGCAATGTACATCAGGTAGTCGTAGATGGAAAAGTCTGGATAGTACCCAAAATCCTGAGGAAGATATCCCAACAGATTCCGGTATCTGCCGTCCATGGCGAAAATGTCTTCTCCATCCCAGCTAATTTGCCCGGATGTGGGTTTCATCAAGGTAGTAAGCATCCGCATCAGGGTGGTTTTACCAGCGCCGTTGACGCCAAGCAGACCATAGACGCCGCAGCTTAAATCATAGCTGAAATGGTCAACGGCTTTGAAGCCGCTGAATTCTTTTGTTAAGCCTCTAATTTTCAAATCCATAAAGGTTTCACCTCCATAATGTTTTGCCATACCCTCTGTCCGCGATAGAGGGTATATCCCATGAAGAAAACAGATGCAGCCAGCAAAGATACCCATGCAGGAACAGAAATGGCAAGGAAAACAGCATCATTCAGAATGAGCACTGACCAGGCTCCAGCCCAAAGGACACACAGAAGCAGGGAAAGTGCCTGAGAATTGATCCGCTTGCTGTAAAGGGTTCCGAAGCAGATACAGCAGGTCACATTGAAGGGGAGCATAAACTGCGTAAGCATTTCCCAGAGCGTAACTCTGCAAAGCAGGGTTGTTCCGGCATAGAAGGCTGACAGCAGCACCATATCTACCCCGGCAAAGAGGGTCAGCCGTGCCGCATAGATGGAACGAAGGGTATAAAATGTTGTACATTCGATTTCCAAAGCATCGCAACTTCGGTTTTTCCAGATTTCCGGATAAATCAGAATTACAAACAGCGGTCCGGTAAGCCCCAGAATACGGCGCACGGTGAAGTCGGTTTCTGAGTTGTTAAGCAAGAAACATACAAAGGCAAGCAGCAGCCCTTGCATCAGCCACCAGCGTTTCTTGATGAACTTACTCTGCTGATACAGAAATTCTATGTGGGAAACGGTTTGTTCCGATTCCTCAGAAAGAAATGCTTCCTTGGAAACAGCAATGGTTTTCTGTATTTTGGATTCATCGCAGGTCACATCAAAACGAAAGAGTTCCTTCATTCAAAATCCTCCTTCCCTAGAGCCTATCTAGAAACCGGAAATATGGCCAACAGCGAGGACTTTTTCGCCTGATGAAGCCATTTTTTCGCAGGAATACTTTGCGTATTGCAAGGAAAAATGGCGCACAGCAGGCGGAAAAGACCCGCTGTTTGGGCGTGTTGACGGTTTTCAGATTGACCCTAAATAGATCGTCAATAATTCTTTTGCGCGTTTGATTCGGTACTTCACCAGCGGCAGGCTGATCCCCAAAATTCTGGCAATTTCCTTTTGCCGGACTTCCTGAAAGAAATACAGGATGGTTACTTCCCGCAGTTCCTGTGGAAGACGTTCCAGAGCCATATGGACATCCATCCGTAAATCCAGGGACTCCATCAGGCAGACAGGATGCTCCGGCAGTTCCTCCATCGGCAGTTCTTCCGGCTTTCTGTAATAATCCCGGCACAGATTGCCTGCAATCACATACAGATAATTTGCAGCCTTCCCATAGTGCTGGTACTGATGGAGCGTGCGGAAGAACCGGGCAAAGGTTTCCTGGGTCAAGTCTTCTGTGAAACCGGAGTCCTTGATATGTAGGTGACAGTAACGCAATATCTTTGGGTAATACTTCCGCACAAAGGATTCGATGGCCTGATCATCGCCATTTTGCATTCTGTGCAGGAGCAGGAAATCGCCGTCCATGTTTTTCCTCCTCTCCCGTAGATTAAAAGCGCTTTCATTTAGTATAACGAAGCAGAACGGAAAAAAGATAGTCTGAGATGAAATATTTTTACGCTGGAGCTGTTAAAAAAGCCCTCCCCAGAAAAACGCAGATCCTCTCCGGAAACAGAAAGGGTCTGCGTTTTTTGGGCATCGAGGCTGTGGATAACTTTTTAACTATACTCTAAATGAGCAAATTCATAAAATAGACAAAACGCTCCTATCACAATGCACCTTTCAATAGATATGCTTTTTGTTCCTCCAGCTAAACTTCTTCAATCAAGTCGAACGCAAGAAGAATTATATTGATTATTCGTACCGAATAGTGTATACTATCTGCGAGGTGAATCCTTTGGAAACACGAACAGGAAATTTAATCATCAGCACTTCCGGCGGCACTGCAGGCGGAATCGCCAACAATTATAAAATCTCCCTGCCATCCACTTGGGTTAAGGAGTTGGGGCTAGATGCCGAGAATCGGCAAATGGAATTGTGTTTTGATGGAACATCCATTACGATCACTAGGAAGCTTTCTTTTTCCGAATTTCTGGAAGCCAATCGTCAAACCGGCCACAAGCTTCTTCTTGTCTCCTGCCATTCTGGCCCCCTTCTCTGTGCCCGAATCGCCGCCGATGAGACTACACAGAAAATCCGTGTAGAAAATCTTGTTTCCGATTTCCTGAAGCTGCCCTTTGGGAACAACCAGAATCCCAGTTGGGAGGATTATCTACATTTTTTGGAAAGCCGCTGTATTCCGCGAACCAGGGCGGGGCTCCGGGAATATCTGGAAACCATTGGCGTAGACCACTACGACCCACTGGAAATTATCCGGAAAACACAGGGACGAATGGCCGAGGATGATCTTTGGCTTACCGTGGAGGAAATAAAATGACTGTACACTTGGTATCCAATCAAAAAATCGCAGAAACCTCCTCCAAAGGCAATCAGGAAAAATGGCTGGACAGCGGCATCTGGTACAAGCTGGACCAATTTGGCTACGAGGCACTGGCGGAGGTCTTTACCTCTCAATTATTGGAGTACAGCAACATGGAAGCGGCCTTTCCCTTCACCTTTGTACGCTACCGAATGGAGCGTTTACGAGTGCATGGTCGGGAGCGAACCGGCTGCAGCAGCCGGAATTTTCTGCGAGATGGTGAGTCGATCATAACGCTGGCCCATCTGTTCCTGCAATACACAGGAAAGCCCCTCTCCGAAACGCTGAACCGGCTGACCAGTGACAAAAAGCGAATGGCCTATCTGGCAGAGGAAACGGCAAGCATCACAGGACTGTCCCTGTTCCCCCAATATTTGACCCTGCTATTTGAAATCGACGGTCTGGTCCTCAACGATGATCGGCACCTGAACAACATTGCGGTGATTGCCCGAGATGGCGGGTTCGACTACTGCCCCATCTTCGACCAGGGAGCGGGGCTTCTTTCCAACGTCATGTATAATCCCCTTGAAATCATCCCCAAGTCCCTGATTGCCCAGGCAAAGGCTCGTCCGTTCCAGACCACCTTCAACCGGCAAATTCACACCATGGAAAGCCTGTATGGTAAGCAGCTGGAAATCCCCGATTTTACCCAAAAGCAGCTTACGCAGATGGTATACCCAATGCTAGAATACTATCCGGCCCGTGACAGGGATTTGATTGCGGACCGGATTTGCGAGACGGTGCTGGTGCGGCAGAAATGCAGATAATAAGACAACTCCCTTGGATTTAGGACCTGGTTTTTTATGTGATCGTCGGTTCCGTTGTTCAGATTCGGAGAATCCTGCACGCCAAAAGAGACTATAAACAGCTGCTATGATTTCGGAGTGGGCGAAAATGCCCACTCCGTTTTTATATGATTTTGCGGGACGGACTAGAAAGTTTCTGTTTTTTCAGATGTCGAACTGTTGCATAGGGTCAATTCAAAATGATTTCTATTGGTTTTTAGGAGTCCTTCTTTTTGCAGCCTGGAAATCTCTGTAGACATTGCCGCGCGGTCAATGCAAAGGTAGTCTGCCAGCTGCTGCCGGTCAAAGGGAATATCGAAGGAAAGAGACGAATGTCTGGTGGACTCTGCCGACAGGTAAGACAGCAGTTTGTCCCTGGTGGTTCGCTTGCCAACATGGGTGATTTTATCGTTAAAAATCAGGATTTTATTGGCCAGCACGCTGACCAGGTTGCGGATCAGTTTCTGGTGGTGTTCGCAGGCCGTCGGGCAGGAGACCAGCAGCCTCTGGACGTTTAAGAAGATGATCTCACAATCCTCGTCTGCTACCACGCTGATATTCAGAATGGCTCCGGGGCTGGCCGCATAGGGTTCCCCAAAGAAGTCGCCGGCGTGGCACTTGGACAGAATATTCCGATGCCCCCAAAGGTCTTCCTGAATAATGAGAACACCGCCTGACACCACCAGCCCCATGACCTCGGTAGCGTCTCCCGCTCTGAAAATATAAGAATCCCGTTCTTTGAAAACAGTTGCTGCGTTTACGCAATGCAGGATGGACAGGATCTCCTGATCCGTAAGGCCTTTGAAAAACGGGCTGTTTCTGAGAATGGGCAAATATTTTTTCAAAATCGTCCCTCCATGTTGGAAATCAAACATACAAGTTATATTTATAATACTATAATTCTAACGGAAAAACAAGAAATGATACTGACGGAGGTCAAAAAAATGATAAGAAAAATTATTCGGATCGACCGGGAACGCTGCAACGGATGCGGTGCCTGTGCCAAGGCCTGCCACGAAGGGGCCATTGAGATCATAAACGGAAAAGCCGAATTGGTGAGAGAACACTTCTGCGACGGGCTGGGCGACTGTCTCCCGGAATGCCCAACAGGTGCCATTTCCTTTGAAGAACGGGAAGCACCCGCATACGATGAGAAAGCCGTGAAAGAAGCGCAGAAGAACCAGGCAGCACCCAAACACACGGGCTGTCCCGGAGCGAAAAGCATGCAGCTCCGGCGTCCGGCAGCACCCGAGACCGGCATCCCCGCTCCCAACCCAGGGCAGATGTCCGCACTCCGGAACTGGCCGGTACAAATCAAACTGGCGCCGGTCAGCGCACCCTATTATAACGGCGCAAAGCTTTTGATCGCCGCCGATTGCACCGCCTATGCTTACGCAAGCTTTCACCAGGATTTTATCCGGAACAAGCTGACCCTCATCGGCTGCCCCAAATTGGACCAGGTGGATTACAGCGAAAAGCTGACCGCAATCATTCAAGGTAACGACATTCAAAGCGTAACCATTGTAAGAATGGAAGTTCCCTGCTGCGGCGGTCTGGAGATGGCGGCCAAGAAAGCACTTCAAAACAGTGGGAAATTCATCCCCTGGCAGGTCGTCACCATCAGTATTGACGGTAAAATTATAGAGTAAAAGGAGTATACAACGATGGAGCAGAAGATGTTTTGTTTTCAGTGCGAGCAGACAGTCGGATGTACGGGATGCACAGGAAGTGCCGGTGTCTGTGGGAAAAAGGCGGACACCGCTGCATTGCAGGATGAACTGACAGGTGCGTTGATTGGTCTGGCAAGGGCAGTCGATGGTGCGCAAACCATTTCCAAAAGGACCGGACAGGTCATCATTGAAGGGCTGTTTACGACAGTTACAAACGTAAGCTTTGACAATGCGGCCATCGAAAAGATGATCCAAAAAGTCAGAGCCGAGAAAGAACGGCTGGTTCCCGATTGCAGCAACTGTCAGTCCCCCTGTGGTAAGACAGACGAATACGATATGGGGCAGCTGTGGAATGCCGATGAAGATATCCGTTCCTTGAAGTCGCTGATTCTGTTCGGGATTCGCGGAATGGCCGCCTATGCTTATCATGCAAGTGTTCTGAATTATGAAGATGCCGAAGTGGATCAGTTTTTCTGCGAAGCCCTATTTAAAATCGGTTATGAAGAAAGTGTCGAAGGGCTGCTTCCTACCGTGCTGAAAGTCGGAGAAATCAACTTGAAGTGCATGGCCCTTCTGGACAAGGCCAATACGCAAACCTATGGGACACCGGAACCGACCGCTGTGACCCTTGCCGTAGAAAAAGGGCCGTTTATTGTTGTGACCGGTCACGATCTGAAGGACCTTCAGCTTTTGCTGGAACAGACCCAAGGAAAGGGGATCAACATCTACACCCACGGTGAAATGCTCCCGGCCCATGCCTACCCCTTCTTAAAAAAGTTCTCTCACCTGAAAGGACATTTCGGAACCGCATGGCAGAATCAGCAAAAGGAATTTGATCATCTTCCCGCTCCGATCCTCTACACCACAAACTGCCTGATGCCGCCCAAAAACAGCTATGCAGACAGAGTATTTACAACAGAAGTAGTTGCTTTCCCGGGTGCTGTTCATATTGACGAGCAGAAGGATTTCACGCCGGTTATCAAAAAAGCGCTGGAACTGGGCGGTTACAAAGAAGACCGGCAATTCTCCGGTATCAATGGCGGCACGAAAGTGACAACCGGTTTTGGTCATGCAGCCATCCTATCCCATGCGGGTACTGTCGTAGAAGCCGTAAAATCCGGGGCCATCCGCCATTTCTTCCTGGTTGCCGGTTGTGACGGTGCGAAGCCGGGCAGAAACTATTACACAGAATTCGTAAAACAAGCCCCTTCTGACAGCATCATCCTCACCCTGGCCTGTGGAAAATTCCGTTTCAACGATCTTGATCTGGGAGAAATCGGCGGTCTGCCCCGGCTGATGGATATGGGCCAGTGTAATGATGCCTACGGCGCAATTCAGGTTGCCGTGGCACTTGCGGAGGCCTTTGGATGTTCCGTAAATGAACTTCCGCTCTCCTTCGTTCTGTCCTGGTATGAGCAGAAAGCGGTCTGCATCCTGCTGACCCTTCTGCATCTCGGTATTAAAAACATCCGCCTTGGTCCTTCTCTCCCGGCGTTTTTGTCCCCCAATATTCTGAACTTCCTGGTAAAAAACTATGGTATTGCGCCTATTACTACACCGGAAGAAGACATGAACGCCCTCCTGAACCAGAAATAAAGCGAGGATTCCGCCACTCAAAGCACTTCCCCACACAAAGACACCGCCCGGCAAGTATCAAAACCTTGCCGGGCGGTGTCTTTTATTCGTTAAGCACCGCATTCCATTACATTTTTGCAGTCAAAAAACTTATATTCCAGTGCTTCATTTTTAGCTGTTCGATACTTTATTCGTGAATTTCCAAAGGAAGGTCGTCAGGGTCATAAAAGAATGTCATTCTTTTGCCTGTGTAAGCATCGATTCTGATTGGCTCTGTGATGATGCCCCTTTTGTTCAATTCTCTTACGGTATCATCCACCGAGTCCACCGCAAAGGCAAGATGCCGGAGACCGTAAGCCTCCGGATAACTGGGACGTTTCGGACAATTTTTAATGATAAAGAGTTCCAGTTCCATCCCATCGAGTTGAAGGTCAATTTTGTAATCATCCCGTTCCGGTCTGTAGTTTTCCCGAACGATAGAAAATCCTAACAGGTCCACATAAAAGTGCTTTGATTGCTGATAGTTGCTTCCAATAATGGCAATATGATGAACTTTTTTCAAATTCATGGCGCATTCACCTTTCCCCAACTTTCGGTTTGTTTCATTACGATCATGCTATAAACGGAGAGCTTTTTCGTATCCCACCGGAAGTCCATGCCGCAGCGTCTGCACAGCTCCGCCACGTCCACGCAATAGGCGGACATGCAGCTGAAACGCAGATCCGGGTAGATGCAGCTTTCCCCGTTCTTCATCCGGCAGGGTGAACACAGACAGCAGCAGCTGCCGCCCACGCACAGGCCGTGCAGCGTCTCATTCAGCCGCAGCATGGCGCGGTTATGGGAAAGCTTCCCGTCTTTGATGGTCTTGGTATCCTCATAGCTCTCGATCGGCCACTGGGTTTTCAGCACCAGTGCGGTGGTTCCCGCGTAAATCTTCGCTGCCATGTCCTCCACCGTGCCGCAGGTGGGCGGGCAGGAGTAGTTTACATGATACTGGCCGCAGCGGTTTTCCTCGCAAAAGTGCCGGAATTTTCCATCCGTGGGTACCTGGGAAGCCGGCAATACCGCTGCTTCAAATCCGAAACGCTCTGCCAGTTTCAAAAGTTCGTTTTCTTGCATTGGTGGTCCCTCCTGTTTTGATTATAGGCCATCTCCGGAAGATGTCAAGGGATGCTCTGATGAAATCGGCAAAAGCTGACAGCGAAAGGGCAATGCTCGGAAAATGAGGGAACGAAAGCAGCATGTCGGCGGTTGCGATAAAGTCCACTTCCCGGTCGTCAAGTTTGTTACATCAATGTAATAAACTTTTATTTTTCAGAATTCTGTTACATTGATGGTTGTTTTTGCTATTTATGCTGAAAAAGCTCTGATCTCAATCTATATGACATTTGCCGTTGCTGCCGCCCATTTCATTCACATGCACCTCTCTATACCACCGTCTTGTGCTCCAAAAAACAGCCCCCATCGTGAGAATAGATCACGCCGACTGCCTGCAAATATGCGTAGATCACCGTGGTCCCAACGAATTTCATGCCCCGTTTCTTGAGGTCCTTTGAAATCCGGTCTGAAAGCTCCGAATGGGTCAGCCCGGTTTCGTAGACCACTTTTCCGGCAGTCCAGTGCCAGAGATACCTGGAAAAGCCGCCATATTCCCCCTGTATTTCACGAAAAACCCGGGCATTGGTGACGGCTGCCTGTATTTTCAGCCGATTCCGGATGATTCCGGGGTCATTTCTCAGGGCTTCCAGCTTGTCCTCCCCGTATGCGCAGACCGCCTCCAAATCAAAGCCATCGAAGGCTTCCCGAAACGCCTCCCGCTTGTTCAGAACACATTCCCAGGACAGCCCGGCCTGAAAGCATTCCAACACCAGCATCTCAAACAGCTTCCCATCATCATAAACGGGAACGCCCCATTCTTCATCATGGTAACGGATGTACCGTTCATTTTTGGGGTTTGCCCAACAGCAGCGTTTCTTTCCGTCTGACCATTCCATCTGCATTTCAGCTCCTTTATCTATAACCAAGTTTTCCTGCCTTTAGCTTAGCACCATGATACCGGACAGGCAATAATAAACATCCATTTCTGATTGTATTCGTCGTTTTGACCCAATTGAGGCCGTCGTTTCTGTGCAATATACCAGTTTCCACTGTAAGATTATGGGGCAGGAATAACCCGGGTTATCAGCCTGTCACTAGTATCTTGCAGGAAAACAGCAAAATAGGCATTGATATTTACTCATAATTTTGCTATACTAAAAACATAAAGGAGTGATGACAATGCCCAGTATCCGCCCCATTTCTGATTTGAGAAACAGTGCCAATGATATTTCGGATTTCTGCCGTCAAAGCAGGGAGCCTGTTTATATCACACGAAACGGCACTGGTGATATGGTTGTTATGAACATCGAAGAATATGAACGTCAAATGGCACTGATCGACTTGTATGGCAAGCTGGCAGTTGCGGAAGCAGAAATCTCCTCCGGTGCAGCCGGGGAGGATTTTATGACGGTTGCCAAGCAGATGCGGGAGCGTATCCATGGAACAGTATGATGTTCGCATTCTCCCCGCTGCGCGGCAGGACCTTATGGATGTGATTGATTACCTCAATACCCTTTCCAAAGAAGCGGCCCTAAACTTTTACGACAGACTCGTCAATGAAATTGCCAGCCTGTCCACAATGCCGGAACGCTGCCCTCGCCCCAGAGACCTGGCGTTGGCCGCCAAGGGCTACCGCTATCTCGTAGTAGGCAATTACCTGGTTTTTTATGTGATCGTCGGTCCCGTTGTTCAGATTCGGAGAATCCTGTACGCCAAAAGAGACTATAAACAGCTGCTGTGATTTCGGAGCGGGCGAAAATGCCCACTCCGTTTTTATATGATTTTGCGGGGCGGGGAAACGAAAATTCACTGTACACCACGTTTGTAAAGATGGAAACCCATTTGATACACGAATCGAAGTTGAACGGAACCACGCAATGTAGCGGCGATGATTCATCGCCATGCAGCGTGACAAATATAACCTGTGTGGTTGAATGGTATCACCTGTCGATATGTCATCCCGACCGAAATAAAATGGAGCGGAGGGATCTTCCCAAGTGGCAATCTTTACCTTACGCAGATTATTATTGCAACTTGGGTGGATTCCTCCGCTCCGCTCGGAATGACATATCGGGGGGTGGTTTCATTCAACCGCACGGGTTGTTTTCGTTACGTTGTATGGCGATGAATCATCGCCGCTACATGGCGTAGTACCGTTCACCCGCACGGGTTCTATTCGTTACGTCCCCGGAACGGCACGCAGGCCGTTCCCTACGGTTTCGCTGGAAGGTGAATGTTTTACCCAACGTTTTTCAAAAACAGACACGTCCGTCAACAATAATTGTCAATTGTCCATTGTCAATTGTCAATTTCTAAGCCGTTCCCGGTTCGTCAGGGGGCGTTTTTGTGCCTTTCTCTTAGTTCCAGCCGGGGCGTTGGTGGCGGTCGCCCAGGGATTTTAGTTCTTCTTCCGCACCGGGGCCGATGCAGCCTACCAGCATGTAGCGCTTTTTGAAGGGGTCATAGATATAGTGGTGCATCAGGTGGAAATTTTCGATCATGCCGGTTCTGGCCACATGCATGCGGGGGCCGGTGCAGCGGTGGACCCTGTCGCCGATGGACACATGGTCGTCATCCACATAGGTCACGGGCAGGTCCTGGGCGATCAGGTCCTTGACCTGCTTTTCCAAAGCATAGAGGTCGATCTCCGGGCGGATGTCGTCAAAATAGATCACGAAGCCGTGGCGCACGTCGTCGTGGCCGCAGCGGTCCATTTCTGCCTTCGGCAGGCACATCTCCACCAGGTCCTCCACGGTATGGGCCATAAGGCGGAAGGGCAGGCTCTTGTAGACCTCCGCCTTCAGCTCCTCCGGTTCCGGGCCGAAGATGTTGGGCCGGGAGATGAGGATGGTCTCGCCCACGCCGATGAGCAGGTTGGCATTGGCCCCCAGCAGCGGATAGATCAGGTCGAAGTGCTCCACCACCACCCGCTTGTTGTTGTTCAGGGCTTCCCGGATGGCATCCGCCAGGTCCGGCATCTGGGTGAAGCCGTTTTCAAAGCGAATATCCAGGTGGTAGGTATGGGGGGAGAAGAAGGCAAAGCCCCGGTCCTGGTTCAGGATGGGCAGGGGGCGGACATAGACGCCGTTGTCGTCGTTGGTCAGCTCCAGCCCCGGGAACATGCCCCGGATCAGGGCGCTTTTGCCGGAACCGGCATCACCGATCAGGCCAATGAGCCGGTCCGTGGGGCTTAGATACTGCTGGGCGATCTTCTGGCCCAGAATATACATCCGGTTGTTGCCCCGGGGGGCATAATAGGTGGTCAGGATGTGGTTGGTCTTAAAGATTTCCATTTGGGGCTCCTCCTTTATTTCAGTCCGTGCTTTACAATATAATCGTAGGTGGTCTCCGGCACCAGGCTGCGGATGTCCTCCCCCGCTTGCAGCCGGGCCCGGACCGCGCTGGCGCTGATGGGGGTATCTCCCAGGCATCGGCGGGGAATGACATGGGTCTGCACCCCGGCCTGGGGGAGCATTCGGCACAAAGCCTCATTGTAGCTGCAAGTCATGGGAGATAGGGGCTCCTCCCCCAGGAAGCGGTGGCCGATGGAGAAATGGGGCACAAAATACTTGGTGAAAATCTCAATATCCAGGGCACAGTGGATGGTCTGGGCCTGGTCCCGGTTTTTCAGAAAATAGGTGGGGAAGGTGGCAGAGGAAATCAGATAGGGCCCCGTGGGCAGCACGGACACATTGGGAAGGTGGGCCGTCCCCGCCTGGACCATGGCGAAGCGGTCCAAGCTCAAAAAATGCCCCTGATCTTCAGACAGGACAAAGACATACAGCCAGTCACACATCCCCGCGGCGGTCTCCACCAGATATTGGTGGCCCAGGGTAAAGGGGTCGCAGTTCATCACCGCGGCACCGATCTTCCCCCCGGCCGCCGCCACAGGCAGGGAATCCAGGAAGGTGCGGATGCCGTCCCGGACGTTCTCCATCAACAGCACATCCCGGGTTTTGACCACCGGATAGAAGAACAGCCCCCGGAACAGATATTCATTACCGGGCTTTGTATAAAGGAACAGATGCCGGTGTCCCGCCCGGAAGGCATCCTCCCGCAGGGTGGTCACCAAGGTCGCCGTCAGATCCTCCCCCTGGTGCATGGGGTCTACCGCGATACATTTGAGCAGATTCCCCTTCCGGGAGCCTGCGGCCAGCAGCTCCCCCTCTTCCAGGAGCAGGACGGTGCGCTCACTGTCTTCATCCGGGGCCAAATTGGTTCTGGACATTAGGGACTGCCATAATCCACGATTTTTCCCCGAAAGACGCTCTACAACACAAATTTCCATAGAAAACGATTGCCTTTCTGACTTTTGTTTGGTTCAATTATACAATATTCTGATCACACATGCAATTATTTTTTTCAAAAGTGATTGCTTTCTTCTAAATTGTGTTATACAATAGGATTATATTGTGACAGAATCTTTCGCAAAAGGAGGAAATCAAATGGCAAACATTCTCAAGGCCGCATCCGCCGGTACCATGGAGTCCAGCGATGCGTACGTGGAAATCGAACCCTGTGACAACGGGCTTCAGATCCACGTGGAATCTGTCGTAGAGCGACAGTTCGGGGCGGCCATCGAAGCCGCCGTTCAGGACGTTCTGCGGGAGCAGGAAGTCGAAAACGCCACGGTGCGGGTGGCGGACCGGGGCGCGCTGGACTGTGTCCTGCGGGCCAGAGTCGAAACCGCGATCCTGCGGGCAAAGGAGGCACAATAATGCGCAGAAGTATGCTTTTTTTACCGGGCAACAACCCCAACATGCTGATCAACAGCGGCAGCTTGGGCGCGGACGCGGTGATCTTCGACCTGGAAGACGCCGTAAGCCCCGACCAGAAGGATGCCGCCCGCATCCTGGTGCGGAACACTCTGAAGTACATGGATCTCAAGGGCTGTGAGCGGATCGTCCGCATCAACTCCATTGACACCCCCTACTGGCAGAAGGACATTGACACCGTGGCCCCCTTCGCCCCGGAGCTGATCCTGCTGCCGAAAACCGGCACCGCAGAAGATGTCCGCACCGCCTGCGCCTACATCACCGAAGCCGAGCAGCGGCTGGGTCTGGCCCAGAACACCATCGGCCTGATGCCGCTGATCGAAACCGCCCTGGGCGTGGAGAACGCCTTCGCCATCGCCTCCGCCGATCCCCGGGTACAGGCCCTGTTCCTGGGTGCGGAGGACCTGACCGCCGACCTGCAATGCAAGCGCACCAAGGAGGGCCAGGAAATCGCCTACGCCCGCAGCCGTCTGGTGACCGCCGCCCGGGCCGCCGGTGTGGATGTTTACGACACCCCCTTCACCGATGTCAACGACGACGAGGGCATTGAAGTGGATACCGCCCTTGCCAAGGCCCTGGGCTTCACCGGCAAGTCCTCCATCTCCCCCCGGCATGTGGAGGTCATCAACCGGGTATTCAGCCCCACCATGGCCGAAATCGAATACGCACACGAAGTTATGGAAGTCATCGCCCAGGCCAAGGCCCAGGGGAAAGGTGCCATTGCCCTCCACGGCAAGATGGTAGACGCGCCCATTGTGGCCCGGGCCCAGCGGACATTGCAGATGGCTGCCGCTCTTGGATTGGAGGCTGCCCAATGAATAAACTGGTTAATTCGATTCGGGAGGCCATCCAGCTTTCCGGACTGAAGGACGGCATGACCGTTTCCTTCCATCATCACCTGCGCAACGGCGACTATGTGCTGAACATGGTCCTGGAGCAGATCGCAGAGCTGGGCATCAAGGACATCAAGGTCAACGCCAGCTCCCTGTTTGACATCCATACCCCGCTGCTTGGGCACATTGAGAACCATGTAGTCACCGGTCTTTCCGCCGACTACATCTCCGCCGGTGTGGGCAAGTCCATTTCCCAGGGTATTCTGGAAGCCCCGGTGGAGTTCCGCACCCACGGCGGCCGTCCCTATGACATCGCCCGGGGCGCGACCCCCATTGACGTGGCCTTTATCGCCGCCCCCACCGCCGACACCATGGGCAACTGCTCCGGCAAGTATGGCAAGTCCGCCTGCGGCAGCCTGGGCTATGCCTTTGCCGATGCCATGTTTGCCAAGAAAGTCGTGGTCATTACCGACAACCTGGTGCCCTTCCCCATGCTGGACTGGTCCATTCCCCAGGAATATGTGGACTATGTGGTGCAGGTAGAGGCCATCGGCAATCCCAAGGGCATCGTCTCCGGCACCACCAAGATCACCCGTGACCCCGTGGGCCTGGTCATGGCCTCCTATGCCGCCAAGGTCATTGAGGCCTCCGGCCTTTTAAAGGACGGCTTCTGCTTCCAGACCGGCGCGGGCGGTGCTTCTCTGGCCGCCGCCAAGTTCCTGAAGGACATTATGCTCCGCAAGAAGATCCAGGGCGGCGTGGCCCTGGGCGGCATCACCGGCTATCTGGTCCAGATGCTCAACGAGGGCTGCTTCCAGTCCCTCATGGACGTACAGTGCTTTGACCTGGACGCAGTGGAATCCATCCGCTCCAACCCCAAGCACCAGGAAATGTCCGCCCTGCAATACGCCGCTCCCGGCAGCCGGGGCGCGGCGGTGGACAATCTGGACGTGGTCATCCTGGGCGCCACCCAGATCGATACGGACTTCAACGTCAACGTCCACACCGATTCCAACGGCTACATCATGGGCGGCTCCGGCGGCCACAGTGATACCGCCGCAGGCTCCAAGCTGTGCATGATCATCGCCCCCATGTTCCGGGCCAGACTGCCCATCGTTACGGACCATGTGACCTGCATCTCCACCCCCGGCGAGAACGTGGACGTTCTGGTCACCCAGGGCGGCATCGCCGTGAACCCCCGTCAGGCGGAGCTGAAGCAGCGGCTGCTGGATGCCCGTCTGCCGGTGATCGACATCCACGAGCTGAAGGAAAAGACCGAGGCCATCACCGGCAAGCCCCGCCCCATCGTCACCGGAGACCGGGTGGTCGCCAAGGTTCTGGGCCGGGAAGGAAACCTTCAGGACGTGATCCGCAACATCCCCTACTAAATGACTGGAGAACAGAAGAATATGAGAGAAATACCTGCCGCCCGCGTCACGGAAGTGATCCGCCGGCTGTGCATTGACGCCAACTGCCATCTGCCCCAGGATGTCAAAGCCCGGATCGAATGCTGCAAAAATCAGGAGTCCTGGGCCCTGGGTCAGGAGATCCTGGAGCGCATCGTAGAAAACTACCGGATCGCCGACCGGGACAATGTGCCCGTCTGCCAGGACACCGGCGTGGCCTGTGTCTTCCTGGACATCGGCCAGGAGGTCCACATTGAGGGCAATCTGGAGGACGCGGTCAACGAGGGCGTGCGTCAGGGCTATGCCGACGGCTACCTGCGCAAAAGCGTGGTGGCCGATCCTCTGGACCGGGTGAACACCAAGGACAACACCCCCGCCATGATCTACTATAACATTGTCCCCGGGGACAAGCTCACCGTGACCGTGGCCCCCAAGGGCTTCGGCAGCGAGAACATGAGCGCCATCAAGATGCTCCGGCCCTCCGACGGCTATGAAGGGGTCAAGCAGTTCATTCTGCAAACCGTGGAAGCGGCGGGCCCCAACCCCTGCCCTCCCATTGTGGTAGGCGTGGGCATCGGCGGCACCTTTGACAAGGCCGCATTCCTGGCCAAGAAGGCCCTGATGCGGCCTCTGGATGTCCGCAGCGAAAAGCCCCTGTACGCCAAGTTGGAGGCCGAGCTGCTGGAGGAGATCAACGCGCTGGGCATCGGACCCCAGGGCTTCGGCGGCGGCACCACCGCACTGGCTGTCAACATTGAATCCTTCCCCACCCATATTGCGGGGCTTCCCGTGGCGGTCAACATCAACTGCCATGTGACCCGCCACAAGACGGAGGTGCTCTGAGATGATCCAGCTGACAACGCCCCTGACCCAGGAAAAGCTGCGCTGCCTGAAGGCCGGTGACAGCTGTCTGATTTCCGGTGTGATCTACACCGCCCGGGATGCGGCCCACAAGCGGCTTTGCGAGCTTCTGGAGGCGGGCAAGCCCCTGCCTATGGACGTGAAGGATGCCGTCATTTACTTTGTAGGCCCCACCCCCGCCAAGCCCGGCCAGGCCATCGGCTCCGCCGGTCCCACCACCTCCTATCGGATGGATGCCTACTCCCCTGCCCTCATCAAAGAAGGCCTCACCGGCATGATCGGCAAGGGCAAACGGGGCCCGGAGGTCGTAGAGGCCATGAAGGCCTACGGTGCCGTATACTTCGGTGCCATCGGCGGCTGCGGCGCGCTGCTGAGCAACTGCATCAAAAAGGCTGAGGTCATCGCCTATGAGGACCTGGGGGCGGAGGCCATCCGCCGTCTGGAGGTTGAAAACCTGCCTGTGACCGTCATCATTGACAGCCAGGGCACCAACCTGTACGAAACCGGCCGGGCCGCCTTCCTTTCCCAGAAGTAACCCCATTCTTCCTCCAAAGGAGTCCTCTATATGAACGATATTTTCCACGTGGACCGCAACCTCCCCATCCCCCTTTACCAGCAGCTGGTGGATTCCATTCGGGCCGCCATCAAAACAGGCCAGCTCACCGACGGGCAGCAGCTGCCCACCGTCCAGGAGCTGGACCTGTCCCGGGGGACCATCATCCGGGCCTACTCCACCCTGGAGCAGGAGGGCCTGCTGGAAATGGTTCAGGGCCGGGGAACCTTTGTCCGCTGCGTCCCCGTCAACGAGCGCAGCCGCAAAGAGCAGGCCATGAGCGCCATCGACCATTTGCTCGATAGCCTGGAGGGCATGGGTTTTTCCGCCACGGAGATCAACATCTTTCTGAGCCTCAAGCTGCGGGAACGCTCCGAGCAGGACTCCAAGGTGAAAATCGCCCTGGTGGAATGCAATCCGGAAAACCTGAGCCACATGTCCCGGCAGCTGCGGAGCATCCCCAATGTGGAAACCTACTCCTATCTCATGAGCAGCATCGTTCAGTACCCCTATAATTTAAAAGAGGACATGGATCTGATCCTCACCACCCCCTCTCACAAAGAGCAGCTGGCCCAGCTGCTGCCCATGAAAAAGCGGGTGACCACCGTTGCCCTGCGGCTGTGCCAGCAGTTCATGGTCTCCATCGTGAAGCTGACCCCGGAGACCGAGGTTGGCATCGTGTGCCAGAGTGAAGCGTTCGGCGTTCTGCTGGAAAAGGCCTGCCGCTATTACGCCGGGCACACCAAAATCGCCGCCCCCCTGGTCCTGGGCCAGGATAGGCCCTTGGATGCGTATCTTCAGGGCAAGCAGGCCCTGGTCATTCCGGAGGAGCTGGAGCTCCACTGCCCCGCCGAAACGGCAGAGCAGCTGCGCACCTTCCCCGGTCAGACCATCCGGGGTACCTACGAGCTGGACGAGGGCTCCATGCTGTACCTCCAGGAGAAATGCGGGCGCATCATCCGGTCCAAAAAACTGTAATGTCAAAAAGGCAGCCGTCTCCATGAAACCATGAAGACGGCTGTTTTCTTATGTATAAACTCAGAGCATATTGTCCAGTATCTGGTCCGGGCTCAAAGGGGACAGCTGCAAATAGTATTCCGCACTGTCGATCAGGGCCTGGGCCGGGACGATGCCCACGATCTCGCTGCCCAGAACATTGATGCCGTAGCGCCGGGCCTCGATTTTGATCAGTTCAAAGACGGTGTACATAGAGCTTTTCGTATAGTCGGTCAGGTTCATGGTCACCTGGGCTAGGTTCTGCTCCTCCGAGGCGATGCCCATGGCCTTGACATAGCGCAGGCCGCCGGTCATGGACCGGACCCGCAGGGCGATCTTCTTCGCCAGCTCCACATTGGGGGTATCCAAATCCACGTTGAAGCAAATGAGCGGCATTCTGGCACCGATGATGGAGGCCCCGGCGGTGGGGTGGGGGTGGCAGGGGCCAAAATCCGGCAGCCACTGGGGGTCCTGCATTTTCTGTTCCAGCCCCTCAAACTGGCCCCGGCGCACGTCGGCAATGTCCACCCGGTAGGGGGCCGAGGCGGATTTTTCATAGAGGTAGCAGGGCAGGTCATATTTTTGAGCCGCCTCCCGGGCCACGTCTCTGGCCAGCAGATCCGCATCCTCAATGGTGCAGCCCCGGACAGGGATGAAGGGGATCACGTCCGCCGCTCCCACCCGGGGGTGGTGGCCCACATGGTCGGTCATGTCAATGAGGGCCACCGCCCGGCCGATGGCTTCCACCATAGCCGCCTTCAGCGGCTCCGGCTGCCCCACCACCGTGACCACACAGCGGTTGAATTCCTGGTCCGTGGAATAATCCAGCAGCTTCACACCGGGGACCGCCCGAAATGCGTCCACGATCTGCTCCAGCTTTTTAAGGTCACGTCCCTCACTGAAATTGGGGACCGATTGGATCAGCATATCCTGGAACATAGGGTGCCTCCTTATGAATAGTAAGTGGGAATCCGGTTTTCAGATAGATCCTATTATAGTACAATTTTTCCCCATCCGCAAGAGCGGTTGCGGGGATGTTCAAGCTGTGGTATACTTTTCTCAGAGAAAAACAAGGGGGATGGTTTTATGCTAACGGTCAAAACTTTGGGTACGCCCCGGGTCTTGCTGGACGGCAAGCCCGTGGCGCTGCCCTTCAAGCGGGCGGAAGCCCTGCTGTATTATCTGGCGGTGGAGCGCAGCGCTTCCCGCCAGGAGCTTATTGCGCTGCTGTGGGAAAGCGACGACGAGGCCAAGGGCCGAAAAAATCTACGCCATGCCCTGTATACGCTGAATAAAGAGTTGGGCGGGGAGGTGCTGCTCTCCCCCCAGAAGTCTGTGGTGGTCCTCAACACCCAGCGGGAGATTGACTGCGATTACGACCGGTTTGTGCGAGGAGAAGAGGAGGAGGCCTACCGGGGCAGCTTTCTGTCCGGCTTCGGGGTGAAAAACGCCTTCAGCCTGGACGAATGGATTTTGCGGACCCGGGAAAAGCTGCGCAATCTGCATCTGAGCCGGATGGAACAGCGCTCCCGGGCCCTGCTGGCGGCGGGTGACCCGGAAGGGGCCTGTAAAATCGCAGTGGAATACTTAAATGAAGAGCCCTTTGACGAATCCATGGCGGTCTTTCTCATGGACTGCTACCAGGAGCGCCACCAGTACACCCGGGCCTCCCAGGTCTACCAGGTGCTGAAAGAGCAGCTTTCCCGAGAGCTGGGGGTAGACCCCTTGGAAACCACCACCATCAAATACTATGAAATTCTGAACCAATGGAACGATGCCGCCGGGCAGCCCGACGACTCCGGGGACCACATGGTGCCCGTGGGCCGGGAAAAAATCTACGACACCCTCCGGGCCGCCACCCTGGCCTTTACGGAAACCGCCACCCGGCGCAGCTCCCAGCTGCTTCTGGGGGAGTCCGGCTCCGGAAAAAGCGAGGTCATCAATTTCTTCCTCCGGACCGGTGCCCTCCGGGAGCTGCTGGTGATCCGGACGGAGTGCCTGCAATCCAAGCGGGAGACCCCCTTTGCCCTGTGGAGGGAGATCACCGGGCAGCTATTGGAATTTGCCCGGCAGGCAAACCTCCCTATTCCCGAGGCCCTTCAGGAGGGCTTCCCGCCCTATGTGACACCGGACCAGGCTCTGGAAGACGCCCTGGTGCTGCTGCTATCCCGGGTAGGCCGGGAGAAAAAGATTTTGCTGATCCTGGAGGACCTGCAATCCGCCGACCAGTGGAGCGTGGAATTACTGGCTAGCCTCCTGCGGCGGCTGGAGCGGGGCACCATGATGGCGATTTTGAGCATGACCTGGGGCTGCTCCCAGCAGACCATGGAGGTGCTGGAACACCTGGAGGCAGACGAAATGCTCCACCGGCAGGTGCTGCTGCCCCTGTCCCGGCAGAATACGGATGCCATTTTACGGCGGGAGCTGGGGGACGAGATCGCGGACCGGCTGGGGGACTGGCTTTATCAGGAGTCCGGCGGCAATCTGCGGCTACTGTCGGACCTGGTGCAGACCTACGAGCGGACGGGGGATGTGCGGTCCGCCATGGAGAGCCTCAACGAATATCTTCTGAATCGGCTCCGGGGCCTGTCCCAGGATGCCCTGCAACTGGCTCACCTGTTGTGCCTTTCCTCCGGCGGCGTATCGGTCCAGGCCCTTCAGGAGCTCATGGGCATGGATACCCGGCGGCTCAGCGAAATACTGCTGGTGTTGCGGCAGCGGGCCATTGCAGAGGAATTTTTCTCCGACAATGCCAACTGCTGCCGCTTCCTCCACCCCAAGCTCCGGGAACTGGTCTATGGGCAGCTCACCGCCTACCAGCGGCAGGAGCTCCACGGCCGCATGGCCGAAGCCCTGTCCCACAGCACCCCCGACCCCTCGGACCTGCTGTGCTGGGAAATTTCCTGGCACTATGAAAAGGTGGGGCAGCTGGAAAAATCCCTGGACTATGAGTTAATGGCTCTCGAAAAGGAAAGCCGCTGGCGCTGCACCGGCTTTGTGCCCTGGCCCCAGGGCCGGGAGATCCCGGTGGATGCCCTGGAAAAGGCAGTAAAGAGCGGCCCAGGACCGGCTGAGTCTGCTGCAACGGGCGGGAAAACGGCTCACCTCCTTCTCCGCCCGGCTGAATCTCATCCGGGGGCGCATCGCCCTGTTCCGGGGGGATCAGCCCCAGGCCGTGGCCCTGCTGGGAGACCTGACCGCCGCCGACACAGTCCGGGACCGGCCGGAAATGGCCAAGGTCTGCGTGCTTCTGGCGGAAAACGCCTACGACCGGCAAACCGTGGACCTGGCCGAGCGCTATGTAACGGCGGGGCTGCGCTATGTCCAGGGGCAGAAGGACGACCTGACCCTCGCCAGGCTCTATCAGCTCCGAGGCAACTGCTTCGGCCTCCGGGGAGACTATGAACGGGCACGGTACTATCTGCAAGAGGCCCTGGAGCTGCTGTCCAAAATGGACCAGACCGGAGAGGTCCTGTGCGTTCTGGCCTCGGCATACGGGGATATGGGCCGGTTTTCCCTCTGCGGCAACGATTTTTCCAAGGCGGGCCCCTGGTACAGAAAGGCTCTGGCCCTTTTGCAGGATACCGCCTGTGTGGGACAAGTCTGGCTGCTGGTCCACTACGGCCGGACGGTTTTCGCCGTAGACGACTACCCCCGGGCCAAGAGTCTGTTCCAAGAGGCCTACGCTCTGGCAGAGAAAACCGGCGAGCATCCGGGCCGGGCCGCGGCAGGGGCCTACTGCGCCTACTTTGCCATGGCCGACGGCGACGAAGAAACCGCGGCCCGGCTGCTCCGGGAGGCCATGGAGGAAGAGCAGGTGCTCCATTCCCCCATGGAGGGGGCCATTGTGAACTTCATCTCCATGAAGATCCGCAGAAGGCTGGATTTGGACCAACAGGACTCCGGGCTCTGTGTGCTGCTGCCGGACCGGGCAGATGACTACGCCCGCCGGGGCGTGCGGCTGGGCAACAGCATTCCGGATGTCTTTGAGGTTCAGATCCTCACCAAGGATTTGCGGGACGGAATTTCCTCCCAGCTGCGCTACCGCAGTTGGGAATTGTACAGTAAAAACAAGCGTTTCATGTCCGAGTAAGACCATTTTTACAAGCTTGTCAAAATTAGACGTTTTTTAGACGGTCCTCTGTTATACTCATACTCGAAAAAGGCAGTACCCCCAAAGCTTCGTCGGGAGAAGGAGCCGAAGGGCTGCTGTACGCGGTTTCACCGTAAAGAGAAAGACAAGATAATAAGGAGGATTCGTTCATGTCCATCGAGATGCTCGAAGGCGTCCTGACCTTCAAGGCTGACGCCATCATGACCACTGCCATGGCAGCGGTTCTGCTCCTGATCGGTTTCTGGATCAAGAGCAAAGTGAAAGTTCTGAACAAGTACTGCATTCCCGCACCTGTCGTGGGTGGCTTCCTGTTTATGTTCATTACTTTCATCGGTCACACCACCAACACTTTCGCATTCCACTTTGACACCTACTTCCAGAACCCCTTCATGCTGGCCTTCTTCACCACCGTGGGTCTGGGTGCCAGCTTCCAGCTGCTGAAAAAAGGCGGCATGCTGCTGGTCATCTACTGGCTGGTCGCCGGTGCCATCTCCGTGTGCCAGAACTTCATCGGCATCGGTGTCGGCAAGCTCATCGGCCTGGAAGCTCCCTACGCGCTGCTGGCTTCCGCCATTTCCATGATCGGCGGCCACGGTGCTGCCGGTTCCTACGGCTCCACCTTTGCTGACATGGGCTACCCCGCCGCCATGGAAGTGGGTGCTGCCGCCGCCACTTTCGGCCTGATCACTGCCGTTCTGCTGGGCGGACCTCTGGCCCGTACCCTGATCGTCAAGAACAACCTGAAGCCCAACGAGGATGACGAATTCGCCGTTGACATTTCCGACATCAACGCCTCCACCGGCGAAAAGCTCTCCAGCCTGGACATCATCAAGAACATCACCGTGATCCTGGTCTGCATGGCCATCGGCACCATTGTTTCCGGCTGGATCGGCAAGGCCATCGGCATGTCCTTCCCCACCTATGTGGGTGCCATGTTCATCGCCGTGATCGTGCGGAACCTGAACGAAAAGTTCCATTGGTACAACTTCAGCTTCGGCCTGGTTGACGGCATTGGCGACGCCATGCTGAACCTGTACCTGGGCATTGCCCTCATGTTCCTGAAGCTGTGGGAGCTGGCCGGCCTCATCGGCGGCGTTCTGGTAGTCGTTCTGTGCCAGGTAGTCTTCATGGCTCTGATCGCTTACTTCGTGGTCTTCCGCATCCTGGGCAAGGATTATGACGCGGCTGTTATGTGTGCCGGTCTGTGCGGCCACGGCCTGGGCGCGACTCCCTCCGCCATCGTCAACATGACCTCCGTGAAGGACCAGTACGGCATGTCCCGGAAGGCCTTCATGATCGTGCCCATCGTCGGCGCGTTCCTGGTGGACATCATCTATCAGCCCCAGACCATCGCTTTCATCAAGTTCTTTGTCGCCGGCTTCACCGGTTAATAGAAATCTCCCGATCCCCCGGTCCGATTCTCCCTAGGGCACAGCAAATCAAAAGCAGTTTTTACAGACATCCATTATCATTATTTTGAGGAGGATATTCAACAATGGCGAAACTTATCGAATGTGTACCTAATTTCTCTGTCTCCAAAGAAAAGGACGAAGCCGTATTCCAGGCTCTGGTGGACACCGCCAACTCCGTAGCCGGCTGCACCACCATCGACGTTCAGACCGACGGCAATCACAACCGCTGCGTCTTCACCATCGTCGGCAGCCCCGAGGGCATCCAGGAGGTCGCTTTCCAGCTGACCAAGAAGGCCACAGAGCTCATCGACATGAACAAGCACGTTGGCCAGCACCCCCGTTTCGGCGCTACCGACGTTATCCCCTTCATCCCCACCATGGACGTGACCATTGAAGAGTGCGTGGAGATCTCCAAGAAGGTGGCCGAGCGGATCTGGAAGGAACTGGGCGTTCCCAGCTACCTGTACGAAGAGTCCGCTTCCCGTCCCGAGCGCAAGAACCTGGCTGCCTGCCGGAAGGGCCAGTTCGAAGGCGCTGCCGCCCATGTGCTGGAGCCTGACTGGGCCCCCGACTACGGCGAGCGGAAGATCCACCCCACTGCCGGTATGATCGCCATCGGCGCCCGTATCCCCCTGATCGCCTACAACATCAACCTGGACACTTCTGACGTGGAAATCGCCAAGAAGATCGCCAACTCCATCCGTGCAGCCAAGGGCGGCTTCGCTGCCTGCAAGGCCATCGGCATCATGCTGGAGGAGCGGAACATCGCCCAGGTTTCCATGAACCTGGTCAACACCGACGTGACCCCCATCTACTATGTCTTCGAGATGGTCCGTGCCCTGGCTGACCGCTACGGCGCCCGCATCATCGGCACCGAGCTGGTTGGTCTGACCCCCGGTAAGGCCCTGCTGGACTGCGCCGAGTTCTACCTGAAGCTGGAGAACTTCAACTACCGCACCCAGGTCATGGAATACAACCTCATCAAGTAAGAGGAGAAGTTCATGAAGCTTACCGAACTGACCGTCAAGGAATTTGCGGATGTCATGGGCTCTGATGCCCCCGCCCCCGGCGGCGGATCTGCCTCCGCCCTCAACGGTGCCATTGGCGCGGGTCTGGCTGCCATGGTCTGCGGGCTCACCGTAGGCAAGAAGAAGTACGCCGAGTACGCCGACCACGCCCGGGAGGTGGAAGCCGCAGCCCTGGCCCTGAAGGACAAGCTGGTCCATATCATCGATACGGACACCGATGCCTTCAACGCCGTTTCCGCCGTCTTCGCCATGCCCAAGGACACCGACGAAGAGAAGGCCGCCCGGAAGGCCGCCATGCTGAATGCCCTGAAGGGCTGCACCGTCAGCCCCTATGAAATGATGGAGCTGGGTCTGCAGGGTCTGGAGCTGGTAACGGCCCTCATCGGCAAGTCCAACGCCACCGCCGCCAGTGACTTAGGCTGTGCCGCACTGAATCTCAAATCCGGCATCCAGGGTGCATGGCTCAATGTATGTATCAATATTAACGGAATGTCTGATCAAGTATTTGCGGACGAGTATCGTGCCAAGGGCCAAGCGATCCTGGACAAGGCTCTGCCCATGGCTGATGCCGCTTACGCTGCCATTCTGGAGCAGTGTAATTCCTGATCTTTCAGCAAAAACAGCCAGGAGCGATCCTGGCTGTTTTTATTAAGGAGCATGCTTATGAAAATCACCCATCTGAAACCGGAAGACTATGTGGTCAGCAGCTGGTCCGGCGGCACCACCACCCAGCTTGGCATTGCCCCCCAGGGGGCGGTTTACGCCCACCGGGATTTTCTGTGGCGGGTCAGCTCCGCCACGGTGGACCTGGATGTTTCCGACTTTACGGCGCTGCCGGACTATGACCGGCTGATTTCCACCCTGGAGGGGGAAATCGACCTGACCCACAACGGCGGCAAGGCCCTTCATCTGGCCCCCTACGGCATCCACCGCTTTGACGGCGGCTGGCAGACCCGTTCTGCAGGCCGGTGCCGGGACTTTAACCTGATGACCCGCAAGGGCGCCTGTGATGGCCGCATGGAGGCCGTTCCAGTACCGGGGCAACTCACGGTGGGCGGCAGACCCAACGACACAGCCATCCTCTACTGCGGTCAGGGACAGGTCACGGTGTGTGTAGGGTCCGACGCTTTTACGCTGTCCCAGGGCCAGTCCCTGAAGGTCGAGAGCGCCGAGGACGTGACCCTTTCCCTGGCGGGCCACGGCTGCATCCTTTTGGCAGAGGCCTGGTACGACTGATCCATTCACAAAAAATACAAATTTTTATTTTCCCTCTTGACAAAACAGCTATAACATTATAGCATATTGGTATAGCACATTGTCAGACAACATTACAAAAACAAGAACCTGATTCAATACATATTTAGAGGTGCGAACATGGCAAATCATGAGAAGAAAGTACTGGTCATCGGCGTGATCGGCGCGGATGTCCACGCTGTTGGCAACAAGATCCTGTATCACGCGTTTACGGAAGCCGGGTTTGAAGTGGTCAACCTGGGCGTGATGGTCTCCCAGGAAGAGTACATCGCCGCCGCCATCGAGTCTGACGCGGACGCGATCGTGATCTCCTCCCTGTACGGCCAGGGCGAGCTGGACTGCCGGGGCATGCGTGAAAAGTGCGACGAAGCGGGTCTCGCGGGCATCCCCCTGCTGGTAGGCGGCAACATCGTCATCGGCAAGCAGAAGTTTGAGGACGTAGAGGTCCGCTTCAAGGAAATGGGCTTCGACCGTGCCTTCGGCCCCGGTACTCCCCCGGAGACCACCATTGCGGCCCTGCGGGAGCTTCTGCACATGGACGGTGAGAACGCATGAAACCTGTCCTGCTGATCGACTTCGGCAGCACCTATACCAAGCTTACGGCTGTGGATGTGGAGCATGAGACCCTGCTGGGTACCGCGGCATCTTATACCACCGTCAGCACGGACATCAACGAAGGCCTGGGCAAGGCCCTGGCAAAGCTGGAAGAGAAAACCGGGAAGCTGCAATATGCCGACTGCTACGCCTGCTCCTCCGCCGCCGGAGGTCTCAGGATGATCACCAGCGGTCTGGTACCGGAGCTCACCGGCGAGGCGGCCAAGCTGGCAAGCCTCGGCGCCGGTGCCAAGGTGGTCCGGGTCTACGCCTTCCAGCTGACAGAGGACGACATAGAGGACATTGCCAAAGAAAAGCCGGACATCTTCCTGCTGGTCGGCGGCACCGACGGCGGCAACACCGCCAACATCCTGCACAACGCCCGGATGCTTGCCACCATAAAGCCGGAATTTCCGGTGGTCATCGCCGGAAACCGCACGGCGGCCCGGGAATGTGAGCGGATCTTAAAGGATCAGGGTTTTGAAACCTACATTTGCCCCAACGTCATGCCCAAGTTCGGTCAGCTCCAGGTGGAGCCCACCCAGAAGGTGATCCGGGAGATCTTCCTGAACCGGATCATCCACGCCAAGGGCCTGTCGAAGGCTTCGGAGCTGCTGTCTGACATCATGATGCCCACCCCCGCGGCGGTGCTCCAGGCCATGGACCTGCTGGCCCAGGGCTGCGACGGCGAAGAGGGCATCGGAGAGCTCATCGCCGTAGATGTCGGCGGTGCCACCTCCGACGTTTACTCCATTACCGACGGCATGCCCGAGGGCATGAACACCGTTTACAAGGGGCTGCCGGAGCCCTACTCCAAGCGTACCGTAGAGGGCGACATCGGCATGCGCTACAGCATCACCGGGGTGGCCGAGGCCGCCGGGCTGGCCGCTCTGGCCCAGACCGCAGGACTGACCGAGGACCGGGCCCAGGAGCTGATCACCTACCTCAGCCAGCACACCGACACCGTTCCCGGGGATGACCCGGAGCTGCAAGCCCTGGACTACGGCGTGGCCTGTATGGCCGTCCGGGAGGCGGTCCGCCGCCATGCCGGTACCATGGAGGAGACCTACACCATGATGGGCAAGACCTACGTCCAGAGCGGCAAGAATCTCACCAGAGTCAAGAACATCGTGGTCACCGGCGGCAGCCTGATCCATGCGGAGGCCCCGGAAAAAATCGCCGCCTACGCCCTTTACGACCCCAGCCAGCCCGAATCCCTCCGTCCGATCAAGTCGGACGTTCTGGTGGACAAAACCTATATTCTGGCTGCCATGGGTCTGCTGTCTTCTTACTATCCTCAAGCTGCACTTCGTATCATGAAAAAGGAGCTCAAAGTATATGAAACTGGAAAATAAAAAGAT
This sequence comes from uncultured Oscillospiraceae bacterium, assembly GCA_934589525.1. GTDB lineage: Bacteria > Bacillota > Clostridia > Oscillospirales > Oscillospiraceae > Faecousia. The sequence goes on along the minus strand of CAKTOB010000015.1, from coordinate 26,068 downwards.
TCCCGAAGGCGAATTTCTGGCCCAGCGTCAGGAGGTTCTGACCCAGTGGCCCACCGGCAAGGATGTGGACCTGGAAGAATCCGTTGCCTATCACAAGAATATGCCCGCCAGCCGCAACTTCTCCCAGAAGCTGATCAACGCCAAGCGGGACCATCGCACCCTGGTGCAGCCCCGTGCCGGTGTGCCCGTGCTGGAAGAGCACATCAAGCTGCTGCAGTACCTGGAAAAGGAAGGCGAGGCAGACCTTTTGCCCTCCACCATTGACTCCTACACCCGCCAGAACCGGCACCAGGAGGCCGAAAACGGCATCTCCGAGTCCATCCGTCTGGGCCGGGCCATGCTCAACGGCTTTCCTGCCGTCAACCACGGTGTCTTCAACTGCCGGAAGGTCATTGAGAGCGTCAATGTGCCCGTCCAGGTCCGTCACGGCACCCCCGATGCCCGGCTGCTGACCGAAATCGCCTACGCCGGCGGCTTCACCAGCTACGAAGGCGGCGGTATTTCCTACAACCTGCCCTACTGCAAGAACATCCCCATGGAGCGCACCATCCGGGACTGGCAGTATGTGGACCGCCTCACCGGTCTTTATGAAGAAATGGGCGTTTCCATCAACCGGGAGCCCTACGGCCCCCTGACCGGCACCCTGGTGCCCCCCTGCATCTCCCACGCCGTCGCCATCATCGAGGCGCTGCTGGCCGCGGAGCAGGGCGTTAAGAACATCAGCGTGGGCTACGGCCAGTGCGGCAACCTGCGTCAGGACGTGGCCGCCATCCGGACTCTGGAAGAGCTGACGGAGGAATACCTGCACAAGTACGGCTACGACGACGTGGTGGTCACAACGGTGCTGCACCAGTGGATGGGCGGCTTCCCCGCGGACGAGGCCAAGGCCTTCGGTGTCATCTCCACCGGCAGCCTGATCGCAGCCCTGTCCAAGGCCACCAAGGTCATTGTCAAGACCCCCCACGAGGCCGTGGGCATCCCCACCATGGAAGCCAACGCCGAGGGCCTGCGCTGCACCAAGCAGGTGGTCAACATGTTCTATGAGCAGACCCTGGCCTCTGACAAGGTGGAGGAGGAAAAGGAGATCATCCGTCAGGAGACCCGCTGCATCGTGGACAAGTGCTTCGAGCTGGGCAACGGCGACATTGCCCTGGGCGTTTGCCGTGCTGTGGAGTGTGGCGTCCTGGACGTTCCCTTCGCTCCCTGCCGTGCCAATGCCGGTCTCATGCTGCCCTGCCGTGACAACAACGGTGCCATCCGCATCCTGAACCCCGGCAACCTGCCCTTCACCAAGGACATTCTGGACTTCCACGCCGCCAAGATCGAAGAGCGTGCCCGGTATGAAAAGCGGAAGGCCTCCTTCCAGATGGTCATTGACGACGTTTACTCCATCGGCAAGGGCCGCCTGGTGGGCCGTCCCCGATAAAAAATCCATAGATCAATAAAAAAACAGGGAAATACAAGAAAGGGATAATCACTCATGAAAATCATTGATGTTGTTTGCTCCGCGGGCCGTACCGGCTTCTACTTTGACGATCAGCGTGCCATCAAGCAGGGTGCCGGTCACGACGGCATGTTCTACACCGGCGCACCTGTGACCGACGGCTTCCGTTCCGTCCGTCAGGCCGGTAAATCCATCTCCGTCATGCTTGTTCTGGAAGACGGCCAGATCGCCTGGGGCGACTGCGCGGCCGTTCAGTATTCCGGCGCCGGCGGACGGGACCCCCTGTTCCTGGCTGAGGACTTCATCCCCGTCATCGAGCAGTACATCAAGCCCCAGCTGGTGGGCAAGGAAGCCAATGACTTCCGGGGCCTGTGCGCCATGATGGAAGCCATCACCGTCGAGGGCAAGCGCCTGCACACCGCCATCCGTTACGGCGTTTCCCAGGCGCTGCTGGATGCCGTGGCCAAGGCCACCGGCCGCATGATGTGCGAGGTGGTTGCCGATGAGTACGGCTGCACCGTCTCCGACAAGGCCATTGACATCTTCACCCAGTCCGGCGACGACCGCTACATGAACGCCGACAAGATGATCATCAAGGGTGCCCAAGTCCTGCCCCACGCCCTGATCAACAACATTGACGAGAAGCTGGGCCGCAAGGGCGAGAAGCTGGCCGAGTATGTGGCATGGCTGCGGGACCGGATTTTGGCCATGCGTCATAACGAGAACTACCTGCCCGTGTTCCACATCGATGTCTACGGCACCATCGGCGCCGCCTTCGGCAACAACAACTACCAGGCCATGGCCGACTACATTGAGGAGCTGGGCAAGATCGCCAAGCCCTTCCACCTGCGCATCGAAGGCCCCATGGACTGCGACTGCGACCGGGAGACCCAGATGACCGCTCTGGCCGGCCTGACCGCCGAGCTGGACAAGCGGGGCTGCGACGTGGAGCTGGTGGCCGACGAGTGGTGCAACACTTTGGAGGACATCAAGCTGTTTGCCGACCACAAGGCCGGTCACATGGTCCAGATCAAGACCCCGGACCTGGGCGGCATCAACAACACCATCGAGGCCGTCCTCTACTGCAAGGAGCGGGGCGTCGGCGCTTACCAGGGCGGCACCTGCAACGAAACCGACCGCAGCGCCCAGGTCTGCGTCCACTGCGCCATGGCCACCCAGCCCGCACAGATCCTGGCCAAGCCCGGCATGGGCGTGGACGAGGGCTACATGATCGTCTACAACGAAATGAACCGCATCCTGGCCATCCGCAACGCCAAGAAGAACCTGAAGTAAATCACGCCCAAAAGGGCCCAATGCCTGCCGTTTCCGGCGCATTGGGCCCTTTTTTTCTATCCTCATGATCTAGTTTTAGGGACTTTTTCTCCCCCAGGCGCTGCCGCAGAGGGTCCCCCCATTCGGCGCTATTGCATTCGCAAGAAAAACAGATTATACTATGGATATGAAAAGAACCGGCGCTCGCGCCGAATCGGAGGAGGAACGATCTGTGGATAAAAATACGGCGGCTGTTTTCAGCGCAGCCAAACAGGGAAACGCTGCGGCTATGGAAAAGGCTAAGGCCAAACTGCCAAAGCTGGAAGTAAACGAACTGATTTCCACCGTTATGTCCGTTTGGAATGCAAAAGAAAATCGGCAGGAAGCGGCACTCAAGGCGGCGAAGCAGTTGGCCCAGAAGTATCAGGAGCCCATGGAGGTTTATCTGAATGCCTTCGCGGTATTTACCATCAAGAAGGGCCTTCAGAATCTCAAGTATCGGGACATCCCCAAGCTGGGTACAGAGGAGTTTGCTCAAAAAATCGTAGATGCCGCAAAGAATGTGGAAAAAGCGGTAGCGGATTACTGCCATGGAAACCTGAAAGAGGAAGATTTTATCATTTGCCTGGGTCAGACCGGTGTGCTGGAGGTGAAAGACGATTTCCTTCAGGCGGCAGGGCTCACGCCTGATGATGTAAAGGAAAAAGTTCAGGCCGTCTTCGGCGGGGAAGCACTGGGTACCGGTGTTTTGATGGTCTCCTTTTGTGCCTCCGCGGCTGCTTATAAACAGTTGAAAGAGGCCTTGCAGGATGCGTCCATCATGCGGGAAGACCGGCTGCGAATTGAAGAGGAATGCGCCAGAAGCATTGCGCAGATGCGGGAATACCGGGAGAGCATGAACGCCTCGGTATCCGATTTCCTGTATATCCATGCGGAGACCTTTAATGAAGGCCTCGCTGCCATGGACCGGGCCATTCTGGAAGGGGATGTAAACGGCTTTATCCGTGGAAATGTGGCGATTCAAGAGATATTAAACTATAAAGTCCAGTTCCGTGACCAGAATGAATTTGACGCTTTGATGGATGCGGACACGGCTTTTGTACTATAGGAGGGTGTGCTATGGGAAAGTTTGACTTTAAAAAGATGGTCAATGATTCCGCGGGCAAGCTGAAAACCGGTGCGCAGAAAGCCCAGGAGGCAGTCAAAGGATTTGATTTCAAGGCAGCCGCCAGTGATGTGGCCGCAAAGGGAAAAGACGCGGCGGAATATCTGAAGCAGAAAACCGACGCAACGGTGCAGGCCGTTTCGGAGGCTGTAAAGAAAAGGGAAGAGGTCCACGGCAAGATCACCTCGGAGGGTGCCATCGAGCTGATGTGCATGGTCATGGCCGCCGATGGGGAAATTTCGGAGCAAGAGATTTCCCAGCTCCGGGAAATCGGTGAGAAACTGGAGGATGGTTTCTCGGAGCATCAGGGTCAGACGGTGGAAGCGTGTACGGCCCTTGTGCAAAAGCTGGATGGGGAGGATTACCAAGAAGAACTCCATGATGCTGTTCGGGATGTGATCCAGAGTGCGCTGAATGCTCCGGGGGCGACTGTTCCCGTAAAGCTGCTGCTGTGGGACCTGCTTGTGGTTGCCGAAAGTGACAGCACCTATCAGGAAGAGGAAGCAAAGCTGATCCGCTACATTGCCAGACACCTGGAAATCGATAAGAGCATCATTCCGGAAATGGAGCATTCGCTCCGGGCGGTGACAGCCATTGAAAATGAAATGGATTGGCTCAAAGCAACGAACAGACCCTTCGGCACCGTGGAACCTGTATTAAAGGAACTGGCGGACCGAAAGGACACCATTTTGCAGGGTGTTCATAATCTGATGGGCGATTGATAGGAGGGAGAACCATGCCGTTACCATTACTGTTTATTGGAATCGCTGCCGCCACAGGCCTTGCCGGAGCAGGGAAAACCGTGAAGGCCGTCGTGGATAACACCAATGCCAACAAAATCAATACTGCCGCCAACGAGGGCGTGGACAACGCCAGAACGCGGCTGGAGTTACAGCGGGCGGAGGTCGCCCAGTCCCTTGAAAAACTGGGAGAAGAGAAGCTGCAAATTCTTGCCGGTACGGTCACTTCCTTTGTATCGGCCTTAGAAAAAATCAAGAACATTGATTTTACGTCTTCCGTGGGCTTGGAGGAGCTGGAAAAGCTGCACATTGACCAGAAGGACTTTGAAGAACTGAAGGAACTGGGGAATTTTGCCATCCAGGTTGCCGGTGGTGTAACTGCCGGTGCCGCCGGAGGGGCCCTTACGGCCATCGGCGCTTACGGTGCGGCCCAGACCTTTGCGGCGGCCTCCACGGGAACCGCCATAGCCTCCCTGAGCGGTGCTGCCGCAACCAATGCGACCCTGGCCTTCTTTGGCGGCGGTTCCTTGGCCGCCGGAGGCCTGGGAATGGCAGGGGGCATGATGGTCCTGGGCGGCCTGGTCGCCGGGCCCGCACTATTGGTCATGGGCCTGATCACCGGCGCAAAATCCCAGGAAAAACTGGACCAGGCCCTGATCAACAAAGCCCAGGCAGAGGAAATCATGGAGGCCCTGAACGCCGCCTCGGACCAGTGTTCCGCCATCCGCAGACGTGCTTACCTGTTTTATAGCCTCTTGGCCCATCTGGATACATATCTGCTGCCTCTGGTCTGGCAGATGGAGGACATTATCGCCAAAGAAGGAACGGACTACCGAACCTATTCCGCAGAATCCAAAAAGGTCATTATGGCCGTGGCCAGCAATGCAGGCTCCGTAAAAGCCGTTCTGGATGTGCCGATCCTGACGGATGAAGGAGCACTGACGGAAAAGTCCGGAGAAATTGCGGAGAAAGTCGGAAAACTCTTATACAAGTAATAGAAGGCGGTTGCTTCGATGCAACCGGAGAGGCAAATAAAATGGACAAATATCAACAAAAAGACTGCCTGGAATCCGATTGGAAGAAGTTTCGCAAAAAAGTCCCGGTATGGCAGGAAGCCTATATGCAAAAGCTGACGGAAGAATACAGGAACATCCTGGATTCTGACAAGGCTCCTTCCGAAAAATTCTGGACCTTGGAAAAGAGCATTGCCCAGGAAAAACAGTGCCCCGGCGTGATGGCGGATATGCGCCGAAGCCGGATGCGGGAGAATATTGTGGCGCTGCTGCGATGTGGGGCGATCACAAGAAGTGATTTGGAGGATTTCAGCCAGGAATTGCAAGATGAACTGGATTTGTTTATAAAGGTTCTCGGCGGCGCTTGATAACAGACGTTGCTTATAAAGACACCGCCCAGACGCAGCCCCTTTGGCAGGGTGTCTGGGCGGTGATTCATTAAGTAACGATCCGTGCCGTGCTTCCGCCGTCTCTGGTTTTGGTGACGACGATCTGGCGGTCGATGCGCTCTTTCAGCTCCGCCACATGGGAGATGATGCCCACCAGGCGGTTGCCTTCGGTGAGGCTTGCCAGGGTGTTGTAGGCTTTGTTCAGGGCCTCCGGGTCCAGGGAGCCGAAGCCTTCGTCTACGAAGAGGGTGTCCAGGCGGATGCCGGTGGACATCTGCACCTCGTCCGAAAGGCCCAGAGCCAGGGCCAGGGAGGCCAGGAAGGATTCGCCGCCGGAGAGGGTGTTGACGCTGCGCTCCGAGGCATTGACATGGTCGATGATGTCCAACTCCAGGCCGGACTGCTGCTTCAGATTATCCGGCACGGCCCGGCGTTTCAGGTCGTACTGTCCGCCGGACATTTTTTGCAGGCGGATGTTTGCCCGCATCAGGATCTTGTCAAAGAAAGCGCTTTGAATATAGGTTTCCAGCTCGATTTTCGGCTTCCCGCTGACGCTTCCGCTGGCGGTATCGTAAAGCGCCTTCATCCAGGCGTAGCGCTGCTCCAAATCTTCCAGTTTGGAAGCCTTGGCGGTGATATTTCCCTCCGCCTTTTGGTTGTCGGTAATGCGGTAATTCACGGCATCCAGCCCTTGGCGAAGGTCCTTCCGCCGCTGTGTCAGGGCATCCATTTGCTTCATCAGCGCCTCCGTGTCCCATTGGGGTTGGGCAAGCAGCTGCTCCTTCAGCTGGGCAATGGCGGCTTGGGCGTTGGACAGGGCCTTGTCGCACCGGCCGAATGCTTCATTTGCCCCCTTCTGTTTCTCTCGCAGCCCATCCAGCTCCCGCTGGCTGTCCTTCTGCCGGGCCATTGCGGTCTTCTTGTCCGGGAAGGGCAGTTTTTGGCGCAATTGGTCCAGCTGCTTCTCCAGCCCGGCAATTTGACTGTTTCGAAGCTCGATTTGGGTGCCGGCATCGGTGTATGCTTTTTCGGCTTTCTGCAAATCTTCTTCCATGCCGGGGATCAGCTGATCAAACTCTTCTTTCCGGCGGATGCTTTTCTCAATGCTTTCCAGCTCTTTGGAAAGCGCCCCCGTTTCTTTCCGAAGCGCGTCTGCTTTTTCTCCGGCGGCGGCAGGGGCATCCTCCGGGGAAACACCGGGAAGCAGGGCGGCAATATCACAGCCCACACTTTTTTCCATGGCGGAAACGATGCCGTTTTGTGTGCTTGCCTTTCCGCTGGCGGTGTTGGCCTTCCGATCCGCTTTTTCGTATTCCGCTTTCGCCGCCTTGACGGCCTCCTCCGTGGGGGCATTCTCGGACAGCAGGGCCAGGCTGGGGTGATGCAGGGCGCCGCAGACAGGGCAGGGGGCCCCTTCCTCCAAGGTGCTGGCCATGATCCCGGCCTGCTCCCGGAGGAATGCGGTGTTCCGGTCGCTGTAAACCTGCAAAAGGCGGCTGGCGGTGTCCAAGGCCGTCTTAAAAGCGGCTTGCAGTTTGTAAAGCTCCTTCCGCGCCGCCTCCAGGTCCTTCATATCGGAAAGCAGCTTTGTGTATTTCTTTTCGTCTTCCCCGGCCTGCTGCTTTTTCGCGGAGAGCTGCGCCTTCCGGGCCTCCGCGCCGGAGAGATTCTTTTGCTCGGCTTTCAGTTCCTCAATTTCTTTTGCCAGCGTCTCCTGATCCTGCCGGGCAGCCTTTTGGGCATCCGTGGCTTCGGCAAGGCCTTTTTGGGCCTTTTTGAGTTCCCCTTCCAGCTGCCCCAGGTTGTCGTATTCCGGCAATTGCCGCTTCCCGTCGGCCAGAAGCTCCATCAGCTCCTGCTGCCGGGGCTCCGTGTCCTTGGCGGCATTCCGGGTGGCTGCGGCTTCCTTCAGCCGGGCGGACAGCTCCGGTTCCTTTTTCAGCTGCTCCGCCAGACGGTTTTCCGTTTCCTGCCGGGTCTTGGCTTCGGTCAGGTGCTTTTTGACCCGGTCCAAGTCGTTTTCCGCGTCGGACAAGTCCCTTCCCAGCTTCTTTGCCGCGGCGGTATCCTCTTCCAGGACGGCCTCCAGCACCTGCCGGAACTCCCCCATGGGCAGCTGACGGTCCTTTGCTTTTTGGACTTCAGGAAATTGCACGGAATCCTCGTTGCAGCTGATCCCCTCCACATACTGCCGGATGCTGCGGGCGGCCTCGTCTTTCTCCCGGCCCAGGGCCAGAACATGGTCCTTCAGCCGGTCCTGCAGGAGGGCGTAAAATTCCGTTTTGAAAATATCCCGGAAGATCTTCTGCCGCTCCACGGTTCCCGCTTGCAGCAGCCGCCGGAACTCCCCCTGGGAGATCATGGAGATCTGAGAAAACTGCTCCCGGTTCAGGCCGATGATCTCCTGGATGGCTTTATTGACGCTGTTCACGCCGGTGACCGGATGTCCGTCGGGATAGAGAAGCGTCGCCGCGGCTATCTGGGACGTGCTTCCGGCTCCCCGCTTTTTTTCCCGGGTGTAGGCCGGATTGCGGGTCACGGTATAGCATTTTCCCCCATAGTCAAAGGTCAGCTCCACCTCGGTCAGGGCATCCGGAGCCGCATACTTGGAGCGCAGCATGGAGCTTTTCCGGCTGTCGCCGCTGGCCTCTCCAAAGAGGGCGTAGGTGATGGCATCGAAAATGGTGGTCTTTCCCGCGCCGGTGTCCCCGGTGATCAGGTACAGGCCACCGGTTCCCAGCTGGGAAAAATCCAATTCCTGGGTGCCCGCATAGGGGCCAAAGCCGGAAATCGTCAATTTCAAAGGTCTCATGCTTTTCCCTCCTCCATGGCATCGATGAGCTCCTGCAAAAAGAAACGCTGCGTATCGCTCATGGGCTGATTGTTTTGCAGCTGATACAGCTCATCAAACAGCTCCAGCTTGCTCTTCCGCTGAACGTTTTCCGCACAGTCTACCACCTGATCGGTCCTGGTGCGGGTGTTGTCATAGCTGATATGCAAATAGTTGGGATAAATGGCCCGGAGCTTCCCGGCGGCTTCCGGAATGTCCTCTTCGTCGGTGAGAATGATGTGCAGATAATCCTCGGCGGCGGTGTTTTTATAATAGTCCATGTCCGTCAGCTGGGCAAAGCTGCCCCGGATTTCCCGCAGGTCGTGCTTGGGATGCAGGGGGATCAGCTCCAGATGCAATTCTCCCTTGGCCCCCAGCTCCACCAGGGTCACGCTCTTGTGGTGGTCCACCTCGGAGAGGGAATACTTGAGGGGCGTTCCGCAGTAGCGGATCTTGTTGGAGCCTCCATTCTGGGGCCTGTGGATGTGGCCCAGGGCCACATAGTCAAAGTCCGCAAACACCGAAGCATCCACATTGTCCGTGCCCCCTACGGACAGCTCCTCTGAGCCGCAGGTTTCCGCGCCGGTGACAAACTGGTGAACCAGGATCACGTTGCGTTCCTCTTTGTTGAGCGGCATGTGGGCCACGGCAGCGGCGCAGGCATCGGTGTAGCTCTCGATGTTTTCCTCCGGGAAAAACTGCCGGACATGGACCGGCTTCAGGAAGGGCAGCAGCCAGAAGTGTACGTCCCCGAAGGAGTCCCTCAGGGTGATGGGCCGGACGGTTCCGTCATATACCGGGGAAATATGGATGCCGCTTCCTTCCATCAGCCGCCCGCCAAAGGAAAGCCGCTCCGGACTGTCGTGGTTGCCGCTGATGATCAGAACCGGGAGCTTCCGGGCCGCCAGACGGCAAAGAAAATCATCAAAAACCGTCACCGCCTCGGCAGAGGGAACGCTTTTGTCATACACATCCCCGGAAATCAGCAGCGCATCCGGCCGGGTATCCTCCACGATCCCCAGAATCTCCCGCAAAATATACGCCTGGTCCTCCAGCATAGACATTTCACAGACCCGCTTCCCCAGGTGCAGGTCCGATAAATGAATCAATTTCATAGCCACTCTCCTCGATTCCTTTTCACGGCCCACAAAAAAGGATTCTGGCCGCCTATAGCCTTATTGTAGCCTGTCCGCCCGGGAAAAGCAATGGCATTTCCCATGCCGCTGACGCGCGCCACGATTTCATGGGCTATGGCTTCGCTATAAACCTTGACAGCACCAACCCCCGGGATATATAATAACCCCATAAAAGGGAGTAACTTACGTCTTTTTGTGGCGTTTGCGGTGTCGTCAGGACGGTGGAAGCACCCGGGGGCGTGAGGAGACGGTGGGACTTTTATTGCATGTGGGTGTGCGATAACGGTCTCTTTTTTTCAAGGAGGAGCACAATGAATTTAAATGAACTTTCCGTCAAAAAGGCCCGGGAGTTGATCGTCTTTACGGCGCTGCTGGTGGTGGTCCTGTGGAAGATGGACACGGTACTGGGGGTGCTGGGAGCGGTCTGGGGGATCGTGTTTCCCTTTGTGCTGGGCGGGGCCATTGCCTTTGTGATCAATGTGCCCATGGGGTTTCTGGAGGAACGGCTTTTCGGAAGCGCCAAGGGTCGGGGCCGCCGATGGGCCGGGAAACTGGCAAGGCCCCTGAGCCTGCTGCTGACCGTTCTTTTGGTGGTGGGCATCATTGCCCTGGTGATGTTCGGCGTCATCCCCCAGCTGTCAAAGACCCTGGGGACCTTGATGCGCAGCATTGCCGATTTTATTCCCCAGATGCAAAGCTGGATCAGGGAATTTTCCCACAACAACCGGGAGATCATGGGTTTGGTGGACCAGGTCCATTTTGACCCCAACGAGGCCATTTCCTGGGCTCTCGGATTGCTGGGCAGCGGTACCGGGAGCGTGATGAACACCACCGTATCGGCGGTGGGCTCCATCGTCAGCGGCATCACCGCCTTTTTCATCGCCTGTTCCTTTGCCTGCTATGTGCTGTTCCAGAAGGAAAAATTGCAGGTGCAGGTACGCAAAGTATTTTTCGCCTTTCTTCCAAGGAAAAGAGCCGAGGCCCTCCTGCGCGTCTGCTCTCTGACCTATCGGACCTTTGCCAACTTCTTGGCCGGTCAGTGCCTGGAAGCCGTGATTTTGGGCAGCATGTTCGTGGTGACCCTGGGGCTTTTCAAAATGCCTTATGCCCTGCTCATCGGCATCCTCATTGCCTTTACCGCCCTGATCCCCATTTTCGGCGCGTTCATCGGCTGCGCCACGGGCTGCTTCCTGATCTTTATGGTGAGCCCCAAGCAGGCGCTGCTGTTTATCCTGCTGTTTTTGCTGCTGCAGCAAATCGAAGGGAACCTGATCTACCCCCATGTGGTTGGCAACTCCGTAGGCCTGCCCTCTATCTGGGTGCTGGCCGCCGTCACCGTGGGCGGCAACCTGATGGGCATCGTGGGTATGCTGATTTTCATTCCCCTGGTCTCCGTGTTCTATACCCTGTTCCGGGAGCTTGTGTACCTGCGTCTTCAAAAACGCCACATCAGGCAGGTGACCAAGACCACCGTGGAGGAATTTCTCCCGGAACCAGAGGCTAAAACTGCTCACGGCGAAAACGGACCTATCGAATGACCAAACGCCCGGCTCTTCAAAGGAGCCGGGCGTTTTGAATGTCTTTGTTTGCAATTCTCTTCTATTTCCGCTTGGCGCTGTCGATGGTGTTCCCGAAGACGAAAAACCGCTGGTAGAGAAATTCGGTGGAAAAATTCAGCAGCATGTTGATCCCCGTTACAAGGTATTCATTCCACCCAAGGCCCGCAAGAAAGCTGCCGAGCAGCGTCGAAAGGGGTGTAAAGGCGGCATAGTAGGCCGCCACCTTTGCCATGGCCACGGGGACATTGGCGGCGGACTGGAAGGTGAATTTCCGGTTCAGGGTAAAGTTCCACAGCACGGACAGGCACAGGGCCGTCAGATAGCAGGGCCAGTAAGGAAGCCCCGTCAGCTCGTTGAGGAGGGCGAAGGCCCCCATTTCAATGAGACCGGCGCTGACGGAGAAAAAGGTGAATTTCAGCACTCGCACAAATTCTTTCATGGTTCTTCCTTTCAAGAAAATTCCCTGGGCAAAGCCCAGGGAATTTCTGATCATTACTTCACGGTGACGGAAGTCACATGGGGCTGCATACCGTTGTACCAGTACAGGAAGCCCTCTACATCAATGGTGTCGCCCACCTTCAGGTTGGTGACGGTGGTGTACACATCGGTTTCCTCGCCGCAGAGGTAGCTCTCCACGGTAAAGGTGTAGGTGTTGGTGCCGTCAGAGACGTTGAAGTACAGGTCATTGTTGTTGCCCGCGGCACCGGAGCCGTCCCAGTTGTACAGGAAGGCGTCGCCGGCATCGTTGGCCTTTTCCACGGTCAGGCCGGTGATCTTGATCTTGGCATTCTGCCAGTCGATCAGGTTGGAGGCAGACAGGCCGCCGGTGATGTCCTGGGCGGGGGCAACGTAGGAGCCCTCCAGGATCTCAAAGGTGCCGCCCTCGGCAACTTCCACTTCGCCGGACCACTCGGTCTTGAAGCCGTTGACCCGGATCTTGGTGCCCTCGGTCAGCTTGGCAGCGTCCTCTTCGGAGCACTCCAGGTTGTACAGGAAGTAAGCGCCGTCCTCGCTCTGGGCGTAAACGGTCACCTTGTTGTCCCACCAGGACTGATGGGCCTGGACATAGGTTTCAATGCAGACGGGGCTGTCCACAGGAGCAGCCATGTACTCGGCGTGGGTCATGACCTCGCCCTCGGCCTCCTGGGGCGCGGTAGCGGCTTCCGTGGTCTCGGGAGCCTCGGTGGTGGCGGCAGCGGCTGTGGTCTCAGCGGGCTTGTCCTCCTTGGCGCAGCCGGCGAAGGCGGCGACCATGCAGATCGCCAGCAGCAATGCAATAATCTTTTTCATTTGAATTCTCCTTATCGGATGTATGTTGAGGAAGAACCTCTGAAAGTCATTATAGCCTGTTCCATAGGAAAAATCAATGGCTTTTGCCGCTCTTTTTCCGCCGTTCCAGCACCAGGGCTCCGAAAATGCCCAGCCAGCACAGCGCAAGGCCCCAAATCAGGAGCCTGGCCTCCGTGGGCAGGGGGCCCAAATCCTCGGAACCGGCGGTTTTTTGGATCTGATCCAGGTGGTTCAGAGAAGCCACCTTTTCGTAGATTTCATCCATGGCCTTGTCATCCGTGGGCTGCTTCCGGCGGACGGCCTTGGCGGTCTCCTCGATCAGCTGCCCGGCGGCCTGCCGGACGGAGGCGGAGCCATTGAACACCGGAGTTGTAAAGGTGTGCTCGCCGTTTTCCAGAAGGATTTTGGTAGCCTGGATTTTCACGTCATAGTGGAGGTCGTTGTCCTCCCCACAGCGGCTGAGATAGTCCTGATACACAGGGTCTTGCCGGGCCTTTTCCGTCACGGGAACGTAGCCCTCGGTCTGGGAATAGGCGATCTGCACCTCATTGGTCAGCAGGTACTGGGCAAAGAGCCAGGACGCCAGCACCTCCTGAGGGTCTTCCTTATAAAATAGGCACAGGCTGGGGCCCTGGGAGATCATCTGAGGGTGCTCCGGGTCATACTGGGGCACCGGATACACCGCCGTCTCAAAGGGCACCAGGGACTCGTCGCTGATGTCAAGCAGAGGGGCATTGCAGCCCATCCAGGTGGCACCGGCGGTGGAGTCAATGGCAAAAATGCACTGACCGGCATTGAGGAAGTTTGCGGGGTAGCTGGAGATTTTAAAGGTGGAGAAGGCCCCGGTGGCGGTGTGGGCCGCTACCTCTTTGAGAATTTCCTTGGTTTGGTCGTTCCACAGCTCCACGGTGCCGTCTGCCCGGGCATAGCCCGCACCACGCTGCCGCAGCATCTGGATCATCATATTGTCCGTGGATTTGTAGATAAAGGGGATCAGCACCTTCTGGCCGTTGACCTTGTAATTCCCGGCGGCGTCTTGCTCCATGGCAGCCTCGCTGACCTGCCAGATAAAGTCCCAGGTCAGCTCCTCCGGCAGGGTAAAGCCCAGCTTTTGGACCATATCCCGGTTCACATAGCAGCTTTCCGTGGAGCGCATAAAGGGCAGGCCGTAGAGCATGTCCCCGATGCGGCATTCGTCTAAGAACTTCTGAACCACCTCCGTCTGCCCGGGGCCGTCAAAGCGCAGCTCCGTTCCCCCCAGGCCGTAGCGTGCATCCCCCACCACGTCCTCCAGGGGCACCACCGTTTGAGCCCCCGTCAGGTAGGTGGCGATATGGTCCGGGTAGGTGATGCAGACGTTGGGGGTGGTGTCGGTGGCAATATTGGTAATTACATCGTTGTAAATGCGGCTGTAGTCCGTATAGAGCCGGATGTTCACGGTGATATTGGGGTAAAGCTTTTCAAAATCCCGGATGGCCTTTTGATAAATCTCCGTCTGGACCTTGTTGGTGTCGTTCTTGGCCCAGAAGGTGATTTCATAATTCTTAGAGGTATCGAAGGATTCCGGCAGGGTATACGCTTCCTGGGCGGGGGTTCCCGCTTCTACCAGGCGCCCATGGCACCCGGTCAGCAGCAGGCACCCAAGGAGCAGCAGCGCAAGCAATTTTTTCATCCCTTGGTCCCTCCTCTTGCCACGCCGGACATGATTTTTTTCCGGAACACCAGGAACAGAACGATCAGCGGCAGGGAGATCACCGTGACGGCGGCCATCATGGCGGGGATGTTCTCCCGGCCAAAGCCGTTTTCCCGGATTTCCTGGATGCCTACGGACACCAGGAAATAGCTCTGGTCATCGGTGATCAGCCGGGGCCAGACGTAGCTATTCCAGCACTCGATGATTTTTAAGATGGTAACGGTCACCACCGTGGGCTGGCAGATGGGAAGGAGGACCTTCAACAGGTATTTAAAATCCGAAGTCCCGTCCACCTTGGCGGCGTAATACAGCTCGTCCGGCACCTGGGCGAAATTCTCTTTTAAGAGGTAAATATAGAATACGGATGTTACCGACGGCAGGATCAGGCCTAAGAAGGTATTGCGCAGGTCAGCCTCCGTAACGGTCACGAAATTCGTAATGACCACCAGCTCCGAGGGGATCATCATCAGGGCCAGAAACAGGGCGAAAATCAGCTCCCGGCCGGGAAAGCGCAGTCTCGAAAAGGCGAAGGCCGCCAGCACCGTGACCACCAGCATCAGGGCCGTGGTCACAAGGGTGAAAATCACGGTATTTAAGAAGTAGCCGGACAGGGGCACCTGGGAAAAGGCGCTGGCGTAGTTTTCCAGAGTGGGGTGCAGGGTAAAGAGCTTGGGAACGTACTCCGCGCAGTAGCTGCCGTAGCTTTTGACGGAGGTCAGCAGCATCCAGTAAAAGGGGAACAGTACCACCAGTGCCCATAGAATGAGCACCAGGAAAATCAGCACCAGATAAGCCGCCTGCCGCCGTTTTGCGTGTTTTTCGATCAATGTATAGTCCATGGGCCACCTCACACATAATGGACGTGCTTTTTGCTTACCAGCAGATTGATGCAGGTAATGGTCAGCACAATGGCAAACAGGGCGATGGCCGCGGCGGAGGCATAGGAGGGGTAGCCGCCGGCATTGCCGTAGAGCATGTCATAGACATAGCCCACAATGGTATTCATGCCCGCGGCGTTCAAATCCGTGCCAAACAGGGCCACCGCATCGGAATAGGCCTTGAAGGCCCCGATAAAGCCGGTGATCACCAGGTAGAAGAGACTGGGGGAGATCATGGGCAGGGTGATGCGCCAGAAAATCCGGCCTTTGGAGGCTCCGTCTACCCGGGCGGCGTTGCGGTAGGTCTCGTCCACCGAGGCCAGGGCGCTGGTGAGAATGAGAATTTTAAAGGGCATCACGATCCACACGGTATACAAACACAGCACCAGCATCTTGGCCCAATAGGGGCCGGAGAGGAAGTCCACACTGGCAAAGCCCAGGGCATTCAGCAGCAGATTGACAAAGCCGTCAGAATAGGCGGTTTTCCGGAACAAAATCATAAATACCAGGCCCACCGCCAGGGTGTTGGTCACATAGGGCAGGAAAAACACAGTCTGAAACAGATCCCGCAGCCGCCGGATGGAGCTCAGGCACAGGGAAATCAGCAGGGCCAGGCCTGTAGACAGGGGCACGGTGATGATGACCAGCAGGAAGGTGTTTTTAAGAGCCTGGAGGAAATAGGGGTCGTGGAGCACATAGGAATAGTTGTATAGCCCCAGCCCCGTATAGGTTTGGGAGGCAAAATTGTAGTTTTCCTGGAAGGAATAGACGAATACGTCGATCAGCGGGTATACCAGAAACAGCCCCAGAAACACAAGGGCCGGCAGCAGGTATAAAAAGCCCTTGTAACTTTTACGCTCCATGCCGTTCCTCCCCGGGCCGCAGCCGTTCTCCCGTAATGGTGTCAAAGAGCAGCACCTTTTCAGGCTTCAAGCGGAAGGCGATGTTGCTTTCATGAGTGGTCTCCCGGCCGTCGGACTGGCGGATGGCCCGGAGGGTGGGGGTCTGGCAGGCCGGATGGGTACACAGGTAGCTCACATCCCGGCCCATGACCTCTACCCGGTCCAGACCGCAATGAAGGGGGCCGCCCTCCTCCGGCACAAAGCCCTCGGGGCGAATGCCCACGGTAACGGCCCCATCAGGAAGCCCCGGTACCGGCAATACGGCATCCTCTGCCAGATACAGCTTCTCCCGGCGGATCTCGCCGTCAAAGAGGTTGATGGGGGGCGTACCCAAAAACTTGGCCACAAAGAGGTTGGCAGGGTCATCGTAGACCCGCTGGGGCTTTCCGGTCTGCTGGATGACGCCCTCCTTCATCACCACGATCTCATCGGAAATGCTCATGGCCTCCTCCTGGTCGTGGGTGACAAAGACGGTGGTAATGCCGGTCTGCCGCTGGATGCGGCGGATCTCCTCCCGGGTCTGGAGCCGCAGACGGGCATCCAGATTAGACAGGGGCTCGTCCAGCAGCAGCACCCCGGGCATTTTAACCAGCGCCCGGGCAATGGCCACCCGCTGCTGCTGGCCGCCGGACATTTCGCTGGGCTTCCGGTCAAGCAGCGTCTCGATCTGCACCAGCTTGGCAGCCTCCGTGGCCCGGCGGACCATCTCCGCCTTGCTGGGCCGGTCCTTGCCCTTGAGATTTTCCAGGGGGAAGAGAATGTTTTGCAGCACCGTCATATGGGGATACAGGGCATAGTTCTGAAACACCAGGCCCACCCCCCGGTTTTCCGTAGGCAGATGGGTCACGTCCTGGTCCCCAAAGAAGATTTTTCCGGAGGTGGGGGTTTGCAGGCCGCAAATCATATAAAGGGTCGTGCTTTTGCCGCAGCCGGAGGGGCCTAAAAGGCCTACCAGCTTCCCATCGGGAATTTCATAAGTAAAATCCCCGACAGCGGTCACTTCCCCACCCTGTTTTTTGTTCCGATTGGGGAATTTCTTGGTCAGGTGCTGTAACACAACGTTCATAGCAGTCCATCCATTTCTTTGTTCATTATAGGATCATCAAGCGGAATATCGTTTGATTGGACGGCTCAATCATCGAAACGCAGCGGGCGGCAGATTGCCGCCCCTACATAAAAATTCGAAACGTTTCGTATTAGATTGTAGGGGCGGCAACCTGCCGCCCGCCACGCTGCAAATACAGAGCCGTTCGGGAAAAAGGAAATACTTCATGCCGACAGTTCCCAACCGCCGGTTGGCCTTCCTGTAGAAGTAAATCCATTATACCCCCCAACCCCAGGCATTGCAAGGGGGAAGATACCCCTTTGACAGGAAATGGGTCAGGCTGTATAATGGAGAAAAACATTTTGGAGATGCCTATGATCAACTTTACGGAAATCACGGATTTTGAGGCCCCGGAGCTGGATGTTTATGCCCGGCTGACGGAGGCCCAGCTGCTCAACCGCTTTGAGCCCAAAAAGGGCATGTTCATTGCCGAAAGCCCCAAGGTCATCTGTAGGGCTCTGGATGCCGGGTGCAAGCCTGTGTCCCTGCTTGTGGAGCGGAGCCACTGTAACCAGGAGGCCCAGGAGGCCATTGCCCGGTGCGGGGATGTGCCGGTGTATACGGCGGAAATGGACATTCTCACCAAGCTCACGGGCTTCCAGCTGACCCGGGGGATGCTCTGCGCCATGCTCCGGCCCCAGAGGCCCCCGCTTGAGGCTCTGCTTTCCTCCTGCCGCCGGGTGGCGGTGCTGGAAAACGTCATGAATCCCACCAATGTGGGGGCCATTTTCCGCAGCGCCGCCGCCCTGGGCATGGACGGGGTGCTGCTGACCTCCGGCTGCACCGACCCCCTATACCGCCGCAGCGCCCGGGTCAGCATGGGCACGGTTTTTCAGGTGCCCTGGGCCTATGTGCCGGACAACTGGCAGGAGGTTTTAAAAGAGGCGGGCTTTGTCACCGCCGCCATGGCCCTGCGGGAGGATACCCTGTCCATTGATGACCCCCGGCTCCGTGCCCAGCCCCGGCTGGCGGTGGTGCTTGGCACCGAAGGGGACGGTCTGGCCGACGGCACCATTGCCGCCTGCGACTATACCGTTAAAATCCCCATGTTCCACGGGGTGGATTCTCTCAACGTGGCCGCCGCCAGCGCCGTGGCCTTCTGGGAGCTTCGGCCCAGAGAAAACACATAACCTATCAAAAGGTCAAAGGGGCCGCTGCAAAACCGCAGCGGCCCTTTGTTCTTATGCCTTTGTAAACCGGGCCAGGAAATCCCGGGTCTCCTGCTTTTGGGGGTCTCCAAACAGCTCCTCGGGGCTTCCCTGCTCGCAGATGACGCCGTTTGCCATGTAGACCACATGGTTGCTCACGTCCCGGGCGAAGGCCATCTCGTGGGTCACCACCAGCATGGTCATGCCCTCCTGGGCAAGCCGCTTCATAACGGACAGCACCTCGCCTACCATTTCCGGGTCAAGGGCGGAAGTGGGCTCGTCAAAGAGCAGCACCTCCGGGCTCATGGCCAGGGCCCGGGCAATGGCCACCCGCTGCTTTTGGCCGCCGGAGAGCTGCCGGGGCTTGGCCTGGATGTAGGGAGCCATGCCCACCTTTTCCAGGTATTCCATGGCGGTTTTCCGGGCGGTTTCCTTGTCCCGCTTCAAAACCCGCTGCTGGCCTACCATGCAGTTTTCCAGTACGGTCATGTTGTTGAACAGGTTAAAGGACTGAAACACCATGCCCACATGGCTGCGGTATTCCGGCTGATTTACCCCCCGGCCCACCACGTTTTTCCCGTGGTAAAGGATCTCTCCGGAGGAAGGGGTCTCCAGCAGGTTGATGCACCGCAGCAGGGTGCTTTTGCCGGAGCCGGAGGCGCCGATGATGGAGGTCACGTCTCCCTTTTTCACGGTGAAATCAATATCCCGCAGCACCTCATGGGTGCCGAAACTTTTGGACAGGTGGTTTACCTGTAAAATTGCCTGGTCCATATCAGCGTTCCCCCCTGTTTTTTTTGCGCTTTTCTTCCTTGTATTCCCGGTTCTGCTCGTCAAAGGGCGTCCCCTTGTCCGGGTGGCTGTAGGTTCCCGCGGTCATGACCAAGGGGTCTACCTGGACCAGCTCATAGTCGCTGGAGCCGTCCATCTTCTTTTCCAGCCACCGCAGCAGGAAGGAGGCGATGAGGGTCATGGAGAGGTACCCGATCATTTCCACCGTTGCGGAGGGGAAGTACAGATAGCTGGTACCCACGGCAGCCCGGTGGGCAGCGAAGAACTCCGGGAAGCCGATGATGAACATGACGGAGGTGTCCTTGACGTTAATAATAAAGTTGTTGCCGATCTGGGGCATGATGTTCCGCAGGGCCTGGGGCAAAATCACATGGAGCATGGTCTGCACATGGGTCATGCCAATGGCCTTGGCACCCTCGGTCTGGCCCGGGTCTACGGAGATGATGCCGCCCCGGACGGACTCGGCCATGTAAGCGCCGGTGTTGATGGAAACCACCAGAATGGCAGCGGCCCAAACGCTCTCAAACCGGGTGGCGCCGTTTGTAAAGTAAGGAAGACCGTAGTACAGGAACACCGCCTGGAGCACCATGGGGGTACCCCGGAAAACCTCTACATAAATGCGTACAATGACCCGGATCAGCTTCAGGAAAAACTTCTTCACCGGGGAATCGCCGGGGGCATAGGGGATGGTATTGAGCACACCGCAGACAAACCCGATGACACAGCCAATGGCCGTGGCAACCAGCGCCAGGATCAGGGTGCTGCGCATACCGCTTAAATAAGAGGCACCGTACTTTGCCCAAAGCTTGCCGATGTCCGAGACAAGCTGAATCAGAATTTCCATGAATGCGTTTCTCTCCTTTGATTATTCACCCAGAGGCTGGATGGCAATGGCCTGGGCCATGAGTTCGTTCATATCGTCGGCGGTCATGCCGGTGAGGGCGGAATTGATCATATCCTTCAGCTCCGTGTTGCCCTTCCGGACGGAAACACCGATGTTGACGTTTTCGGCACGGACTTCCTCACTGAACTGGAAGTCCCCGTCGGTACCGGAGAAGTCCAGAATGGTCATATCCGGGTAGGCCGCCACAGCGCCCTGGGCGGTGGGCATATCGGTGCAGATAAAGTCCACGGCGCCGGTTTCCAGGGCCATGAGCATGGCAGGAGCGGTTTCGGAGGCGGACTGGACCTTGGCGCCCTGGATCTGGGGCAGGCACTGGTCATACCAGATGGTGGCGATCTGGGCGGTGCACTTGCCGCCGGTCAGGTCCGCAATGGACTTGGCAGAGGCATAGGGGCTGTCCTTCTTGGTGACGCAGACGATGGTGGCGTAGAAGTAGGGGCCTGCAAAATCCACCTGCTCGCTTCTCTCGGCGGTCATGGACTGACCGGCGATGACCGCGTCAAACACGCCGGACTGGACACCGGGCACCAGGGAATCCCAGTCGGACTGGGTAATCTTCAGCTCCCAGCCGTTGGCCTCACAGATCTTCTTGGCGATCATCACGTCATAGCCGTTGGCGTAAGAGCCGGGTACATTGTCAATGGGTACGCCGCCGTTGGAGTCGTCGCTCTGCACCCAGTTGTAGGGGGCGTAGGCACACTCCATGGCGATGGACAGCACGCCGTCTTCCACGCCGGTACCACCGGCGGCATCGGTTTGTGCAGTTGCCTGATTAGAAGCAGCGGAGGAGCCGCAGGCGGCCAGGGACAGGGCCAGCATCAGGGCCAGTACCAAACAAGTGATTCTTCTCATAATAGTTTACCTCATTTTTGTAGAAACTTCCGAAGATTGTCGGATACAAAAAACTGGATCACCTATGCAGGCGATCCAGGTAAAATACGACGAAGCAACAAGAAATTGCGGGCCGGATCTCACGATAGCGCTCCACATAAATGTGACAGTCCGGCAGATGTTCTCTGACGGCCCAGCAGAAACGCGGCTTACACACGTTCCCACTTCGGCGGCATCCCCTTGCGCAGTCAGGCTGTAAGGCCCTTTTTAGACTACGGACTTTGAATCCCGCACCTCTACCATAAGCGATTCAATTTGTACCCATATGTTACTCCCCGAGAGAACAAATGTCAATCCCTTTTTAGAACTTTTTTGCCCATTTGGGGGCAAAAAAGGAAAGTCTGTGAAAATCCACTTGCATTGCCCAGGCGTTCTGTGGTAAAATTGTGGAAAACGACAGAAAGGATCTGATGCATATATGCAGCAGAAAATTGATACCATCGTCTTTGATATGGGCCAGGTGCTGATCCACTGGCAGCCTCTGGCGCTGATCGCCCACATGAACCTGACCGAGAAGCAGCAGGAGCTTCTGCTGACGGAGCTTTTCCAGAGCGTTGAATGGGTGCAGTCGGACCACGGCACCATCGCCCTGGAGCAAATCGTGACCCAGGTCTGCCGGAGGCTTCCGGAGGACCTGCACCCCGCGGTCGAAGAACTGGTCCTGGGCTGGTGGCGGCGGCCTTTGGTCCCCATGGAGGGCATGGCGGAGCTCATTCGGGAGCTGAAAGAAAAGGGCTACAAGATTTATCTTTTAAGCAACGCCAGTGTGGATTTAAGAAAGTATTTTCACCGCATCCCTGGGTCTGAATATTTTGACGGCCTGATGGTCTCTGCCGAGGAGCACCTGCTAAAGCCCCAGCATGAGATTTACCACACCCTCTACAGCCGCTTCCGGCTGGAACCCGGCCGGTGCCTGTTCATTGACGACTCCCCGGCCAATATTGAAGGGGCCCTGTGTACCGGCATGGATGGGATCATCTTCCGGGGGGATGTGGCCCGACTCCGCAGAGAACTGGGGCAAAGGGGCGTTGACGTTGCCCTGGCAACGGAATAATTCCCATCTATTCGGTATTGTTGTACCGTATCAAATCACAAAATGACCGTTTAAAGGAGCAGCCACACATGACCATTGAAGAACTGAGACAAAAGCTGGACGAAAGCAGCTATATTTATGATGAAAACCTGTTGACCACCCTTTATGTGGCCCTGGCCCTGGGGCGGCCCTTGCTCATCGAGGGTGCCGCGGGCGTTGGCAAGACCGAGGTGGCCAAGGTCATGGCCCAGGCCCTGGGCCGGGACCTGGTGCGCCTGCAGTGCTACGAGGGCCTGGACGAGAGCAAGGCCCTGTACGAGTGGAACTACCAGAAGCAGCTGCTGACCATCCAGATGAACCAGGGTGCGGAGGACCGGCAGGCCCTGAAGGAATCCATTTTTACCGATGAATTCTTGCTGCCCCGGCCCCTGCTCCAGTCCATCCAGTCCAAGGAGCCGGTGGTGCTGCTGATCGACGAAATCGACAAGGCCGACGAGGAATTTGAAGCCTTCCTCCTGGAGCTGCTGTCTGAAATGCAGGTGACGGTGCCGGAGCTGGGCACCCTCCGGGCCAAGACCACCCCCTTCGTCATCCTGACCTCCAACCGGGCCCGGCCCCTTTCCGAGGCCCTGCGCCGCCGGTGCGCCTACCTGCACATCGACTACCCGGACGCGGAAAAAGAGCTGGCCATTCTGCGGAAAAAGCTTCCTCATGTGGACGACCGTCTGGCCTTCCAGGTGGCCCTGGCGGTGCAGAAGCTCCGCTCCGCCGAGGCCATCCTCAAAAAGCCCTCCATTGCGGAAACTCTGGACTGGGCGGCGGCCCTGGATGCCCTGGGCATCCGGGAGCTGACCCCCGAGGCCGTGACCCGGACGGCGGGGTTTGTGCTCAAGAACAACGAAGACCTCTTGACCCTACAGGAGCTGGACCTGACCGAGGGGCACTGCGGCAGCTGCCAGGGACACTGCCATGGATGATCCCCAGGTCTATTTGGAAAAGCTCTCGGCTTTTTCCAGAATTCTGCGGATGGAGGGGCTGCCCGTCTCCTTAAAAGAAACGGAGGACGGTGCCCACATTCTCATGGAGCTGGGGCTTCAGGACCGGGAAACCGTCAAAACCGCCCTGCGCACCGTCTTTGCCAAGTCCCGGGAGGAGCAGAAGAAATTCGATGCCGCCTTTGACGGATTCTTTCTTTCGGAA
This sequence comes from uncultured Oscillospiraceae bacterium, assembly GCA_934589525.1. Taxonomy (GTDB): domain Bacteria; phylum Bacillota; class Clostridia; order Oscillospirales; family Oscillospiraceae; genus Faecousia. The sequence continues at coordinate 2,684 of CAKTOB010000015.1, read as the reverse complement.
GAGGCCATCCGGGAGCAGGCCCGGCAGCGGGCCCAACAGCAGCTGGAGCAGGACGCCCAGCGGCAGCAAGCCCGGCAGGAGCTGGAGGACATCAACCAGCGGGTAAACCTGGACGAAACGGAGCAGGTCCGCTACCAGGAGCTGCCCCAGGAATCCCGGCAGAAGCTCCAGGATTTTCTGAACCGCTACAAAGGAAACGTGGACCGAAGCCCCCAGCTCTACAGCGAATTCATCCACTCGGTCTTTGCCAAAACCATGCTGGAGCAGCAGATGCTTCTGGAAAACGCCGGGGTAGGCGCGGAGGAGCTTGACCCGGAGCTGGGCATTTTGTGCCGGGACATCGGGGCCTTCCGGGATACGGAGATCCCCAAGGCCATCCAGGTCATTCAGACCGTGGCAAGGCAGATCAACGGCGAGCTCTCCGCCAAACGCCGGGGCAGCGCCTCCGGAGGTCAGCTGGATTTCCGCCGGACCATCCGGGGAAGCCTCAGCTCCGGCGGCAGCCTGCACAAGCTGTATTTCCGCAAAAAACACGCCCGGAAGCGGCGGCTGGTGATTTTGTGTGACGTTTCCGGCTCCATGGTCCAGTTTTCCGAGTTTGCCCTGCGGTTCATCCAGTCCCTGAACCAGACCGCGGAGAGCTCCCGGATTTATCTCTTCTCTGAGACCATCGTGGAGGCAGATGCCTTCCAGCTGCAAAATATGGACCGCTTCCGGGACACCGTCCGCTCCTCCGGCATCTACGGCCGGGGCACGGATTTGGGACTGGCCCTGCAAACCCTCTGCGCCGCCCACCCCCCGGTGCTAGGCGGCAGCACCACCCTGCTCATCCTCTCGGACACCAAAACCGTGGACACCCAGCGGGCCCTGAGCTGGCTCCGGGAAGCCAAACGCCAGTCCGCCCGCATCCTCTGGCTGAACCCCATCCCGGAACGGAACTGGAAATACATCAAAAGCGTAGCCGCCGTCCAGACCCTCTGCCCCATGATTCCCTGCTCCACCCTGGGAGAGCTGGCGGGGGCTTGCAGGAAGCTGCTGGTGTAGTGCAGTTGACAGTTGACAGTTTTTTTCAAATTGACAATTGACAATTGACAATTGACAATTTTTTGTGGAACGAACGTACCCGGTTTTAAAATACGTTGGTTAAAAATTAAACCAATCAGCGAAACCGTAGGGAACGGCCTGTGTGCCGTTCCGTGGGACGCCCCGAATAGAACCCGTGCGGTTGAATGGTATTACGCAATGTAGCGGCGATGATTCATCGCCATGGCACGTTCCGATTAGAACCCGTGTGGATAAAACAAAACCACCCACCGACATGTCATTCCGAGCGAACGAATGTAAGTCGAGGAATCTTCCCAAGTAGCAAAAATAACCAACGTCAGGTAAAACTTGCTGCTTGAGTAGATTCCTCGACTCGCTACGCTCCCTCGGAATGACATATCGGGGGGTAATTTCGTAAATCTTCACAGGTTATATTCGGGACGTAGCGGGCGGCTAATAATAGCCGATGAAATCATTGATTTTTAATTCGCTGCGCGGAGCACCACCCCTACAGGCGTGATACCATTCATGCACCCGGGTGATATTCGCCACGTTCCCGGAACGGCACATAGGCCGTTCCCTACGGTTTCGCTGGTAGGTAGTACCACTCAACCGCACAGGTTGTATATGCAACGTTGCTTGGCGATGAATCATCGCCGCTACATTGCGTGGTACCATTCACCCGCACAGGTTGTATCCGCTGCTTCAATGTACATACTTTTCGAATTTTACGCCCCGTAATGGAACTGCACCACCTTGCACTCTTCGCAGATGGCGGCGGGAATTCTGGCGCGGTGGCTGGGTTTCAGCGGGGTGATCTCCACAAAGCCTTCGGCTTTCCGGGCGTTTTCAAAAACGCCGGGGACAGCGTCGGCAAAGCTGAAGGCCCCGTCCTTGCTGCAAAACAGGTAGCCGCTGCGCATTTCTTTTCCACATTCCGGACATTTCATAAAGAATACCTTCTTTCAAAATTTCTCGGGGTGCTCCCCGCAGATGTTTAACGCTCTTCGCATTCGTTCTTCAAAAATTTCCGCTTTCACCAGGGCGATGCCCTGGTCTTCGTCTCCCAGCACCACCAGCCGGTCCCCTTCTTTCAGCCCGAAAGTTTCCCGGGCGGCCTTGGGAATGACGATCTGGCCCTTGGCCCCCATGGGCACCGTGCCCCAAAGGTGCTTGCCGATGGGGGCCGGGGCCACCTTGGTATGGCCCACCTGTTCATTCTGACACACCAGTGCATCGATGGAAACCCCATAGAACCCGGCCAGCCTGGCGCATTTTTCAATATCCGGCAGGGTCTGCCCCAGCTCCCATTTGGAGTAGGACTGCCTGGAAATGCCCACAGCCTCCGCCACATCCTCCTGACTGAGCCCCCGTATCTTCCGCAGAAGGGCCAAATTCTCCGCCAGCATGTTCACAACCTCCTTTGTCCGTGTTCATTATACACCGGGAGGACAATTGTTTCCACCATACAAACTTGTCAGAAAATTCATTTTTCTGTTAAGTTTGGTTGCAGGACCACCGTCCTGCGAACAGCAGGGAACGGTAGACCAATTGACAATGGACAATTGACAATTGACAATGCCAATCAAGAGTTGAAAACCTTAAAAACCATGGCAGCGGCAATGTTAGCGAATACGTGA
>CAKTOB010000014.1 GCA_934589525.1 uncultured Oscillospiraceae bacterium | reverse complement strand
TTTCACAACAGAGTCCGCTCGCATCAAGCTTGCTCATCTATATCCAGAAATAAAGTTTTAGCTTTAACGGACTACTAGTCTCCTCTATTCCGGCATCCCGGCCCTCAACGAGCTGACCCCCACGGTGGTGATCCTCTTTTATGTGCTGTTTCTCACGGCCTACAACCAGGAGACCCAAAAGCTTGCCCGGGCGGAGCTGGAGCTGACGGCCCACACGACCCTTTTGAACCAGGCCCAGCGGGAAATGGAAGCTCTGCGGCAGGCCCAGACCCAAACCGCCATTTTCCGCCACGACCTGCGGCATCACCTGAACGTCATCGAGGGCTTCCTGTCCGCCGATAAGCCCCAGCAGGCCCTTTGCTACATTCAAAAGGCCCAGACAAGGGTCTCTGCCACGGCGGTGCAGCAGTTTTGCGACAACGAAACCGTGAACCTTCTCTGCTCCTCCTTTGCCCAGAAGGCCCAGGAACAGAGCACCCGGCTGCAAGTGGAAGCCCGGCTTCCCAAAGAGCTGCCCATTTCTGACACGGAGCTCTGCGCCCTGCTGTCCAACGGCCTGGAAAACGCCCTGAATGCCGCCGCTGCCCTGCCCCCTGAAAACCGGTGGGTGCGGTGCTTCTTTGGCATCCGGCGGGACAAGCTGCTGCTGGAAATTCAGAACCCTTATGCGGGCACCGTGACCATGGCCGACGGTCTGCCGGAAAACACCGCCCCGGGCCACGGCTTCGGCTGCCGCAGCATCCGCTGCATCGCCCAGCACCACGGGGGCCTTTACTCCTTCCGGCCGGAAAAGGGCATTTTCACATTGCAAGTGGTGCTGCCCCTTCCCATGGGCCAACCATAAAAACCCGGACTGCATATTTTCGCAGTCCGGGCTTTTCCGTTATTTACTTTTCTTGGAATCGGGGTTCCATCTTGGCTTTCACCGCCGGGGCCACCACATGGTAGAAGGCGTCATTTCCAAAGTGGGCCGGGCGGATGGCGGTGGTCACGCCGGTGCCGTTTACGGCGTTGGTATCCGTATCCCGGGGAATTTCCACATAGGTTGCGGGATTCCAAGCCTTGTAGTTGGCCCAAATTTTGGGGCAGTCCCCCTGGGTGTACCAGTAGTAGGTGGTCTCCACATTGTACCAGATGTCCCGGTTCCAGTCCCCCCGGTAGACCCGGCCGGGGTACTCCCGGGCGAAGGTCTCCAGGAAATCCCGGGACATTTCCCCAAAGCCCCGGATATTGCCGTCGCCGTCTTCAAAGTCAAACTCCCCCTGGAGCCACACCATCCCTAAAAATTTGTTTTCCGGGTTCCGGTCCAGCACCAGCCGCAGCCGGTCCTTCAGGGCCAGATAGTAAGGGGACTGCACCCCCCAGCGAAGCCGCCCCTCCGAGGGCCGCAGGGTCTGGGGGTCATAGGTGCCGGGCTCGCCTACGGTAAAGCCCACGCCGCCATAGGCGCAGGGCAGCACCAGAAGGTCATAGTCTTCGGGAATCCGGTCCAGCAGCAAATCTCCCAGAGGCAGCTGCATGCCCTTGGTGCCCGGCTGGCCGGGGACGCTTGCAGGATTTCCGTAGGGCCGCATGTCCTGGTAATTCTGGGCACAGGCCTGCAAAGGGACGATTTGAAGGTTGTCTTCCCCCCAGAGCCCCAGCTGCCACAGCCGCCGGGTACGAAAGCGGCCCATATAGTCCTTTTCTACCGGGGATTCATCAAAGCCCACGGCGTTGGACTGGCCCGCCACACACAGGATCATATATTTTCGTTCCATTTTATTCCGTCCTTTTCTCCCCTAAACGGCCAGGGGGTTTATTGTTCCTCGTTTTTGGAGGCCGTGGTCTGGCCCTGGCTGACGCCCTCGGTGGATTCCGGCATAAAGAGGATTTTCACCGTGGCAAACATCAGCTTCACATCGGTGACAATGCCCATGGAGCCGATGTATTGCAGGTCCATCTGGAGCTTGTTGTAAGGGGTGGTGTTGTACTTGCCGTAGACCTGGGCCAGGCCCGTAAGCCCCGCCTTGGCCTGGAGCCGCAGGGCAAACTCCGGCATTTCCTGTTCGTATTCCCGGGCGATCTCCGGCCGCTCCGGCCGGGGGCCCACAATGGACATTTCCCCGGAGAGGATGCAAAACAGCTGGGGCATTTCGTCAATGCGCAGCATCCGGATGATTTTTCCCACAGGGGTGATCCGGTCGTCATTGGTCTGGGCCAGCCTTGCCACCCCGTCCTTTTCCGCATCCACCCGCATGCTGCGGAATTTATAGACATAGAACTCCTTCCGGTCCTTGGTCAGCCGCCGCTGCTTGTAGAGGATGGGGCCGCCGTCGTAGCACTTGATGGCAATGGCCGTCACCAGCATAAAGGGGCTGAACACCACCAGGGCCAGAAGGCTCAATACAATGTCCATGACCCGCTTTACCGCCAGATACCAGATGGCAGGGCTGCTGCGCTGGCACAGCAGCACCGGCAGGTTGTCCAGCTGCAGCGATTGCGCCCCTTTGATCAGGAAGTCTCCGATATTGGGCCGGACATAGGCCTCAATGCCGTGGTCGATACAGTATTTTACCAGGTCGTTGCGCACACTGGAGGGAATGCCGCAGAGCATCACCGCCCGGGCCCGGTGCTCCTCCACGGTCTTAAAAATCTCCTCGGTGCCCACCTCGGCGCTGACGCATTGCAGCAGCCGGAAGCCGTTGGGCAGGCTCCCCAGAATGGCCTCGCCGTCTTCCAGGGCCTCTTTGTTGTCATAAATCAGCACCGTGGGCCGTGGGGAGAGCAGCCGCACCGTCAGATGCTTTGTACACTTGGCCCACACCCCGGACACCGTCCCGGCGGCAAGCAGCAGCCCCACCATGGGAAAGATATTGGGCAGGCTCCGGGCAAGCAGCGCCGTTACAATATACATCATGCCGCAGCTTAAAACAAGGGACACCACATGGGAATACATCAGCTCCCCCGCAGGCCTGAAAATCACGTCAAAGCCCCCGTAGAGCCGGGCGAAAATATAATAAATAGCGGCAAACAGACCGATGACCGCAATATCGCCCTTGGCAAAGAATGTATAAATATACATCTGTTTCCGATAATACCCAAACCAGGCCAGTCCAAAAAGCGCCGTATTCAGCGCCAGCAGCACCACGCTGAAACAAACCAGCATGGCCTCCCGCTTTTGTTGGCTGTTATATTTCATTGGAATCTCTCCTCAATAGCCATAGTCAATCTATGATATTATACCAAGGATTCCATAAAATGCAAGAAGCAGTTCCCTTTCTTATCTTTTTCCTAAGATTTCCCCGGTTCTCTTGCAAAAATCCCTGGGCTATGGTATCCTCTACCAAAAATGGGAGGTATTCTTGATGATCTTTTTGCTTTCCTTTGAATCCCTGGTGGATGTTCTTCTGGCAGCTTTGGCCTATTTACTCTATAAGCTCCTGGGCAAACGCCCCTGGTCCTTCTGGGGGGCGGTGCTGGCCCTTTATTTAAGCCTGGTCTTTTCCGTCACCGGTCTTCCCAGTTTGCAGCATTTGACCTTCGACTGTACCGTGAACCTCGTCCCCTTTTCCGACTTCCGGGACAGCCGGTTCCTCTACCTCTCGGCCCTGAACATGGTCATGACCATGCCCCTGGGGGTGCTGCTGCCCCTGGCCTTTCAAAAGTACCGGCGCTTCACCCCTACCCTTTTGGCGGGCCTCTTTACCAGCCTGACCATTGAAATCCTGCAGCTGTTCTGCTTCCGGGCCACGGACATTGACGACCTGATTTTAAACACCCTGGGTACCGTTCTGGGCTTCTTCCTGGGAAAGCTCCTGTTCTCCCGGCTCTGGCCCCGCTGCGGCGATAAAAAAGACGGCTACCCGCTTTTGATCGCCATGCTCATTCTTCTGTGTTTCTTCCTCCGGCAGCCCCTGTATGGCATGCCGTACCTTTTTTCATAAAACCGAAAACGTCCCCCGTTCATTTGGGGGACGTTTTTGTTAAGGAAGCTCTGATTAAATCGGCAAGAGCTGACGGCGAAAGATTTTGGCTCCAGGCAAGGTTTGGAAAATGAGGGAATACTTTGTGTATTTCCCATTTTTCAAACCGCAGACTGGGGGCAAAAGATTCGCCGCTCAGCCGCAGACGATTTATTCAGAGTTTCCCTTAGCCTTCTTCCAGCTGTTCCTTCCGGAATTGCAGGGTGTAGAGCTGGTAGTAGGCACCTTTCCGGTGGAGGAGCTGCTGGTGGGTGCCCTGCTCCAGAATCTGGCCGTGGGAGAGAAGGATGATGTTGTCGGCATGCTGGATGGTGCTCAGGCGGTGAGCCACGATCAGCATGGTGCCGATGTTTTTCATTTTTTCCAGAGAGTCCTGGATCAGTACCTCGGTTTCGGTATCAATGTTGGCGGTGGCCTCGTCCAGGATCATGACGGAGGGCTTGTGGAGGATGGTCCGGGCAAAGCTCAGCAGCTGCCGCTGTCCGGCGGAAAAGTTGTTGCCCTGTTCCCGGACCACCTCGTCCAGGCCCTGGTCCAGCTTCTGGATGAAGCCGTCGGCGTTGACATAGCGGCAGGCCTGCCAGATTTCCTCATCGGAAATGTTTTCCTCCCGCAGCAAGATGTTCCCCCGGATGTCGCCGGAAAAGAGGAATACATCCTGAAGCATCTGGCCGAAGTGGCGGCGGAGAGAGGAAATTTTGATTTTCCGGATGTCCATGCCGTCAATCAGGATTTGACCCTTTTGAATGTCGTAGTTCCGGCAAATAAGGCTCAAAATGGTGGATTTTCCGGAACCGGTGGAGCCTACAAAGGCCACGGTCTGCTTGGGGGACACATGGAAGGAGACCCCCTTGAGCACCCATTGGCCGGGCTCATAGGCAAACCACACGTCCTTAAACTCGATTTCCCCTTTGATTTCCTCCAGTTCCACCGCATCCGGCTCGTCTACCACCTGGGGCACCATATCCAGAATGGTGAAAATTTTTTCCGCCGCGGCGAAGGACTGCTCCAGCATGTCAAACTGCTCAGCCAGGGCCTGGATGGGGTTAAAGAACCGGGAAATATACATGTAGAAGGCCACCAGAATCTCGCTGGTAATGGTCTGGCCCAGGAACGTGGTGTCCCGGATATAGCCCTTGCAGCCGATGTAGAACAAGAACAGATTGGAGCTGACAAAGAGCATATAGACCATGGGCCTGAAAATGCCGAAGACATACATCCGCTGGAACTTGGCCTTTTCCAGCTTCCGGCTGCGGACCAGAAATTCCTCCATTTTCCGGTCCTCCTGGTTGAAAATCTGGGTGACCTTCATACCGGAGAGGTTTTCGGAAAGGTAGGTGTTTACGTCCGTCCGGGCGTTGTTGACGCTGCGGTGGACCGCCCGGGCGAATTTCTGGAACACCAGGGTGAAAAACACCAGGAAGGGCACGAAGCACAGAACCATCAGGGTCAGTGCGTAGTTCAGCATCAGCATGCCCCCCAGAACGCCTAAAATCACCAGGGAGTTTTTGGCCAGGGTCACCAAAATATTGGTAAAGAGATAGCTGATGGAATTGGGGTCGTTGGTCACTCTGGTCACTAATTTTCCCACAGGGATCTGGTTCAGCTGGGCGTGGGAGAGCTGCTCAATGTGGGTGAAGGTGTCTAAGCGCAGCTGGGAGAGGATTTTCTGGCCGGTTTTTTGCAGAATCATGGCCTGGAAATAGGTGCAGACCATGCTCACCGCCAGTATCCCGGCATAAACCCCCACCAGCTGATAAAGCTCCGGCAGGGCGAAGCGGCCCTTGATGGTGCCTTGGATCTGGGCCACCAGCAAAGGCGACACCACATCGTAGGCAATGGAGACAAGCATAATGACAAAGACCAACAAAAACTCCTTTTTATAGGGGGCGGCATACCGGGCAAGTCTTCCGATGATCTCCCGGTCGGTCATGTGCCGCTCGCTGGTCTGGGCCTGGGTCTTCTTTTGAAGGATCAGGTAGGCAACCAGAAAAATCAGGGTAAAGAGGCCGATGATGGCACCGACGATCAAAAGAGGCAGGTACTCACGCATTGATTTCCCCTCCTTCCTGTTCCAGACGCTGCAGGTCTACCATTTTCCGGTATTCCAAGTTGGTTGCGTAGAGTTTTTCGTGGGTATCGAAGCCCTGAACTTTTCCGCCGTCAATAAAGAGGACCTTGTCCATCTGCTCGATGGTGGAAATCCGGTGGGCGATCAGCAAGGTGGTCTTCCCCTGGCGGGTGGTGCGCAGATTCTCCAGAATGATTTTTTCCGTCTTGGTATCCACGGCGGAAACGGAGTCGTCCAGAATCAGAATGGGAGCATCCTTCATCAGCGCCCGGGCAATGGACAGCCGCTGCTTCTGGCCGCCGGAGATGGTCACGCCCCGTTCCCCGAGGACCGTCTGGTAGCCCAGGTGGAAGTCCCGGATGTTGCCGTCAATATCTGCCAGCACCGCCGCCTGCCGGATTTCCTGAGAGCCGGAGGGGGAGCTGCCAAAGGCAATGTTATTTTCAATGGTATCCGAGAACAAGAAATTGTCCTGGGGGACGTAGGCGCAGGTCTCCCGGACGCTGCGGATGCTCAGGTCGTTTACATCCTGCCCGTCCAGAAATACCGTGCCGTCAGGCACATTGTAGGTTCTCAAAATCAAATCCACCAGGGTGGTTTTTCCGGAGCCGGTTCTGCCCACCAGGCCGATGCGCTCCCCAGGCTCTACGGTGAAAGAGATATGCTCCAAAGCGGGGAACTCCCCGTCGGGGTAGGTAAAGGTCAGGTCCCGGAACTCAATGCGGCCCTGGGGGTGTTCCAGTGCATGGACACCGGGCCGGTCCGCCACATTCTGGGGGGCATCCAGCAACGCGCTGATGCGCTTGAGGGAAGCTTTGCCCCGGGAGGTCATGTCGATGAGTTCCGCCACCGCCATAATGGGCCAGATGATGGCTCCAAAGTAGCCGATGAATTCCATCAGCTGCCCGGCGTTGAACCGGCCTTTGTACACCAGATACCCGCCGTAGCCCAGAATGACGCAGATGACACTCTCTACAAAGGTGGTGACCAGGATTCGCAGCAGCACGGCGATTTTGGTATAATCAATATTGGAGACCTCGCTCTCCCGGTTCAGCTTTTCAAAGGCCAGCAGCTCCTTTGTCTCTTTGACGAAGGCCTTGATCACGGCGATGCCGGAAAAACTCTCCTGGGCAAAGTCGGACATTTTGGAAAAGCATTCCTGCCGGTAGTCCCACTTCTGGCTCATGCTTTTTCCCACAACGCTGGCGCTGGCAAAGAGCAGCCCCATGGGGATGAGGGAGAGGACGGTGAGCACATGGTCCATGCTCCACATTCTCCAAATGGCCAGAGACCCTTGAATAATGGGGTCAAAAAACTGCATAAAGCCCCAGCCGTAGCACTCCTGCACGGTGTCTAAGTCATTGGTAAACAGGCTCATCAGGGTGCCGACTTTGTTCACCTGGTAGTATTCCCGGCTCAGGGTCTCGGCGTGGCGGAACATCTTGTCCCGCAAATCCGTCTCCACCTTGGTGGCGGCACCAAAAATGGTGGTCCGCCAGGTAAACCGGCCCAGGACAATGGCCAGCACGATATACACCATGGGCATACAGATTTTGTCCAGCAGATAGTCCATGTCAAAAGCGACTTTCACGCCGTTTTCCAGAATATAGCCCTGGTTCATGCCGTTGATCACCGTCCGGTAAATGCCCGGGATCAGCAGCTGCAAGTAGTCCACCGCAAACAGGGCCAGCAGGCCCGTCAGGAGATAGAGTGCGTACTTGCGGTAATAGGCATTGATGTGCTTTCCGAAAATCAAAAAATCCCCTCCTTATACAAACACAGTTGTCATTGTAGCATACACAGGGGGAAACTGCAATGAGAAAAGTATTTTTATAAAGAGGGGGGGCTGAAAAGAAAAAACGATGGAAAATATGCGGCTTTTTACTTGCTTTCGTCCAGAATCAGCTTGAAGGCGCCGTAGGCCCCCGCGTCATTTCCCAGGGAGGCCAGGGCGAATTTTACGCCGTAGGCCGCATGGAAGACGTACTTCTTAAAGTAGGGGGCGATGCCGTCCAGCAGCACCTGACCGGCCTTGCTGACGCCGCCGCCGATGACCACCGCATCCGGGTCAATGGCGGAGCACACAGAGCCCAGGAACTGGCCCATATAGTCAAAGTAGGTTTCGAGAATTTCACCGGCCACCTTGTCTCCGGCTTTGGCCGCATCGAAAATATCCCGGCAGGTGATGGTGGGCAGCTCCCGCAGGTGGGACGGCTCCTGGTCCTTGTCCAGCCGCAGTCCCGCCAGCCGCACAATGCCCGTGGCGGAGCAATATTGCTCCACGCAGCCCCGCTTGCCGCAGCCGCAGACGGCGGTCTCCTTGGAATCCAGGACCATGTGGCCCAGCTCGCCGCCGGAGCCGTGGGCCCCGTTCATCAGCTTGCCGTCTACGATAATGCCGCCGCCAACGCCGGTGCCCAGGGTGACGAAGACCACATTGTCGCAGCCCAGGCCGCCGCCCTTCCAGTATTCGCCAAGCGCCGCCACGTTGGCATCGTTGCTGGCCTTGACGGGCAGGCCCGTGAGCTTCATAAGCTCCTCCTCAATGGCCACCACGCCCCAGCCCAGGTTCACGCAGCAGTTTACAACGCCCTTGCTGACGGCACCGGGCACGCCGATGCCAATGCCCAGCAGATCTTCCCGGGGGATGTTCCAGGACTTGCAGAACTCTGCAATGGATGCCGCAATATCCGGCAAAATCTGGCTGCCGCCGTTTTCCCGGTTGGTGGGGATCTCCCACTTGGAGCGCATTTCTCCTGTTTCCTCAAAATAGGCGATCTTGACGGTGGTGCCGCCCAAATCCACGCCGAAGCCGTATTTCATAAGGGATTCCTCCTCAAATTATCTTGAATAGACTTATTATACAGGATATGATTTCAAAAGAAAAGAGCCATTTTAAAGATTTGGAAGATTTTATTAAGAAGCTACAAATGTAGTCTTAATGGGTTGACAACTGTAGTCTTCTGTGGTATATAGAGAATAGAAGAACGAAGGAGGGATATATGTGGCACAACATCCAAAAATCACCGACTCGGAATACGAGATCATGAACCTTCTGTGGGAGGCCGGGCGGCCCCTGAGCGTGGCGGAGATCCGCCAGGGGCTCCAGGGTACCGGCTGGGAGGCCACCACCATTAAAACCCTGATTGCCCGACTGACGGAAAAGGGGGCCCTTACCAGGTCCAAGGCGGGGGTCTACCTCTACGCCCCCACCCTGGGGCGGGAAGAATACACGGCCTCCGCGGCGGACAGCCTGGTAAACCGGCTGTTCCGGGGCAGCGCCAAGGCACTGGTTGCCTCCCTTATTGGCTCCAAGGATCTGACGGAGCAGGACATGGAGGAGCTGCGGGACCTGTTTCATGTGGAGGACGACCGATGAATATCTGGAATCTATTTCTGTCCCTGACCCTGGGGGGCTCGGTGCTGGCTCTGCTGCTGCTTCTGGGGAAAAGATTGGTGTTTAAAAAGCTGTCCAACACCTTTTACTATTATGCCTGGCTGGTGGTGCTGCTGCGGTTCCTGGTGCCCCTGCCGGGAGCCATGCCCACGGCCCCCCGGCAGATGCCCGCCCAGAAAGCCGCCGTTACGGAGCCCACGGTTCCCCGGGAGACCTATCCCTTAGAAACAGTGGCGGTGCAGGAAGCGGCGGTAGCGCCGGACATGTCCCCTGCCGGTTCCTCTCAAAAAGAGCCGGGACGAATTTCCTTTCAAAAGCTGCTGCCCATGCTCTGGGCGGCGGGGGCCGTGGCTTCCTTCGGCTGGTATGTGCTGAGCTACTGGAACTTTGTAGTTCGGGCGCGGCGCAGTGTGACCAGGGAACTGCTGTGGGAGAATGCCGGGCAGTTTCAGGGCCTGTGGCAAAAGCCCCGGCTACTGCTGGCCAAAAATCTGGAATCCCCCATGCTGGTGGGGCTCGTGCAGCCTAAAATATTGCTGCCGGAGGGCAGCTACACCGAGGAAATGCTTCAAAACATCCTCCTTCACGAGCTGGTGCATTTCCGCCGGAACGACATCATCTACAAGTGGTTCTCCGTGGCGGTGTTCTCCATTCAGTGGTTTAACCCGCTGACCTATGTGATCCGCCGGGAGCTGGGTAGGGCCTGTGAGCTGAGCTGTGACGAGTGGGTCATCCGGCACATGAGCGCCCCGGAGAAGCAGACCTACGGGGAGACCCTCATTGCCATGGCGGCCCAGAATCCCCTGCCCGCTGCCGCCGGGGCCACCACTTTCTCCACGGAAAAGCGGGATCTCAAGCGGCGGCTGCTGGCCATTATGGGCTACCGGAATACCAAGCTGGGTGTCCTTTTGGGCCTGGGTGCGGCAGTGGTTTTGACGGCCCTGGGGCTGCTCCTGGGGCCGGAGCAGCTCCACTTCCCTCGGGCCAATTACCTGGGGCAGCCGGACATGGACCTTGTAAAGACGGTGACGGTTTCCAATGTGGAGGACTTTCTGGGGGCCATCGGCCCCAACCGGGATGTGCGGCTCCGGTCCGGGGACTATAACCTCTTAAACGCCCCGGACTACGGCCAGCCCACCAAAAGTCCCTATTACAGCTGGGAGCCGGTGTTTGACGGCTATCAGCTGGTGATCCATAATGTGCAGAATCTCTCCATCCGGGGAGAAATCGGGACGAAAACCCAGATTCTGGCCGCTCCCAGATACGCAAACGTCCTGTATTTCCGCAACAGCTCCAATCTCTGGCTTCAGGACCTGACCGTAGGCCACAGCCCCCAGAAAGGGAACTGCAGCGGGGGCGTGCTGCATTTTGAAAACTGCCGACAGGTAGACGGCGGCAGCCTCTATCTTTTCGGCTGCGGCTCCGTGGCCGTCACCGCTCAGGGCAGCAAAAACCTGACCGTGCACAGCAGCGATTTATACGACTGCACCTACAATGCCCTGACCATTTACAATTCTACGGAGGTACTGGTGGACAGCTGCCATATTTACGATATGAACTGCCTTGGGGCTTTGGTGGAACTGAAAGGCTGCACCGGGGCCACGGTGCAGAGCTGCCTGATTGAAAACAGTGTGGCCTCCCGGCTGCTGGAAACCGGTGATGGGGAGGGCAAGCTGGTTTTTGCCTATAACACCGTGCAGAATTGCAGCTTTGAGCAGGAGATGCTGCAAACCAAGCAGGAGACCCAAATCGAGGGCTGCAATTTCCGGGACATTTCCACCTCCCGGTGGGAAGCGGCAGACAATTCCGAACCCCTTCCGGTGGAAACCACCCTGGAGCCGGAACCGGAACAGCCCCAAGAGCCGGTGGAGCCTCAGGAGGTGACGGTCTCCACCGTCGATGAGCTTCTGGCGGCCATTGCCCCCAACACCACCATTACCTTAGAGCCGGGCACCTACGATTTGACCTATGCAAAAGACTATGGCGAGCCGAACCTGGGGGGCTCCTACCAGTGGACGGAAGCCTTTGACGGCTGGGAGCTGACCATTCAGGCGGATGGGGTGCGGCTGGTAGGCCAGGGGGATGTGGAGGTCGTGACCCAGCCCAGATACGCCAACGTCTTGCATTTTGAGAACTGCCGGGATTTCCAGGTCCAGGGCCTGACCCTGGGGCATACTCCGGAACAGGGCAGCTGTGCGGGCCACGTCATCCGAATGGATGGGTGCAGCAACGGAAGCGTGGACAGCTGTGACCTCTATGGCTGCGGCACCATCGGCATCCTTGCCATAGAGACCCGGGACGTGACGGTTCAAAACAGCACCATCCACGACTGCTCCGAGGGCGGGCTGTATCTGCGGATGTGCGCCCGGTTTACCGTGAAGGACAGCCGCTTCCGGAAAATCAGCAATGCGGGAGGCTCTCTGTATTCCCCGCTGTTTGACCTGGTGGGCTGCCAGGAGATCAGCCTGACGGATTTACAGGTGGAGGACTGCACCGCACTGTTCCTGCTGAAAGCCGAAACCTGCCGGGCGCTGACCCTTCAGAACACAGCCTTCTCCGGAAATACCTTTACCTACCTGGCCTCCATCCGGGGCGAAAGCCCCGTGCTGTCGAACTGCACCTTCCGGGATACCGTGGAGCTGGGCTATTACGAAACGGACCAGTTCTTCCTGGACGGCAACGGCCAGCCGATTACGGAAGAACAGCTAAGGGCCATGAACAATTCCTAAAAATACCATAAGTTTTCCCGGAAATCCTTAATAAACGGTTAAGAGAAGTGACAAACCGGAAACGGTTTGGTATAATAAAACTATGGAAATAAAAGGAAAGGGGAACTAGAAATGAAGCAATTCTTACAAAAATTGGTTGTGGGCGGCAGCATTCTGTCTTTGCTGCTTGCGTTCTGCGCAGTACCCCTCCAACGCACGGATGCCCGGGAGCTACCTGTTTTTACCAGAGAACAAATCTGCGAAAATAATCAATGGGAGGCGTAAACATCATGAAAAAAAGATTCTTTTACACCCTGGCCGGTGCCTGTCTGACGGCGGCCCTGCTGGCAGGCTGTGCCGGCCCCAACACCCCGGAGACCATTCCGGATGAGCACCCCGTGGCAAGCCTGACGGAAGGCACCGAGGGCATCACCTCGGCCAATGCCTTTGCCCGGGCCATCGTCTCCGGTGCCACGGTGGAGCTGGGGGAGGGGACCATCCTCTTGGAGCCGGACAACGGCGATTTGCAGACCGGCAACTCTTTCTGCCGCTGGAAAAGCGTGTATGAGGGCTACGAATTGGTGATCTCCAACGTCAGCAACGTGACCATCCGTGGTGCGGGCCAGGGAAAAACCACCCTGGAGAGTAACCCCAGAGCCGCCACGGTGCTGACCTTTGAAAACTGCGAAAACGTGACCTTGGAGGGCTTTACCGCCGGTCACGTCCCCGGAGCGGAGCCCTGCGAGGGAAACGTCATCAACCTGACAAACAGCAGCAACGTCACCATGAAAGACCTGGGCCTCTTTGGCTGCGGCGCCATCGGCGTGCGGGCGGATAACTGCGCCGAGCTGACCCTGGAGGGCTGCGACATCTATGAATGCTCTGTCTATGGCCTGAACCTGGACTTTGTGGAGGGCTGCCAGATCAAGAACTGCACCCTCCGGGACATCGGCAAGGGCATCAACTCGGAAATGGTGGCCAGTGCTGTCCTGGCGGCCTGGGACGGTTCGGATCTGACGGTCACCGATACATCTTTCAAAGATAACAAAACCTACAACCTGTTCTCACTGTGCCATGATGCCACCATTACCCGGTGCAGCTTTGAAAACAACCATATGGAAAACACTGCATTTGATGTTTACTCGAACTTTGGCAGCAACCAGGTGGTTCTTGACGGCTGCACCGGCCAGGGAAACCAGGGCTGGAACTGGCTCCAGGCGGATGATCTCTCCATCTTCTCCGATGCTGCCACTGGGCAGAACCTCACCGAGGAAGATATGGTAAAGGCTTTCGGCCAGCTGCGGCAGGAGACCACCGTTTCCACCGCGGAGCAGGAAACCGTCACCGTGACCACCGTGGATGAATTTTTGGCGGCACTGGGTTCCAACCGGGAGATCATCATTGATGCCCCCATGCTGGACCTCAGCACCGCCACCGGCTACAAGAACATGACCGGCGGCGAAAACTACGACTGGTCTGACCCCTATGACGGCCCCCAGCTGAACATCCGGAACCTGGACAACCTGACCATCCGGGGCAAGGACGGCAAGGGTGCCAACGTCATCAGTGCCGTGCCCCGATACGCCCAGGTGCTGTGCTTCGAGGGCTGCACCAACCTCACCGTTAAGGATCTGACCCTGGGCCACACCAAGGAGCCCGGCTACTGCGCCGGCGGCGTGCTGGACCTGCAGCGCTGCACCAACGTAACCGTGGAAAACACCGGCCTCTTCGGCTGCGGCACCATCGGCGTCCAGGGCTACCAGTGCGTGAACATGGCCCTGAGCGGCAATGAGATCTACGAATGCTCCTACGGCGGCATCTCCCTGAACCAGTGCCAGAAGGTAGACATGACCAACAATACCTTCCGGGACCTGGGGGAGGAATACGGCGGCTACATCTACAATGTCTCCGGCTGCACCGACCTGACCTTTGACGGCGCAAACATCCCCGGAGAGGACTATCTGGAATATACCAAGTAAATACATAAAAGGGGCTGCCGCAAAACGAAATTGCGGCAGCCGCCTTTTTATAATTGACAATGGACAATTGACAATTGACAATTATTGAGCAACGAACGTATGCGCTTTGAAACACGTTGGTTCAAAAATAAACCAACCAGCGAAACCGTAGGGAACGGCCTATGTGCCGTTCCGGGAACGTAGCGAATACAACCCGTGCGGATGAACGGAATCACGCACCGACGAGTCCGTAGGGGTGGTGCTCCGCGCAGCGAATCAAAAACCATTGATTGCCAGTGGCAATCACACATTCATTTATCGGCAATCTGCCGCCCGCCACGTTGCAAATACAACCTGTGCGGTTGAATGGTACCACACAATGTAGCGGCGATGATTCATCGCCATGCAACGTCCCGAATATAACCCGTGCGGGCAAAACGGAACCACCCCCCGCATGTCATCCCGACCGAGTGAAACGAGCGGAGGGATCTACTCAAGTAGCAAGTTTTACCTTACGCAGGTTATTTTTGCAACTTGAGAAGATTCCTCCGCTCGCTCTGCTCGGTCGGAATGACATACGTTTTTGCGTTGGTTGGTACAAATTCAAATGTACAAGGTATATGGCGGCAGGTTGCCGCCGCTACATTGCGTAGTACCATTCAATCGCACGGGTTGTATCCGAAACGCAAACCCCGCCGCATTTTTGCGGCGGGCTTTGGTTTATGCCTTGGGGAAGAGTCTGGTGATGGCCAGGCGGGCGGCTTCCTGTTCGGCGCGCTTTTTGCTGCGGCCTTCGCCGCGGCCTACTTCTTTGCCGTTGAGGGCCACGCAGACCTCAAAGTGCTTGTCATGGTCCGGGCCGGTTTCGGAGAGCAGGTTGTAGGAGAGCACCTGGTTCTTTTTCTGCTGGACCAGCTCCTGGAGCTTGGTCTTGTAATCCATGTTGTGCAGCTGGCTTACGGGGACCTCCACCAGGATGAAGGTTTTGATAAAGTGCAGCGCCGCCTCCATGCCGCCGTCTAGGAAGCTGGCGGCAATGACGGACTCTACAGCGTCGGCCAGGATGGACTCCCGGCTCCGCCCGCCGCCCTGTTCCTCGCCGTGGCCCAGGAGCAGATGCTGGCCCAGGTGGATTTTTTCCGCCACCCCGGCCAGGGTCTTCTCGCAGACCATGTCCGCCCGCATCCGGGTCAGCTCCCCTTCGGGGCGGTCCGGGAAATTGCGGAACAGGTACTCCGCCACCAGCATGCCCAAAATGCTGTCGCCCAGAAACTCCAGCCGCTCGTTGCTCAGCAGGCTGTTGTGCCAACGCTCGTTGGCATAGGAGGAGTGGGTCAGGGCATTTTGCAGCAGAGAAATATTTTTAAAATGATAGCCGATTTCTTCTTCCAGATCCTTAATCATCTGTTTGCTCCTTTGATTTTGCCAGAAGGGCCAGGGCCTCTTCCAGCTCCGGGGTAATGTCGTTTTCCGCCGCCTCCAGGGCCTGCCGGATGGCATTGCGGAAGGCCAGCCGGTCGGAAGCGCCGTGGGCCTTGATGACCGGCTTCTGAATGCCCAGAAGCTGGGTGCCGCCGATCTCGTGATAGTCCAGCAGCTTCATCATGTCCTTCACTCCGGAGGAGCAAAGGAGGTAGCCAAGCTTTGAAAGGGCGTTTTTCTTGAACATTTTCTTCATGAGGCTGCCCACAAACATGGCGGTGCCTTCAATGGACTTGAGCAGCACATTGCCGGAAAATCCGTCGCAGACCACCACGTCCACGGCCCCCAGAGGCACGTCTCTGGCCTCTACGTTTCCTACAAAGTTCAAAAGGCCCTTTTGGCTTGCCTCCGTCAGCAAGGCGTAGGCATCCTTTTGCAGCTGGGTGCCCTTGGAGTCCTCGGTGCCGATGTTGAGAAGACCCACCTTGGGATTCTCCACCCCCAGGCGCTTCTTGGCGTAGGCCGAGCCCACCAGGCCGAATTGCAGCAGAAATTCCGGGGTACACTCGGCGTTGGCACCGCAGTCTACGATCACCGTATTGCCGCCCTTTTTATTGGGCATGGAAGGCCCCATGGAGGCCCGGCGAATGCCCTTGACCCGCTTTACAAGCAATGTGGCCCCGGTAAGCAAAGCCCCGGTGGAACCGGCGGACACAAAGGCATCCCCCTGCCCCTGGGCCAGCATCCGCAGACCGATCACCATGGAAGAGTTCTTCCGCTGGTGGATCACCTTGCCGGGGTCGTCGTGCATATCCACCACGTCCTCCGCCCCGGCGATCTCCATGCCCTCGGGCAGATTGTTGCAGCCGGACTTCCGGAGAATTTCCAGAATTTCCTCACTTTTGCCTACCAATGTTACTTCGGCACCAAAATCCCGGTTGGCATCCAGCGCCCCCAGCACCGCCGCTTCCGGGGCCAGGTCGCCGCCCATGGCATCAAGAATAACCTTCATATCGTTCCCTCTTTTCTATCTTTTCTCTGTTAAAATCCCTGGTCCAGAAGGCCCTGAAGGACCTCCAGCGACCGCTGGGAAATGGCCAAGTTCTTTTCGCTCTTCTTCCGCACCCGCTGCTCCAGAGGGGCAATGATGCTGAAATTCACATTCATGGGCTGGAAGGATTCAACGCAACTGTCGCTGATGTACAGGCCCAGAGCGCCGATGGCGGTGGTTCTGGGGAACTCCACCGGCGCTTGCCCCCGGACCTTGGCGGCCATAGCCACCGCTGCCAGGAAGCCCGAAGCCGTGGACTCCACATACCCCTCTACCCCGGTCATCTGCCCGGCAAAGGCAACCAGGGGGTTTCTTCTGTCGGCATAAAACCGATCCAGCAGCTTGGGGCTTTGCAGGAAGGTATTCTGGTGCATGACCCCGTAGCGGACGAATTCGGCGTTCCGCAGGGCGGGGATCATGGAGAATACCCGCTTCTGCTCCCCGAATTTCAGGTGGGTCTGGAAGCCCACCAGATTGTAAATGCTCTTGGCCGCATTGTCCTGCCGCAGCTGCAAGACCGCATAGGGCTCCTGACCGGTTTTGGGGTCGGTGAGCCCCACGGGCTTCATGGGGCCGTAACGCAGGGTATCCAGGCCCCGGCGGGCCATGACCTCTACGGGCATACAGCCTTCAAAGACCCGCTTGTCTTCAAAGCCGTGGACCTCCGCCTCCTGGGCGGTGGTGAGCTCCCGGATAAAGGCCTCGTACTGCTGCCGGTCCATGGCGCAGTTGACATAGTCCGGGGTGCCCCGGTCATACCGGGACTGCCACCAGGCAAGGTCCATATCCACGGACTCCGCCGTGACCAGGGGGGCGGCGGCATCGAAGAAATGGAGATACTCCGTGCCAAAATAGTCCCCAATGGCCTTGGACAGGTCATCCGAGGTCAGAGGACCTGTGGCGATGATCACCGGCCCCTCCGGCACCTGGGTCACTTCCTGGGAGACCACCGTGATCAGAGGCTCCTGCCGGATTTTCTCCGTGACCAGCTGGGAAAAGCCCTTCCGGTCCACGGCAAGGCAGCCCCCGGCCTCTACCCGGGTAGCCTCGGCGCAGGCCATGATCAGGCTGCCGCAGCGCCGCAATTCTTCTTTTAAAAGCCCCACGGCATTTTCCAGCCGGTCCCCCCGCAGGGAGTTGGAGCAAACCAGCTCCGCAAAATCGGAGCTGTGATGGGCCGGGCTCATTTTTTGGGGCTTCATTTCATAAAGCTTCACAGGAATGCCCCGCTTGGCCAGCTGCCAGGCCGCTTCACAGCCTGCCAGGCCCGCTCCAATGACCTTTACTTCCATCAGGTGTTCTCCTTTTTCGTCTTGGCGGCCGTCTTTTTGGCCGGGGCCTTGGTCTTCTCTGCTGCCGTCTTTTTGGCAGCGGTCTTCTTAGGGGCGGCCTTTTGGGCGGTGGTCTTCCTGGCGGCGGTTTTCTTCGCCGCGGGCTTCTTGGCCGCAGGCTTTTCCGCCGCTTCCTCTGCCTCCTGGGGCAGCTCCGGATTTTCCGGGTCGCCGGTGGGCTTCTTTTTATAGTAGCCCCGCTGGTCCTCCGGCAGGAACCGGGGACATTTCTCATTGACGCAGAAGGGCTTCATCCGGCCCTTGCCGGATTTTTTGAACATGGTCTGGCCGCACTCGGGGCAGTCCTCCGCCGTGGGCACGTCCCAGGTCATAAAGCCGCACTCCGCCCCACGCTCGCAGGCATAGTAGGCGTAGCCCCGCTTGGACTTCCGCTTGAGCATGCCGCTGCCGCACTTGGGACACCGGCCGGGCATCCGCTCAACCAGTGGCTTGGCGTTTTTGCACTCCGGGAACCCGGGGCAGGCCAGGAATTTGCCGAAGCGGCCCATTTTAATGACCATTTTTCTGCCGCAGAGCTCGCAGACCTCGTCGGTCTCCTCCTCCGGCACCTTCAGGCGCACGCCCTCCAGGGCCTGCTCCGCATCCTGCATTTCCTTTTCAAAATCCTTGTAGAAATCCGCTAGCAGCGCCTTCCAGTTCTGCTGGCCCGCCTCTACGGCATCCAGCTTGTTTTCCATGCTGGCGGTAAAGCCCACATCCACAATGTCCTGGAACCGCTCTTTCATCAGCCCCGTGACCACCTCGCCCAGGGCCGTGGGGGCAAGGCGTTTGTCCTGCTTGACCACATAGTCCCGGTCCTCAATGGTGGAAATGGTGGCGGCGTAGGTAGAGGGGCGGCCCACGCCCTGCTCTTCCATGGCCTTGACCAGGGTGGCCTCGGTATACCGGGCCGGGGGCTGGGTAAAGTGCTGCTGCTTGTCCATGGCCGTGGCCTGGGCCTGCTCCCCCTCCTGAAGATCCGGCAGGGGGGAACCCAGGGCCTCGCCCTCGTCGTCCCGGCCCTCCTCATAGACGGCGATAAAGCCGGGGAAGCGCAGGCTCTGGTGGCTGGAACGGAAGGTATGCCCGGCGCAGACCGTATCGATGGACACGGTGTCATACAAAGCGTTTGCCATCTGGCTGGCCAGGAACCGGCTCCAGATCAGCTTGTACAGCCGGTACTGGTCCGGGGTCAGGCTGCCCCGCACCCGCTCCGGGTCTAGCTCCACATGGGTGGGGCGAATGGCCTCGTGGGCATCCTGGGCATCCTTCTTGGTCTTATAGACATGGAATTTTCCATAATAATACTGCTGTCCGTAGCGGTGGGAAATAAAGTCCGCTGCCGCGGCCATGGCCTCGTCGCTGAGCCGCAGGGAATCGGTACGCATGTAGGTGATGAGGCCCAAGGTCCCCTCCCCTTCTACGTCCACGCCTTCATAGAGCTGCTGGGCCACCATCATGGTCTTCTTGGGGGTCATGTTCAGCTTCCGGGAGGCCTCCTGCTGCAAGGTGGAGGTGGTAAAAGGAGGCGCGGCGGAACGCTTTTTCTCCGCCTTTTTCACATTGGTGACGGTAAAGGGCTTGCCCGTAATGTCCGCCACCACCGCCTGGGTCTCCTCCTCGTTCTGAAGCTCCCGCTTCTTCTCCTCCCCATAGTAATGGGCCACAAAGGAGCCGGGCTTGTCCATGCGGTCCAGAGTCACGTCCAGCGTCCAGTATTCCTTTGGTTCAAAGGCCCGGATCTCTTCCTCCCGGTCCACCACCATCCGGGTGGCAACACTCTGCACCCGTCCGGCGGACAGGCCCCGGCGGACCTTTTTCCAGAGCAAAGGGGAGAGCTCATAGCCCACGATCCGGTCTAAGATCCGGCGGGCCTGCTGGGCATCCACCAAATCATAGTCAATATCCCGGGGGTGCTGGATGGAGTCCTTCACCACCCGCTGGGTGATCTCATGGAAGGTGACCCGATGGGCCTTCTCCTCCGGCAGCTTCAGAAGCTCCTTTAAATGCCAGGAAATGGCCTCTCCCTCACGGTCCGGGTCCGTTGCCAGATAGACGGTATCCGCCTGGGCGGCGGCTGCTTTCAGTTCTTTGATCAGGGCTTCCTTGCCCCGGACAGGCAGATACTCCGGCGTAAAATCATGCTCTAAGTCCACGCCCATTCTGCTCTTGGGCAGGTCCCGCAGGTGGCCCATGCTGGCTTTTACCACATAGTCCGGCCCGAGGTACTTGCCGATGGTTTTTGCTTTCGAAGGCGACTCAACGATCACCAGATTGTTGGATTTGCCCATGTGATACTTCCTTTTCCTTGTTTTCTTCCCGGGTCATCCCAGCCGGGATACCCGCTTTCCCGGGTGCCGCAGGATGCGTTTTTTGATCTCCAGCATGGTAAGCGTCCCCAGGACTTCCCCGGAAGGCCGGCCCACCCGGGCGATCACGTCATCCACCTCTGCGATCTCGTTCCCGATGGCGGCCATAATGGCCCGTTCCAGGGGAGACAGCCCCGCAAGGGCATCATTTTGTTCACTATACGGCCTGGACGGGCCGTTGTCAATGGTTTTTTCTTTTAATTTTTTGGAAACAGCCGGTTTTTGCGCCGGTTTTTCCTGTGTTGCAGGGGCCGGAGCCGCGGCCCGGGCCAGCTTTTCAGGGTAAAGGCCAATATACTCGGCCATCACATCCTCGCCGTTGGCCACGGCAATGGCACCGCTGCGCAGAAGCCGGTGGGAGCCCCGGAAGGACTCCATATCCACATTTCCGGGGACCACGAATACATCCCGGCCCTGCTCCAGAGCCCGGGCGGCGGTGAGCAATGCCCCGCTGTGTTCCGGCGCTTCCACCACCACAATGCCGCAGCTCAGGCCGCTGATGATCCGGTTTCGCCGGGGGAAATTCTGTTGAAACGGCGGCGTCCCTGGGGCAAACTCCGATAGAATGCACCCCAGGCGCTCCGTCTGGGCAAACAGGGCCCCATTGGCCTTGGGATAAACAATGTCCGCGCCGCAGCCCAGAACCCCCACCGCCGGGAAGCCCTCTTCCAGGGCCCCTGCCATGGCCTGGGCATCAATGCCCTGGGCAAGGCCCGAGACCAGCAGCCCTCCCTGCCGGGCGATCTGCTTGCCCACACGCCGGGCGGTCTGCTCGCCGTAGGTAGAGGAGCGCCGGGTGCCCACCACCGCCACCACCGGGAGCCGATCCCACCGGGGCAGGGTTCCTTTATAGTATAAGACCGCAGGCGGGTCAAAAATCTGCCGGAGCCTCTGGGGGTATTCCCGGTCCCCCATGGGCAGCACCCGGAGCCCCAGCTTGGCGCACCGGCCCAGGAGCTCTTCCGCCGGAGACAGGTCCTTCTCGCACAGAGCATCCAGGGCGTTTTCTTTGAGGCCCTGAATGCCCAATGCCAGATAGTCCTCTTTTTTGGCGTAAAACAGGTCTTCCGCATGGTCAAAGTGCTCCAGCAGCGCCTTTTTGACAGCGTTGTTCACTTCCGTTTTCCGGGCGAGCCACAGCCAGTATAAAAGCATCCAGGCTCCTCCTCTCGGGTTTTTTTCTCTTTTTTCTTTTAGGCAGCACCACACAATTCGGCAAGAGACATCAGCGAGAGATTTTGCCCCAAGATAAAGTTTGGAAAACGCAGGAATACTTTGTGTATTTCAAGTTTTTCAAACTGCAATATTGGGGCAAAAGATCCGCTGATGTCCGCAGACGCAATTGTGCGGTGTTGCCTCATAATTTCCCCATCTGCCACATGACCGCGGTGGCGGCCACGGCGGCGTTGAGGGACTCGCAATGGGGGTTCATGGGAATGATCAGGGCTTCCGCCGCCGCCTGTAGGATCTCCTGCCGGACACCCTGGCCCTCGCTGCCGATGACCACCGCCATAGTGCCCACCGCGGCCTGCCGGATGTCCCGGGCCTGGTCGTTCAGGGCCGTCACCGCAATGGGGATGCCCGCATCCCGGAGGGCATCCCGGGCCTGGGCCCAGGTGGTCACCGCCACATCCCGGCGGAACACCGCCCCCATGCTGGAGCGGACGACCTTATGGCTGAAGGGGTCGGCGCAGCCCTCCAGAAGGGCAACCTTTACATTCCATGCATCGGCAGTCCTTAAAATGGTGCCCAGATTCCCCGGGTCTTGAATGCCGTCCAATAGCAGCATCCCTCGTTCCGGCCGGAAGGGCACCTCCTGGGGCAGGCGGCACACAAACACCGCCCCCTGGGGGGTCTCCATAGGGGAAATGGCCTCCATGACCTCCCGGCTCACCCGGATGATGCGGCAGTGCCCTGGCACCTTAGCCTCTACCCCCTCGGACAAAAAGACGGTTTCCAGCCCCTGACAGTGCCGCACCGCCTCTTCCAGAAGCTTGGTGCCGTCAGAGACGAAGAGCCCCAGCTCCCGCCGGGCCTTCCGGGAGGTCAAGAGCTTCCGGGTCTGCTGGATCAGGGGATTTTTTCGGGACGTGATTTTTTCTTCCGTCACAGCTTCTGCACCTTTTCCAGGGCGATGTTATCTCCCAGCACCACCAGGGTATCCCCGGCGCAGACGGCATAGTCCGCACTGGGGGACACATTGGTCTTGCCACCGTTTTCCACGGCGATGATGTTCACCCCCAGCTTGGCCCGGACGTTCAGCTCCCGCAGGGTCTTGCCTACCCAACCTGTGGGGGCGGGCACATCCAGAATGCCAAAGTCCTCGGAAAGCTCGATGTAATCCAGCACATTGTGGCTGTTGAGGGTTCTGGCCAGCCGCTGGGCAGATTCCTGCTCGGGGATCAGAACCCTGTCCACCCCCAGCTTTTCCAGCACCCGGCGGTGGGTATCGTCGTGGGCCTTGCAGACTACAAAGGGCACGCCCAGTTCCTTTAAGTTCATGGTAATAAGCACCGAGGCCGCCAGATTGTCCCCAATGGCGATAATGGCGCAGTCCAGATTCCGGACACCCAGGGCTCTTAAAACTTCCTTATCCTGGGCATCCCCCACCACTGCGTGGGTCACGTTCTGGGCGATCTGCTGCACCAGATCCCCCCGGACATCCAGGGCCAGCACCTCCGCCCCCAGCTTGCACAGCTGCTGGGCAAGAGACGCGCCAAAGCGGCCCAAGCCGATCACTACATAAGATTTCATATTTTTCCTCCTTAGCCGATCAACAGGCTGGTCTGGGCGTAGCGGAACCGCTCCGTGGCCCGGTCCCCTGACAGGAAGCCCAGGCTGATGGTCAGCACGCCCACACGGCCAAAATACATGTACAGAATAATGAGGCACTGGGCAGGAACGCTGAGGCTGCCGGTGGTCCCGGCGGTGAGCCCCACGGTGGCCAGCGCAGAAATCGCCTCAAAAAGGGCGTTGGTAAAGCCCACGGGAGAGGTGGCGCAGATGAATACCGCCCCAAAGAATGCCAGCAGCACCATGGTCATGGCAATGGTCATGGCGTCTAAGACCTGGCTGTCCGGAATGGTCCGCTGAAAGGCGCAGACCGAAGCCTTGCCCCGGAGCCTTGCCCGCAAAAACAGGGCCAGCACCACAAAGGTCACGGTTTTCAGGCCGCCGGCGGTGGAGCCGGAGGAGCCGCCGATGAGCATCAGCACCATGGAAACCGCCTTGCCCCCATCGGTGAGCTTGGCCTGGTCCAGGGCCGCAAAGCCCGCGGTCCGCAATGTAACGGACTGAAAAAGGCCTCCCAGCAGCTTCTGTCCCACAGGCAGGGCCCCCAGGGTCTGGGGATTGTTCCACTCCAGAAGACAGGTCAGCACCCAGCCCGTGAGCAGCAGCCCCAGGGTGGTGAGGAGCACCAGGCGGCTGTACACCGACATGCGGCGGAAGGGCTTTCGCTCCGACAGTTCCTCCCACACCAGAAAGCCCAGACCGCCGATGACCACCAGGGCCCCCAGGGTCAGCAGCACCACCGGATCATCCTGAAACAGCCCCAAGCTGGCCCCGGGCTCCAGGAAACCAAAAATATCAAACCCCGCATTGCAAAAAGCGGAAACGGAATGGAATACCCCCATCCACAGGGCGTGTTTCAGCCCAAATCGGGGCCAGAAATGCAAAAGAAGGATCAAGGCCCCCAGAGCCTGGACACTGAGGCTTCCGTAGAGCACGGTCTTTTGCAGCCGCACCACGCCCTCCATATCGTTGAGGCTCAGGGCCTGGGCCATGACCATCCGCTGCTTGAGACCCACCCTCCTGCGAAAGAGGAAAATGAAGAGGGTGGCCATGGACATAAAGCCCAGACCGCCGATCTCGATCAGGCACAGCAGCACCCCCTGGCCGAAGCCGGACCACTGTGTCCAGGTGTCAAAGGGGGTCAGTCCCGTGACACAGGTGGCAGAAGTAGCGGTAAAGAGGGCCGGAAGGACCGGGGTAGCCTGGCCGTCCCGGGCGGCAATGGGCCTCGTCAGCAGGAAGGTCCCCAGGGCGATGATCACCGCAAAGCTTACGGCAATGATCTGCATGGGGCTCATGGGTCTTCCCCGCCGTTTTCTCATCCATAATAAGATCCGATTTCTAAGACGCATCGAAACGCCTCCTTTTTTTCACCGTAAAACGTGGATTTCACGCCTATTATACCAGCCTTTTTCCGGTTTGCAAGATTTTTTCTGTGTAAAAAAACTTTACCACAGGGTGTCCTTGGCATCTGGATAGCCGAAGACCTCCTTGAGCTCCGCATAGGCGGGGGTCAGGCTGCCGTCCTGTTCGTAGCGCCAGGGGTAGCCGTACTCGTTTCCGTCGAAGGACACCAGGCAGTCCGGGTGGACCTGCTGGAACCGGTCCAGCTCCTCCTGGGAGGCCTTGGGCTTTACATAGACGAAGCATTCCAGGGGAAGCCCATCCAGAGGGGACAGGTCCTCCACCTTGGTATAGCTGATGTTCAGCCGCTTCAGGCTCTCGCACTGGGCCAGAGGGCTGATGTCCGTCAGCAGACCGCAGTTGGAAAGCTCCAGAAATTCCAGCTTTTTGCAGTTTTCAAAGGGCGTCAGGTCCTTGATGATGGAGCCGGAGACGATGATGGCCTTGAGGTTCGGCATGTTGGCCACCCAGCTCCAATCGGACAGGGCCTCGTTGTGGCCAAAGTCAATATACTCCACATCCTCACAGTATTGAAGCTTCTTTACCGTGCTGTTGAACACGTTGTACACATACCGCAGCACTGTCCGGTCCGTCAGGCAGCTGCCAGCCTTGGCAAAGAAGATCCGCCAGACGATTTTGGTCTGGCCCCGGTAGTCCTCCCGCAGCTGGGCCAGAACCTCGTCGCTAAAGCGGCAGCTCTCCAAAAGCATATATTTGCAGTCCTTTAAAACATCCAGGGCCTGCCGCAGCTCCTGCTCCCGGGCATCCCCCAGGCGCTTGTTTTTAAACTCGATGCGCTCGTCCAATGTGGAGACTCGTTTCCCGAAAAGGTCAAAGCTGTAGTGGAATCGGGCCCCCGGGGCCGCCTTTTGAAGGGCCGCCACCTGCTCCAGGGTCAGCTCGCTTTTGTCCTCCCCGTCCATGAGCTCCACGGTTTCCAGCATGGGGAGCCTGGAAAGGGTCTGGGCCGCCTCCTGGGCCTCCTCCCCGGTAAGGCCGGACAGGTCCAGCGCCCGGGTGTCCTCCGGGTAAGTCTCTCCCAGAATGGTAAAATTGCAGCGGAAGGCGGTCTCCTCATAGGTGTCCCGCAGCTGTGCAAGCTCCTCTTTGGTCAGCGCCGTTCCCTCCAGGGTGACCTGCCGGAGCTTCGGCAAATATTGCAGGTCCTCCAGGAGCCGGTCAAAATCCGTGTTCTCCGGCTCTAAGTCCAGATTTTCCGCATCCGTGGGGACCTGTTGACCCCCCAAGGTGACGGCGTAAGTCACCTCCACCTCCGGGTGCCGGGCCTTGTAGTCTTCGATGGCCCCGTAGCAATGGCTGCCCGTGAGATCCAGTCGGCGCAGGCTGGGATACTGCTCCAGCTCCCCGATGGAGTCCTCCGTCACCACCATGGAAAAGTTTTCCACAGGGGCTGTGGAAATCTTTGTCGTTTCCACGGTCTCCTCTTTTCCGCAGCCGGACAGCAAAAACAGCAGCGTCAGGGACGCCGCGCACATCCATTTTTTCATCTGACTTCTCCTTGCGAAACGATCATACACAATAATATACCACGGTTTCCCCGGAAACACAAGGGACGCGTCCAGGAAATCCGCCGAAGGTCCCTATTCATGTCCTCCAACAGAAGTTTTCCCCAAAGCTGTAAAACAAACCGGTAAAAAACTCTTGACAAGCCCCCGGGGCAGCGTATTATAATGCATTCAGTAGGATCAGGGGAAGCTCTGATTCAATCGGCAAGAGCTGACTGTTTATTCAGCGTTTCCCAGAAAAACGAGGAGGTTTGACTTATGGAAAAAGCAACCGTATATTTTACCCCGGTGCTGACCCCGGAAAACGTGACGAAGCTCTTTAGGCTCCTTGACAAGGAGCTTCCCGGCAAGGTGGCCATCAAGGTCCACTCCGGAGAGAAGGGCAACCAGAATTTTCTCCGGCCCGAATTTATGAAGCCCACCATCGATGCCGTGGGCGGCACCATTGTGGAGTGCAACACCGCCTACGACGGTGCCCGGAACACCACGGACAGGCACTTAAAGCTTTTGGAATACCACGGCTGGAGCCACTATTTCCCGGTGGACCTGATGGACGCGGAAGGCCCGGACCTGGAGCTGCCCATCCCCGGCGGCAAGCAGATCCACAAAAACCTGGTGGGCAAGAACCTTCAAAACTACGATTCCATGCTGGTGCTCTCCCACTTCAAGGGCCACCCCATGGGGGGCTTCGGCGGGGCACTGAAGCAGCTGTCCATCGGCTGCGCCTCCAGCGCCGGAAAGGCCTATATCCACTCCGCGGGCAAGACCGACGACCAATATAAGCTCTGGGACAACTGCGCCCCCCAGGACGACTTCCTGGAGAGCATGGCCGACGCCGCCAGCAGCGTGGTCTCCTTCTTCAAGGGCAACATGGCTTTCGTCAACATCATGTGCAACATGAGCGTGGACTGCGACTGCTGCGCCGTTGCGGAAGACCCCTGCATGGCAGACATCGGCATTCTCTCCTCCCTTGACCCCGTGGCCCTGGACCAGGCCTGCATCGATCTGGTGCTGGCCTCCAACGACCCGGGCCGGGCGCATTTCCTGGAGCGCGTCAACACCCGCCACGGCACCCACACCATCGATGCCGCCGCGGAGTTGGGTATCGGCACCAAGGACTACACCCTGATCCGGGTGGATTGATTTTTCAGAAAGAACCGCCTGTCACCGGAAAGCCCGGGGCAGGCGGTTTTCTGATGCCGCACAAATAAAAAAAACGCCTTGAAATGACATACATCATTTCAAGGCGGATTCTTGGCGACCCGGAACGGACTCGAACCGTCGACCTCCAGCGTGACAGGCTGGCGTGCTAACCGACTGCACCACCGGGCCAAGGACAAGAGGGATTATAGCAGATGAATTCCCATTTGTAAAGAGTTTTTTTCAAAAATTTTTATCTTTTTTTGTTTTGCCAATCAGTGCGACAAATTTGCATATTTTATCTCTCTTTTGGAGCATTTCCTCCTGTGCCCCTGTTTTCAGCAGGATTCCCCGGAAATAGATTGCCTTTTTCCATAGGGAGTGCTATAATGTTCACGAATATTTCAAAAAATGCGAAAAAAGCATTCTTCTTCACAAACGGAGGCAGATATGAAAATAATCATTGCGGGCGACGGCAAGGTGGGCTCCACCCTGACCCGGCAGCTCACCGGCGAAGGATACGATGTGACGGTCATCGACTCCAAGCTCCTGCCGCTGGAATCCAGCGTGGAGCGTTACGATGTCATGTCCATCCAGGGCAACTGCGCATCCATGGATGTGCTGCGTCAGGCCGGTGTCCGGGACGCGGACCTGCTGATCGCCGCCACCGGGGCAGACGAAATTAACCTCTTGTGCTGCACCACCGCCCACACCATGAACCCCAAGCTTCACACCATCGCCCGGGTGCGGAACCCCGAGTATACCGAGCAGATTTTCCAGATGCGGGAGCTTTTTGGCCTGTCCATGCTCATCAACCCGGAAAACCAGGCCGCCACAGAAATTGACCGGCTGCTCAAATACCCGGGCTTCCTGCGGCGGGACACCTTTGCCAAGGGCCGGACGGAGATCGTGGAGCTCCGGGTGGACAGCGGCAGCAAGCTGTGCAACGTCCGTCTGGCGGATATGCGGGCCATCATCCGCTGCAAGGTCCTGGTCTGCGCCGTCCTGCGGGGAGGCACCACCATCACCCCCGGCGGCGACTTTGTCCTGCGGGAGGGGGACCGGCTGTTTATCACCGCCCTTTCCGAGAACCTGACCACCCTGCTTAAAAATTTGGGCATCCTCACCCGGCAGGTCCGGCGGGTCATGCTCTGCGGCGGCGGACGGGTCAGCTATTATCTGGCGGCCAGGCTGCAAAAGGCCGGTATCGGCTGCGTCATTGTGGAAAGCGATGCCGCCCGGTGCCAGAAGCTCTGCGCCCTGCTTCCCGACGCGGAGATCATCCACGGGGACGCTTCGGACCAGTATCTTTTAGACAGCGAGGGCCTTTCCCAGTGTGATGCCCTGGTGACGCTGACGGGGCTGGATGAGCTCAATATGATCGTCTCCCTCTACGGCATGTCCCAGGGGGTGCCCAAGGTCATTACAAAGCTGAGCCATGCGGACCGGGGCGGCATTGTGGCCTCTTTGTCCCTTGGCAGCGTGGTGTGCCCCAAGGAGCTGTGCTGCAACAACATCGTCCGCTATGTCCGGGCCATGCAGAATCAGACCGGTGCCGCCATTTCCGTCCACACCATTGCCGACGGTCAGGCCGAGGCCATGGAGTTTTTGGCCGACGACACCACCCGCCACTGCGGCGTGCCCCTCAAAGACATCAAACTTAAATCCAACGTGCTGGTGGTCAGCATCAGCCACGGTGCCGCCACGGAGATCGCCAACGGTGATTCCGTATTCCAGGCGGGAGATACCATCATCGTTGTGACCAACAGCGGCGTGGTACTGCGGCAGCTCAACGATATTTTTGCGTGAGGCCGGGCCATGAACTATAAAATGATGGGGCGGTTTATCGCCCAGATCCTGCTGCTGGAAGCCATTTTTATGATCCCCGCCTCCTTTATCAGCCTCTACTGCGGGGAATACAGAGCGGTCTTCGCATTTTTAGGTACCATGGCCCTGCTGGTTCTGATCTCCGGGGTGCTGTGGTTTTTCTGCAAGGCCGCCAAAAGCAACTTCTACGCCACCGACGGCATGGTCTGCGTGGCTCTCAGCTGGCTGATTCTGAGCCTTGCGGGGAGCCTGCCTTTCCTGTTCTCCGGTGCCATTCCCCGGTTTATTGACGCGCTGTTTGAAATCGTCTCCGGCTTTACCACCACCGGTGCCTCCATCCTGCCCGCCGTGGAGGGGCTTCCCAAGGGCATTCTCTATTGGCGCAGCTTCAGCCACTGGGTGGGCGGCATGGGCGTTCTGGTGTTCCTGCTGGCCATCGTCCCCAGCACCGACCAGGGCAAGGGCTTTACCATGCACCTGCTGCGGGCGGAGAGCCCCGGCCCCAGCGTTGGAAAGCTGGTGCCCAAAATGCGGAAAACCGCGGCAATTTTGTACTTCCTCTACATCATCCTGACCATTGCAGACTTCTGCTTTCTGCGTCTGGGGGGTATGCCCGCCTTTGAGGCCCTGTGCAATGCCTTCGGCACCGCAGGCACCGGCGGCTTCG
Source organism: uncultured Oscillospiraceae bacterium (assembly GCA_934589525.1). Lineage (GTDB taxonomy): Bacteria > Bacillota > Clostridia > Oscillospirales > Oscillospiraceae > Faecousia. The sequence goes on along the minus strand of CAKTOB010000014.1, from coordinate 37,276 downwards.
GTGTCCGCAACGACTCCTTCGCCAGCTACAGCCCTTATCTTCAAAACGTGACCACGGTGTTCATGTTCCTCTTCGGCGTGAACTTCTCCTGCTACTATCTTCTGATGCTGCGCCAGTGGGGGGCGGTATTCAAAGACGAGGAGCTGCGGGCCTACTTTGGCATCGCCCTTTGCAGCGCCCTGCTCATCACCTGGAACGTCCGGGGGCTCTACGGCAGCTGGGGGGAAACCTTCCGCCATGCGGCCTTCCAGGTTTCCAGCATCATGACCACCACGGGCTTTGCCACCACAGACTTTGACCTGTGGCCCAGCTTCTCCAAAACCATTTTGCTGTGCCTGATGGTGGTGGGTGCCAGTGCCGGTTCCACCGGCGGCGGCATCAAGGTCTCCCGGGTACTGCTGCTGTTTAAGAGCCTGCGCAGAAGCTTCTTGCAGATGCTCCACCCCCGGCGGGTGAACATGGTCCGCAGCAACGGCCAGGTGGTGGATGACAAGATCGTGGAGGCCACCAATGCCTACCTGATCGCCTATATCTTCATCCTCTTCATCAGCTTCCTGGTATTGAGCCTGGACGACTTCTCCACCGGCACCAATTTTTCCGCGGTGCTGTGCTGCTTCAATAACATCGGCCCCGGCCTGGAAGCCGTAGGCCCCACCTGTAATTTTTCCGATTTTGGCGCTTTGAGCAAGCTGGTTCTGATCCTGGATATGCTCCTGGGCCGACTGGAAATTTTCCCCATTCTGTGCCTCCTCTCCCGCCACACCTGGCGGCGGAGCGTCAACTAAAATCCCCGTCCCCCTGCCATCCGTCCCCCGGTCTGGCAGGGGTTTTTTGGATATTGTGGCGCCTTCTTCCCTTCTGTTTCCCCGTGTTTTTGTGCATTCCTACAATTTATCACTTTAGTGTCATAAAGCACTTTACAACTTTAGCGAGATAAAGTATAATGCACCCATCAGAAAGTAAGCAACACCCCAAACACCGGGAATAGAAAGGAAGTACCCCTATGAAAAAACTGTTCGCCCTTCTTTTGGCCCTCTCCACCCTTGCTCTGTGCAGCGCCTGCGGGAAGAAATCCGAATCTGACACCGACTACATTCAGAAAAAAGGCACCCTAGTAGTGGGTGTCACCAGCTATGAGCCCATGGATTATCAGGATGCCTCCGGTGCGTGGACAGGCTTCGACGCGGAGTTTGCCCAGGCCGTGGCCCAGAAGCTGGGAGTGGAAGCCCAGTTCATTGAAATCGACTGGGACAACAAGTTCTTTGAGCTGGATTCCAAAGCCATTGACTGCATCTGGAACGGCATGACCATTACGGAGGAAGTCCAGCGCAACACCAGCGTCTCCGACCCCTACGTCAAGAACGCCCAGGTGGTGGTCATGCCCAAGGACACCGCGGCAGGCTATGACGCCGTGGAGCTGCTGCAAGGGCTCCGCTTCGCCGTGGAAGCCGGTTCCGCCGGAGAGGCCGCCGTAAAGGATCTGACCGGTGTCACCTCCACCGCCGTCCAGTCCCAGGCCTCCGCCCTGATGGAAGTTGCCGCCGGAACCGCCGATGCCTGCGTCATCGACATCACCATGGCCAACGCCATGACCGGCCCCGGCACGGGCTATGAAAACCTGGTCATCGCCATGGAGCTTTCCTCCGAGGAATACGGCATCGGCTTCCGCAAGGACTCGGACCTGACCCAAAAGGTCAACGGCATCATGAAGGACCTGATGGCTGACGGCACCCTGGATGCCCTGGCCGCCAAATACAGCCTGACCCTGGTAAAGTAACCATGGAGCAATTTATCACCGTCACCGAAGCCCTGATGAAGGGCTTCGGTGAGACCATGAATATCTTCCTTCTGACCCTGGTGTTTTCCATTCCCCTGGGGCTTTTGGTGTGTTTTGGCACCATGACCCGGTTTTCCCCGGTGCGCTATGTGATGAAGTGCATCGTCTGGGTCATCCGGGGCACCCCCTTGATGCTCCAGCTCATCGTAGTGTTTTACGGCCCGGGGCTGCTGTTCGGCCTGCCCGCCATGGGCCGGTTCACCGCGGTGATTTTAGCCTTTTCCGTGAACTACGCCTGCTATTTCAGCGAAATCTACCGGGGGGGCATTGAATCCATCCCCACCGGGCAATCCGAAGCGGGCCAGGCCCTGGGCTTCAGCCGCAGCCAGATTTTTATCCACATTCTGCTTCCGCAGGTGGTCAAGCGCATTGTCCCCTCCATGGGAAACGAAATCATCACCCTGGTCAAAGACACCTCTCTGGCCCGGGTCATTGCGGTGTATGAGGTCATGTGGATGGGCCAGTCCTTCATCAAAAGCGACGGCCTCATCTGGCCCATGTTCTATACCGGCGCCTTCTACCTGCTCTTTTCCGGCCTTCTGACCCTGGCCTTCCAGCGGGCAGAGGAAAAAATGAATTATTACAAGGATTAAGGAGGAACAATTTTGGACAAACAGGAAAAAATCGACCATCTATACCGCTGCATCGCCTCATTGGAAGATCCCCACCAGGTCCAGGCCCTTTTTGAGGACCTCTGCACCCAAAAAGAGCTGGAAAAAATGGCCGAACGCCTCTACGCCGCGAAGCTCCTGCTGGAGGGCAACACCTACAACCAGGTCATCGCCCAAAGCGACATCTCCTCCGCCACCCTAAGCCGTGTCTCCCGGTGCGTCCAGTACGGCACGGGGTATTCCCGGGTGCTGAAAGGGAAGGAAGGCCAGTAAGAGTTGACAGTTGTTTTCCAATTGACAATTTTTGGGGACGGACGTATTCGTTTTTGAAATACGTTGGATAGAAAATCCAACATTCAGTGAAACCGTAGGGAACGGCCTGTATGCCGTTCCCTACGGTTTCGCCGATTGTTGTATTTTTCCGTTGCAAAATGGTCTATAACAAGGTATAATAAGCCTAAAGCCCACGGTCTTTCGTTGCCGCGGGAGCGAGGAGGATTTATGGGAAGCAAAACAGGAGATTCCATCCGTGCCGCCCGTACCGGGGCGAAGATGACCCAGGCGGCCCTTGCCCAGCAGGTGGGGCTCTCCCCCGGGGACATCAGCAAGGCCGAGCGCGGGGAGCTGGAGCTGCCCCAGAAGGCCTTGCGGGCCATTGCCAAGGCCACCGGCGTGACCCAGGCCTCCCTGGTAAACGGCACCGTCGCTCCCAAAGCCCCGGGAACACTGAAGCTCACCGCCGCAGAAACCAAGCTCATCCAGCTCTACCGCAAGGCCACCCCGGAGCAAAAAAGCGACATCCAGCGGATTTTAAACGGCGAGAAAACCGAAGTCGAACAGCTGGTAGACAGCCTGCTGGGGGACAAATGGCGAAAAAAGCGCAAACGCTGACAAAGCTCACAAAATATCAAGGCAACACCTCCATTACCCTCAGTGCCGGAATCCGGCATTGGGGGTAATTGGGTGATATTGCCATTCAAGGAGATGCCACATGGAATTATTTTCTTATCTTTCCTGTCCCTGGAACCCAAAGAGCAAAAAGCAACGGCTTTACTTTTGTATCCTCAGCGCCTTTCTATGGGGCCTTGCCGCCCACGGTGTCGCACTTGTGACCAAATTCACATTTCAGGACGAACCGGTGTATCTGTTCTCCGTAGGCTCCACCGTGGCTTCCGGCCGCTGGTTTCTGGGGCTCCTGGGAGGGGCCGTGCGCCTCTTTTTCGGCTCCCCCAACTTCAGCACCCCTCTGTTGGGCGGATTCTGGATTCTTTTTCTGACAGGGCTTGCCAGCTTTCAAATAGCGGAGCTTTTAAAACTTCACCGTACAAGATCCCTTTTTCTCTTTTGCGGCCTGATGGTCACGTTTCCCGTTACCGTCAGCCTGGTTTTCTTTAACTTTACCGCCCCGTATTACCTGGTGGGTCTTTGCCTTGCCATTGCGGGCAGCTCGATTCTGTGCCGCAAGCGGGGTCTACTTCCCTTTCTGGTGGGCGTTCTTTTCGTCATATTCAGTACAGCTGTATACCAGAGCTACATTTCGATTTTTATGTGTCTGGCGCTGCTCTTTTTTATGCAGGAGGTCAAGGACAGACCGGACTGGTCCCTGCCTCTTTTCTTCCGGGAGGTCCTGTGGTATTGCGGTGCCTTTACGGTGATCCTTCTGGGGTATCTGCTCTCCGTAAAAATCAGCATCGCCCTGTGCGGTCAAGAGCTGGTAAATTACAAGGGGCTCTCCTCCATAGGGAACGTGACCGCTGCCGATCTGTTCCACCGTGCCAAGCTGGCACTTTATCTGTTTGTATTCCCGCAAAAGGCCAATTCCGAGGCTTTTCTCCTTCCCTACCGGATGCTCGACTGCTATTACCTGTGTCTGGTGGGTCTTGCCGGTCTGGGTGCGGTTTCCGTTATTCAGCAGTTTCGGGTGTCCCCATTGAGAGGCATCTCTGTTTTTCTTGCCCTTGGCTTCTTTCCCCTGGCTGTGAACTCCATTTTTGTAATGTGTGACCCCATTGAAGTCTACACTCTGATGCAAGTTTCCGGCTCTATGCCCTTCCTGCTGCTTCTGCTGCTGGCAGACCAGTGCAAGATCCGCAAAAAGTCCATCATTCAGAAGCTGGTCTTGGGTCTGATGACCGTTTTTTGCGTTTTCAGTTTGCGTGTTGACAACGCCACCTATGAAAAAGCCAGACTGATGCAGGAGCGTACAGAGCAGTATTTTACTGTGATGGTCACCCAGATCCGCAGCACCCCCGGCTATACAGCCGCCACCCCCGTTGCCTATATCGGAGATTTCTCCTCCTTTGGCGACAGCACCTTCCACCAAATCGCAGGGTATTCTGATTTGCCCTTTGCCCCGCTTCGGTTTGATGCCACCCCTTTCAGCATCGGCAATACCTGGCGGGAGTTTATAAACCTTCGCTGCGGCTTTGCCCCGCCCCCAGCCGACCCGGCTTCCTTTGCCGATCTTCCCCAGGTTCAGGAAATGCCCTGCTATCCGGATTACGGCTCTATTCAGATGATCGATGGCACCGTCGTCGTGAAACTGACATCCCCCTGATTTCCAGACCCCTATACTGACAAAACGGCAGCTCCCAAAAATGGGAACTGCCGTTTTATGATGTTATTCTCGCCCATATTTCAAGGCGCCCTCACCGCTCCTCCCGGATGATCTGGCCGTTGAGCACCGCCTGGGTCAGCACGTCCCCCCGGTAGGATAAAGACAGCAGGAAGAAGGGGGCATCCTGCCACAGCAGGTCCAGGAAAATCTTATCGCCCTCCCACATGGGCAGGCTGTAGAGGAATTCCCGGTCCACCCATTGCAGGTCCCCTTCGTCGCAGGGGTGGGGGTCGCCGGTGAAGCCGTCGGCGGTGAAGAGGTACATATACTCCCCTTCCGTGCCCTCCTGCCGGAAGGTCACCACCCCCCGGCAGCGCCAGGAGGTCAGGGTCAGGCCGGTCTCCTCCCAGGCTTCCCGCAGCAGGCATTCCTCCGGGCTCTCCTCCGGCAGGAATTTTCCGCCGATGCCGATCCATTTTCCCTCATTGATGTCGTTCTTCTTTTTGACGCGATGGAGCATCAGCACCCGGTCTCCCTGGGTCACATAGCACAGAGTCGTATTGATCATGTCCGTTTCACCAGTCTGTAGGCCAGGTGCTCCGGGGTGACCACCACCTCGCTGTGGCCCTCTTCCCGCTCTCCGTCTAAGGTCCAGGGCATGTCCGGGTCGGCAAAGATCCGGATGTGGGTGGCGGAGCGGAAGGTCACCATGGCGCAATTGTATTTCTGGCTGTTGAGAGCCACAATGCACTCGTGGATCTCCGAAAGATTCCGGGGCGCCCGGACCAGCAGAATTTCCAGCTTGTTGTCCTGCAAGTCCACCACCTGGGGATCAAGGGTCAGGATGCCGCCTACGGAGGTGGAGTTGCAGATGGCTCCAAAGAGGAAGTCATCCTCAATTTCCTCTCCGTCGATGATCATTTTGATGTGCTCCTTGCGGATCTGGGACAGCTCCTGAATGCCCTCCAGCACATAGGCCGTGTGGCCCAGGGCGTTTTTGATGCTCTGGGGGGTGGTGTAGCTGGTGCGGGTAAAGGCCCCGAAGGAGGCCACATAGGAAAAGACCCGGCCGCCGAAAAGCCCCGCGTCATAGGCCACAGGATGGCCCAGAATAATATCCTGGGTCGCTTCCAGGATGTCGGTAGACAGCCGCAGGCTGGAGGCAAAATCATTGGTAGACCCGGCGGGGATATAACCCACCGGCGTTTTGGCCCCCACCCGCAGCAGCCCCGCAATGGTCTCGTTAAAGGTGCCGTCACCGCCGCAGCAGACCACCAGGTCCACGGTTTCACAAACCCGGGCCACCACCTCCGTGGCATCCCCCGGCCCGGCGGTCATATAAACCTGAACGGCGTAATCCGCCCGATTGAACATGGCGATGATCTCCGCCAGAAGCTTTACGGCCTTTTTTTGCCCGGAATATGGATTTACGATCAGAAGCATCTTTTTCATTGCTCTTCCCCCAAACTCTGTTTCCGTTTTGAATATCGTCTAGTATTATAACACATTTCCGCCTCTTGGCAACCCCGAGCCTTTGGTGTTTGTAAAAATGTTACAATTGCGGGTAAAATCCAGGCAAAGCCCCGGGGATTACCCGTCAGGTCTCCCGGATATACCGGGAGGCCCTTCCCCCGCCGATGCGGCGGACAGCGCCGCTTTTTACCATTGCGCCCAGCACCGCCTCCACCGTGGTGGGGCTGACGTCCGGAAGAATGTTGCAGATCTCCGCCTTGGAAAGAGGGGTAAGGCTATGGAGGATCGTTGCCTCCACCCGTGCTTTTTTTGTGATGCGCTTCCCCTGCACCACGGCAAAGCGATTGTCCAACTCCTTATAACACATATACAGCATGGACAGAAAATGCTCCATAAAGGGGAAGTAGTCATTTTCGTTGGTGGCCCATCCGGCGGAGGAGCGGGCCAGGGCATCATAATAGTAGGCCTTGTAGTTGTTGATCTGCTCCTCAAAGGAGATATATTTCCCCACATCGTAGCCGTTTTTATACAAAAGCAGCAGAGAAAGCAGCCGGGACATTCTGCCGTTGCCGTCCCGGAAGGGATGAATGCAGAGAAAATCCAGAATGACGCAGGGGATCAGCAGCAGCTGATTGATGTTGGCATCATTCCGGGCCGCCATATAAGCCAATTCCAGCTGCTCCATGGCCGCCGGGGTTTCCGACGCCGGGGTAGGCATAAAGCGGATTTTGCGGTGGCCCTGGGCATCTTCTTCCAGAATGTAGTTGTCGCTTTCCTTGTACTTGCCGCCGTACTCATAGCCAGTCATGGACATCAATATCTCATGCAGCCGCAGAATATCCCCTCGGCGGAAGTCCAGATATTCCTGCCCCCTATGGATCTGGTTCAAGGCATCTCTGTAGCCCGCGATCTCCATTTCGTTGTGGTTTAGCGGAGCACTGTTCTGATTGACGATCTCCGCCACCCGGCTGTCGCTGGTGACGATCCCCTCAATGGCATTGGAGCTTTTGACGGACTGCACCTTCGCAATGGCCTCTAACTCCGTAAAAATCTTGACGTGCTCTTCTTTCCGCACACCTGCCATGGTTTTGAGCGAAGCAATACTGGCAGTCAGGTTGACAAAATTCGCCGGCAAGAACCCGTTATTCAAAAAAGAGTAATCGAATTTACGCATATCCACCCTTCCTTTCTGCATAGAAGTATAACACATTATATGCAGAAAATCAAACAGTGTCTTCATTCTGTTCAACGACCAATTGGGACGCAGCCCGCGTCTTTCATTCCTAAAAAATGTGCAGATGCACAAAAAATGGGAATGGCGGATCGGTTTTTACTTGACAATAATGATTCTATATGTATAATATAATTATGGATACACTATACTTTGAATGGGACCAAAACAAGAACGAAATCAACAAGAAGAAGCATGGCCTATCTTTCGAGACAGCAAAGGAGGTCTTTTACGACGAACTCGCCATTCTGTTCGACGATCCTGACCATTCCATTGAGGAAGAACGCTTTCTCATAATCGGTACGATCAAATCGGAACAAATCTGTATTGTAAGCCATTGCTATCGCGACAACGAAAATCGAATCCGAATTATCTCTGCAAGACGCGCAACAAAACGAGAACAGCAAGTTTATCTTGACGGTATTTGAGGTGATATTATGAGAGACGAATACAATATCAACGAGTTGAACCCCAGAAAAAATCCCTATGCAAACCGTTTGAAAAAGCAGATCACCATCAACATCGATGGCAGCACCATCGACTACTTCAAAGCCCTGGCTGACGAAAAAGGCATTCCATACCAGACTTTGATCAACCTCTATTTGAGGGATTGCGCCGATAACCACCGGCAGCTCCAGATGTCCTGGCAATAAAAGATTTCTGCAATATGCGTGACTGTAACAATAAAGCCCTGTCAGCGAGGAATTACGACCGAGTATTGAAAGATCTTTCGTAATCACCGCTTCCACATGACCGGCTTCAATTTCCGCAAGCATCTTCTGAAAGCCGGGGCGGTTGGAAAAATCCACACCGCTGTACCCGTCGTCAACAAAATAGGTCGGGTTCGGAAAGTGCTGAGATTTTGCATACTCCATGAACATGACCTGCTGATGCTGAATAGAATTTGACGGGTCATCCTTGCCGCCTTTTTCCTTGGTGTCCTCCAGAGACAGTCTGCAATAAAGCGCTGTGATTTTGTCGGTTGCCCTTGTCATCGAAAGAAAACTCTCGCTTGGGGGCATCATCGGGGCGAGGCTCGACCTCGGCATAGAGGTCTGGATTGGAGAAATAAAAGGAGCGAATTTCGCCGCTATCCTCGCCGTTGTCAAAATCATCATCCGCAAAAATCTCGTCCAGTTCATCGTCGGTCAGTTCGATGATCTCATCATCCATTTTCTCCATAGGTCAAAGCCTCCTTTTCGTTCATTCACATTTTCAAGGGATTGGCACTTAAAGCAATCTCTCATCCATCAGCATTTCAAGGACTCGTGCTTCTCGTTCAAACATCATCGGATTGTATGGACTACCTTGTACATTACGATTCTTTTGAATAGCAAGGATGGGGTCAACAAATTCCAGAGCATAATTCTCCGCCGCTTCGTAACCATCCAGACATTGGGAAACAATCTCATTTTCCACATCGCAGAGGAAATAGTAATTATCCTGAACAAAGCATTCGGATGGGTCTTTGTCACTCTTCTGAATACGATGCACAAGTCCAAATTCTTTTACAGTCTCAGGCTTGACCACCAAACCGGCCTCTTCACGGGTTTCACGGATCATTGCAGCGATGGGGGATTCCCCACCCTCAATACCGCCGCCCGGAAATTTGTAATAGTCATATTTTAAGCTGTGAATCATGGCAATCTTTTTCCCACTAATGATAATGCTTCGTGCCGAATTTCGCACAAAATTGTGGGTGCAATGATCGTAATCATGCTTATCCATTTCAAATAATACTCTCATATAGGAAAGCCCTCCAAAATCGTCAAGTTTGTACACATATTATAGCACAATAACAAGATCTCTTTCAATCTGTCTGCGGAAATTTATCGTTTATAGCAGGTCATTTGCTACAAGCATTCGGCGTTTGAGCGTTTTTGATGAAGTCGTGTGTACTTCGCATCGATCCTTGATCTATCAGCTTTACGATTTATAGGGAAAGTTGTTGCATACGGAAAAGTTCATTCTATTCAGCGAACGCTGTTTATTGTAGCGCAATTCACTATTCAGGAGTGCTTTCATTACCGAGATGACAACTATTTCACCCTTTTCACTATCCTTACCTTACAGAACAAAAAATAAGCGATTTTCAGCCCTTAGCTGCGCAAAAACAGGCGGCATCCAACCGAAGTTGGATGCCGCCTGTTTGGTCCAATCCCATCTGACAGATGCCGATTTCGTAATTTTCTCAAATTACTGTCTTATCGGCACACGCCAAAAGGCCGGTTTTGTATTGAATGTTTACGCCAGATAAATGGCCTTGCAGGCCTTCATGGTTTCGTAGCAATCCAGCTTGCTGACGATTTCCATGGGGGCGTGCATGCACAAAACGGGGACACCGGCATCGACGGTGACGATGTTGCGGTTGGCCATGTAGGCGGCAACGGTGCCGCCGCCGCCCTGGTCTACCTTGCCCAGGGTGGCGATCTGCCACTTGACACCGGCGGCGTCCAGAGTGGAGCGGACGTGCTGCATGGCCTCGGCGGAGGCGTCGGAGGCGCCGCCCTTGCCACGGGAGCCGGTGTACTTGCAGATGGAAACGCCGTAGTTCAGCTGGCTGTTGTTCCGGCGGTCGCAGGTCTCGGGGAAGTTGGGGTCAAAGGCGTTAGACACGTCGGCGGACAGGCAGAAGGAATTGGCAAAGCAATGGCTGAGCTTGACCCCCTGGCCGTCGCAGAGGACCTCCATGAAATACTCAAAGGCATGGCTCTGCATGCCGCTGATGCCCACGGAGCCGATCTCTTCCTTGTCGGCCAGAATGCACACGGCGGTGTGCTTGGGGGTGGGCAGGGTCAGCATGGGCTCCAGCTCGGCATAGGCGCAGACCCGGTCATCGTGGCCGTAAGCACCCAGCAGGCTCCGGTCCAGGCCCACCTCCCGGCACTTGCCGGCGGGGACCACGGTGAGCTCGGCGGTGCGGAAGTCGTCTTCCACGATGCCGTACTTCTCGTTCAGCAGCCGCATGATGTTCAGCTTCACCAGGTCGCTGCCCTCGCCCTCCAGGGGCTCGGTGCCCAGGATCACGTTCAGCTGTTCCCCGGCGATGCCCTCGGCCAGGGTCTTCTTCATCTGGTCCGCGGACAGGTGGATCAGCAGGTCGGAAACCACTACGATGGGGTCGGTCTCCTCTTCACCGATGGTCACGGTGACCTGGCTGCCGTCCTTCTTACACACCACGCCGTGGATGGCCAGAGGCACGCAGGTCCACTGGTACTTCTTGATGCCGCCGTAGTAATGGGTCTTAAAGTAGGCGATCTCGGAATCCTCATACATGGGCTGGGGCTTCAAATCCATCCGGGGGGAATCCACGTGGGCGGCGCAGATGTTGGCACCCTGGGCCAGGCTCTCGGTGCCCACCACGGCGATCATAAAGCTCTTGCCCCGGTTGTTCATGTAGATTTTGTCGCCGGGCTTGACTTCCATCCCGGGGACAGCGGGCTTAAAGCCGTGCTTCTCGGCCTCACGGGTGGCCCAGGCAGTGGCCTCCCGCTCGGTCTTGCAGGCATCCATAAAAGCGGCATAGCGCTTGCAGTAGGCCTCCATCTCCGTCCGCTCCTCCTGGGTCAGGCCCACGAAGCCGTTCTTGGGGCTGGACAGCAGCGCTTCGCGCAGTTCTTCAGCGTTCATATTGCATCCTCCTGTTTCTTTATGGTCTTGTTCCATTATATCCAATTCCTTCAAAAAAGCAAGGCACTTCTGCCGGAACTGCTCTTTGGTGCCGGAATTTTCCAGAGTGACGTCACACCGGTCCCGAAACCAGCCTTCCCCGTGCTGGGCGGCAATGCGGCTGCGGGCGTAGCCCTCGTCAATGCCGTCCCGGGCCATGAGCCGGGCCACCCGGGTCTCCTGGGGGGCCACCACCGCCACGGTCTTGTGGCAAAGCCGGTTCAGCCCGCTTTCAAACAGGGCAATGGCATCAATGGCCGCAAGCTTAGGCTGGTTTTCCAGTGCCCGCTCCACTTCCCGCTGCACACGGCTGTGGGTGATGGCATTCAGGTCTTTCAGGGCCTGGGGGTCTGTGTATACCAGGGCCCCCAGCTTTTTCCGGTCCAGGCAGCCCTTCGTTACCGTGCCGGGAAAGCGGCGTTCGATGTCCGAAAGCATCCCCATGTCCCTTTTAAGAAGGTCATGGTAGATTTCGTCACAGTCCAGCACCGTGCCTCCCAGGGCGGCGATGCAGGAGAGGAGCGTTGTTTTCCCGCAGCCGGTGCCCCCGGTGATCCCCAGGATCATGGTTCTTCCTCCCCGTCCACAATGTGGAAGGCGGCGGCTTTTTTCAGCCGGTTCTGCACCGCATAGGCCACGCCGCCGCCCACGGGGCAACGGGCATAGACCTTGCCGATGGAGGGGTCATCCAGAATCCGCAGGGCGGCAAAGAGCCCGGCGCTGAGGGTATCCACGTCGCTTTCCTTGCCGTAGGCCAGGGGGGCGCAGTCGGCGTACAGGGGCAGCTCCTCCTCAAAGCACAGCACCCGGTCCCCGGGGGCAAAGTGCCGGTGGATGTACTCCGCCGCCTTTTCCCGGCTGCCGGAGACGATGACCACGGGCTCCGCCGGGGCATAGTGGCGGTATTTCATGCCCGGGGCCTTGACCACCGCGTCCTTGTCGATCTGGGCCGTCACCGCCTTGTCGATGACCAGGTCCCCCAGGACCTCCAGAAGCTGCTCCGGGGTGACCCCGCCGGGGCGCAACAGCCGGGGCCGGTCCTCGGTCAGATCCACAATGGTGGACTCCACCCCCACCCGGCAGGGGCCGCCGTCTACAATGGCATCGATTTTCCCGTCGTGGTCATGGCGCACATGCTGAGCGGTGGTGGTGGAGGGCTTGCCGGAAATATTGGCGGAGGGGGCCGCAATGGGCACTCCCGCCAGGGCGATGATCTTCCGGGTCACGGCACTGTCCGGGCAGCGGACCGCCACGGTAGGCAGCCCTGCGGTGGTGCGCTTGGGCACCGTATCCCGGGCGGGCAGCACCATGGTCAAAGGCCCGGGCCAGAACTTTTCCGCCAGAAGGTAAGCAGCCTTGGGAATATCATGGCAGAACCGCTCCATTTCCTTGGGCTCCGCCACATGAAGGATCAGGGGATTATCCTGGGGGCGGCCCTTGGCTTCAAAAATTTTCAGCACCGCGTTTTCATCCAGACCGTTGGCCCCCAGGCCGTAAACCGTCTCCGTGGGAATGGCCACGAGACCCCCCTTTTGGATGATTTTCGCCGCGATCTCCGGAGTTTCCGGGGCATCGGCGGATAAATACAAAGTATCCATATCGTTTCCTCAAAAAGGGGAGAAAACACCTGTGGCGTTTTCTCCCCCCTCTTTTTTGCGAGAATTGATTTTTTATTGATTATTCGTTGGGCTGGTTGGCTGCCTCGATGATCTTGACGAACTTCTCGGGAACCAGGGAAGCGCCGCCGATCAGGCCGCCGTCGATGTCGGGCTGGGCCAGCAGCTCGAAGGCGTTCTTCTCGTTCATGGAGCCGCCGTACAGAATGGAGATGGCCCGGGCATTCTTGGAGGAGTACAGCTTGCGGACAGCGGTACGAATGCTCTCGCAGACTTCCTCAGCCTGCTCGGGGGTAGCGGTGCGGCCGGTGCCGATGGCCCAGATGGGCTCGTAGGCGATGATGACCTTGCGGATCTTCTCCTCGGGAACGCCAGCCAGACCCAGCTTGATCTGCATGGTGATCCACTCGGTGGTGATGCCGGACTCTCTCTGCTCCAGGGTCTCGCCGCAGCACATAATGGGGGTCAGACCGGCTTCCAGAGCGGCCAGAACCTTGGCATTGACATCGGCATCGGTCTCGCCCATGGCGCGGCGCTCGGAGTGGCCAATGATGACGTACTTGCAGCCGGCATCTACCAGCATGTTGGTAGCGATCTCGCCGGTGTAAGCACCGGAGGCGTTGGCATTGCAGTTCTCAGCGCCGATGCCGATCCGGGTCTCCCGAACGGCACGGACAGCGGCGGGAATATCCACAGCGGGAACGCACAGGGCCACGTCACACCAACGGCCTCTGGGCATAATGGCCTTCAGCTGGGTCATAAACTCCTTGGTCTCGGAGGGGGTCTTGTTCATCTTCCAGTTACCGGCGATGACGGTCTTGCGATACTTTCTGTTCATTTCTAAATTTCTCCTTGTTGCTTATATGTCTACACTCAATTCTGAATGTAATCGACTGGTTTGATTTGCCCCGGGGCGGCAGACCGCCGCCCCAAGGACGATGAAAGGTTCCTTATTTGTCTTCCAGGCAGGCAATACCGGGCAGCTCCAGGCCTTCCAGGAACTCCAGGGAAGCGCCGCCGCCGGTGGAAATGTGGGTGATCTTATCGGCAAAGCCCAGCTGCTCGCAGGCAGCAGCGCTGTCGCCGCCGCCGACGATGGTCACGGCAGAGCTTTCGGCCAGAGCCTGGGCAACGGCAATGGTGCCCTTGGCCAGAGTGGGGTTCTCAAACACGCCCATAGGTCCGTTCCAAACAACGGTCTTGGCAGTCTTGGCAGCCTCGGCAAACAGAGCCTGGCTCTTTTCGCCAATATCCAGGCCCATCTTGTCAGAGGGGATGGCATCGGCGGCCACGGTCTCCACGGGGATCTCGGCGTCAATGGGGTTGGGGAAGGAATCGGCAACCACGGCGTCCACAGGCAGCAGGAGCTTCACGCCCTTGGCCTCGGCCTTGGCCATCATTTCCTTGCAGTAGTCGATCTTCTCGGAGTCCACCAGGGATTTGCCGATGTTGTAGCCCTTGGCAGCCAGGAAGGTGAAAGCCATGCCGCCGCCGATGATCAGGGTGTCCACCTTCTCCAGGAGGTTATTGATGACGTTCAGCTTGTCGGAAACCTTGGCGCCGCCCAGAATGGCAACGAAGGGACGCTCGGGATCGGCCAGAGCCTTGCCCATGATGGAAACTTCCTTCTGGATCAGGTAGCCGCAGACGGCGGGCAGGTAGTCGGCCACACCGGCAGTGGAGGAATGGGCACGATGGGCAGTACCGAAAGCATCGTTTACAAACAGGTCTGCCATGGAAGCCAGAGCCTTGCTCAGCTCGGGATCGTTCTTGGTCTCGCCCTTTTCAAAGCGGGTATTCTCCAGCAGCATGACCTGGCCGTCCTGCAGGGCGGCAGCCTTGGCCTTGGCATCCTCACCGGCCACGTCCTTGGCCATGATCACGCTCTGGCCCAGCAGCTCGGAGATCCGGTCGGCAACAACCTTCAGGCTCAGCTCGGGCTTGTACTCGCCCTTGGGCTTGCCCATGTGGGAGCACAGGATCACCTTGGCCTTGTGGTCAACCAGGTACTTAATGGTAGGCATGGCGGCCACGATGCGCTTGTCGGAAGTGATCTTGCCGTCCTTGGTGGGGACATTGAAGTCGCAGCGGCACAGAACCCGCTTGCCGGATACGTTTACGTCTTCGATGGACTTCTTGTTGTAGTTCATAATGATTCCTCCAAATTACCGGAGCCGTCGCTCCGCATTTTTCCAAAATCTTTTAGCTGTGGAAAGGACAGCTGCCGCAAAGCTTCATACACCGTAATGGCCACCGCATTGCTCAGGTTCAGACTTCTGGCTTCCTGACGCATGGGGATACGGACACAGCTTTCCCGGTGGGCTTCCAGAAAGGGTTCCGGAAGGCCTTTGGTCTCCTTGCCGAAAAACAGGTAATCCCCCTCCCGGTATTCCGCCTCCGTATAGCATCGGGGCGCTTTTGTAGACAGGCACCACATGCGCTCTACATTGTTCCTGGAAAAGAACTCTTCTAAGTTTTCGTAATCCAGAACCTCCACCAGATTCCAGTAGTCCAGCCCGGCCCGTTTGACGGCCTTCTCGGAAATGTCAAACCCCAGGGGACGGATCAAATGGAGGCGGCAGGCGGTGGCGGCGCAGGTCCTGGCAATGTTGCCGCAGTTCTGTGGAATTTCCGGCTCCACCAATACCACATTCAGCATTGCCCTCACCTCGATGAAAAGTTTTGCGGATGGGCTGACCCCATTCCATACAAGCACTATTGTAAGCCAATTCCTGCCTAAAATCAATGAAAAAAAACGTAAAAATCATATTTTTTTCAAGACTGCCCAGAAAGAAATCCTTTTGCGGGAAAGATTTGTGAATTTTGCTCTCTTGTATTTTCTTTTTTAGCGAAAAATTGTGCATTTCAGGAAAAGTACCCGAAATGCACAAGAAATTATACCGTTGTGTTTCGCTTATCCCACAGAGAATTCCAGGCCGTTTTCCCCGTATACCCAGCTTCCGGCCACCCCTGCCAGCACCCGGCCGTCAGGCAGGGCCGCCGAGAGGATCAGGTCGATCTGATCGCCCTCCTCCAGTTCCGGCAGCAAAAGCTCCCCATGGGTCTGGGCCGTGTAGCTTCCCTCGGCCTCCCCTTCTGTCATGGCAAGGGGCTCTTCCGAAAGAACGCTGCCATCCCGATACCAGCCAAGCTTGGTTTCCAGGGGCGTGGCGGGACTGCCGTCCCGGGTGATCAGGGGCACCTGGACGGAGGCGGTGACATCCGCCCGGATCTTGCCATCCTCCACGGAAGCGTTTGTTGCCACAGCGTTTGCATAGGCGCTGAGGCTCCCCAGAAGATAGGTCAGTCTGGGGACCTTGGGGTTTTCCGGGGTGCTTAGGGGGATCTGCTCCTGGGTACCGTCCAAAGCGGTGAGGACGCAGTAATAGCTATAGCCGTCGGCGGGCTCCAAGGAAAAGCTTCCGCCGTAGCAGGCCCCATCCCACAGGCAGTCCTCCAGAAGGACCTGCTTTCCCTCCAATGTCACCAGGATCTGGGCCTTCTGCCCCTGGGACCGTTCCCCGGGCCAGAGCTCTGCATGGACCGTCACCGGGTCTTCCTGGGTGGTGCCGGTGGCCGTCAGGGTAAAGCGGTCCAGGCTGGTGCTTTGAAGGGCACTCAGCTGCTCCCGGAGGCTCGCCACCTGCTCTTGCAGAGCGTTATTTTCCTGTTTCAGCCGGGTGATCTCCTGCTCCAACTCCCGGGTGTTCCCGGAACAGCCGGACAGCAGCAGGAGCCCCGCCAGTACAAATGGCAGCAGTCGTTTCATAGGCATCTCCTTCATCTTCAATATGCCCCGAACCCTTCCGCTTATTCCGTTTCCACGCCGATCATCAGGCTGCCCTTTTCCGCATAATAGCTGCAAAGGCCCCCGGCACAGTGGATCTCGATGTCCGCATCGGGATAGTCCTTCCGCAAGAATTCCTCAAAGCTCCGGGCCAGCTCCGGATTCTGCACATGGGTCACCCGGACCTTGCCGCCCCGGTACCCGGCCTGCTCCATCTGCTCTACCAGCTCCGCGGCGGCCCGCTTGTCCCCCCGGGCCTTTCCGATGGGAGAGAGGGTACCCTCCGGGCTGGCGGTGCCGATGACCCGAATGTTCATCACGCCCACCGCTGCCGCCACCACCTTGCTGACCCGTCCGTTCTGGGCCAGATTGTGGAGGCTGTGGAGGCTGAAAAACAGCCGGGTCTTCTGCTGGTAGGCTTCCATTTGCTCCACCCCGTCCTCAAAGGACACTCCCGCCTCCGTCAGCTCCCGGAGCTTTTCCAGCAGCAGCAAGCACTCTGGACCTGTGGACAGAGAGTCAAACACATGGATGTCTGTCTCCGGGTGCTCCTGCTGGTAGATCTCTCTGGCGGCCATGGCGGCATTGTAGGAGCCGGACAGGGCGCTGGTAATGGTCACGGCATAAACCCGGTCCGCCCCCCGGTAGGCTTCCAGCCACTGGCCGATATTGGGGCAGGCGGTATAGGACCGGCCCTTGTGCTGCCGGAGGGTCTCCAGCATTTCCGGCACATTAAGGCCCGCGTCATCCCGGAAGGACTCCGTATCCGTAGCAATGGTCAGAGGCACGGCCTCAAAGGCAACACGGTCAAAGGTATATACATCGCAGGAGGAATCCGCAACAAGTTTTGTCATCATAAAACGCTCCATTTCTTCAAATCGGGCATGGTACCCACACCTCCGTATCATACCATCCATCACAGTGACTGTCAATCGTTTTTCCGGACCATAGGGGCATACCCATTGATTCAAAGTAAAAAATTTACAGTTTCTTCGCAAAAGTTCCGAAAACTGTTTAAAAACGCACCCGTCCAAAAGCGGACGGGTGCGAAAGGACTTATCTTGTTCCCTTGTCGTAGGGGATGCCCTCGGCCTTGGGGGCACGGGACTTTTTGGAGGTAAAGGCCAGAACCACCAGGGAGATCACATAAGGCAGCATGTTGTAAACCACGCTGGGGATATTCAGGGCCATCATAAAGCCCAGGCCGGAATAGACGTTGCCCAGGGCCCGGAGGAAGCCGAACAGCAGGGCCGCCAGGGCGATCTTCAAGGGGTGCCAGGCACCGAAAATCATAACGGCCAGGGCCAGGAAGCCGAAACCGGCCACGCCGTTTTCAAATTTCCACAGGCTCACACCGGCGGTGATATACACGATGCCACCGAGGCCTCCAAGCAATCCGGAGATCAGCACACCGGCATAGCGCATTTTGTAGACATTGATGCCCACGGAGTCCGCCGCCTGGGGATGCTCGCCGCAGGCCCGGAGCCGGAGACCGAAGCGGGTCTTGTACAGGGCCACATAGGACACCACCAGACACACCAGGGCCAGCACCATGAACCAGTTGAACTCGAAATTCCCCAGCCGCACCACAAACAGGTCCTTGGCCTGGGTGTAGACAATGTCGGAGGACACGTCGTTGCCTCCGGAGGCGGCGGTGTTCATGGCCTTCACGGCCACGGTGGCACCGGCGGTGGCCAGCATGTTCATGGCGGTACCGGTAATGGTCTGGTCCGCCTTGAACTGGATAGCCGCAACCGCCAGAAGCAGAGAGAAGATCATGCCAAACAGGACACTGGCCAGAACCGTCAGGCTGACCATGGCAAAGGCCCCAACGGAAACCGGCAGGAATTTCATGACCAGGGCGCCGCCCAGGGCACCGATGACCATAATGCCTTCCAGACCGATGTTGATGACGCCGCTGCGCTCGGCAAAACAGCCGCCCAGGGCCACCAGCATCAGAACAGAGGCAAAAATCAGAGTATATTGCAGCAGAAGGATCATTTCTCCTGGCCTCCTTCCTTATTTTCCGCAGCCGCGGCCGCTTTCTTTTCGTCGTTTGCCCGGATGCGGTTCTGGATGAACAGCTTGAAGAAGGCCACAAAGGCGCACAGATAGATGATGAGGCTGGAAATCAAGCTGGAAATCTGGGA
Organism: uncultured Oscillospiraceae bacterium; assembly: GCA_934589525.1. Taxonomy (GTDB): domain Bacteria; phylum Bacillota; class Clostridia; order Oscillospirales; family Oscillospiraceae; genus Faecousia. The sequence goes on along the minus strand of CAKTOB010000014.1, from coordinate 18,345 downwards.
GCAGTACACCTGCAAGTCCACATTGCCGCCGCCGGTGGTGATATACTGGATGAAGAAGGCGGAGAGGATGGAGCCGATGGGGCTCAGGCCTCCCAGGAAGGCCACGGCAATGCCGTTAAAGCCCATGCCGGGGACGGCGGAAATGGTGGTCTCCCAGTCCTCAATACCGGTGAGGAACAGCAGCCCTGCGCCCATGCCGGCCAGGGCGCCGGAAATGAGCATGGTGGTGATGATGTTCCGGTCTTCCTTCATACCGGCGTACCGGGCGGCGTTGTAGTTGTTGCCGGTGGCCTTCAGCTCGTAGCCGAACTTGGTCTTGTTCAGCACCACCCAGACAAGGATGGCCATAATGACCGCCAAGGGGATGGCAATGGTCACGCTCTTTTCGTTGTTAAACAGCCGCTCCAGGCCCATCCGGGGAAGCAGTGCGGAGGGGTTCGTGGCCTGCAAGCCCTTGGTGTAGGGGCTGGTGGGGCTTTTCACGGTGCCGAGAATCAGGTTTGTCAGATACAGGGTGATCCAGTTGAGCATGATGCCGGAAATAACCACGTTCACGTTGCACTTGGTTTTCAGCACGCCGCAAACCGCCCCCAGCAGGGCCGCCGCCACCATGCCGATGAGCAGGCAGGGAAGCCAAGGCAGATTCCAGGCCAGGGCGGCATACAGACAGCCGCAGGCACCGGCCACATACTGTCCGGCCACGCCGATATTGAACATGCCCACCTTATAGGCAAAGAGCACGGACAGAGCGCACATTAAAAGGGGCACCGTCCGGGTCAGGGTCTGGCCAAAATACTTGAGCATCAGCTTTCCGGGGTAATTGAAGAAGCTCTTCATGACGGCGGTAATGGCCTTCCAGGCGCCGCTTGGCTCAATGATCAGCAGCGCAATATAGCCCACCAGAAGGCCTCCCAGCACGCAGACCAGGGAAGCCAGCAGGGTCTGGAAGCTCTCGGAGCGGATCAGGGATTTTTTCTCGTTTTTCACTGCTTACCCTCCTTCTTCGCGCCGGCCATATACAGGCCCAGCTCTTCTACGGTGGTGGTCTTGGGGTCAAGCTCGCCCACGATCTCGCCCTCGTACATCACAAGAATCCGGTCGGAAACGGTCATGACCTCGTCCAGCTCCAGCGACACCAGCAGCACCGCCTTGCCCGCATCCCGCTGGGCCACGATCTGCTTGTGGATATACTCGATGGCGCCTACGTCCAGGCCCCGGGTGGGCTGGACGGCAATGAGCAGCTGGGGATCTTTGTCGATCTCCCGGGCGATAATGGCCTTCTGCTGGTTGCCGCCGGACATGGAGCGGCTTACGGTAATGGGGCCCTGGCCGCTGCGGACATCGTACTGGTCAATGAGCCGCTGGGCATAGGTGCGGATGTTCTTCTGCCGCAGGAAGCCGGCCTTATTGGTAAATTCCGGCTCAAAGTAGCGCTGCAATACCAGGTTTTCTTCCAGGGTGTAGTCCAGCACCAGGCCGTGCTTGTGCCGGTCCTCCGGGATGTGGCTCATGCCCATCAGGGAGCGCTTGCGGATGGGGGCATGGGTAATGTCCTTGCCCAGCATGGTCACGGTGCCCCCGGACACGGGCTCCAGGCCGGTAATGCCGAAGACCAGCTCGCTCTGGCCGTTGCCGTCAATGCCCGCGATGCAGACGATTTCCCCGGCATGGACCTGGAAGGACACGTTTTTCACGGCGTTGTTCTTGTGGACCTTGGAGGCCACCGTGAGATTCTGCACATCCAGCACCACCTTCCCGGGGGTACAGGGCTTTTTGTGGACCGCAAATTCCACGTCCCGGCCCACCATCATCCGGGAGAGCTCCGCCTTGGTGGTATTGGGAATGTCCACGGTGCCGATATACTTGCCCTTGCGCAGGACGGAGCACCGGTCCGCCACCTCCATGATCTCATTGAGTTTGTGAGAGATAAAGAGGATGGACTTCCCCTCCGCCGCCAGATTCTTCATGATCTGCAATAGCTCCTCGATTTCCTGGGGAGTCAGCACGGCGGTGGGCTCGTCAAAAATCAAAATCTCATTGTCCCGGTAGAGCATTTTGAGGATCTCGGTACGCTGCTGCATACCGACGGAAATATCCTCTACCAGCGCATCGGGGTTGACCTGCAAGCCGTACTGCTTGGACAGGGCCATGACCTTCTGCCGGGCCTGTTCCCGCTGCAAAAAGCCGTTTTTGGTGTCTTCCACGCCCAAAATAATGTTATCCAGAACGGAGAAGCATTCCACCAGCTTAAAGTGCTGATGCACCATGCCGATGCCCAGGGCATTGGCATCGTTGGGGTTGTTGATCGTCACTTCTACGCCGTTCTTGCGGATCACACCCTCCTCCGCCTGATACAGTCCAAAGAGAACGCTCATGAGCGTAGACTTGCCCGCGCCGTTTTCGCCCAGCAGCGCATGGATCTCTCCTTTTCTCAGCCGGAGCGTCACATTGTCATTGGCAATGATTCCGGGAAACCGTTTGGTGATGTTCACCATCTCGATTGCGTAAGGTGTCTCTTGCAATCCAATTACCTCCTTCTCCGTTCTCACCGTCGGCATAAAAACTCCGCCGATCTCTGTAAAACGATATGTACGTTCGTATTATACACAATAGTCACAGAAATTTCAAATACAATTCTGTAGAAATTGCAATTATTTTACACAAAACTTAACAAATGTTTGACCGTGCAAAAAAACAGAGCAAACGCTCCAACCAACACGCCGCCCGGAAGGTTGCAAATAGAACCTGTGTGGACGAATGGTACCGCACGGACCATGGGGCTGTAAAAAGACCGGACAGCCAGTGCTGTCCGGTCTTGTTTAGTCCATATAGTACATGCCCAGGGCATCGCGCATTTTGTAGTAGTTGGGGAGTCTGCGCCAGCCGTAGGCCACCACGTCGTTGCCCTTGCCCACGATGTGGGTATTGGGCAGGGCCATGCGCCAGCCGTATTGGGTGGCGCCGCTGATTTCCATGCACCAGAGGTTTTTAAGCCAGGTCATCTGGTAGATGGGGGCGGGGTCTGCAAAGGTTCTGCCGATGTTCAGGTCCTCCAGGGCGGTGCAGCCAAGCAGGGGCTCGTAGGACTCGATGGCATCCCAGCCCACTTCCAGCCAGATAAGCTCCTTGCAGTTGCTAAGGGGGGTCAGGTCCCGCACGTCGGTGTCTGCCAGGATCAGGTATTTGAGGTGGGGCATGTAAGCCGCAAAGCTGATGTCCCGCACCCGGGAGTGGCCGATGTCGATGGCGATCATGTCCTCGCAGTATTTAAGCGGTCCAACATCGTCATCCTGGAAGTACCACTCGCCCTGCTTGATGGGCATGAAGCTCTCTTCATCCGTCCGGGCCTTGCACTTCTTGGTGAAGTACACCGTCCAGACCACCTTGTATTGGTCCCGCATTTCCTCCCGGAACTGGGCCATGGTCTCGTTGTCAATGCCGCAGTCGCTCATAATGAGCTTGGTGATCTCCGGGAAATAAGAAGCGTAACGCTTGGCGATTTCGGTGCTCTCCATGACGGTTCCGGAGATGTCCACCTCCTGGGCATCGTCAGAATAGCTTGCGGAGCCGATGTTCACGGTCCAGTGGATCGTCAGCTCCGGGTGTTCTTCCCGCAGGGTCACCAGCTCCCCGCCGGTGGCCACCGGGTCAGTCAGGTTGATTTCTGTCAGCTGGGGCATCACGGAAATGGCCCCTTCCAGCTCGGCATAGGAAGCGTTCACCGCCTCCAGGACCTGGGTATCCGTGGGGTAGATCCTGCCGCCCACGGTGATGGCATAGCTCACCGCCAAGTCCGGCCGGTCCAGCTGCAGCTGCTGCATCCGGGCATAGTCCCGGCACTGGGTGCCGTCCACCGTCTGAAGGTCCGGCAGGTAGGAAAGCCGCTGCACATCCTCCTCCGAGGGAGTCACCAGGGTCACGGTCTCCGAAGTGCCGGGATAGAGCACATCCTCAATGGGCACCAGATATTCCACATCACAGCTCGGATAGTCCCGGTAGGCCTGGGCCAGGGCCTCATAATCCCGGCAATCCTCCCCCCGCAGGGTCTTGAGGTTCGGGAAATAGCGCAGCATCTGCTCGTCTTCCATGGAAAGCGCCGTAACGGTCAGCTCTTCCGTAGAGCTGGGAAGGTTGCCGCCCTGGAAGGGGACCTGCCAAAGGACCGTGGTCCCGGGGAGCTTGGCTGTCAGCTTGTCATAGGTTTCGGCGCTGAGGGCATTGCCCCGCAGGTCCAGTACCGCTTGGCCCTTGGGGTAGAGCCTTCCGTCCACGATCACCCGGGATTTGAGCGTCAGGAACAGGCCCACCGCCGCCGTTACCGCGATCACCGCCGCAACGGCAATGCAAAGCCATCGGATTCCGGCTTTTTTCATAGCATCTGTATCTCCTCATCGTTTTTGGAGCCCGCATCCAATTTTTCCGTTTTCTGCAAGGGCACCATTCCTTATTATGAATGAAAATCCCCTAGAAGTCAAGGAGTTTTTTCATTTTGCACCCTGTCGCAAAAATCCCCCGGACGTTTTTCGTCCGGGGGCAGTTTTAAAAAGGATCAACCAAAGTACTTGACGGCGGCACGGAACATCTGAATGTCGTATTCCCCAGGGACGTTGCGGTAGAGTCCCTGGCCGATGCGCTCGCTGTGGCCCATCTTGCCGAAGACGCGGCCATCGGGGGAGGTGATGCCCTCAATGGCGCAGACGGAGCCGTTGGGGTTGAAGGCGGCATCCATGGTGGGGTTGCCTTCCAGGTCCACATACTGGGTGGCGATCTGGCCGTTGTCCGCCAGCTGCTTTACCAGTTCTTCGCTTGCCAGGAACTTGCCCTCGCCGTGGGAAATGGGCACATTGTAAATGTCGCCAACGCTCGTCAGAGACAGCCAGGGAGACTTGTTGGAGGCCACCCGGGTCCTGACGATGCGGCTCTGGTGCCGGGCAATGGTATTGAAGGTCAGGGTGGGGCAAGAGGCATCGGTGTCGATGATCTTGCCGAAGGGCACCAGACCCAGCTTGATGAGGGCCTGGAAGCCGTTGCAGATGCCGCACATCAGGCCGTCCCGCTGCTCCAGCAGCGCCGTTACCTGCTCTTTGATGGCAGGGTTGCGGAAGAAGGCCGTAATGAACTTGGCAGAGCCGTCGGGCTCGTCGCCGCCAGAGAAGCCGCCGGGGATGAAAATCATCTGGCTCTGACCGATGCGCTTTGCCACATCCTCAATAGACCGGGCCACATCCTCGGCAGTCAGATTGCGGATCACCGCAATGTCCGCCTCCGCCCCGGCGGCCAGAACGGCCCGGGCGGAATCATACTCGCAGTTGGTGCCGGGGAACACGGGGATCAGCACCCGGGGCTTGGCGGTCTTTACCGCGGGGGCGGGGTAAGACTTGGCCTCATAGTTAAAGGTCGGAACGGAGTCGGCGGTTTCCCGGGTCTTGGTGGGATAGACGGATTCCAGAACGGCGGTATTGATGTCATAGAGCTCCGCAATGGAGACCTTCTCGTCATCCAGCACGATGACGGGCTCCTGGCAGGTGTAGCCGATCTTCCGGCCAAAATCGCAGTCCTCGGTGAGCTCTGCAATAATGTCGCCATAGCCGCAGTCCGTATCCTCGCCCCGGAAGCCGATGGTGTTGCCGAAGGACATTTTGACCACAGCCTCGGACACACCCCCGGCATCCACCGCCCAGGCGGCCCGGACCTTTCCGGCCAGGCACAGCTCATGGAACCGCTGCCAGGTGTTTTTCAAATCCTCGTAGCTGCCGTCGGAGGTGAAGCAGTACACCGGATGGCCCGGCTCCTTGAACTCGCAGGACAGAACGTCCTGGGCCTTCACCGGGGCAATGGCAAAGGAGATCACCGTGGGGGGCACGTCCTTCTCCAGGAAGGTGCCGGACATGGAGTCCTTGCCGCCGATGGCCGCAGCGTTCAGGTGGAGCTGGGCATCCAGCGCGCCAAGGAGCGCCTCAAAGGGCTTGCCCCAGCGCTGGGGCTCGTTTCTCAGCTTTTCAAAGAACTCCTGCAAGGTCAGGTAGGCCTTTTTGTAATCCGCACCGGCGGCCACGATTTTGGCCATGGAGGAGATCACCGCGGCCTTGGCACCCTGGAAGGGGTCGGCGCTGAGGAGCTCCGGGTCACAGCCCCAGGCCATAACGCTGGCGGCATCGGTGGTCTGCCCCGGCAGCACCGGCAGCTTGGCAGCCATGGCCTGGGCCGGGGTGGCCTGGTTCTTGCCGCCGAAGGGCATCAGCAGACTGCCTGCGCCGATGGTGGCATCAAACCGCTCCACCAGGCCTCTCTGGGAGGCAAAGCGTAGCTGGGCAGCCATTTCTTTCAGGCTGGCAGAGGAAACCTGCAGGGTCTTGGCGGCGGGGACTTCTACGGCGGTGTGCTTCACCGCACCGTTGGTATTGAGGAATTCCCGGGACAGGTTGGCAATTTCCTTGCCCTTCCAGCTCATGACCATCCGGGCCTCCTCGGTGACAACCGCCACCCGGTAGGCTTCCAGATTTTCCTTTTCCGCGGCGGCGATGAACGCATCTACATCCTCCGAGGCGACCACCACCGCCATCCGCTCCTGGGATTCGGAAATGGCCAGCTCCGTACCGTCCAGACCGTCATATTTTTTCCGCACGGCATCCAGATCGATCCGCAGACCGTCGGCCAGCTCGCCAATGGCCACGGATACACCACCGGCACCGAAGTCATTGCAGCGCTTGATCAGTCTCGTCACATTGCCGTCCCGGAACAGCCGCTGGATCTTCCGCTCCTCCGGGGCATTTCCCTTCTGGACCTCGGAGGCCATGGTGGTCAGGGACTTCATATTGTGGCTCTTGGAGGAGCCGGTGGCGCCGCCGATGCCGTCCCGTCCGGTACGGCCACCCAGCAAAATCACCACATCCCCGGCAGCGGGGCACTCCCGGCGGACGTTCTCCGCAGGAGCAGCGGCAACCACCGCACCGCATTCCAGCCGCTTGGCAACAAAACCCTCGTGGTACAGTTCCGCCACATGGCCGGTGGCCAGGCCGATCTGGTTGCCGTAGGAGGAGTAGCCCGCAGCCGCGGTCTGGCAGAGCTTCCGCTGGGGGAGCTTGCCGGGGAGGGTATCCTGGAGGCTGGTCCGGGGGTCGGCGGCACCGGTGACACGCATGGCCTGATGGACGTAAGCCCGGCCGGACAGGGGGTCCCGGATGCAGCCGCCGATGCAGGTGGCCGCGCCGCCGAAGGGCTCGATTTCCGTGGGGTGGTTGTGGGTTTCGTTCTTAAACATCAGCAGCCAGTCCTGGTCTTCCCCATTGACGGTGGCGGTGACGTGGATAGAGCAGGCGTTGATCTCCTCGCTCTCGTCCAGCTCCGGAAGCAGGCCCCGCTTTTTCAGAGTCTTGGCACCGATGGTGGCAATGTCCATGAGGGTCTGGGGCCGGGCCGCGGCCTTTTCCTCCCCGTAGACCTCCACCCGGGCGGCCAGATACTGCTCATAGGCCTTTTGAACCGCCGGGTCGTGAATGGTCACATGGTCCAAATGGGTGGAGAAGGTGGTGTGGCGGCAGTGGTCGGACCAATAGGTATCCACCACCCGGATTTCCGTAATGGTGGGGTCACGGTGCTCCTGGTCCCGGAAGTAGGCCTGGAGGAACTTGAGATCGTCCAAGTCCATGGCAAGGCCCAGCTTATCAAGCAGCGCCCCCAGGGCTTCTTCATCCATGGCGGTAAAGCCCTCCACCGTGGCAACGCTCTGGGGAATGGTGTAGTCAATAGCAAGAGTTTCCGGCAAATCCAGAGCGGCCTCCCGGCTTTCCACGGCGTTGATGACGTATTTCTTAATGGCCGCCAGCTCGTCCTCGCTGGGGGCACCGGAGAGCACATAGACCTTGGCGGTGCGGATGGTGGGGCGGTTGCCCTGGGAAATGATCTGGATGCACTGGGCCGCGGAGTCCGCCCGCTGGTCATACTGACCGGGCAGCGGCTCCACCGCAAAGACCACATCCCCCTGGGGCAGCTCAAAGCTTACATCGTCCACCTGGGGCTCGGAAAACACCGTGTTGACGGCAGCATCAAACAACTCCTTTTCGATGTTCTCCGCATCGTAGCGGTTGAGCACCCGGAGGCCCGTCAGGCTGCCAATGCCCAGAAAATCCTGAATGTCCCGCAGTAAGCCCTGGGCCTCATGGGTCTGGCCCTGCTTTTTTTCTACATAAACACGATAAACCATGGGGTATTTTCCTCCAATTGTTTATTTGAGGGCCTGCATTGCCCGCTTGCCAATATCGCTTCTGCGATAAGCGTTTTCAAACCGGACCCCGTCAGACAGACGGTAAGCCTCCCGAATGGCCTCCTCCAGGGTGTCCGCCACGGCGGTGGTGCCGGTGACCCGGCCGCCGGAGGTGACGAGCCTGCCCTCTTCGTCCAGTTTGGCCCCCGCCACATAGGTATGGCGCTCCGCCTCCGGGGTCATGGTCAGGGGGAAGCCCTTCTTGTAAGACACCGGATACCCCGCCGAAGCCTTGATGACGCAGCAGGCGCTCTTTTCGGAAAAGCGCACCTCGGTCTGTTCCAAAGTGCCGTTGGTGGTGGCCTGCATCACGGTGAGCAAATCGCTTTCAAGCAATGGCAGCACCACCTGGGTCTCCGGGTCGCCAAAGCGGCAGTTGTACTCAATGACCTTGGGCCCCTTGGGGGTCAGCATCAGACCAAAGTACAGGCAGCCCCGGAAGGTCCGGCCCTCGGCGTTCATGGCCCGGATGGTGGGCAGGAAAATCTCCTCCATGCACCGCTGGGCCATTTCCGGGGTGTAATAGGGATTGGGGGCCACGGTGCCCATGCCGCCGGTATTAAGCCCTGTATCGTTGTCCCCGGCCCGCTTGTGGTCCATGGAGGACACCATGGGCTTTACCACCTTGCCGTCGGTAAAGCTCAGGACGCTGACCTCGGGGCCGGTGAGAAATTCCTCAATGACCACCTGGTCGCCGCTTTTGCCGAAGACCTTGTTGGCCATCATATCCCGCACCGCTGCCCGGGCTTCCTCCCGGGTGGCAGCAATGATCACGCCCTTGCCCAGGGCCAGGCCGTCGGCCTTGATGACCGTGGGGATGGGGGCGGTTTCCAGATAGGCTAGAGCCGCCTCCAAATCGTCAAATACCGCATATTCCGCCGTGGGAATGCCGTATTTCTTCATCAGGTTCTTGGAGAACACCTTGCTGCCCTCAATGATGGCGGCGTTGGCCCTGGGGCCAAAGCAGGGAATGCCCTTTTCCGTCAGCGCATCCACCGCACCCAGCACCAGGGGATCGTCCGGGGCCACCACGGCGTAATCCACCTTGTTTTCCAGGGCGAAGGCCACGATTTTATCAATGTCCGTGGCTCCGATGGGAACGCATACCGCGTCCTTGGCCATGCCGCCGTTGCCGGGCAGGGCAAAAATAGTCTCCACGGTTTGATTCTCTTTCAGTTTTTTTATAATGGCATGCTCTCGTCCGCCGCCACCGACTACCAGAATTTTCATATCCATCAACCTTTCTTTTTAGAAAAGCACTCTTAGTGGTGGAACAGGCGCATGCCGGTAAAGGCCATGACGATGCCGTCTTTGTCGCACTCGGCAATGACCAGGTCGTCCCGGATGGAGCCGCCGGGCTGGGCGATGTAGGAAACGCCGGAGGCATAGGCCCGCTTGATGTTGTCCGGGAAGGGGAAGAAGGCATCGGAGCCCAGGGACACGCCCCGGATCTCATCCAGGAACGCCCGCTTGTCCTCCTGGGTCAGGGGCTCCGGACGGGTGGTGAAGTAATTCTGCCAGATGCCCTCGGCGCAGACATCTTCCTCGTTGCCGTTGATGTAGCCGTCGATCACATTGTCCCGGCCCGGACGGCCCAGGTCCTTCCGGAAGGGCAGGGCCAGGGTCTTGGGGTGCTGCCGCAGGAACCAGGTATCGGCCTTGGAGCCTGCCAGACGGGTGCAGTGGATCCGGGACTGCTGACCGGCGCCCACACCGATGGCCTGGCCGTCATAGGCAAAGCAGACGGAGTTGGACTGGGTGTATTTTAAGGTAATGAGGGCCACGATCAGATCGATCTTGGCGTCTTCCGGCAGGTCCTTCTTTTCCGTCACCAGGTTCCCCAGCAGCTCGGCATCGATTTTAAAGTTGTTCCGGCCCTGCTGGAAGGTCACACCGTAGACCATTTTGGTCTCCTGGGGGGCGGGAACATAGTTTTCGTCAATGGAAACCACATTGTAGCTGCCCTTGCGCTTGGCTTTCAGAATTTCCAGGGCCTCTTCCGTGTAGCCGGGGGCAATGACACCGTCGGAAACCTCCCGGGCAATGAGCTTGGCGGTGAGGGCATCGCAGGTATCGGACAGAGCCACCCAGTCGCCAAAGGAGCACATCCGGTCCGTGCCCCGGGCACGGGCATAGGCGCAGGCCAGAGGGGAATCGTCCAGGCCCTCCACATCGTCAACGAAGCAGGCCTTTTTCAGATTCTCCGGCAGCACCTTGCCCACGGCGGCGGAGGTGGGAGAGACGTGCTTGAAGGAGGTCACGGCGCACAGGCCCGTGGCGGCTTTCAGCTCCTTCACCAGCTGATAGGAGTTCAGGGCATCCAGGAAGTTGATGTAGCCCGGCCGGCCGTTGAGCACGGTGATGGGCAGATCGGAGCCGTCGGCCATGTAGATGGAGGCGGGCTTCTGGTTGGGGTTGCAGCCGTATTTCAGTTCAAATTCTTTCATATCTCTCTCCCCTTATTCGTAGCGGTTGATGACCTTCTGGCGGTACTTGCCGGTTTCCAAATCGGTATAGCGGACGAACAAGGAGATTTTATTGTCCTCGTTCAGATTTTCCCACAGGGTTTCCACAAAGGCGTCCATATCCTGGGGGATCTCCACCCGCTCCGGCTCCCCCTGGAAGGTGGGGATCACCGGGTTTCCGTCGCACACATAGGTGTGCAGGAAGTGGCCCAGGCCGGAGATGGGCTCATAGTCATAGGTAAAGCGGTTGCAGGCGGTGCCGGCCTGGTCGGCGGCTTTCAGAATGGACATTTTGTAGCTGCCGTCGGGGCTTAAAAGGCCGGAGATCCGGGGGGTCCAGTTGGGGCCGTCGTGCTCGAATTTCCGGGTGCCCAGGGCCTCCTCCATGGTCTTTCCCTTTTCCAGGAAGTCCCGGATGGTGTCGGTCTGGTCGCCGTTGGTCACGATCAGCGCCCGGCCCAGCTGGCGGACGGGGTGGTAAATAATCAGGCTGGGGTCTTCCATCTTGCTGGGATCGTAGGCCTCCGTCCGGATGCCGTCAGGCTCCAGGGCAAAGACCCGGTTCCGGCTGTTGACGCTGCGGCCCATGATAAAGTAGGCTGCCACGGCTTCCTTGCCGTCCGGGGTCAGTCCCAGGACGATGCCCCGGCCGGGGTAAACATTGGAGGCCAGTTTTTCCTTCATATTGCCGATTTCGTAGACGTTCATCTGTGCTCCCCCTTATAAATTCTGAATGTATGCCGACACCTGCTCCACCGCCCGGGGAAGCAGCACCCACTCGGCCTGCTCCATGACCCGGCGCTGTAACACTTCCGGGGTGTCGCCGGGGAGGACCTCCACCGCCTTCTGGGCAATGATCTCTCCCCCATCGGGAATCTCGTTGACAAAATGGATGGTGGCTCCCGTGACCCGCACGCCCTTCTGAAGGGCCGCCTCATGGACCTTGAGCCCATAGAAGCCCGCCCCGCAGAAAGAGGGGATCAGGGAGGGATGGACATTGATGATGCGGCGGGGATACCGGGCGGTAAAGTGTTCTGTCAGAATGCTCATAAAGCCCGCCAGCACGATGAGCCCGATGCCCGCCTCTTCCAGAGTTTTGCACAGGGCCTGTTCAAAGCCCTCCTGGCCTCCCAGCTCCTTTTTAAGCAGCACCTTGGTGGGAATACCCGCCTTTTGAGCCCGCTCTAAAGCGTAGGCCTTGGCGTTGTTGGAGACCACCAGGGCAATTTCGCCGCTGACCAGCTCCCGCCGCTGCTGGGCATCCAGCAGGGCCTGCAAATTGGTGCCGCCGCCGGAGACCAGCACCGCAATTTTGGTTTTCATTCCAAAATCACCTTTTCCTCGTTCTCCACAATGGAGCCGATGACATAGGCGGTCTCGCCGTGGCCGTTCAGGATTTCCAAAGCGCGCTCCACCTGGTCGGCGGGAACCACCACGCTCATGCCAACGCCCATATTGAAGGTATTGAACATATCCCGCTCGGGAATGTTGCCGGTCTTGGCGATGAGGTCAAAGATGGGCAGCACCCGGACGGCGCTTCTGTCGATCTTTGCGCACAGGCCCTGGGGGATGCTGCGGGGAATGTTCTCATAGAAGCCGCCGCCGGTAATGTGGCTGATTCCCTTCACATCCACCTGCTCCAGCAGCGCCAGAATGCTCTTGACGTAAATTCGGGTGGGGGTCAGCAGGGTTTCCAGCACGGACTTGCCGCCCAGAGCCTCGCAGGGCTCTTTGAGGGCGGGATTGTTTTCCACATCAAAGACCTTCCGCACCAGGCTGAAGCCGTTGGAGTGCACACCGGTGGAGGCCAGGGCGATGACCTTGTCGCCCACCTTCATCCGGGTATTGTCAATGATCTTCTTCTTATCCACAATGCCCACGCTGAAGCCCGCCAGATCGTAGTCGTCCACAGGCATCATGCCGGGATGCTCGGCAGTCTCGCCGCCAATGAGAGCGGAGCCGGACTGGACGCAGCCCTCGGCCACGCCGCCCACGATCTCCGCAATGCGCTCCGGCACGTTTTTGCCGCAGGCGATGTAATCCAGGAAGAACAAAGGTCTGGCGCCGCAGCAGATCACATCGTTGACGCACATGGCAACACAGTCAATGCCGATGGTGTCATGCTTGTCAAGCAGCTGGGCAATGCGCAGCTTGGTGCCCACGCCGTCGGTGCCGGAGACCAGCACCGGCTCCTCCATGCCTGCAACCGGCAGACCGAAGCAGCCGCCGAAGCCGCCCACGTCATCCAGGCAGCCCTCATTCCGGGTGCGGGCCACATGCTTCTTCATAAGTTCCACGGCCTTGTAACCGGCGGTAATGTCCACACCGGCAGCGGCGTAGCTGGCAGACTGAGAATTTTTGTGTTCCATAAGTAATCTCCTTTATTATTGTTGGGGATATGGTGATGATGGTTCAGGCGGCTTTCCTGCCGGTTATTCCTTGCCGTTCCAGCAGTAGGTACATACGTCGCATTCCGGAAGATCGATGGCTTCCAGGATGCCCTCCAGGGTCTGGTATTCCAAAGTGGAAAAATGGAGCTTTTCGCAGATGGTCTGGCGGAGCTTCTTGCCCCGCTCGGTGGTGCCGTCTCTGTACTCATCCAAATACTTGAAGCCCTCCTCCCCTTCCAGCTCCAGGATGGTGGCCCGGGCGATCAGGTCGTTTTCGTTGTTGGACCGGGAGAAGTTCAGGAATTTACAGGCGTAGAGAATGGGAGGACAGGCGGAGCGGATGTGGACATCCTTGGCGCCGTGCTCATAGAGGAAGTCTACGGTCTCCCGCAGCTGGGTGCCCCGGACAATGGAGTCGTCCACAAACAGCAGCTTCTTGTCTCTTATCAGCTCGTCCACCGGAATCTGCTTCATTTTGGCCACCATGTTCCGCTCCGACTGGTTGGAGGGCATGAAGCTTCTGGGCCAGGTGGGGGTATATTTAATGAAGGGCCGGGCAAAGGGCACGCCGCTTTCGTTGGCGTAGCCGATGGCGTGGGGGGTACCGGAGTCCGGCACGCCGCCTACATAGTCAATGTCCTGGGCGATGCCGTTTTCCTTGTCCGCCTTGGCCATAATGCGGCCGTTGCGGTAGCGCATGACCTCCACGTTTTTGCCTTCGTAGCAGGAGGTGGGGTAGCCGTAGTAGGACCACAGGAAGGCGCAGATCTTTTTCTTTTTCCGGGGCTCCAGCAGAACGGTCTCTTCCTCCGCCGTCAGCTCCACCACTTCCCCGGGGCCCAGCTCCCGGTAAAATTCGTAGCCCAGCTTTTCACCGGCGTAGTCCTCAAAGGTCACACAGAAGCCGTCTTCATTCCTTTCAAGGATGATGGGGATTCTGCCCAGCTTGTCCCGGGCGGCGATCAGGTGGCCGTCGTCCTTCAAAATCAAAATGGAGGCCGTGCCCTCGATCATGTCCTGGGCAAAACGAATCCCTTCCGCAAAGGAGCTTTTCTGGTCGATCAAAGCGGAAATCAACTCGTTGGAGTTCACTCTGCCCCCGGACATGGCCTCAAAGTGGCCGCCGCTGAAGGACAGATACTGGGAAAACAGAGCCTCCGCGTTGTTGATGATGCCGATGGTGCAAATGGCGTAGGTACCCAGGTTGGACCGGATCAGCAGAGGCTGGGGGTCGGTATCGGAAATACAGCCGATGGCGCTGGTACCCTTCATATCGTTCAGAATGCCGTCAAATTTGGTACGGAAGGGAGAATTTTCAATATTGTGAATTTCCCGCTGGAGTCCCAGCTGGGGATCGTAGGCTGCCATACCGCCCCGGCGGGTGCCCAGGTGGGAATGGTAGTCGGTGCCGAAGAATACGTCTAAAATGCAGTCCCGCTTGGAGACCGCGCCAAAGAAACCGCCCATGGAACTCCTCCTTATTATGCTTTCAGCTCTTGCTGCAAAGCCGCGTCTTTTTCAAGGACTTTTCTGGCATCCGCTGCCCGCTTGGCATCCAGCTTTTGAGCCAGCGCCTCATCGGAAACCGCCAAAATCTGGGCCGCCAGCAGGGCTGCATTGACACCGCCATTAATGGCCACCGTGGCAACAGGAATGCCGGAGGGCATCTGGACCGTAGACAGCAGCGCATCCATGCCGTCCAGCACCGGCCCCTTGCAGGGAATGCCGATGACAGGCAACGTGGTGTTGGCCGCAATGGCGCCCGCCAGATGGGCAGCCATGCCCGCCGCAGCGATCAGTGCCCCAAACCCCTGTTCCCGGGCGCTCAGGGCAAAATCCCGAGCCTCCAGGGGCGTGCGATGGGCAGAAAAAATATGGGTCTCAAAGGGAATGCCCAAGTCTTTCAGCGTGTCCATCGTCTTCCGCAAAATTGGGAGATCACTGTCACTTCCCATGATAATTCCAACTTTTTTCATATAAACCTCCTTAAAAAAGCACAAAAGGCCCACTCACCCTCCTAACATACAGGAACGCAAGCAAGCCCAGACGGTCGGCAAAAAATCTTCCCTTACTCCATGTGGTGCTCCACTGATCCGTCAGTCATAAGGGTTCTTATTGGATGCCCCAATTATACCACGTTGTCCCCGCTGCCGTCAAGGAAGCAGATACAACAGAATTTCCAAAAAAAGCAAAAAAACCATGTGAATCTTGACAATTCGATATTTTTTTACTTGTAAATTGATGTAGAAAAAGCCGGGAACCTTTGTTTTGTTCCCGACTTTTGAAGCTTTTAGCAGGCGGCAAGCAGTTTCTTGTCCAGATTCCGGCCGCAGATGGCGCCATAAAGGGCCGTGCCCACCACCAGAAGCACCGCCAGCTCTCCCAGGGCGACGTACAAAGCGTTCATGAGGAAGGACATTTCCCCAATGTACACCGTCAGCTCCCAGCCCACCAGCACCGCATTGGTGACAGCCGGCATCAGAAGCCCCAGCAGGGGCAGCTTGCAGACCTTCACATTCCGAAGCCACCACATGGCAGCCCCTGCCAGCAGTGTGGCCAGAGTTCCCACCACGGGATCAAGGGGCAAGGTCCCGGCATAGGTCAGATTAAACAGCAGGCACCCCAGGCTCAGCCCCGGAATGGCCGCAGGCGTAAAAAACGCCAGCACCATCATGGCTTCACTCAGCCGCATCTGAATGGCCCAGGTGGTGCTTCCGGGCAGCAGCAGATTCTGCATATGGGTCAGAGCGGCATACATGGCGGCGATCACAGCCGCCTGGGTCAAATAACGGGTTTTGGACATGACGATTCTCCTTAGAACAAAAAATGGGCGGACAATTCCACCCACAGCAAAAAAACAAAACGGACGCAAAACCTGCGCCCATCCAAAGAAAAACATGCGAAAAACCCACACATTTAAAAGTCCTAGTTTTATTTACCGACAGGATGGTTACGAACTGTCCTATGAAATTGCGGCTGTATTCTACCACGCCCCGGTGATTCTGTCAAGCCCCCTTCCCCGCTCCAGAAAATTTTCTATTGCTTTTTCCCGGATCTTCCTGTATAATACATCCGTTATCCGGGTGTAGCGCAGCTGGTAGCGCGCCTGCTTTGGGAGCAGGATGCCGCAGGTTCGAATCCTGTCACTCGGACCATGCAGAGTGTCCTTATAGGATCTGAGTATCCTGTAATGGACACTCTGCTTTTTTATGTGAAGAATGGTGAAAAGCTGGAGCTGTCGATCATCATCCGTTCCCGCACGCACAGCAGCTTGACCTTATGCTCGGTCAGCAGGGCGATGTACTGCTTTGTCATGCCCCAGTCCCGCCCTATACGGTCAAGGCTGCTTATCAGCACCACATCCACCTTTCCGGCAAGAACGGCCTCCATCACTTCTTGCAGAGCCGGACGGTCAAGGGTCATTCCAGAGCCATGCTCGGCGGCAGCACCAACGATGGTGTACCCGGCTTGTTTCGCATAGCGGCGAAGCTCCTCGGCCTGCCGTTCCAAAGAAAAGCTATCATCGTGAGCGACGCGGCAATAGAAATAGGCTTTCATCGTGTCGTACCTCCTATACCGCAACCTGTTCCGGGGCGTAGCTGAGTGCTACGCCTTTTCTTGTTTCCATGATAATGTCGGCCTCCGGGATCTTCCGGCGATCCGGCACATCAAAGGCACCGATGCAGTTATAGTGAATAACGACGCGCTGGTTGGTAACGCCGTCCTGCTTTTCAGCGTGGTACACCTCAATGTGGTCGATCAGCTCCGCGACCATACGCTTTGTAATGGTGGTCGCATCCGTGTACCGCCGTACCGTTTCAAGAAAATCGTCAATGTCCATGCGCTTGCTCTCGTCCTTTTTCAGCTCCAGCCGCAGAGCCTTGATTTTCTTTGCGTTTTCACTCTGCTCCTGTTCGTAGCGTTTGGACATTTTGGAAAACCGGGCATCGTCGATTTTTCCCGCTACATTGTCCTCATAGAGCCGTTCAAAGAGCATATCCAGCTCCCGGTCACGGGCGGTCAGAGCGTCCAGCTCCCGCTGCTTGCGGAGCGCGGTGTTTTCCGCTACCTTTGCCGAGCGTCCGATCATGGCCTTGATAAAGTCATTTTCGTATTCGCTGGCGAAGCAGGCCAGCCGCTTGACCTCGTACAAAACGACTTGCTCTAAGAAGTCCAGCCGGATATAGTGCGTCTTGCTGCACTTGCGATAGCCGGAGTTATGATTTTGACAACTGAAAAACTTGATGTCGTGGTTGTTCTGGTTGAAGTGGAAATTGAGGTTGCCGCCGCACTCCGGGCATTTCAGCAGGCCGGAGAATACGCTGGGCTCCTGCGTGACCGTGGGCTTTTTGCGGCGCGTCCCTTTTTGGAGCGCCTGCACCTTTTCCCAAGTCTGGCGGTCAATGATGGCTTCATGGACATTGAGGAAGATCGCCCGGTTCTCTTCCGGGTTCTCAATCCGCTTTTTCATCTTGTAGGACTTGGAGTAGCTTTTGAAGTTGATGACATCGCCGCAGTATTCCTGCAAGGTGAGGATCTTCTTGACGGTGGTGTGTCCCCATTTGGTAGGCTCTACGGTGCTTTTCGATCCGCCCCGGCTTGTTCCACGGCTGCGCCAGTAGTAGGTGGGATTGACCACGCCATCGGCGGCAAGACGGGCGGCAATTTCCGCCAGCCCGTACCCCTCCAGCGCCATGCGGTAGATCCGGCGCACTACCTCGGCAGCTTCCGGCTCTACCACCCAAAAGCGGGGATCGTCCGGGTTTTTGATATAACCGTAGGGCGGCGGAGAAAGCGGAACGCCTGCGTTTCCTTTCATCTTGTTCACGATCCGGCGCTTCTTGGAAATGTCTTTCGCATAATACTCGTTCATAATATTTTTGAACGGGGTGAAATCGTCCTCGCCTTCATCGCTGTCCACGCCATCGGAAACAGCCACCAGCCGTATATCGTGAAGCGGGAAAAATTCTTCCGTCAGTTTGCCGACCTCAATGTAGTTGCGCCCCAGCCGGGACAGGTCTTTGACAAACACCGCCGAGATATACCCGGCCTCGATTGCGGTCAGCATTTTCTGAAAACCGGGACGCTTCATGGTCGTTCCCGTGATGCCATCGTCTACAAAGAAAACCGTGTCGGTGTACCCTTTGTCCTTGGCGGCCTTTTGGAGTATCTTCCTCTGATTTTGGATGCTGTTGGACTCGCTGTCCATATTATCGTCACGGCTCAG
>CAKTOB010000013.1 GCA_934589525.1 uncultured Oscillospiraceae bacterium | reverse complement strand
CTGCACTTCCTTTTTTTGATTGTATTTATAGTATAGCACATGAATCTGAAAAGTAAAGTTTTTATATTAACGATCTAGTAGGGGCGGCAATCTTGTCGCCCGCTACGTTCCGGATATAACCTGTATGGTTGAATGGTATCACTCAATACATGGTACACCCAATGTAGCGGCGATGATTCATCGCCATACAACATTTCGAGTACAACCCGTGTTGTTGAACGGAACCACCCACCGATATGTCATCCCGACCGAAATGAAATGGAGTGGAGGGATCTTCCCAAGTAGCAGATTTTACCTTGCGTAGGTTATTCTCGCTACTTGGGTGGATTCCTCCACTCCGCTTCGCTGCGGTCGGAATGACATGTCGAGGGTGGTGCCGTTTTGTCCACACAGGTTGTATTCGAAACGTCGCCAGCCCCTCACCGGGGCTGGATGGCGATGAATCATCGCCGCTACATTGCGTGGTTCCATTCAACCACACGGGTTGTATTCGTTACGCCCCCGGAACGGCACATAGGCCGTTCCCTATATACTTTACCGGACAGGTAGAAATGGGCAACGCAAGCCGCTCCAATAACTGTCAACTGTCAACTATTTCTTCCGCACGGAATGACATGTCGGGGGGGCATTTTTTATTTGGCTTCGTTTAAATACCTGGTGACACAGTAGAGGGTCTGGCCGTTGTATTCCACCCGGGACCAGCCCACGTCCCGGTTGATGCCGGTGCGTTTGACGGTGTCGTGGCTTGTGATGGTGGCCACCACCTTGGAATCCGGGTTGTCAACCGACGGGATGGACCGGAGGTTCACCTTTTCCTTGGGGGTCACCAGGTCGTCCACTTCCTCAAACTGGGTCTTGATCTCCCCGGAGCCGGTATCCTCCAGGGGCTTGCCGTTTTCGTCTACCATCACCAGGTAGCTGGAGACGGCGTAGCAGGGCATATTGTTGTACTCGATGCGGGACCAGCCGTTGGAGCTGATGCCGGTGCGGCGGGCGAAGTCGCCGTTCTTCAGCTCCGCCACCACCTGGGAATCGGGGTTGTCCACCGAGGGCATGGAGCGAAGATTCACCTTTTCCTTGGCGGTGACCCGGTCGTTGGCGGTTTCAAACTGGGTGTTCAGGCCGTCGGAACCTCCCTGGGCGGCAGCGGGGTCATAGTCTAAGTCCGTGGTCAGGTAGTTGGTCACGGCGTAGCAGACCTGACCGTTGTACAGGAGCCTGGACCAACCGCTGGGGCTGGTGGCGGTGCGCTGGGCGGTCTGGCCGTTTAGGAGGGTAAAGAGAATCTTGCTGCTCTCCCCCTGGTCCGGGATGCTCCGCAGGTTGGTCTTTTCCTTGGCCGTTACCGTTTCCTCCACCTCCGTAAAGGTCATCAGGGCTTCCGGGTCTGGGCCTACCTCCTCCGGCGGGTTGGAATCCCGGGGGGCCTCGATGCCGTCATAGCCAAAGTAAGCAAGGTTTAAGTCAATGGGCTGGCTCAGGCCGCTGATGATGGCGGTTTTGGTAAACTGCCACATATGGTGCTTCCCGGCATAGCTGGAGGTCGGGGTCTGGGGATAGGGCTGGGCGGGGTACTGGGCCACCCAGATTTTATAGTGCTTTTCGATCCGCTCCGTCTCCCACCGGTCCTCCAACTCGCTTTTGGAGGCGTAGAACATGCCAGTATAGCCCAGCTTTTCGATTTTCTTCAAAAAGGCCAGGGCCACGTCTGTCCGCTCCTCTTTGGTCATGGACTTCTGGCGGCTGTCCTGGTCGTCAAAGCCTTCGCAGTCGTAGACGATGGGGTAGGTGATGGAATATTTGGCAACCAGGTCTGCCGCCCACCGGGCTTCCTCCTCCGCCTCCTCTTTTGTGATGGCGGTGGAGAAGAAATATCCGCCCATGGGGATGCCGGCCTTGCTGCCCTCCTGCAAATTATACCGGGCGTTGCTGTCCTCGACGATGGTGCCCTCTCCGGCGGTGCGGTAGCCCAGGCGGACCATGGCAAACTTGGTACCGGCCCCGGCCAGAGCCTGCCAATCGATGGTGCCCTGGTACTTGGCCACGTCCACCCCCATAAAGACCCCTTCCACCTCCTTGGTCTTCCGCTTGCTGCCACAGGCGGTGAGGCCCAGAAGCATGGCACCGGCCAGAAGGGCCCCAAAAAGCCGTATCCAGTTCTTGCGCATAGCTGTTTTCCTCTCTATTGCGTTATTTTTCCCCATCATACCACAAATTCCGCCGTTCGTAAAGCCGGAGAGCTATTCACAATTTGTTCTTATTTCATTCAGACTGGTTTCAGGTTCTTTTTTTATAATAGGTAAAAATAACGTTCCGATTCAGGAGGTATCTCTATGGCGAAACCAACCAAGGCCCAAAAGCGAAAACGGGCTATTCAGCGTGCTGTAGCCGCCGGGGCGCTGGTGCTGGTGGCGGTGCTGGCCGGGACCCTATATGTCCGCAAGCAGGTCCAGCGGAAAGTCACCGCCCAAAGCGGTAGCAGCATCAAGTCCGCCACCGTCACCACCGGCTCCATCAAGGCCACGGTCTCCGGCTCCGGCACCCTGGTCTGTGAAGACACTGTGGATCTGACGGTTCCCTCCACGGTGAAGGTGGAAAAGCTCCACATCGCCCAGGGGGATACCGTTACGGCGGGCACCCTGCTGGCCGGGGTCAACAGCAGCACGGTGCTGACCTCCCTGTCCACCGTCCAGGAAGCCCTGGAGGACCTGGATGAGGATCTGCAATCTGCCAGCCGGGATACCGTCAGCGCTTCCGTCAAGGCAGGTCTTACCGGACGGGTGAAGGCGGTGTACGCCCAGGAGGGCGACAATGTGGCAGACGTGATGTACAAATACGGCTGCCTGGCAGAGCTTTCCATGGATGGGCTTCTGGCCCTGGACATTCCCGCCGGGTCGCTGAAATCCGGAGAAGTCCTGACCGTTACCACCTCTGACGGCCTGGAATGGGAGGGTACCGTGGATACCGTTACCGCCAGCACCGCCACCGTTCTTTTAACCGATGACGGCCCTCTGGCAGGAGATACCGCCAAGGTGGGCGCCCAGCAGGGCCAGCTCTACATCCACGCCCCCTTAAAAATCACGGGCTACGTCGGAACGGTCAGCCGGGTCTGGGCCAAGGAAAACGCCAAGGTCTACGCCAGCACCACCCTCTTTACCCTGAAGGACACCTCCGACTCCGCCAAATATGACCGGCTGCTGCAGCAGCGGGCGGACTACGAAGAGCTCTACCGGAAGCTGGTAAAGCTCTACAAAGACGGCGGCCTCACCGCAGAGCAGGACGGTACCATCGAGACCCTGACGGACCTGGATACCGTCACCCTGGGCACCGACCCCTTGGAAGAAACCACCCTGGCAACCCTGGACCCGGGGCAGAACATGTCCGTCACCATTTCCGTAGACGAAACCGACATTCTCTCCCTGGCCCAGGGCCAGAGCGTGGCCCTGACGGTGGAGTCCATTGGGGAAGACGAATATACGGGCACCGTCTCGGAAATCGACACCACCGGCTCTAACGGTGCCTACCCCGTAAAAATCCTGCTTTCCAAGCAGACCGGTATGCTCTCCGGCATGACCGCCAAGGCAGAGGTCACCATTGAAGGCGTGGAAAACGCCCTGCTGGTGCCAAGCGATGCCATCCGGAAAACCAGCACCACCGCCTACGTCTATACGGCCTACGATGAAGAAACCGACACCTTAGGGGGCATGACGGAAGTGACCCTGGGCCTGACCAACGGCAGCCAGACGGAGATCACCTCCGGCCTCAAACAGGGAGATGCGGTGTACTATACCCCCAAGGAGCAGACCTTTACCTTCGGCGGCATGACCATCACCACCGGCGGAGGAATGCCCGACATGTCCGCCATGCCGGAGGGAGGCGGCTCCGGCAACCGGGGCAACAGAAAGCACCCGGATATGTCCGGCATGACCGGCATGGCCGGAATGCCCGGGTAAGGAGGCAGCCATGATCGACCTCAAAGACATTTCCCGGGTCTACCAGATCGGCTCTGAAAAGGTCTATGCCCTGAATAAAGCCAATCTGCACATTGACCCCGGCGAATTTGTAAGTATCATCGGCCCCTCCGGCTCCGGCAAGTCCACCCTGATGAACATCATCGGCTGCCTGGACACGGCGGACTCCGGCACCTATCTCTTAGACGGAACCCCCATTGAAGACTATACGGAAAATCAGCTGGCCCGGATCCGAAACCGGAAAATCGGCTTCGTGTTTCAGAGCTTCAACCTGATTTCCAAGCTCACCGCCGAGGAAAACGTGGAGCTGCCCCTCATTTACCAGAAGGTCCCCCGGTCGGAGCGGAAGGAGCGGGTGGAGCAGGCCCTGGCCCGGGTGGATTTGCAAAAGCGGGCCAAGCACCTGCCCACGGAGCTTTCCGGCGGCCAGCAGCAGCGGGTGGCCATTGCCCGGGCCATTGTCACCCGGCCCAGCCTGATTCTGGCGGACGAGCCCACCGGCAATTTGGACTCTAAAACCACCCTGGAGATCATGGATATTTTTCACGAGCTGCACCAGGGGGGCAACACCATCGTCCTCATCACCCACGACGACGACGTGGCCAAACAGGCCAGCCGCATTGTGCGCATCAAAGACGGACAGCTTACGGAGGTGGCAGGATGATACAGGCATTTAAAATGGCCATGAAGTCCATTTCCGGCAATAAATTCCGGGCATTCCTCACCATGCTGGGCATCATCATCGGGGTCATGGCCCTGGTGATCCTGGTGAGCCTGGTCTCCGGTGCCACCGGCACGGTGACGGACACCATCGAGAGCCTGGGCAGCAACCTTTTGACTGTGACCATAGCCGATGACAAGGGTGCACCCGTGACCCTGGACACCCTGAACACCTGGATGACCGACCCGCAAATCGGTCTGGCCGCCCCCTCCGCCAGCACCACCGCCAACGGAAAATACGGCTCCACCACCAAAACCGTAACGGTTTACGGCGCCACCCCGGCCTATGCCCCCATCAACGGCCAGACCGTTCTTCTGGGCCGGTTCCTGACCCAGGCGGATGTGGAAAACCACACCAGCGTCTGCGTCATTCCCGAGAAAACCGCCGAGGATATGGTGGGCTATACCGACTGCCTGGGGGAGGAAATCGCCCTGGACGGCATGAAGTTTACCATCGTGGGGATTTTCAAAAACGATGACGAATCCCTGACAGGGATCCTCACCAAAAACAGCATGATGGCCTACATCCCCTATA
This sequence comes from uncultured Oscillospiraceae bacterium, assembly GCA_934589525.1. Lineage (GTDB taxonomy): Bacteria > Bacillota > Clostridia > Oscillospirales > Oscillospiraceae > Faecousia. Next base: position 62,793 of record CAKTOB010000013.1, on the reverse strand, counting down.
CCACCTTGATGCGGCTGTCCTCTACGGTTTCCTCCACCATCACCGGCTTCTCCGTCAGCGCGCCCCAGGGCGGCACCATGGCCGCCACGGAAAGCGCCATGAAGCGGCTGCTGCTGGAGCGGTTTGAAAATGACGAGGATGCCTTTTCCATTCTCTCCCAGAACATGCTGGAGGATGCCATGAAGAATGTCACCGGCATTCTGACGGTGCTGCTGGGAGGCATTGCCGCCATTTCTTTGATCGTGGGCGGCATCGGCATTATGAACATCATGCTGGTGACCGTTACCGAGCGCACCCGGGAAATCGGCATCCGCAAGGCCATCGGCGCGGGCCGGGGGGTGATCTTGCAGCAGTTCCTGCTAGAAAGTGTGGTGCTGTGCATGATCGGCTGCGCCATCGGTGTGTTCCTGTCCTGGGTGGTGCTGCGGCTGATCTCCGTAATGGTGGCCAGCATGGGCATTTCCTTTGGCCTGGAATGGGGCGTGGTGGTCATCGCCGTGGCCTTCTGCTTTGCCATCGGCGTGATCTTCGGCCTGTACCCCGCCAACAAGGCCGCAAAGCTGCCGCCCATTGAAGCCCTGCACTACGGCGGTTAAGGAGGACTCTATGAACGTTCGAAAAAAATCTTCCGAAAACACCATGCCGACCCTGGACATGGAAGAGCAGGACACCCCGGACCGGGGCAGCCGGGCCAAATGGGTCACGGGGCTGTGCCTGATTCTGGCCGTGGTCCTGCTGGTGGGGAATCTCCCCTCCGGGGTCTCCAATGTCACCACCGTTCATACCAAGCTCTACTCCGGCGTTGTCCAAAAGGAGGCCATTTCGACGGTGCTCTCCGGCGGCGGCATCCTCACCCCCCAGGAGGGCCAGGCCCTGTCCATCCCGAAAGCCCTGGAGGTGCAGGCCCGATATGTCAGCAACGGCGACCGGGTCAGCGCCGGTGACCCCATTGCCCAGGTGGATAAAACCGCCGTAGTCGCTGCCATTGCGGAGCTCCAGCAGGTTCTGAAAGAGCTGGACGGGGACCTTTCCACTGCGGCGGGGAAAACCAATTCCTCCTCCATCCGTTCCGGCAGCGCCGGGCGGGTAAAGAAGATCTATGCCCAGGTGGGTACCGGCGTGTCAGACACCATGTACGACCAAGGGGCCCTGATGCTCCTGTCCCTGGACGGGCTCCTGGCTGTAGAGTTGGAGGGGACGCTGCCTGTGGGCCAAAGCGTCACCGTGACCCTGTCCGACGGCAGCAGCCTTCCCGGCACGGTGGAAAGCATTTCCGAAAACACCAGCATCGTGACCCTGTCCGACGAGACCGCCCCGGTGGGGGACCAGGTCACCGTCACAGGAAGTTCCGGGGAATTTTTGGGTCAGGGAACCCTCTATATCCACAGTATGCTGCGGCTCACCGGGGCCTACGGCACGGTTTCCTCCATTTCCGTCAAGGAAAACCAAAAGATCTACGCCGGAACCACCCTGATTTCTTTAAAAGATACCGGCCATACCCCGGAATATGAAAAACTGCTCTCCCGCCGGGGAGAGCTGGAAGAACAGATGGAAATGCTTGTAAAGCTCTCCCAGGATGGCACGGTCTATGCATCCGATGACGGCCTGGTTTCCGGCCTGGACGGCACGTTGCCCCTGGAGACCCTGACCGGCGCTCCCCGGAGCCAAGCAAGCCCCGGCTGGCAGGAGCTGCCCGGTGCCCGGATGGAGGCCGCCCCCAATGAGGCCCCTTCCCAATCGGCGGGCGGCAATGATGGCCGCACCGGCGGGGAAACCGGCAGCACCGGCGGCTCCGGATCCGGCGGTGAAGGCGGCGAAGAGCAGCCCACGGAGCCCACCCAGCCCACAGAGCCTACGGAGCCCACAGAGGCGGAATACACCCTGGGCTACGTTCGCTCCACCGAAGGGGGCATCACCTATGTGCCCCAGGGCACCATGGTGGTCACCGAGGGCAGCGCCCTGCCCGCTCTGGCCGCCCCGGGGGGCTCCGGCATCTCCCTGGACCCAGGCACGATGACGGTGAAAGAAAGCACCGGCTCCGGCTGGGCAGACAGCGACAGCAGCCAAATTACCCCCGGGGACTCCATCCTCATCGGAAACGGGTTGCTCATTTTCCAGCACAACGCCGCCCCCACCCCCGAGGGAACCGGGAGCCTGCCCCAGGGCACCCCAGGGGGCACTCTGGACATGGACTCTATCCTGGCGGGAATGACCGGCGGCACGTCTGGCCCATCCGGCATCACCGGTATGACCGGCGGCATGGGGGGAACCGCTGCAAAAGCCCAGGCCGCTTATGACAGCTACGACACGGAAACCCAGGACGTGGCCTCCGTCATCCCCGAGGAGGAAATGACCGTGGACATCCAGGTGGACGAGCTGGACATCCTCTCCTTGCAGGTCGGCATGGCCGCAACGGTCTCCTTGGATGCCCTGCCCGGTCAGGAGTTCACCGGCAGCGTTACCAAAATCAACGCCTACGGTGTCAATTCCGGCGGCAACACCAAGTATACCGTCACCGTGACCATCCCAAGGGAAAAATCCATGCTCTCCGGCATGAACGCCTCGGTGAAGATCACCACCGCCCAGTCCCAGCCCCTGCCCACCGTCCCGGCAGAAGCCATCGTCTTTGAAGCCGGCAAGTCCTGGCTCTACACCGCCTATGACGAGAAAACCAACACATTATCCGGCCTGACGGAAATCCAAACCGGCATTTCCGACGGCACCCTTGTAGAGCTGCGCTCCGGCCTGGAAGAAAGCACCGCCTTCTATTACCGCTACGCTGACACCATTGAATATAGCTTCATCGGCTAAAAAACGTGGTACGTTGCCGTAGGGGCGGCAATCTGCCGCCCGCCACGTCTCGAATACAACCCGTGTGGTTGAATGGTACCACGCAATGTAGCGGCGATGATCCATCGCCATGAAACGTTGCAAATACAACCCCGTACGGACAAAACAGAACCACCCCCCCAGATATGTCATTCCGACCGCAGCGAAGCGGAGTGGAGGAATCTACCCAAGTAGCAAAAATAACCTGCGTAAGGTAAAACTTGCCACTTGGGAAGATTCCTCGACTCGCTTCGCTCCCTCGGAATGACATATCGGTAGGTGGTTTTGTTTGTCTACACAAGTTCTATTCGTTACGTTGCATGTGGCGATGAATCATCGCCGCTACATTGGGTGTATCGTATATTGGGTAATACCGTTCAACCAGACAGGTTGTTTTCGGAACGTAGCGGGCGGCTAATAGCCGCCCCTACGATACATTTGTTCCGCATTATCGTATATTTAACGTATTTATTATCGTTTTGTTCTTCTAAAAATACAAAAAGCAAGGTATATTGCCGCCCGCTACGTTGCAATGATAACCTGTGCCTTATTCCTTCCAGACCGCCCCCGGTTGGCCGTTGCGGGTTTCCAGGTAGGCGTCCTTCAAGCGCTGCAAATAGGCGAAGGGTTCCTCCGGGGAGATGGGCTCAAAATGGGTTTGGGGCGGGTCGTGCTTGAGGGCCAGGCGAAAGCTTAGCATCCCCTCCCCCAGGCGCTTCACGGGCCGACGGGTATCCAGGCCGAAGCCGCCGTCCATGGGAACCAGCACCCCCAGGTCTTCTTTGTTTTCTCCACAGCTGACCCACAGCCGCACCGCCTGTTGGGTGTCGAGCCTACAGCGGCAGTGAAACACATAATATAAGCCCTGCCGCAGGGCCTGGACCTTTCCCACGCTGCTGCCACCCAATTCCAATTCCGTTTCCATAAAAGCACCCCCTCGCCGTATCCTATGCGGCGAGGGGGCAGGTTATTTTGGAAAGTATATTACCGCAGGGTGGCGCCCAGCTGGTCTTCCAGGGCTTTGAGGACCTTGGAGGTGACGGCTTCGGAGTCGCTGTCGGTCAGGGTCCGGTCGTCGGCCCGGAGTTCTAAGGAGAAGGCCATGCTCTTTTTGCCGGTGGGCACGCCTACGCCCCGGTAAATGTCAAAGAGCTTTACATCCCGCAGCAGCTTCCCGGCGGCAGCGGCGATGACCTTTTCCGCCTGGGCAACGGTCACTTCTTCGTCACAGACCACTGCCAGATCCCGGCTGACGGCGGGGTACTTGGGCAGAGGCACATAGGTGGGCTCCGGCAGGAGCATTCCCATCATTTTGGTGAGGTCCAGTTCGGCGCAGAACACCTCGGAATCCATGCCGTAGTTGGCGGCAACCAGCGGATGAACCTGGCCCATAACGCCAATGTCAACACCGTCCACGGTGATTCTGGCGCAGCGGCCGGGATGGTAGCTGGGGTCGTTTTTTTCCGCCGTATACTCCGCCTTCTTCATCCGCAGACCGGAGAAGATGGCTTCCAGCTCGCCCTTCAGGGTGAAGAAGGTCTCGGCGGTGCCATAGGTGCCCAGCATCAGCTTCTTGGGCTCCTCCGGCAGGACCTGGCCCTCCCGGGGCAGGTACACCGTGGCGACTTCATAGAGCTTGGCTGCCTTGTTGTGGTAGGCATTGTTCCGGGAGAGGATCTCCAGCATGGAGGGCAGGGCGATGGTCCGCATAATGGAGGTATCCTCACCCAGGGGGTTCTGGATGCGCAGGACATTGCGCAGAGGAGAATCCTGGGGAATGCGGATCTGGTCAAAAACAGAGGGAGAGGTGAAGGAATAGGTGATGATCTCGCTGTAGCCCATGGCCCGGCAGAGGGTGCCGGTCTTCACTTCCAGCTTCATTTCTCTGGAATAGCCTCCGTGGGTGGCGGTGCGGAACTGGGTCACGGGGATCTCGTTGTAGCCGTAGGAACGGCCCACCTCCTCGGCAATGTCCACCATCCGCACCAGATCCGGCCGGAAGGAGGGCACCTGGATCACATCATCCACCACAGGCACTTCCAGCAGCGCCAGATACTGAACCATGTCTTCCTTGGAAATCTTGGTGCCCAGGAGCTTGTTGATCTTCTCCGGCTCCAGAGGGATGGTTCTGGGCTGGGGAACATGGTTGATCACGTCGATCATGCCGTCCAGCACGTCGCCGCACTGAAGCAGCTCCACCAACTCACAGGCCCGCTGGACAGCGGGGACCGTCAGCATGGGGTCCAGATTCTTTTCAAACTTGCCGGAGGCCTCGGTACGCATACCCAGGGCCAGAGCGGTCTGGCGGATGGAGGTGCCATTAAAGTTGGCAGACTCAAAGACCACCATCGAGGTGTCCTCCCGGATCTCACTATTGAGGCCGCCCATGATACCGGCCAGGCCGATGGGCTTTGTCTCGTCTGCGATCACCAGCATACCGGGCTTCAACTCCCGCTGGGTGCCCTCCAACGTGGTCATGGACTCCCCTTCCTGGGCTTCCCGGACCACGATCTTTCCGGAGGAAACATAGCGGTAGTCAAAGGCGTGCATGGGCTGGCCGTATTCCAGCATCACATAGTTGGTGATGTCCACAATGTTGTTGATGGGCCGAACGCCGTTGGCCCGCAGACGCTGCCGCAGCCACTTGGGGCTGGGTCCGATCTTCACATTGGCCACCATCCGGGAGGTGTAGCGGTTGCACAGGTTCTCCGCAGGGACCTCCACATCCAGGTGCTCAAAAATGGAACCGGCTTCCGAGCCGTGAACCACGGGCTCATGGTGCCGCAGGGGCTTGCCGAAGGCGGCGGCAGTCTCCCGGGCCAGGCCGATGATGGAGTAGCAATCCGGCCGGTTGTTGGTGATCTCAAAGTCCACCACGGTGTCGTCGTTGCCGATGATGGGGTTGATGTCGTCTCCGGGCTTGCAGTCCTCGTCATTCAAAATCCAGATGCCGTCGGCAAACACACCGGGCAGGTCGTTCTGGGTCAGGCCCAGCTCTTCAAAGGAGCAGAGCATCCCGTTGGACTTTTCCCCACGGAGCTTGCCCTTGGTGATGTGAACGCCGCCGGGCAGGTAGGAATTGTGCAGGGCCACCGGCACCAGGTCTCCCTCATGGACATTCTGGGCACCGGTGACGATCTGCTCCGGCTCTTCCCGGCCCACGTCCACCTGGCAGATGAACATATGGTCGGAGTTGGGGTGGCGCACCATGGAAAGGACCCGGCCTACCACCACATTTTTGATTTCGGCATCCATCCGCTCCCAGGTTTCCACCTTCTGGCCGAATACGGTGAGCCGCTCTACAAATTCTTTATCGGAAACCTCATGCAGGTCTACGAAATCTTCATTGATCCATTTTCTGTTCAGTTTCATTGTTTTTCCCTCCTCAGAACTGGTTCAGGAACCGAACGTCGTTGTCGAAAATCAGACGCAGGTCGTTGATTTTCAGCTGGCCCATGGCCATCCGCTCCAGGCCCATGCCGAAGGCAAAGCCCGTGTACTTTTCCGGGTCGATGCCGCAGTTTTCCAGGACCTTGGGGTGGACCATACCGGCACCCAGCACCTCGATCCAGCCCTCACCGTGGCAGGTGGAGCAGGTCTGGCCGTCGATTTCGCCGGTGCCGTGGCACTTGTGGCACTGCATATCCATTTCGCAGCTGGGCTCCGTAAAGGGGAAGTGATGGGGGCGGAACCGGGTCTCGGCGGTCTCGCCGTAGACCTTCCGCAAAATGGCGATGAGGGCACCCTTCAGGTCGCCCATGGTGATGTCCTCCGCCACCACCAGGCCCTCGATCTGATGGAACATAGGGGAATGGGTGGCATCGGCCTCGTCCTTCCGGAACACCCGGCCGGGGGCCAGCATGCAGATGGGGGGCTCATGGGTCTCCATGTAGCGGATCTGCATGGGGCTGGTCTGGGTACGCAGAAGCACGGAATCGTCATCGGTGAAATAGAAGGTATCGCTGCGGTCCCGGGAGGGGTGGCCCTCTTCAATGTTCAGCTTGGTGAAGTTGTAGTCCGCCAGCTCCACCTCCGGGGCTTCATAGACCGTGTAGCCCATGCCCACGAAGGCATCCTTGATTTCCTGCAGCACCTGGTTCATGGGGTGCTGGTGGCCGATGGTAAAGGACTCGCCGGGAATGGTCACGTCAATGGCCTCGGCGGCCAGCTTGGCTTCCAGGGCGGCGGCGTGAATGGTCTGCTTCCGCTGCTCCAGCTTTTCCTCAATGGCAGAGCGGACAGAGTTGGCCATCTGGCCCATGACGGGCCGCTCCTCGGCGGAGAGCTTGCCCATCTGCTTCAGCACGGCGGTAAGCTCGCCCTTTTTGCCCAGCAGCTTGACCCGCAGCTCTTCCAGAGCCGCCGGGGTAGAAGCCTCTTCCAGAGCGGCCAGGGCCTGCTCCCGAATGCTTTCCAATTGTTGTTTCATGGTGTTTCCTCCTGTTAAGAAAGGTCATTTTGAGTATAAAAAAACACCTTCCATCCCACTATCGGGACGAAAGGAGATCCTTCCGCGGTACCACCCGCATTTGCCGCCGAAACGGCACGCTTTTAAGGCGCTACTACGCCCAAGACCCATAACGGCGTCACCCGGCCAACCCTACTGTGTATTTCAGGCGGCAGCTCCTGGGAGAAAGCCCGGTTTCCTGCACATACGCGGCTCACACCATCCCGCGCTCTCTGAAATGCAAACCAGCAAAGGGCAGCCCAATCGCAGCTTTTAATCTATACATCCCGTATCATAGCACACCTCAACCTCATTTGCAAGGATTTTTTTGTTTTGGGCGGTAGATAATCCCGGGGCTTTATGCTATGATAGGGAAAAAGCATTTTAAAAGGAGTTTACCTATGCTTCCCGAAGCATTTTTAACACGGATGCAGCAACAGCTGGGGGAAGAATACCCGGCGTTTTTAGAGTCTTTGGAGCGGCCCCGGGCGGTGGCTTTGCGGTTTGACCCGCAAAAGGGGCCGGTGCCCTCCCTGCCCTTTGTAAAAGAGCCGGTGCCCTGGGAGCCCATGGGCTATTATTATGATCCCCAGGCCCGGCCGGGGCTCCACCCCTATCACGAGGCAGGGGTCTACTATTTGCAGGAGGCCAGCGCCATGTCTGCCGTGGCCCTGTTAGACCCCCAGCCCGGGGAGACCGTCTGCGACCTCTGCGCCGCCCCCGGGGGAAAGAGCACCCAAATCGCCGGACGGATGAAGGGCCGTGGGCTTCTTCTTTGCAATGAGTTCAGCCCCGCCCGGGCGAAGATCCTCTCCCGGAATATCGAGCGCATGGGGGTTGCCAACGCCATCGTCACCAACGAGAAAACCGGGAACCTGGCAAAGCGCCTGCCGGGCTTTTTTGACCGGGTGCTGGTGGATGCCCCCTGCTCCGGAGAGGGCATGTTCCGGAAAGAAGAGGCCGCCGTAACGGATTGGAGCCAGGAGACCGTGGAAATGTGCGCCGCCCGGCAGGCAGAGATTTTGGAGAGTGCCGCGGTGCTTCTAAAGCCCGGCGGACGGCTGGTGTATTCCACCTGCACCTTTGCCCCGGAGGAAAACGAACAGACGGTTGCGGCCTTTTTGCAGCGGCACCCGGAGTTTGTGCCGGAGGAGGTGGAGGCCCCCTGGTTCACCCCCGGTCCCCAGGGAAGCTACCGGATGTGGCCCCACCGTCTTCTGGGTGAGGGACACTTTGGGGCGGTGCTGCGTAAGCTGGAAGGGGAAGAACCGGAAATTCCGCCGGAAAAAGCAGCGGCCCTGCCCAAGGCCTGGGATGCCTTTGCCCGGGAAGTCGGCGTGGGGCTTCCGGAAGGGATTCCCTTGACCTTTGGCACGCGGCTCTATTGGGCCCCTCCGGGCACCCCGGCCCTTCAGGGGCTGCGGGTACTGCGGGCGGGCCTGGAGCTGGGAGAGCTTAAAAAGGACCGGCTGGAACCGGCCCACGCCCTGGCCCTGTGGGGCCGGGACTTTGCAAACATCCTGCCCCTGAGCGCCCAGGGCCCGGAAATCGAACGGTACCTCCACGGGGAGGTTTTGCCCGGGCACATCCGGGGCTGGTGCCTGGTCACCGTGGACGGCTACAGCATCGGCTGGGGCAAAGGGGACGGAAATCAGGTCAAAAACCACTATCCCAAGGGCCTGCGGCGGTGATTTGGGGGAAACTCTGCCAAATCACGGGAATCTCTCTTTACAAAATCTCTGTTTCATGATAGAATACCATGGAATTTTAATGTTCTATCCCCGAATCTATCACAAGGAGAGGATCGTTCCTTGGCCAGATATGAAATAAACGGCGGCAAACCCCTGGAGGGGACCGTCACCATCAGCGGCGCCAAAAACGCGGCGGTTGCCATTCTGCCCGCGGCGCTGCTGGTCAGCGGAAAATGCCGCGTTGAAAACGTACCTGATATATCCGATGTCCGCATCCTTCTGGATATTTTAGAGGGAATGGGTGCAAAGCTCAGCTACCCCGAACCCCATGTGGTAGAACTGGACTGTACCGATGTCCAGTGCGCCGCCCCGGATGCGGACATGGTCCGCAAAATGCGGGCCAGCTACTATCTGATGGGGGCCCTGCTTGGCCGGTTCGGAAAAGCCCATGTGGCCCTGCCCGGAGGCTGCAACTTTGCCTCCCGGCCCATTGACCAACACATGAAGGGCTTCTTTGCCCTGGGTGCCGAGGTGGATGAGCGGGAAGACTACATTGCCCTGCAGCCCAGCGAGGAAGGCCTCCACGGAGCCAGGATCTCCCTGGACATGGCCAGCGTCGGGGCCACGGTGAACATCATGCTGGCGGCCACCCTGCTTCCCGGCCAGACCATTATTGAAAACGCCGCCAAAGAGCCCCACATCGTAGACCTTGCCAACTTCTTAAACACCATGGGTGCCCGGATCACCGGTGCCGGTACGGATACGGTAAAAATCAAGGGTGTCAACACCTTAAAGGGCGGCACCTACGCCATTATCCCGGACCAGATCGAGGCCGGGACCTATATGGCCGCCGTCACCGCCACCGGGGGCAACATTCTGGTCCAGAATGTGATCCCCAAGCACATGGAGTGCATCACCAGCAAGCTGGCGGAAATGGGTGCCAAGATCATCGTCTTTGACGATGCCATCCGGGTCATCCGGAACGGCCCCCTGCGGCAGACCACCGTGAAAACCCGGCCCTACCCCGGCTTCCCCACGGATATGCAGGCCCAGGTCTGCGTGTGCATGTCCCTGGCCAGAGGCACCAGCCGCCTGACCGAAAGCGTTTACGAGACCCGGTTCTTCGGCTACTGCGAGGAGCTGGAGCACATGGGGGCCAACATCCGCATTGAGGGAAAAACCGCCACCGTCGGGGGCGTTGAGACCCTTCACGGGGCCAAGGTTTTTGCTCACGACCTGCGGGCCGGTGCGGCCCTGGTCATTGCGGGCCTCAGCGCCCAGGGCCACACTCAGGTGGAGAACATCCACTTTGTGGAGCGGGGCTATGAAGACCTGATTGGAAAGCTGACCGCCCTGGGGGCCCAAATTCGTCGCGTAGAAGACTGATTTTTATTGGCGGCCCGGAAAAACCGGGCCGCCTTTTGTGTAAAGGAGGCAAAATTATGGCCACTATGGAGCAGCAGGTGGAGGCCATTGTGGATACCATTTTGGAGGATTACCGCAACGGCCGCAGCATTGATCGCATGAACCCCTTTGCCCACCCGGACAAGGCCGTGGTCATTGACATGATCGAAAAGCTCATGCGCATCGTCTACCCCGGCTTCAGTCGGGACCGGAACTACCGCATGTACAACGCCCATCACAACCTCTCCATGCTCATTGAGGACGTGATGTACAATCTGGTAAAGCAGCTGACGGCGGTGTACCACCAGGACCTGGGGGAGCAGGAAGCCCAGGAGAAGGCCCAGCAGGTGAGCCTGGAGTTTTTCCGGGCCATCCCCACCCTTCGGGCGGTGATCCAGACCGACGTGGAGGCCTTTTACGATGGCGACCCGGCGGCCTACAGCACCGATGAGATCGTCTACTGCTACCCCGGCATTTTTGCCATCACGGTCTACCGCCTTGCCCATGTGCTCTACGGCCTGGGGGTGCCGTTGCTTCCCCGGATCATGACGGAGCACGCCCACAGCGTCACGGGCATCGACATCAACCCCGGGGCCACCATCGGCAAATACTTCTTCATTGACCACGGCACTGGCATTGTTATCGGCGAAACCACCGTCATCGGGGACCATGTGAAAATCTACCAGGGGGTCACCCTGGGTGCCCTCACCACCCGTGGGGGCCAGAGCCTTCGGGGCAAGCGGCGGCACCCCACCATTGAGGACAACGTGACCATCTACGCCGGCGCTTCCATTTTAGGGGGCGAAACCGTCATCGGCCGGGACAGCGTCATCGGCTCCAACGTCTTCATCACCAGCTCCATCCCCCCCTGCACCACCGTCAGCGTCAAAAGCCAGGAGCTGCAGATCCGCCAGCGGGGCGGCTGCTGCCCGGAACCCTTCTGGCCCGGCTCCAAGGAAAACCAATGAAAAAAGTTTTCTTAGGCCGCAAAAAAAGAATTGCATTCTGATTGCATCCATGTTATATTGAAAGACACTTTGAATACCGTTATGGATCTGTCTGCGGCTTCGGGCCGCCGGGGGAATGGGGTGAAAGGCCCCGCGAGTCGGTCACTGTGAAGCCCTTTTGGGATAAGTCAGGATACCTTGCAGACCCATTGTCTCCGCCGGAACTGGAGGCAGAAATCAGGAGCTTTCCAGGGCTTTTTTGCATAAGCCTCTTTTGTACGCCCCTTTTGCCTGCCACGATTTCGTCGGCAGGCATTTCTTTTTCCCCGGCTGGGGCTTCGGCGTATTCAATTCCCGATGGGATTGAAAATAAAAACAGAATAAGAGGAATATTTATGCAAACAGCGAAGCGTATCCTGTCTCTGGTGCTGGCCATGGTGCTGGTGCTGGCACTGGCGGCCTGCGGTCAGGCATCCACGGCCACCACCGCCGCCCCGGAAACCACCGCCGCCCCCGAGACCACCGTAGAAACCACCGCCGCCACTGAAGCTGCCACTGAGGCCCCCACCGAGAGCGCAAAGCGCACGGTCTATCCCCTGACCATTCAGACCTACAACTACTCCAAGGAGCCTGTGGAATACACCTTCGAGAAGGCCCCTGAGCGGGTATGGGCGCAGAGCCAGGACAACATCGAAATCCTGTTGGCTCTGGGTCTGGCGGATAAGATCGTAGGTGCCTATGGCCTGGACGGCGATGTCCGGGAGGACCTGAAGGCCGACTTTGAAACCATCAACTACTACGACAAAATGCCCAGCAAGGAAGAGATCATCGCTCTGAACCCGGACTTCATCACCGGCTGGTACTCCACCTTCTCCGACAAGCGGCTGGGCGACGTGGACTTCTGGCACCAGCGGAACGTGGGCACCTACATGTCCCTGAACAGCGCCTGCCGGGGCAAGGCCGCCGAGAACCCCCAGACCGTTGAGCACGAATACCAGGACATTCTGACCCTGGGCGAGATTTTTGACGTGCAGGACAAGGCCGAGGCCATTGTCAACGACATGAAGGCCCAGGTCCAGCAGATCGACGATTACCTGGCCGACAAGACCCGGCTGACCGCCGCCGTTCTGGAAGATGAGGGCGGCACCTACCGTGTATACGGCGAGGATGTTCTGGGCGGCAACGTCGCCATCCACGGCGGCGCGGAGCTGGCCGTGGGCAAGCACGGCGAAAACGGCAACATCAGTGCCGAAGACCTGGTGCTGGTCAATCCCGATGCCATCTTCATGGTCTGGTATGACGGCTACTCCGTCGGTGACGTGGACTATGCCGGTGAGCAGGTGGTCAAGCTCATCACCGAGAACCCCGCCTTCGCCAGCCTGGATGCCGTAAAGAACAACAGAGTGTTCGCCATCAACCTGTCCGGCATCTATTGCAGCGGCATGCGGACCATTGACGGCATTCTGGATGTGGCTACCAATCTGTATCCCGAGCTGTATCAGTAATACACAGGTAAAAAATTTGTCTCTGGGTATCGGCAAATCGATACCCAGAGATTGCTATAGGAAGAGCATATGGATTTAAAAAACGGTATTTTTCACGGAAAGCCCCTGTATATTCTGGCGATCATCCTTTTGATCGCCGTACTGTTTCTGTCGCTGTGCTGGGCCGTGACCATGGGCGCGGCAAACCTGTCGGTCAAGGATGTTTACAGTGTGATCCTCTATAAAACGCTGAAGATCGGCGACCCGGAGCTTTACGGCAGCGGCAGTCTCAGCGATATTGTCTGGTTTATCCGGTTGCCCCGGCTGGTGCTGGCCATTTGCGTCGGGGCCGCTCTGGCGGTGTCCGGCGTGGTCATGCAGGCCATCGTCAAAAACCCTCTGGCTGACCCCTATATTCTGGGCGTTTCCTCCGGTGCCTCTCTGGGTGCGACCCTTGCGATTTTGCTGGGGGTGGGCACGGTCTTCGGCGGAAACTATGTCGGTGTCATGGCCTTTCTGGGTGCCCTTGCCGCCTCCTGGGGGGTACTGTTTCTGGCAAACATCGGCGGCCGCGCTACCTCTGTAAAGCTGATTCTGGCGGGAACCGCCCTGTCCTCTATCTGCTCGGCGGTATCCAGTTTTATCCTCTATGTGATCAACAACAGCAGCAACGCCATTGCCGCCGTCGGCCGCTGGACCATGGGCAGTCTGGCCGCCGCCAGCTGGGGCACAAATCCCACCATGCTGGCGGTGACGCTGGTCTGTGTCGTTTTCTTCCTGACCCAGCACCGGACCTTGAATCTGATGCTGGTAGGTGACGAATCCGCCGTGACCCTGGGCACCGATCTGCACCGCTGGCGCATTCTCTATCTGGTGGTGTCTTCGCTGCTTGTGGGCTTTTCCGTGTACAATGCCGGTATCATCGGTTTTGTAGGCCTGGTGATCCCCCACATCGTTCGGATGCTGTTTGGAACGGACCATAAAAAAACAGTGCCGATTTCGGCTCTGCTGGGGGCCGTATTCCTTCTGTGGGCGGACGTGGCCTGCCGCACACTGCTGGACCGGACGGAGCTGCCCATCGGCATCCTGACCTCGATGATCGGCGCGCCCTGCTTTATTTATCTCATGGCCCGGAGCCGTTACGGATTTGGAGGTGGCGAAGGATGAAGCTGGAAGCAAAAGACATTGAAGCGGTACTGGGCGGAACCCCCATCCTCCGGGGTGTTTCCCTGGAAGTGGACCACAACGATTTTGTGGGCATCATCGGCCCCAACGGCAGCGGCAAAAGCACCCTGCTCAAGTGCATCTACCGGGTGCTGAAGCCCCAGGCCGGCATCGTGCGGCTGGACGGCACGGATATCCGGGAGCTCTCCTACAAAAAAAGCGCCCAGACCATTGCGGTTCTGGCCCAGCACAATTACTATAATTTTGAATTTTCCGTCCAAGATGTGGTGCTCATGGGCCGCTCCCCCCATAAGCGGACCATGGAGCGGGACAACGCCCAGGACTATGCTATTGTGGCCCAGGCTCTGGAGACCGTAGGCATGTCCGACATGGCAAAACGGAGCTTTTCCACCCTCTCCGGCGGCGAGCAGCAGCGGGTGATCCTGGCCCGGGCCCTGGCCCAGCAGACCCCCTGCCTGATTCTGGACGAGCCCACCAACCACTTAGACATCAAGTATCAGCTGCAATTGCTGGACATCGTCAAGGGTCTGAACCGCACGGTGATCTCCGCCATTCACGATCTGAATATCGCCGCCATGTACTGCACCTGGCTCGTGGTCATGAAGGACGGACAGGTCGTCACCCAGGGCACCCCCCGGCAGGTCCTGACCCCGGAGCTTATCCGGGAGGTTTATGAGGTGGAGGCCACGGTGTCCACCGATGCCCAGGGCATCCTGCGGATTCTCTACTACCCCAAAACACAGGAGGACGCCCAATGAAAATCGCCATGCTGAACTGTCTGAAAGCCAATGAAGTCTGCACCGGCGCTGCATGCCTGAAGTCCTTCAACGGCAAGACCCGGCACTTTGCGGACTACAAAGAACCCCTGGAACTGGTGGCCATGGCCCGGTGCAACGGCTGCGAGGCAGGCATCGACGCCGGTTTCCAGGAAAAGCTGGACCGCATCATCTCCGAAGGCGCCAAAATCTGCCACCTGGGCGTCTGCACCGTGAGCCACGACACCGGCAAGGAATGCCCCACCATCACCCAGGCCGCCCGGTACCTGGAATCCAAGGGCGTGGCAGTCGTCAGAGGAACACACTAATTTAATTGACAATTGACAATGGACAATTGTCAATTGGTTTAAGTTGGCAGTGGACAGTTGACAGTTATCAGGGCAACGGACGTAGCTGTTTTTGGAATACGTTGTGTAGAAAAATACACCAACCAGCGAAACCGTAGGGAACGGCCTATGTGCCGTTCCGGAAACGTCCCGAATACAACCTGTGCAGATGAATGGAACTACGCAATGTAGCGGCGATGATTCATCGCCATACAACGTAACGAATATAACCCGTGCGGTTGAACGGTACCACTCACCGACGGCATGTAGGGGCGGCAATCTGCCGCCCGCCACGTTGCAAATACAACCTGTGCGGTTGAACGGTACTACGCAATGTAGCGGCGATGATTCATCGCCATGCAACGTGGCAAATATAACCTGTGTGGATAAAACAGAACCACCCCCCGACATGTCACCCCGAGGGAGCGAATGCGAGTCGAGAGATCTTCCCAAGTTGCAGATTTTTACTTTGCGTAGGTTATTATTGCAACTTGCGAAGATTCCTCCACTCCGCTTCGCTGCGGTCGGAATGACATATCTGGGGGGTGCTTCCGTTTATCCACACAGGTTGTTTCTGCAACGCTCCCGGAACGGCACACAGGCCGTTCCCTACGGTTTCACTGGTAGGTGGATTCTTTCAACCACACAGGTTATAATCGAAGCGTGGCGGGCGGCAGGTTGCCGCCCCTACGATGAATTTGTTCCGGTTTAGCGTATTTTTAACGCATCTATTAACAGTCAAAAAACGGCAAAGCCGCCGCGAACGCAATGGTCGCGGCGGTTTTGATTTTTTTATCAGGTCACAATGTTTAAAATGATCACCAGCAGCAGCATATGCACCGGGTAGAAGCCGTAGCAGAGGCATTGGAAGGGCTTGCTGTGGTAGCCCTGGCGGCCGCGGTAGAGCCAGATGGGGATCAGGGACAGGAGGGCGAAGCCTTGCTGGCAGAGTTCCAGCTCCAGACCCAGCAGCTCCACGGGGTACATGAGGCCCCCCAGCAGCTCCACGTTGATCCAGTATAGGCCCAGAATCTGGCCCAGCAGGCACCGCCATTTCCGGCCCCGGAAGAAATAGAACACAAAAACGGTCAGCACGCCCGCCCCGTAGTAATCCACCATGCCGAGGGTTCCCAGAATGGCCCCCGCCAGAGTAACACCCAGGCAGACCAGAATATACAGCCACATTTTCCCGGTTTTCTTGGCCTTTTCCATAAGGGAAATACCCACAAGGCCTATGAGCAGCGTCCAGATCACGTTCTGGTGGACGGGGTAAAACCAGGTACCGCCGTACATCAGATCAAAGGGGATCTCCGACAGCACCGCAAACACGAGCATCCGCAGGGCGTATTTTTTGAAGTTTCGGGTGTGGAAGTAGCCCTCCACCGCCATAAAGGCGAAAATCGGGAAGGCCACCCGTCCGGCACAGGTCAGCCAGTCCTGGGCGGGAAGCAGCGTTGCCCAGAGGTGGTCCATGAGCATCAGGGCCATGGCCAGAATGTGCAGCGCCGCGGCACTCAGGTCCCAGGGGCGATGGCCGGTGGTTTCTAATTTGGAAGTCGTCACTGTATTGCTCCTTTATGTAGTTGGCAGGGAAACAGCTTCCCGGCATGGATGTAGGGAAGCTGTTTATTCGATTATTCGTTAACGGTTATTCGCTGTATTCGCCCTCTTCGCCATACTTGCGGTAGACGAAGACCGCACCGCCGATGGCGCAGCCTGCCAGGACTACCAGCAGGATGGGGACGATGATGGGAATGCCCTTCTTCTTGGCGGGCTTCTGGGCCTCCTCCGTGGTCACGGGCACGGTTTCCGTGGTGGGGACTGTGGTGGGGGCCGTGGTCGGGGCGGTGGTCGGGGCGGTAGTGGGGGCCGTGGTCTCCGCCACGGTCCGGCGGAAGGTGGCCTCGATGGTGTGGTCGGCCTTCACGTCCGTAAAGGTGTACACCCCCACGGAGCCCATGCTCTTGCCGTCCACCTTCACATCCGCCACCTCAAAGTTCTTGTCCGCCACAATGGTGAAGCTGGCGCTCTTGCCGGACTGGACCGTGACCTTGCCGGACTGGGTGATGCTGCCGCCGGTACCGGCGGAGGCGGTGACGGTATAGGTCTTGCCGGTGGTCTGGGTGGTGCCCGTGTTGCCGCCGGTGGTGGGCTTATTGGTGGTGGTGCTTCCGGAAGAGGAGGCGGATTTCTGGATCACCAGCTTGGCAATGTTGCTGATGGCATCGGTATAGTTGCCGCCCGCGGGGATGTAGGCCCGGACATAATAGGTGCCCACGGCAGAGGGAGGCGTGGTGGTCTGGCCCTTGCTCAGGCTCTCATCCGTAAAGTAGGTATAGATGATGCTGCCCTTATAGGTCTCGCCGTTGACCCCGGTGACCTGGATGCCGTCCATGGGATGGGTCTTGCCGTCATGGGTCACGGTCAGATCCTTGATGGTGGCGGTGGGGGTAGCGGGGTTGATCTTCACCGTGACCATGCCGGAAATGGGGTCATAACCCTGCTGGGTGACCTGGTAGCCCACCTTGTAGGTACCCACATTGGTATAGGTGGGGGTCGAGGTCAGAACATAGTCCCCCGAGTCGTTTTCCCGGAAGCGGATGGTGGCTCCTGCGGGAATGCTGACGGAGGGAGAGGCGCTTTTGCCGTCATAGGTCTTTTCCAGGCCCTGGACGTTCACATCCTTGGCAGTCAGGCCTCCCTGCAAGGTCACAGCCAAGGCCTGGCTGACGGGGGATTCCTCGGTGGTATCATTTCCACCGAACTTGGCAAAGAAATAATAGGTCTTGCCCGGGGTCAGATTGATAAATGTACGGGTGTCCACCCAGTTGGTACTGGGCTTTTCGGAGGTCTCCCCATAGGCATAGTAGGTCGTGCCAACGCCCTGGACCTCCTTCAAGGTCACGGAGCTGGGGGTCTGGGATTCACATTCCAGCACCGGTGCCGCCTGGGCCGCCTTGGGAGCGGGGGTGGGTTCCGGGGTCGGGGCCGGTGTAGGCTCCGGCGTGGGTGCCGGTGTGGGCTCCGGGGTCGGGGCCGGCGTAGGTTCCGGGGTCGGGGCCGGTGTGGGCTCCGGGGTCGGGGCCGGTGTGGGCTCCGGCGTGGGGGCCGGTGTGGGTACCGGCGCAGGCTCCTGCCCCTGGGCCGCCAGGGTCAGAACGCCGGTTTCACCGGAGGCGATGGGGTCGCCGGTATAGGTTTCCGTCCCAATGGAGACGGCGGTGGCCTTGGTATCCTGGGGCAGGTACAGATACACCGTGCCCGTCTCGTCCGTGACCACGCCGGTGAGACCGTAGCCCTCCTCCGGGGTCAGGGTCAGCCCTGTAAGGGCGGTGCCCGCCACGGCCTTGCCCTCGCCGTCTTTGACGGTGACCTGGGTCTGGGCCAGAGGCTTCTGGTTCTGCTCCACCACGGCTATGCTGGTCTGGGCACCGGCTTCACCGGCCCCCTTGCCGCCGTCGCTGCCGGGCTGGCCGCCGGTAAGGTTCAGACTGCCGCCGGTAACGGTAATGGTGTCCGCACCGATGGCGCTGCCGCCGTCGCCGCCCTTGTTCTCTGCATCCCCCGGCGCTCCGTCACCGCCCCGGACCACCAGCGTGCCTCCGGTAACGGTGATGCGCTTGGTGCCGATGCCGTTGGAGCCCTGGCCCCCCTGGACCGTCAGGCTGCCAACGCCGGAAAGGGTGACGACCTCCGCGCAGGAAAGGGCCGCATGGTCCTGGGCGGACAGGCTGTTTGCCCCCACCAAAGTGAGGTTCAGCACATTCTCCGCCGCCAGGGCGCTCTTCCCGGCCTCCGCCTGGATGGTCACGTCCTTCAAAGTAACGGTGGCCTCGGCGGTGGTGCGGATAGTGTCCGTTGCGGCTTCCCCGTCCTTGGCGTTGGTCACCGTCACGGGCTTGGTACCCATGATCACCAGCTCCCGGGCGGTGGCGTCATAGGCGTAGTCCTCCCCGTCCTTTAAGTCCTCGCCGGACAGCCGCAGCTGTCCGCAGTCCACCCAGGAAAGGGGGCTGACCTGGGCCTCGTTTAAGTATTCCGTAATGGCCTTCAGAGCCTGGAACTGGGGGGTGTTTTCCAGTTCTTTCTGGGTGGCCTCGCTTTGGCTGTAGAAGCCCTTTTCCCAGAGGTCATCCAGCTGTTCATACAGGGCCCGCTGCTCCGAAGCGGAGAGCTTCTTCACCGCATCCAGCCCCGGCAGCCCCTGGACCTGTTTCTTAAAATCCACTGCCTCCGCCGCAAACACCGGCAGCGCCAACGCCGCCGTCATTGCCAGTGCGCAAAGCAGACTGATCCCTTTTCGTAGTTTCATAACGCGTTCCTCCTTCTCGCTTGCGTTTGCATCAGTATACCACAATTCCAAAAAGGGAACAATAGACAAACTGTGAACAAGGGGCTTTTCCAAAGATTCCCAGATAATCTTATAGATTTCTTAAGGAAACTCTGACTAAATCGTCTGCGGCTGAGCGGCGAATCTTTTGCTCCCAGTCTGCGGTTTGAAAAATGGGAAATACATACAGTATTCCCTCATTTTCCAAACCTTGCCTGGAATCAAAATCTTTCGCCGTCAGCTCTTGCCGATTTAATCAGAGCTTCCTTAACATTTATTCCAATGCGCCAAAACCCCCGGGACGTTCATCCCGGGGGTTTTGACTTTTGGAAATAGAAAGAGAAGAGAGAAGAGGAGAAAGGATCATATCCTTAAAACGAAGGGTTTTGTCCCTTGTGGGGTGTTCCCCTTTCGTGCTTTTATCATATTCCCGGATTATGACAGGAATTTAACGGAGTTTCAAACAATTTGGGGAGAAACTGTGAATGAATTGAAAACCGCCGGGGTATAGTGCCAAGACCTTCCCCTTCGGGGAAGGGGGACCGCCGTAGGCGGTGGATGAGGCGCGGTACGGCGTTCCGCATTGTAGGAACAACGGGCGCAGAGGTAGAACGCCTGTAGGGGCGGCTACCATGCCGCCCGCCACGTTGCAAATACAACCTGTGTGGTTGTATGGCATCACCCAATGTAGCGGCGATGATTCATCGCCAAGCAACGTCACAAATATAACCTGTGCAGACAAAACGGAACCACCCCCGACATGTCATTCCGAGCGAACGGTAGTGAGCCGAGGAATCCTCTCAAGTGGCAAGTTTTATTTTGTGTTGGTTCATTTACCAACGTGGTAGATTCCTCCGCTCGCTTTGCTCGGTCGGAATGACACGTTGATAGGTAGTTTCATTCAACCGCACAGGTTATAATTGCAACGTGGCGGGCGGCTAATAGCCGCCCCTACTGGCGCAGTTCCATTCAACCGCACGGGTTATATTTGCTGCATGGCATGGCGATGAATCATCGCCGCTACATTGCGTGATTCCATTCAACCATACAAGTTGTATTCGGTAGGTTTCCGGAACGGCACGCAGGCCGTTCCCTACGGTTTTGCTGATGGGGGTATTTTTTCAACCAACGGATTCCAAAAACGGGCACGTCCGTCACTAATAACTGTCAACTGTAAACTGTCAACTGTCAACTCAAACCAATTGTCCATTGTCAATTGTCAATTCTCCCCCAGTAGGATGCACGCCGTATACGCCAGGGTATTGGGCCCGTGGTAGTAGGGGATGCCGGCGGCGGTGCAGGCGTCGCTGACCAGCAGACCGTAGCCTTCCATGGAGGCGCAGGCACGGTCCGGGAAGCGGCAGGGGGCGGGGTAGGCGCAGTTGCCTTTGCCGCAGATGCGGCAGCCGCCGGTGCCCAGGCACAGGGCGGTTTTTTGCGCTGCGTGAACCCGGTCTGCCAGGGTGTGGAAGCGGCGGTTGTGGTTTTCCTCCAGCTCCATCATGCCCTCGATGTCAAAGGAATCCTCCAATTGGCCTACGGACTGGACCAGCACGCCCCAGGTTTTTTCCCGGATGCGCCGGGTACAGGTTTCCAAATCCCCGCATTCCGGGGGGCAGGTCCAGTTTTTGCCGTAGGCGTGGCACTTGTCCGCGGCGCACATGGCCCGGACCTCCCCATTGGGGGTCAGGGCCCGGGGGTCTACCGGGGCAACCTCTTCAAAGCCCAGCTCCCTGGCATAGGCGATCCATTCTTCCTGTGTCATTGCTCGTCCTCCTCAAAGGTCAGGCAGTCTACATATTGGTCCTGAAATTCCGGCAGGGCCGCCAGCTCCAAAAATTCCGTTTCCCGGGCCAGTCTGGTGCCGTAGGCAAACTCCTGGGCGCTGAGGGCGCAGAGCTTGGCCCCGGCTCCCGCAGCGTTGCCGATGGGCTGAATGCGCTCCAGCAGCACCGGGGGGATCATGCCGATCTTGCAGGCCGAGGCCGGGTCCAGGTAGTTCCCGAAGGCTCCCGCCAGCAGCACCCTCTCAATGGACTCCACCGGTTTTCCAAGATGCCGGGCCATGAGCTCAATGCCCGCCCGAATGGCGGCCTTGGCCAGCTGGACTTCCCGCACATCCTTTTGGGTCAATACCACATTGTCGCAGAGCCGGTAATCCCCTCGCTCTAAGCGGCCGGTTTCGTCCAGGTCCCCGGTTTCCAGCAGCACCGCCACCAGGTCCAGCAAGCCGGAGCCGCAAAGGCCTAAGGGGGCCTTGTCTCCGATAACATGGTATTGAACCTTTCCATCTTGCAGGAACACATGGTCCACGGCCCCCTCCGCCCCCCGCATACCGCAGGAGATCTTGGCCCCCTCGAAGGCAGGCCCCGCGGCGGTGGAGCAGGCCAGAGCCCGATCTTTATTACCCAGCACCATTTCTCCGTTGGTGCCGATGTCGATCAGCAGGGTCAGCTCCTGCCGCTTGTCAAACCGGGAGGCCACCAGGCAGCCCACCGTGTCGCCACCTACGAAGCCCGCGATATTGGGAAGAACCCTCAGGGTGCCGGAGATGGGCAGCAGCCCCCCCGCCGGAAGCTCCCGGGCCTGCCGCTCCTTGGGCATATAGGGGGGCGTGATCAAAGGCCGGGGGTCAATGCCCAGCAACAGATGGTGCATGGCCGTATTGCCGACCACGGCCCCCCGGGTGATTTGCTCCGGGGCGATGCCTGCCTGACGGGAAACCTCCATCGTCAGGGCATCCAAAGCGCCTAAAATGGCCCCCTGCATGTCTTTCCCGCCGCCCTCCAGCACATACTGGATGCGGGAGATCACATCTGCCCCATACTGTCCCTGGGGATTGAGGGTGCTTGCCTGGGCTAACTGGGCTCCGGTTTTCCCGGAGAGCAGATAAGCCACCACCGTGGTGGTGCCGATGTCCAGGGCCAGCACATACTCGTCCCCTCCGTCCGGGGCGCAGTCTACGGCGATGCCCCCGGTCAGGATCTGGGCGGCGGAACGCTCCGGCAGGGTCACGGTCATGTCCCTGTCCACAATAGTCTGACAGGCCAGGACGATTGCCCCGGCCCGTGTTGTGACTTTGCATTTTCCGCAGGTCCCCTTCCCGCCGCAGGGGGCGTTGGGGGAAAGTCCTGCCAGACGTTCCGCCTGAAGCAGCGTGGTACCCGGTTCCACCGAAACCGTGATCCCGGCGGGTAAAAATGTAACAGCGTACTGCTTCATGGGCGTTATCCTCTTTTAGGCGGCCAGTTCCTTGGCCTTCTTGGCGGCGGAAGCGGCATCAGGCGTGTAAGCGTCGGCACCGATCTTGTCCGCGAACTCCTGGGTGATGGGGGCGCCGCCCACCATGACCTTGACCTGGGAACGCCAGGGAGCGGCATTCAGGGCCGCCACGGTCTCCTGCAGAGCAGGCATGGTGGTGGTCAGCAGAGCGGAGCAGGCCACGATCTTGGTGCCGGGGTTCTCCTCGTAAGCGGTCAGGAACTTCTCAACGGGCACGTCCACGCCCAGGTCAATGACCTCAAAACCGGCGGACTCGATCATCATGGCCACCAGGTTCTTGCCGATGTCGTGGAGGTCACCGGCCACGGTGCCGATAATGACCTTGCCCAGAGCGCCGGCGGCACCGGAAGCCAGATGGGGCTTCAGGACCTCTACGCCCTTCTTCATAGCCTTGGCAGCGATGAGCATTTCAGGCACGAAGATGGTGCCGTTCTTGAAGTTTTCGCCAACCACATCCATGGCGGAGATCATGGTATCCAGAATTTTGGAGGCTTCGACGCCCTCGTCCAGGGTTTCCTGCACAGCGGCGGGAACCAGCTTTGCCTTGCCGCGAACGACCAGATCATGTACGTTTTCGATACTCATAGTAATTTTCCCCTTTTTATTATAGATTTTTTATGGTTCAGACCCTGCCGATTGCCGCCGGCAGGCTCCGACTGTTGCTTTTACTGCTTCACGGGGCCAAAGAGGCCTTCCCGGTAAGCGCTGATATACTCCATGCAGTAGTCATCCAGACCCAGCAGGGCTTCCGTGGCGAAGATCACGCCCATCATATCCCGGTTGGTGGGGTCGAGAATGGCGGAATCCAGACCGGCATTCATGGCCAGCACCGTAAAGCCCAGGTTCACCATCTTCCGCACCGGCAGGTTAAAGGAGATGTTGGACACGGCGGCGGTGATGTGAATGGTGGGATACTTCTCCCGGACGGTGGAAATGACCTCTACGTTGGTCTCAATGCCGTTTTCGGAGGTGCAGAGCATTTCTACCAGGGGGTCAATGTGGATGCGGTTGGGGGCGATGCCATACTCCTTGGCCTTGGCCATGATCTTGTCAAAGACCCGCAGCCGGTCCGCGGCGTTCTTGGGGATGCCGGTGTCGTCAGACAGCAGGGCGATGACCTGCCAGCCCTTGTTCTCCGCCAGAATGGGGAAGATCTTGTCGATTTTGTCACCCTCGCCGGAAACGGAGTTGATAAGCCCGGGCTTGTTGCAGAACTTATAGGCCTGGGTCAGCACGTCGGCGCTGGGGCTGTCCACGGCGATGGGCAGATCCGTTACGGACTGGATGCAGTCGATCATCCAGTGCAGGGTCTCCACCTCCTCCGCCTCCGGCACGGAAGCGCAGCAGTCAATAAACGTCGCACCGGCGTTGGCCTGGGCAATGGCACGGGCCTTGATAAACTCCGCGTCCCGCTCGGCAATGGCCTTTGCCACAACGGGAATGGAGCCGTTGATTTTTTCACCGATAATGATCATGGGAAACACTCCTCCTGTAATTATTTCTGTTCAATGAGCCTTGCGCAACAGCATCCGCAAAAATGCGTTATAGGAAATCTGTTCATTTTTGTGGAATGCTTCCACTTAAATCCTATCAAAATCGGGCTTGTTTGTCAATTCTCCCGAAATCTCTTTTTGTATTTTCCTCATTTCTTCCATCTGAGCCCTTTACATTCCGTATTTTTGCGGATATAATTCTCTTGTATCGAAGCACGCTTTGCAAGGAGGACGGTTTATGGCAGGAAAATACGCATTGGCCCATATGAATCCCAACATCGCCATGGTGGCCCAGGGCTTTCCCGGGGGGCTGGTGCAGGATTCCGGCTGCGGCATCTCCTATGATGACGTGCAGGTTTACCACACCCAGGAGCCCATGCAGCCCCGGACTCTTTACCTGGTCAGGGGGGCGGATGCCCAAAGCTTTCCCGGGGACCGGTTTGCCAGTGTCTGCCGCTGCCCCATTGAAGGCCGGTCAGACCGGATCACCGTACCGGAGCTGACCGATGGACAGGTGCTGGACCAGGCTCTCACCCTTTTCTCCCGCTACCGGAAACAGGAGCAGCAGCTGGACGAGCTGGTATTCGAAGGCTGCACCCTCCAGCAGCTGTGCGAGGCAGGGGCCGAGCTGCTGGAAAACCCCGTGTACATCCACGACGACTGGTTTATGATGCTGGCCCAGTCCAGCCAGGCAGAATCGCTGGTGACCCCGGAGTACACCACCACCTCCCAGCGGGGCTTTCTGCCCCGGGCCATCATCGAGGACCTGCAATTTGACTCCGACTACCTGGAGACCTACACCACCCACGACGTGCAGCGCTGGCACAACCCCAACCGCCCCTCGGACTGCCTGTACGTAAACCTCTGGGACGGGGGCATCTACCGGGGGCGGCTGCTGGTGTTGGAGGCCAACCACCCCAGCCGCCCCTCGGACTACCGGCTGGCGGAAATTCTGGGCCAGCGGGCCCTGACCTGTCTGCACACCCTGTCGGATTCCGCCAGTGCCGCCTATCGCAGCATGGATGACGTGATCTGGGAAATGCTCTCCGGCCAGCCGGACTCCGCCAGACTCCGCCGATGCCTGGACCAGCTGGGCTGGGAGGCGGAAGACCCCTATGTGTGCCTGAACATCGCCCCACAGGAGGAGAACATCTCCAGCATTCAGGAGCACTCCCTCCACAGTGACCTGTTCCGTTATTTCCCCAACAGCTATGTGCTCCTGCGGGAGCACCGGCAGATCGTGGTGCTCAATATGCGGCATCAGGTCATCCCCTATACCCTGCTGCGGCACACCTTAGCCCCGCTGTGCCGGGACCATCTGCTCTACGCCGGTATCTCCGCCCCGGTCCCCCACATCCGGGACCTGCACTCGGCCTATCTCCAGTGCCAGATCGCCCTGGAAAGCTGCTTCCGTCACCGGGGGGACCGGTGGATACGACTGTTTTCCGGCTGCGCCCTGGGGCACATTGTGGAGAGCTACCGGTCGGAGCTCCCCCTGGAAAATACCCTCTCCCCCGCCCTGCTCCTTCTGCGGAACCACGACAAACTCCACGGCACCCCCTACTTTGAGACCCTCCGGGCCTACCTGCTGTGTGAGCGGGACATTCCCAAGACCTCCGCCATGCTCATCATCCACCGAAGCACCCTGCTGTACCGGCTGAAAAAAATCCACGCCCTGGTAAACCTCAATCTGGATGATGCCAACCAGCGGGTATACCTTTTATTATCGCTGTGGGTGCTGGACCGGGGCATTCCGGAGCCTCCGGAAAAGGACGGTGACGAAAAAGCCCGGGAAGCATTGCTTTCCAAGGGAAACTATGATATGATGCATTCAGATTGATTCCATATCATATTGATAGGAGGAGACTCTTCTTGAAAAAAACAACTCTCGTTATCATGGCAGCCGGTATCGGCAGTCGGTTTGGCGGCGGCATCAAGCAGCTGGCCAGCGTTGACGGCTCCGGGCACATCATTATGGACTACTCCATTCACGATGCCATTGCCGCGGGCTTCAATAAGATCGTGTTCATCATCCGCAAAGACATCGAAAAGGACTTCCGGGAAGTCATCGGCAACCGCATCGAGGCGGTCTGCGCCCAAAAGGGCGTGGAGGTGGGCTACTGCTTCCAGTCCCTGACGGATATTCCCGGTTTCCTTCCCGAGGGCCGCACCAAGCCCTGGGGCACCGGCCAGGCGGTGCTGGCCGCCAAGGAGCTGATCGACGGCCCCTTTGCCGTCATCAACGCCGACGACTACTACGGCAAAAGCGTCTATACCTCCATCCATGATTTCCTCTGCCAGGACCATCCGGACAATGCCTTCTGCATGGCGGGCTTTATCCTCAAAAACACATTGTCCAAAAACGGCGGTGTCACCCGGGGGCTGTGCCAGGTGGATGACCGGGGCTTCCTGACGGATGTGGTGGAAACCAAAAACATCCAGCCCTGCCAGTCCGGCGCCCAGGCCGACGGCAAGCCCGTTGACCCCAATGGCTACGTCTCCATGAACATGTGGGGCCTGTCCCCCGCCTTCCTGGGCACCCTGGAAGAGCATTTTAAAACCTTCTTCCAGACCGACGTGCCCCAGAACCCCCTGAAGGCCGAGTACCTGCTGCCCATCCTCATCGGTAAGCTTTTGCGGCAAAAAACCGTCACCGTCCAGGTCCTCCCCACCCAGGACAAATGGTTCGGTGTCACCTACGCCGCCGACAAGGCCGCCGTCACCGAAAGCTTTGAAAAGCTCCTGTCCGACGGCGTGTATCAGGCGGATCTGTATAGCGACCTGTAAATAAAAATCCGCGTCTAGTAATCGTTTCCGATTTCAGACGCGGATTTTATTCTCTAAGACAACACCCGACTTAACAGTTTCTTTTCAAAATGAAACCGGCTATCAGTCAAAGCAATCTAGGAATTTCTCCAGACAGAACATCTGCCATTTCTGGTTTCCGGTGTATTCTGACATTTCTATGTCATTCCTAAATTCGCTACGCTTAGGCCCTTCCCAGTTCCTAAAATACGCATCCACAGGTCTTGGCATGGCTACTTTGTTTGGAACAGGAATATCAGGGTATTTCTTAGCCATCAACTGACGAATCAAATATTTGGGCTCACCATGGCGAACCCTATAAAGGTCAAGTTTATCAGCCATCATTAGTTTTGCATATGGATCATAGTAGGGCATACCCGCAACTGAGAACGCATTCATATAGGAGCTTGAAGACTCAATAGAAAAAACGTCGTCCATAAAAGACAGAAAGTCTATTTTATCTCCTTTACGGTAGCGCTCAAACAAATACCGCATATCTACAGGATTCTTTAAAACTTTCTCCGGCTTTGTAAACATGTATCGATCAACGAACTCTTCATAGCTCCAATCTTTTGCCAACAATCCATCCATGCCGCCAAAAATCAGGTCACTGCTCTCTCCAACAAATATCAGCTCTATTCCGTCTGCTTTTGCTTGCAGTGCAGCCTGTAGAATCTGAGGCTCAATAGAATGCACCGGTGCACACTTCGCTCTTATCAGCGGTTCAAGGTATTTTTCCACGGTTTCCCAATTGATATCAACATAGTGCAGATTAAGATCATAGCAACTCGCATAGTATTCAGCTCTGGACAGTTCTTCTTTTTGGTATTCACCTCCCAAAAAACGAAAAGTATACGCATCTGCTCCTCTTAGATAGGAGGCAACAATCGCCGAGTCCATTCCTCCCGACAAAAGGATTCCCTTTTTTAGATTACAAAACATCTCCATTTGTTTCGATATTTCGTGATCGATATCATCCGCTGTTTTTACAGGGATGCGATTTTCCACCGCTATTGGCCTTATGTTATTGTGCCTAAGATTTGGAAAAAAGTCCATATTATCATCTTCTATATATCGAAAAGCCATATATGAACTCATACAGAAGTTTTTATCAATCATTTAGTATTTCCTTACTTTCAAACAATTTGTTTACTTTATGGTTTGTTTTTTGATTGCTGTTTTGGGATTGTCTCTCACTTGATCCAACGCAGCATTAATCAATGTAGAAGATACTCCCTTGGTATATGGGAAATAAACAACCTTAATTCCTTCTTTTTCAAGCTCTTCTTCATAGCTTTTCCATTTTGTAGTACCATACCAGTCATCGCCCACGAAGAGATAGGAAGCTCCCAGTTTCTTGCATACCGAAAGCTTGTCCATATCATACTGCGGGATTGCTGCATCGACATATTTGCATGAACGAACAATCTCGATTCGGTCTTCAAAAGGTATCAGTGCCCGTTTTCCCTTGTATTGAACAAGTTCATCAACAGTAACACCAACAACCAACTTGTCACAGAGTCCTCTTGCATTTTTCAGCATATTTAGATGTCCAATATGGAATAAGTCAAAAACACCCGTAGTATATCCAATGATCACATCAGCACCTTCTTTAACACAATCTATTCACTCAACAGACGCTCGAGCGATATAGTCTTCAAAAAGCATATCTCTAATCCCTTGTGCAGCATTTCCGTTTCCAAGCGTTTTAGCAGCCTCCATGCGTAAAGGCTTCCTTTCATCTTCACCATTCAGCAAACTACACAATCGCTCCTCAATTGCATTCCAATTCGTACAGCGATATAGCGAATCAAAAAGCATCTCAGTGTGATTGAAAGGTTCATCATCAAGTTCATCACAGTAGATAATCGGATTACCCGTCAGCAGGTACGGCGCAATAATTGTAGAGTAATCTGTTATCAAAATATCCGCATTCAGCAAATCATCCTTTAACTCTGCAGTCTCACTTAATATAATACCATTTTCCTGTAGTTTGTTCTTAAACCCAGTAAAATCTTCCTTGCTCATTCTTCCCTCTTTCAGAAAGTTTTCAAACATCATAGGATGAGGCCGTATAGTAATCTGCAGGGACGGGTTTCTATTGGCAAATTCTACAAGTGGATCCTTATATTCAAAAAAGTGACTACCACCTAATATCGAATCGTACGTCCAACGTGGGGTCCATAAAATTCGAAATGGTTTTTGATGAGCATTTTCCAACGGTTCTGTTCTTCGATAATTATCAAATTCTGGGTAATCTGTCAACACAAAATGCTGCTTCCCCTGCTGAATGCTAAGTGAATATTGTTTACTCAAAATTTCAAGATTCTCCTTGCAATCCAGAAAAGCAAAATATACATTCCGAAAAAACTCATCATTGGTATTGAAATCAGAATACTTTTTCAGCATACTGTATCCATAAGGAACATAGCACACTTTTGCATAATTTGCAACATCACAGGATTTTAGTCCTGATGGCATATAGACGTCGTAGGGCCTTTGATAAAAAATGTAATCTAAGCAGAGTGTTGAGATATCAATTACATTTCCATCATCTTGAAGGGCGTACACACAATTTGGAAATAGCCGTATAAACAAATTATCTTCACACAACTCATCAAACTTCTCCATTTGCCAGTTATAGGGAGGGATAACAATAGGAATCACTTCAAAAGAAGGGGCTCTCTCAAGTGATTCATACACCGCATTTAACTTATCCCACAGGGCCGGAACCTGAAGGACAAAACCCACCCTGATTTTACGTTTTCCCTTCAGCAGCTCTCGCTTGACCCATACAGACTTGATTTTTTTCTTGATTTTTTGAAACATCTTCAACCCCATAGACTCCTTTTTCTAAAACTATTTTCGTGTAATAAAACATGAGATTTTAAAATAGATATACCAACAACTACTATAATACCATCAAATTATTATTTTGCAATAGGCTACTGTGTGCCATTAAAATCTCACATCTAATTTTAGACCTTCTGTGTCAGAATATATAATAAGGTGTTTTCTCGTATTTAATATTCTCTAACAATTAATATTGGAGGTTTACTTCATGGAATACGGATATATCAGAGTTTCCACCAAAGAGCAAAATGAACAACGGCAACTAATCGCAATACAAGCATTTGGAATCAGCGTTGACAGAATCTATGTGGACAAGCAATCCGGCAAGGACTTCAATCGAAAAAATTACAAGAAACTGGTCCAAAAATTAAGGAATGGTGATACTCTTGTGGTGAAGAGCATTGATAGGTTGGGACGAAATTATAATGATATTCTGGAACAGTGGCAAATCATCATAAAAGAAAAACAGGCCGCCATTGTGGTCCTTGACATGCCACTGCTGGATACTCGGCAAAGCCGCGATTTAACAGGAACGCTCATTGCAAACATTGTTTTGCAGCTTCTGTCCTACGTTGCCCAGACAGAGCGAGATTTCATTCGTCAGCGTCAGGCAGAGGGAATTCTTGCCGCAAAGCAAAATGGAATACGATTTGGTCGCCCTCCAATCCAAGTACCGGATGGATTCAATGAAATATGTACAAAATGCAAACTGGGGCTAATTTCCACTCGACAGGCTGCGCGTATTCTTGGGATGGCACATACCACATTCTATAGAAAAATGATATATGACGCAAAAAAGTGTATCGAGATGTAGACTTTTTGAAACGTTCAACAACAGAGAAAAACATCTTACAACCAACCTTGGTGCATGATGTATATATTTTTTTATTATATCATTTGCGTTTCAAAAAGTCTACTTTCAGACACAGAAAAACATGATAACGCCCGGCCGGAACGTGCAGACGAAAGGGCTGGTCACAAACATGGTGAAAATCAACAAAGAAACCTTAAAGAAAAGCTTTCTTTACACATTCGTTTTTGGGATTATCGCACACGGTTACGCATTTGCAAATTTCCAACCATCTCACGATTCTCTTGTGGAGGCTATTTCAAATGCGACCTATTGGAACTGGAAGATTCAGTTAGGGCGGTATTTAAAGCCATTGTATGATGGAATTTTTGGACGGTTTACCAGCTTTCCATGGACAAACGGCCTAATGGCACTGGTCTGGCTTACTTTTGCTTCCTACTTAGTAGTAGAAATGCTGAAACTAAAGGAAAATAGACATATAGCGATTGTTTGTGGAATCCTAACCACGAATGTTACAGTGACAGCCCTAGCTGCAACATATAATCCAGATTTCGGAGGCAATATGTGTGCGTTAGCCTTAACCATGCTAGGGGCATACATCTGGGAAAAAATCACCTCTAATGGAAGCAATGTAAAGGCAAGCACTGTTTGGGGTTACGAAGTTTTAATTGGATGTTGTGTTGCTGCCTCGATGGCAGTGTATCAGGTATTTGTCTTCACATTTATTACAATCGTATTGATCATATCCATCCTTCGTTGTCTGGATTATCCAAAATACTCTTTCAAAAAAATATGGCTTTCAGACTTTCTCGCCGCAGGTGCAGCCATCCTCGGAGGTCTGGTTTATTATGCCGGTCTAAATGTAGCAGCATCCGTTACTGGCATACCTTTAATTCAAGATAGCTACAATAGTGTTTCAAATGCATGGACAAATGCTGAACCATTAAAAGACAGACTGGTTGCTTGTTGGAGTCAGTTAAAATCTTCATTTTTAGAAATGCCCGGCTATGCTTATCCATCTCAGATACCACATCTTATAAATCTATTATTGATTATACTTGGAGTCTTTTGTTTATTCATGGGCATAATCACGCTCTACAAGAAAAGGAGTCCCATCGGTAGTGTTGTAACACTTGTTCTTTTCCTTATCCTGTTGCCTTTCTGCATAAATGGCATGAGATTGTTGAATTCTTATGTTCATATGCTCATGACATACTCCTACTGGTTGCTTTACATACTTATTTTCTGTATTGCCGTGAAATACACGCATGATAGCAGGAACTGTTTTCCAGAGCGACTTGCAACCATATTGCTGTGCTGTCTTTTCTTGCTAAATATTCAAACGGCAAATGCTTGTTATGTAAAAAAGTCTACAGAGCAAGAATCAACTCTGTCAGTAATGACCCGAGTAATCGATAAAATAGAAGATATAGATGGCTATGAGCCTGGTGTTACACCAGTAGCTTTTATAGGTACACCGGATGGATATCTAAACTCTTTTGAAGCTTTCCGAGAATTATCATCAATTACAGGTCTTGATAGTAATACACCCATAAGTTACTCCATTGTTTTCAACTCGTATTTTAAAATGATCATGAGGGCTAATATCAATGTAGTATATGATTCAGTCGCCTATGATACTGTTGGGTACACCTTTATACAAAACATGGTAAGTTTCCCCCAAAAAGGTAGTATTCAGATGGCAAATGGAATTGTTATTGTTAAATTTAACGATTAAATTCAGGATTTGGCGGGAAGGAGACAGACAAACATGAAAAAACCGGTTTTATATATTGTTATTCCTTGTTATAATGAGGAAAAGGTATTGCCAATTACTTCAACTCTATTTCTTGATGAACTAAATCTTCTGATTTCTGAAGAAAAAATTTCTCAGGACAGCAAAATTCTATTCGTAAATGATGGCAGTCAGGACAACACCTGGGATATTATTGTCAATTTATCAAAAGAAAACAGACACTTTGCTGGAATCAGTCAAAGCAGGAACCGCGGTCATCAAAACGCCGTACTGGCAGGGTTGATGGACTCTAAGAACAAGTGTGATATAACCATTTCTATTGACTGTGATGGGCAAGATGATATTTCCGCTATGGAAGAAATGATTGATCAGTATAGCAATGGATATGAGATTGTATACGGTGTAAGAAGCAAGCGGGAAACAGATACATTTTTCAAGCGGTTCACGGCAGAAAGCTTTTATAAAATCTTAAATGCAATGGGAGCTGAGGTCGTATTTAACCATGCCGATTACCGTCTGATTTCGTCTCGTGTACTCAATGAATTTGCTGGATTCCAGGAAGTCAACCTGTTTTTAAGAGGGATGATTCCCCTCGTTGGCTTCAGGAGTACAAGCGTATACTACGAAAGACATGAACGAATTGCGGGCGAGAGCCATTATCCATTAAGCAAAATGCTCTCTTTGGCTTTCGATGGCATCACCAGTCTCAGTGTTAAGCCGCTCAGTATAATTGCTTGTCTAGGATTAATAATATCTACAATTAGTTTTATAGGAATATTGTACGCTTTAATTTCTTATTGCAAAGGAAACGTCGTGTCTGGCTGGGCAAGTATGATATGCATTATTTGTGCATTAGGTGGAATCCAACTCATTTGTCTTGGCGTTATTGGCCAATATATCGGAAAAATCTACTTGGAAACAAAGCACAGGCCACGATATATTATCAGCGAGCGCACCGACAATTAACAACGATATTCTTCGGTATAAACCTCTACTCCCATCATAGTTTCATCTATGTGACTAGGCCTTCAGAATTACGTTCGACAGAATTGCTACCGAATATTTTTTTGATTTCTGTGCTGCGACCTGTAAACGTACACAATGACCGGCCCGCTCCTGATTTTGGGAGCGGGTCGGTTTTTTATGAAGCTGTGTGGTTCCGTTCATCCGCACGGGTTATAATCGCAGCGCCCCCGGAACGGCACATAGGCCGTTCCCTACGGTTTCGCTGGAGGGTCAATGTTTTTCCCAACGTTTTTCAAAAACGGCTACATCCGTCACCACAATAACTGTCAACTGTCAACTCAAGCCAATTGTCAATTTTTTCAGAACGTGACCGTGATCCGGGTTCCCCGGCCCAGTTGGCTTTCCAGGGTGATGCGGGCGCCGTGGATCTGGGCGATGTGTTTGACGATGGCAAGACCCAGGCCCGTGCCGCCGGTTTCACGGGAGCGGCTTTTGTCCACCCGGTAGAACCGCTCGAAGACCCGGTCCTGGGCTTCTTCGGGGATGCCGATGCCGCTGTCTTCTACAGTGATGCTGGGGTGGCCCTGGTTTTCCTTCACCGTCACCTGGACGAAGCCCCCCTCTTTGTTGTAGCGGATGGCGTTTTGCACCAGGTTTTCCAACAGTTCTTTCAGAAGCTCCCGATCCCCCATGACGGCCGCCTGGGTGCCGAAGCATTGCAGCCGCAGCTGCCGCTGCATGGCGGAAACCTCCAGGCTGCCGCAGACCTCCCGGGCCAGGCCCAGCAGCTCCACGCTCTGAAGCTTGGCGGGCTCCGCGGTGCCGTCCAGCTCCGACAGGGCGATGATGTCATTGATAAGGTTCAGAAGACGGGCGGCGTTTTTTCGGATTTCCCCAGCAAACCGGAGCTGCTGCTCTTCATTGACCATTTTGTTTTCAATGAGCTCGGCGTAGCCGGAAATGGCGGTCAAGGGGGTCTTCAGCTCATGGGACACGTTGGCCGTAAAGTCCTGGCGGCTTTTGGCGGCGGAGAGAATTTTTTCATGCTGGCTGCGGATTTTCCGGGCGAAGGGCTCCAGCTCTTTGTAGGGCGGCTCCCGGCCCGGCTCGTCCAGGTGCTCCGCCATGTCCTCAATGGGGGCAACCAGCTGTCCTGTCAGCAGATGGCCCAGAAGGAGGCACACCAGATAGATCACCGCCGCCACCACCGCCAGCACCGGCACCGCCGCCAGAAAGACGCTGCCGAAGGACCGGGCATCTACGGACAGCCGCAGCACCGTGCCGTTGTCCAGCCGGAGGGCATAGTAGAAGGTGTTCATATTCATGGTGTCGGATTCCCGGATGATCTCCCCTTCTCCGGTTTCCAGGGCCGCCTGGATTTCCGGGCGGCCTAAGTGGTTTGGCAGGCTCTCGGAGTCTGCCTCGTCGTCATAGAGTACCTTTCCCTGGCCGTCCACCCAGGTCAGGCGGATGTCCGGGCTGTGGAAGGTGGGCCGGTTCCCGGGCTGCCGGAACTCCGTGCTTTCGCTTAAAAGGTGGGCCGTACGCCGCAGGTCCCGGGCCACCTGCTGGCGGAACAGGTCGTAAAACACCAGGCTGGTGGCCGTCACCGTCAGGGCCATGGCAACAAAGGCCAGAAGCCCCAGGCGCAGATTGATTTTCTGCTTCATTGGTTTCCCTCCGGGGTGCTGTGCAGCACATAGCCCACATTGCGCACGGTGCCGATCTGGCCACCGGGAGCTCCCAGCTTCTGCCGCAGGGTCTTGACGTGCATGTCCACCGTCCGGGTCTCCCCTTCAAATTCCGTGCCCCAGACCTTCCGCATAATGGACTCCCGGGACAGAACGATCCCGGCGTTGGCCATAAAATACCGCAGGAGCTCATATTCCTTGTAGGTCAAATCCACGCTTTTGCCCTCGGAGAGCACCGTCCGGCGGTTGTTGTCCAGCTGGATGGCCCCCACCTGAAACTGGCTGCCTCCCTCCTCCGAGGCCCGCCGCAGCAGGGCCTTCACCCGGCTGAGCAGCTCCATGACGGAGAAGGGCTTGCGGATGTAATCGTCAGCCCCGTCGTCCAGGCCCTTGACCATGTCCATTTCCGAGGTCTTGGCCGTGACCATGATCACCGGCAGCCGCCGGGTCTGGCCCATGGAGCGAAGCCTCCTTACAATATCGCAGCCGTTTTCGTCCGGCAGCATCACGTCAAGCAGCACCAGGTCCGGCAGGATGTCCTCCAGGGCTCTATAAAAATCCGAGGCCCGCTCAAAGGATTTTACCAGATAATTGCTGTTTTTCAGGGCGATGGTCTCAATTTCCCGGATGTTTTCGTCGTCTTCCACTACATAGATCAGTGCCATTGTAAACCTCCTCAGGGAAGCAGATACTCCTGCTTGCGTTTTGCGTATTCCTTCTGGAACCAGGGGCTGCTGCCCTTGGTGGTCAGATTCAGGTATTCATGGGTCTCGTATTCGTCGGCGTGGATTTCAATCATGCACACCGCCACATTGGAGCAGTGGTCCGACACCCGCTCGTAGCCCGTGAGAATGTCCTCCAAAATAAGCCCCGCCTCCAGCGAGCAAGTGCCCCGGCGCAGCCGCTCAATATGCCGGGAACGCATCTCGTTGCTGAGGTCGTCGATGACCTCTTCCAGTGGCTCTACCCCCTTGGCCCGGTCCGTATCGTCGGCGGCGAAGACCGACACCGTCAGATCCAGAATGTCCGCCACCGCCTGACCGTACACCGCCAGCTCCTTCCGGCTGTCCGGGGACAGGGTCAACCCCTTCTGCCCCAGCTCCCGGGCAGACTCCGCCACATTGATGGCATGGTCCGAGATTCGCTCAAAATCGTTGATACAGTGCAGCAGAATGGAAAGGGTTCTGCTGTCGGCCTTGCTTAAATCCCGGCCGGAGAGCTTTACAAGGTAGGTCCCCAGCACGTCTTCATAGCTGTCCGCCTCCTGCTCCATGGCGACGACCCGGTTTAAGTCCGTGTCGGAGTAGTGTTCCAGCAGTCCCATGGCCAGCTGGAAGGAATTCCGGGCCAGGTCCGCCATATGGTCCACCGCTTCCTTACACAGGTTCATGGCAAAACCCGGCCGGTCCAGAAACCGCTCGTCCAAGGCCTGCAAGGCCGCGGGCCGGGAAGAGACGCTCTTCTCCTCCCCGTTGGGGATGGACAGCTCCGCCAGCTTTACAAGCACACCTGAGAAGGGATAGAGCACCATGGTGCAGCCGATGTTGAAGAGGCTGTGGATCACGGCAATGTCCGCCGCCCCGGCGGTATTTGTCAGGAAGGAGAAGTGCAGGAAGCTGTTCAATCCATAGAATACCACAAGAAACAGCAAAGTGCCAATTAAATTAAAATAAAGATGAATTAAAGATGCTCTTTTCGCGTTTTTGCTGGCCCCCATGCCGGAGAGCAGAGCCGTGACGCAGGTGCCGATGTTCTGGCCCATGATAATGGGAATGGCCGTGCCGTAGCTGACCACGCCGGTGACGCACAGAGCCTGCAAAATACCCACGGAGGCGGAGGAGGACTGGATCACCGCCGTCAGCACCAGGCCCGCCAGCAAGCCCAGAACGGGATTGGAGAAAGCGGTGAGAATGCCGGTAAACCGGGGATTCTCCGCCAGAGGGGCCACGGAGCCGCTCATGGTCTCCATGCCGAACATCAATACCGCAAAGCCCACCAGAATGGAGCCGATGTTTTTCTTCTTGTCATTCTCCCCGGCGGTCATAGTGAGCACCACGCCCACCGCCGCCAGCACCGGAGAAAAGGAGCTGGGCTTTAAAAGCTTTAAAAACAGGTTGCTGCCCTCAATGCCCGTGAGGGACAGAAGCCAGGAAGTGA
This sequence comes from uncultured Oscillospiraceae bacterium, assembly GCA_934589525.1. Taxonomy (GTDB): domain Bacteria; phylum Bacillota; class Clostridia; order Oscillospirales; family Oscillospiraceae; genus Faecousia. The sequence goes on along the minus strand of CAKTOB010000013.1, from coordinate 25,560 downwards.
CGGTGGTGCCGATGTTGGCACCCATGATGATGCCCACCGCCTGGGTCAGATTCATAATGCCGGAATTGACGAAGCCCACCACCATGACGGTGGTGGCGGAGGAGGACTGGATCACCGCCGTGACCAGCAGTCCCAGCAGCACCGCCATGCTCTTTTTCTTGGTCAGTTTCTCCAGAATTTTTTCCAGTCTGCCCCCGGACAGCTGCACCAGCCCGTCCCCCATGGTAGACATACCAAACAAAAACAGGGCCAGGCCCCCAACCAGATTCAGGACGCCGAATAGATCCATGAACATTACACTCCTTTTTTCTATATGGCCCTATTCTAGCCCCGGTGTGTAAAGCCGGTAGAGGGATGTGTGTAAAGGCCGTGTAAAATTTACATTCTTTACCGCCGCTTTACAAAAACGTGATTGCGGTCTTTACGGGACGGGGGGATTATAGTGGACAGTTGATTTCAATTGACAATTGACAATTTTTTGGGGGACGGACGTTCCAGGAATATGTCGGTTAGAAAATGCACCCACCAGCGAAACCGTAGGGAACGGCCTATGTGCCGTTCCGGGACGTTTCAGAACGGAACCGTTCACGATAAAAACCAGATACGTCCCCCACTTTTGTCATTCCGACCGTAGCGTCAGCGGAGCGGAGGAATCCACCACGTTGTTTTATGAATCAACACAAGGTAAAATCTGCTACTTTGGAAGATTCCTCGGCTCATTGCGTTCGCTCGGAATGACAAATCTGGTGGGTTTTCTCTTTGCGGCCCATTGTTTGTGCAATGAATAACGCCGCAAGACCCTCTCAGTCTCGGCTACGCCGAGCCAGCTCTCCCAGAGGGAGAGCCAAGGGGCGGGGGTGGTTCCGGTTGTCCACACGGGTTGTATTCGCAACGCCCCCGGAACGGCACATAGGCCGTTCCCTACATACTTTAACGGGTGGACAGAAATGAACAACGTTGGTCGCTCCAACAATTGTCAATTGTCCATTGTCAATTCTTATGCGCTCGGCATGACATGCTGGGGTGATCCCGTTCACCCGTGTGAGTCTATTCGCTACATTGCGTGAGACCCTTTATAAACGACCAAGGAGGAAAAATTGATGAAGAGACTTTGGAAAAATATTAATGGGCAGCACTGGGATGCCGGGAAAAAATGTATTGTTTTCACCTGGACCGTCAGTCTCCTTTCTGCCCTTTTGGGGCTGGGTGTTTGGAGGGTGCTTTCCCTCTTTGCCCTGGGGAGCCCGGAGTGGATGGTGGTCTTTGGGGGGCTGCCGGTTCTTGGCAGCTGGGTCGGCGTGTTTCTCTATACCTGCCGCCACCCCTTCCACGGGGCGCATGGCAAGTCCACCGGCGTGGATTTTTCTTCCGTTCTCTAAGGAAACTCTGAATAAATCGTCTGCGGCTGAGCGGCGAATCTTTTGTTCCCAGACTGCGGTTTGAAAAATGGGAAATACACAAAGTATTCCCTCATTTTCCAAACCTTGTCTGGAACCAAAATCTTTCGCCGTCAGCTCTTGCCGATTTAATCAAAGCTTCCCTAATTGAAACATCAAAGGCCCGGGTACGTTTGCCGTCGCAAGGTACCCGGGCCTTTTCAAAAATTATTCCGCCGATGTATGGATGGTTCCGTCCTCCACGGTAAACCAGGCAAGCTCCGAAGCGTAGCTCTCGCCCCGCTGGTCCACCATGTCAAAGCTCAGAACAAAGGTCCCGTCCCCCAGGTCCTCCTCGGCAAAGGCGGTGTTCTCCGTGACGGTGATGGTCTGGCCCTGGTAGAGCTCCGGCTCCGTGTCGTCCCCGGAAATGGAGAGCATGTAGTGCAGCGCCGTCACCTGGTCCCCGGGCTGCAAAGTGCGCAGATTCCGGTCCGCCATGCCGTTGTCCCCAATCCCCTGACGGGCACCCAGAATCTGAAATTCCCCGGAATTGTACCGGTAGGCCACACGCAGCTGGTATTTTTCGCCGTTTAGGAGAATCGGAACGGAGTAGAGGTTGTAGTCCTCTCCCTCGTAGACAAGCTCTGTATAGCAAAGCGCCCCATCCAGGCAGCCCCACACGCCCCGGAAATTATCCCGGAAGATGCCCGCGTCCCAGTCGGCGTCAATGTCATTGTCGTAGCCCAGCATCAGGATGCTGTCCGTCTCCTCGTCCACATAGCATAGGTTAAAGTACACCCCCTGCAATAGTGCCGCCGCATCCGGCCCAATGTCCAGCACGGCGTTTCCGTCATCATCCACGTACAGGGGGTGATCCTCCAGGGCGTAATCCTCACCGGATTCCACAGGTGCCGCCGCCTGAATCGTCTCCCCCTCCTGGGATAGATAGGCGTAGCCATCCTGACTCAGGTTACCGGAAAGGGCGTATTCATAGAGGTAGGCCATGGACGGATTTGAGCCCAGCCCCGCATAGACGGCAGCCCCGTCCCAGTCCCCGCTGTAGGGATAGTAGCAGGACAGGCCCGTGGCCTGACCGCAATAGGCACCGTTTACCCGGTAGACAACACAGGCTTCCAGGGCGTCCAGCAAATTCCGCGCGCCGCCTTCCAGCAAATCCTGGCTGTTGCGGACCAAGTCCCCCAGGTCCACCATATCCGTGTAGCCCTGGTCATCGGTGTTTCCGCCGTAGTTCTCCGCCCTTCCGGCGCTGCGGCCCAGCTTCGCAAAGAACCGGCCGTCCGCCGCCGCCTTGGTCAGGGCCTCCCGCCCCAGGGACTCATAGGCATCCAGCAGCGGCTGCACCTGCTGCAGGTTCGTCACGGACAGGGTAATTTCGTCCTCCTGGTCAATTTCCCGGCAGCCCATGGCGTAGGTATCGCAGATGATTTTTCCCAATTGTGCCCCATCCATAGTGGGGTCGCAACCCAGCTCATAGAGGAATTCCGTGTAATTCCAGCCGCAGCCGGGCTCCGTCTCCTCGCTGGCCACCAGATACCGGGCGCAGTCCTGGAGCATGAAGGCCGTGTCCACCGTGGCCATCAAGCAGGCATCAAAACCCACCACGTCAAAGGGCGGATCCTCCTGGGACAGGGTGCAGGCGCTGGCAATGGCGCTGTAGATTTCCGGCAAAGACAAAGAATCGTTGTCATAGGTTTCGTCAAAGGCAACGCCGCTCAGGCTGCCGCCGCCATGGTTCCAGAACAGCAGCATGGTCCGGTCCGCCGGATACGATTCGGTGCAGAAGCGCAGAAAATCCTCCAATGTCTCCGGTGCGCCCATGTTGGCGTTGGGCAGGGCCTCCACCATTTCCAGGGTGTCGCCGGCGTAGACATAGCGCCCCAGCTGCCCCGCCTCCACATCCGGGTGGGCCCACTCATAAGAACCGCCGGTTTCCACCACCATGGTAACGTTTTCCGGCAAAGAAACACTTTGCATTTCCAGTAGGTCTGCCGTGGCCGCCTGGTTCTCGCTTTCCAGGTCGGAGCCGCATAGGTACCAGTAAATCGCCCAGCTCTCTCCGGTGGTTTTGTCCCGGAGCGGTGCCTCGTAGGTTTTCTCCGTGGGACTCGCTATCTCCTCGGTATCCTCCTCGGAGCAGGCGGTGAGCCCCAGCAGCATACAGGCCGCCAGCACCAGGGCGATCCATTTCTTTTTCTTCATAATGTCTCTCCTTTGCAGCAGGTTCGTGTCCTTTTGGACTTTTATTCTACCATGCCGTTTTGGAAATGTAAATCCTACTTCTTTCCCATACTTTGGGATAGGCGGGCCAAAATACAGGCCTTTATTTTGTGTGAAAAGGCAATTGACATTTTCTTCGTTACATGATATTCTTTAAAAATGAAAATTACTATTAGGAGGAACCATCCATGAAGCATATCCAGACCATCGAGACCCGTAACCTGTGCCAGAGCGCCAAGAACGGCGGCTGCGGCGAGTGCCAGACCTCCTGCCAGTCTGCTTGCAAGACCAGCAGCGGCATCGCCAACCAGAAGTGCGAGAACAAGAATAAGTAAGTTATTTTTGAAGAAATGCCGCCTGTTTGGGCGGCATTTTTCATGTACGAGGAGAACAATATGATCCATCAGTATCAGTTAAACGGCTATAACATCGTTCTGGATGTCTGCTCCGGCTCGGTCCATGTGGTGGACGAGGCCGCCTATGACCTTATCGGCCTCTACGAATCCACCTCCCGGGAAGAGGCCCTGGCCCAGGTTTCCGCCAAGTACCCCCAAATCGACCCCCAGGAGCTTTCGGAATGCTATGACGACATCACCTCTTTGAAGGATGCGGGCAAGCTCTTCACCCCGGATACCTTCGCCTCCATGGCAGGGGAATTAAAGGCCCGGACCTCCGGGGTGGTAAAGGCCCTGTGCCTGCACATCGCCCACACCTGCAACCTCAATTGCTCCTACTGCTTTGCCTCCCAGGGCAAGTACCACGGGGACCGGGCCATTATGTCCTATGAAGTGGGCAAGCAGGCTCTGGACTTCCTGGTAAGCCACTCCGGCAGCCGGAAGAATCTGGAAGTGGACTTCTTCGGCGGCGAACCCCTCATGAACTTTGATGTGGTGAAGCAGCTGGTGGCCTATGCCCGGAGCATTGAAAAGGAGGCGGGGAAGAACTTCCGCTTCACCCTGACCACCAACGGCATGCTCATTGACCAGGACGTCATCGACTTTGCCAACAAGGAAATGAGCAACGTGGTTTTGAGCCTGGACGGCCGGAAGGAAATTCACGACCGGTTCCGGGTGGACTATGCGGGCCACGGCAGCTTTGACCGGATCGTGCCCAAGTTCCAGGAGCTGGTGCGGCAGCGTGGGGGCAAGGACTACTATATGCGGGGCACCTTCACCCACGCCAACCCGGACTTCTTAAAAGACATCCGGACCATGCTGGACCTGGGCTTTACGGAGCTTTCCATGGAGCCGGTGGTCACCGCCGCGGGAGACCCTGCCGGTTTGACGGAAGAGGACCTGGCCATTGTCATGGAGCAGTATGAGGAGCTGGCGAAGCTTCAATTGGAGCGGTACAAGGAAGGCCGTCCCTTTACCTTCTACCACTACATGATTGATCTCACCGGCGGCCCCTGCATTTACAAGCGGATTTCCGGCTGCGGCAGCGGAACGGAATATATGGCCGTGACCCCCTGGGGCGACCTGTACCCCTGCCACCAGTTTGTAGGCGAGGAGAAATTCAAGCTGGGCAACATCTGGGACGGGGTCACCAATACGGAGATCCAGCAGGAATTTGCCTCCTGCAATGTCTATGCCCGGCCGGACTGCCACGACTGCTGGGCCAGACTTTACTGCTCCGGCGGCTGCGCCGCCAACGCCTACCACGCCACGGGCTCCGTCAAGGGGGTCTATGAATCCGGCTGCAAGCTCTTCCGCAAGCGCATGGAGTGCGCCATTATGGTTCAGGTGGCGGAAAAACTGGGAGATCCCCAGTGAAAACCCCCATCTGTGACTTTGTGAGTCAATACGCCAAGAATGCCCCGGCACGGTTCCACATGCCGGGGCACAAGGGCGTCAAAAAACTTGGCTGCGAGGACCGGGATCTGACGGAGATCCACGGGGCGGATGATTTGTTCCACGCCTCCGGCATTATCGCCCAGAGCGAGCAAAACGCCACAGCCCTTTTCGGCTGCCCCACGGTCTACTCCGCCGAGGGCTCCAGCCTGTGCATCCGGGCCATGCTGTTGATGGCCTACACCCGGGCCAACTCCCGGGGCCGGATTCTGGCCGGGCGAAACGCCCACAAAAGCTTCTTAAATACCGCCATCCTCTTGGACTTCCCCATCCGCTGGCTGTGGGCCGGGGAGGACTATCTCAGCTGCCCCCTGACCCCGGAACAGGTGAACAGTGCCATTGAAAACGAACCGGAAAAACCTTGTGCCGTTTATGTGACCAGCCCGGACTACCTGGGAAATGTGGCAGATATTGCTGGTATCGCCCGGGTGTGCCACGGCCACGGGGTGCCGCTGCTGGTGGACAATGCCCACGGGGCCTATCTGCGGTTTCTCCCCCAGAGCCGCCACCCCATGGACCTGGGGGCGGACCTTTGCTGCGACTCCGCCCACAAGACCCTGCCGGTGCTCACCGGCGGGGCCTACCTCCACTTTCGGCGAGAAGAGGACCGTCAGGCCCTTAAAAACGCCATGGCCCTCTTTGGCTCCACCAGCCCCTCTTATCTGATTTTACAGTCTCTGGACCTGTGCAATCCCTATCTGGAGACCCTTGCACAGGGTCTTCTGGCTCTGGCCCCCCGGCTGGCCGCTTTGAAGGGCAGCCTCTTGGCCCGGGGCTTCTCCCTGGTGGGAGACGAGCTTCTGAAGCTGACGGTGCGCACCGCCCCCTGGGGGTACACCGGCGAGGAGATTGCGGATATTCTGGAATCCCAGAACATCTTCCCGGAGTTTGCAGACGAAAGTCACATTGTCTTCATGTTTACCCCGGAAAACACTCCGCAGGAGCTGGCCCGTCTGGAACAGGCCCTCCTGGCCCTGCCCAAAAGGGAACCCCGGGACTGTGTTCTTCCCCAGTGCCGCCCGGAGGCGGTGCTGACCCCCCGGCAGGCGGCCTTCGGGCCGAAGGAAACGGTGCCTGTGTCCCAAAGCCAGGGCCGGATTCTGGCGGATGCCTCCGTCAGCTGCCCCCCGGCGGTGCCCCTGGTGATGTGCGGCGAGCGCATCGACGGGGAACTGCCCCGGCTTCTTGCCCATTTTGGCTACAGCCATGTGACCGTCGTCAAATGATTTTTCCCTCCGGGCCTTGGGTTCCGGAGGGATTTTCTTGGCACTCCTCTAAGATTTTCTTGCTTTCCCCTGGGTTTCATGGTAAAATAAGAAAAACTGTGCGTTACTGCGTTAAGGATGGAGGTACCTCCTTTGAAGCGACTTTTCAGGCTCTTTTCCATGGCGTTTGTGCTGGGCTGCGTGGCCCTGCTGTGTTTTGCCCTGCCCGCCTCTGCGGAAAGCGCCGCCACCCGGGTGGACTTTACCAGCACCGTCAATATTGACGGCGACGCCATGGTGACCCTGCAAATGAATCTGCATCTGGAACAGGCAAATGCCAACCTGGTCTTCCCCCTGCCCGCCAAGGCCACGGGGATCACCGTCAACGGCAGCTCCCCCGCCGTCAGCAAGTCCGGCAACTACAATATGGTGAGCCTCAGCAAGGTCACAGGAGGCCAGCCGGGCGACTTTGTGATCACCGTCAGCTACACCCTGCCCCAGGTGGTCACCGTGGCCGTCAACGACAAGGGCGTTGTAATAAAGGACACCCTGAATCTGAATCTGGACATCCTCAGCGGCTTTTCCTATCCCATCAGCGCCATGACCTACACCATCACCCTGCCGGAGGACTACCCCCTGACCCCGGATTTTTACAGCACCTACCGGCAAAACGGTCTGGCCTCGGAGCTGAATCTGCTGATCGACGGCAAAATGCTGACGGGCAGCACCAAAAACGGCTTTAATGACCACGAATCCGTCAGCATGAGCCTGAAGGTCACCCCCGCCATGTTCCCGGGGGTCAGCACCTACTACCGCAGCGGCAACCCGGAGCTGGTGCCCATGGGTATTGCCGCCGGGGTGGCCCTTATCTACTGGCTGCTGTTTCTGCGGACCTTCCCCGCCCGCCGGGAGGAATGCACCATCCCCCTGGAGGGTGTCACCGCCGGAGAGCTGGGCTGCCGCCTGTTCTTAAACGGGGGCGATTTGACCATGATGGTCCTGGGCTGGGCCCAGCTGGGCTATATTCTGATCCAGGCCGACGGCCGCCGCATTCTGCTGCACAAGCGCATGGACATGGGCAACGAGCGCAGCCTCTTTGAGGTCCGGGCCTTCCGGGGTCTTTTTGGAGAGCGGCGGGTCATCGATGCCTCCAGCCTGGCCTATGCCAAGGCCCTGCGGCGCACCGCCGCCATGATCCCCGGGGAAAGCGCCATCTGCAAAACCTCGGAGCGGAGCCGGAACATTTACCGCTACATCCTCTGCGTCAGTCAGGTCTTCTGCGGCATCTGCATGGCCATGAACATGACCTCCATTCTGGCGCTGCAAGTCCTATTGAGCCTGATTTTCGGCATCATCGCCGTCATCACCGCCTGGCAGCTCCACAAGCCCGCCTTCTGCACCATGGGCCGGAACAAAAGCGGCTATTGGGCCGCGGGGATCTCCATGGCAGTATGGCTGATTCTGGGCCTGATCGCCGGGGTGGTCTGGGTTCCCTTGGTTTCCTGTCTGGGCCAGATCCTTCTGGGCTTCCCCGCCGCCTGGGGCGGACGGCGGACAGAGCTCAACCGCCATGACGTGGCCCAGCTCCGGGGCCTGCGGCACTACATGAAGCATATGCCCGCCCAGGATGTACAGCGGCTTCTGGCAGCCGACCCGGAATACTATTTCCGCATGGCTCCCTACGCCATGGCCCTGGGGGTGCTGCATCCCTTCACCCAGGCCTTCGGCAAGCGGAAGCTTCCCCAATGCCCCTACATCGCCACCCGGGTACACGGTGCCCGAAAGGCCGAGGATTGGGAAGCTCTTTACAAGGACCTGGTGGGCCGCATGGACAAGCGGGCCAAAAAAATGGCACTGGAAAGATGGCTGGCCGTCCGGTTCCGGTAAGAAATTCAAAAGCAGCGTCACGAAAAACAGTGACGCTGCTTCTTTTTATGCCCAATCCGGATGGTCCTCAAAGCGGAGCTGCTGCCCCTTCCAGGGAAATTCCAGGGCCGCCGAGAATAGATGGATCTGATTTTCCCGGGACCGGCTGCCGTATTTGTGGTCCCCCACCAGGGGGAAGCCCCGGGAGGCAAACTGCACCCGGATCTGATGGCTCCGCCCGGTTTCCAGATAGACCCGCACCAGGCTCTCCTCCCCAGGCTTCACCACCCGATACCGCAGGGCCGCCGGGCGAACACCGGCCCGCTGACGCTTCACCACAAAGACCTTGTTTTTCCGGCTGTCCTTCCAAAGCAGGTCCTCCATGCGCCCCTCCGGCTCTGCCGGGCAGCCGTGGACCAGGGCCAGATACTCCTTTTGCAGCTGCCCCCGGGCGATGAGCCCACCCATGTCCGCCGCGGCCTTCCTGTTCCGGGCAAAGACCATCAGGCCCCCCACCCCCAGATCCAGCCGGTGAACGGGGTAAAAGCTGCCCCCGATTTCCTTTGCCAGCAGCTCCGGCATTCCCCGTTCCGAGTCCACCCCCACAGGCTTCCGACAGACCACCAGGTCCGGGGTTTTGTAAAATAGTTCCATAGATGTCTCCTTCATGTTCAAATGCGTTAACGGTTGCAATTGTTCGAAAATGCCGTATTTTTACATATTTATCATTATATTACGTCCGAAAAATGCAAAAAACATGGTACATTACCGTAGGGGCGGCAATCTGCCGCCCGCCACGTTCCGGATATAACCTGTTCTGGTGAATGGAACCACCTAATATACGGAACAATGTAGCGGCGTTGACCCAACGCCATCCAGCCCCGCCAGGGGCTGGCCCCGTTCGTCGATGCGGATACAAACGTACCACAATTCCGGCCTTGCGGCCGGTTGGCGGCAGGTTGCGCCCGCTGAAAGCACGGAACCATTACCGATAAAAACAGACACGTCCCCCCATTTTGTCATTCCGACCGTAGCGCAAGCGGAGCGGAGGAATCCACCACGTTGGATCAAGAGCCACCACAAGGTAAAATTTGCTACTTGAGAAGATTCCTCGGCTCACTACCGTTCGCTCGGAATGACATGTCGAGGGGGTGGTTCCGTTTTGTCCGCACAGTTTGTATTCGGGACGTGGCGGGCGACAAGGTTGCCGCCCCTACATGCCGCCATAAGGTGATACCATTCATCCGCACGGGGTGTATTTGCAACGTTTTATGGCGATGAATCATCGCCGCTACATTGCGTGGTACCGTTGGTCCCCCAAAAAAATGTCAATTGTCAATTGTCAATTTAAAATCTTCCCCGTCAGCATACCACAACTTAAAATATTTTTCCACAACTCTTTGCAACTTTTGTGAAAATCTGTTATACTATTCTGAATAGATTTATCGATACAAAGGAGATCACGCGCTATGACTACGGAAGAGTATCGGAAGAAAAAGCCCTTGGCTATTTTTCTGCATTATTTTAAAAATCACCGGCGGCTGTTTGCCATTGACATCACCTGCGCCATGCTGATCGCCTGCATCGATCTTGCTTTTCCGCTGGTGACCCGGCTGTCGCTGTATGATCTGCTGCCCAACCAAAAATACGGGATTTTCTTTGCCCTCATGGCCGGGTGTCTGGCCTTTTATTTTCTGCGGAGCTGGCTCAACTATATCGTCTGCTACTACGGCCATACCTTCGGCATTCGGGTGGAGGCGGACATTCGGGCGGATTTGTTTCACCATATGCAGGAAATGAGCTATGATTTCTACGATGCCAACCGCACCGGTCAGCTCATGAGCCGTCTGACCTCGGATTTGTTTGAGCTGACGGAGCTGGCTCACCATGGGCCGGAGGATGTGCTGACCTCCACCATCACCATTCTGGGGGCCCTGATCGTCATGGCCTGTATCCGCTGGGAGCTGGCACTGGTGGTGGCCATTCTGGTGCCGGTGTTTTTGGTGGTCATTATGTCCATGCGCAAGAGCCTGGGCAGCGTCTCCCAGGGCGTCAAGCAGAAAACCGGCCACATCAATACGGAGATCGAGTCCAGCCTTTCCGGCATCCGCACCGCCAAGGCCTTTGGCAACGAAGCGCTGGAAAGGTCGCGTTTTGATGCCGCCAACGACATTTACAAGTCCTCCAAGCGGAATTTCCACAAGGCCATGGGCCGGTTCAACAGCACCATGGAGCTGTTCCTTACCTCACTGAACGTGGTGGTCATCGCCCTGGGTGGGTTTATGATCCTGAAGGGCAAAATGGACTACCGGGACCTGCTGACCTTCAGCCTCTATATTGCCACCTTCGTGACCCCCATGCGGAAGCTCTCCACCCTTTCCGAGCTCTTTGCCAACGGCTTTGCGGGGCTCAACCGCTTTGTAGAGATCATGGGCACGGAGCCCACCATTCAGGATGCAAAAGGCGCCCAGGACCTTCAAAATGTTCAGGGCTCCATCCAGGTCAACCATGTGAGCTTTACCTATGACGGGAATCTTCCCGTGCTCCACGACGTATCCCTGGATGTGCAGCCCGGGGAGACCATTGCCATTGTGGGCCCCTCCGGCGGGGGCAAGAGCACCCTTTGCCAGCTGATCCCCCGGTTTTATGACGTGTCCGCCGGTTCTATTTCCATTGACGGGGTGGACGTGCGGCACATCCGGCAGCAGAGCCTCCACAAGACCATCGGCATTGTCCAGCAGGACGTGTTCCTCTTTGCGGACACCATTCTGGAAAACATCCGCTACGGGCGGCCGGATGCCACCGATGAAGAAGTCATTGCCGCCGCCAAGCGGGCGGAAATTTACGCGGACATCCAGGCCATGCCCCAGGGCTTCCAGACCTATGTAGGCGAGCGGGGCACCCTGCTCTCCGGCGGGCAGAAGCAGCGGGTGGCCATTGCCCGGATTTTCCTGATGAACCCGCCCATCCTCATTCTGGACGAGGCCACCTCCGCCCTGGACTCCGTCACCGAGGCCAGAATCCAGCAGGCCTTTGACAATTTGAGCCGGGGCCGGACCACCCTGATCATTGCCCACCGGCTCAGCACCATCCGTTCCGCCAGCCGCATTATTTCCGTTGCCGACGGCATCATCACCGAAAGCGGCACCCATGAGGAGCTGCTGAAAGTCGGCGGCGTGTACGCAAACCTTTACAACACCCAGAACGCCCTGGCCCTGGAGACGCTGAAGGGGGCGGAGGGTCTGTGCTGAAGATCCTTCTGATTGGTCCAATGCCGGAAATGGACTGGGCCGCTCTGGGCTGCGGGCCTGTATGTGCCCTGCCCGGAAGCCCCGAAGACCTGGAGCGCATTCCTGCATTGGAGCCGGACCTGATCCTCTTTGCCATGGAGCCTCCGGCCTGCAACGGCCTGGAGCTGCTGGGTAAGTATCGCGCCTCCGGCGGCCAGGTGCCCTGCATTGTAGCCGCCCCTCGGGAGAGCTACCGCTGGGTGCTGCAAGCCCTGCGGCTGGGGGCCCAGGACTATCTGGCCACGCCCTTTGATACCCAGGAGCTCCTGGAGGCTCTGGACCGTGTCCGGCCCCCGGAAATCCCCGTGGATGCCCAGGGGAACAAGTATGTCCGGGAGGCCATGGCCTATATCGCCCGGCACTATGCCGATGCGAGCATCAGCATCCCCGCCATTGCCGGGAGCCTCCAGCTCAGCGAGGGGCACCTGAGCCATATGTTCAAAAAAGAGACCGGCTCCACGGTCAATGCCTACCTGACCCAGGTGCGGATGACCAAGGCCATGGAGCTGCTGTCCGACTGCCGCCGGAAGATCTATGAGGTGGCGGAGCTGGTGGGCTACCGGGATGTGGCCTACTTCAGCGCCACCTTCAAAAAGGCCACAGGCCTGTCCCCATCGGACTACCAACGGGGCCGTGGGGCAGTTTTACAAAAACTTGACACACATTGTTGATTATGCACAAAAGGCGCAGTGTTCTTTCCAAGAGCGCTGTGCCTTTTTAACAGAATTTTTATAAGAATCGCAGGATTCTCCTGTTTCCTTTTGGATACTGCTTCCTATATAATAGTCGAAACGGGGATGACCTCCCTCAATCAAAAAAGGAGAAGATGTATCATGAAAAAATTGCTCGCTTTGCTGCTGGCTGCCTGCATGATCCTGTCTCTGGCCGCCTGCGCCGATTCCAAGGAGCCTGTACGGGACGATCCCGCTCCCGCCACCGAAGCCCCCCAGGAAACCCAGGCCGCAACCGAGGCAGCGCCTGCCGAAGAAGCCAAGGATTATTCCGACTACACCATCCGGATCTACTCCAACTCCAACTCCACTGAGCGGACCACTTGGCTGATCAACGAAGCCAAGGACGCCGGCTTCAACATCTCCATTGACGACAACACCGTTATCTCCGGTGACGACAAGGCCATCCAGGCCGCCAACGAGAACAAGGACGGCGACATCCTCTTTGGCCTGAACGAGACCCGCTGGAGCCAGGTGGTCAAGGGCCAGTATGAAAACCTGAAGCTGGTGGACTGGACGCCCACCTGGGCCGACAAGGTCGGCGAATACAGCTATCCCGGTCAGGCCTACGGTCTGGTCATTCAGAACGTGCTGATGCTCTACCGTACCGATGACCTGGGCACCAAGGGCGAGAAGCTCCACTTCCAGCACTGGGCCGATGTGGTGAACTGCGGCTACACCTGGTACCGTCAGAACAAGGTCGGCGGCACCACCAACTCCAACATTAACGCCGCCATTCTCTACGCCTTCACCGATCCCACCTCCCCCGCCGGCGGCATCTCCGTGGACGGCTGGAAGACCCTGTGGAAGTACTGCCAGGACGGCAAGTTCGGCGGCGACGACTACAAGTACGGCTTTGATCCTCTGAACAAGGGCGACGTACAGGTTTCCACCTACTACTCCTCCTCTCTCTACGGCAAGATCGATGCCGCGGCAGAGGGTTCCGCCAACCCCCTGAAGGGCACCATGCAGCCTGAAAACTGGGCCCTGGTAGACATTGACGACGGCACCTACTACATCGCCGAGTACTTAGGCATCCTGGACAAGGCCGGTCGGACCGACGAGCAGACCGAGGCCGTCAAGGCCTTCGCCGAGTGGTTCGGCTCCGCCGAAGTACAGGCCGCCTGGGGTGACGAGTTCGACACCTATCCCTGCAACCAGGACGCTGCCGCCATTCTGTACCCCGACGGCGTGCCCGCCATCTATGAGATCAAGAACTTCGCCCGTACCACCGTTGGTGACACCGGCCTGACCTACGCCGAGTATGTTGCCGCCCACAGCGCCGAGTGGACCAACATTATGACGAACCTGGGCTTCTTCTGGAAGGACGACGCTTCCGCCTCCGCAGAGCCCAACTGGGACACCCTGGACTGGGCAGCCCTGACCCAGGCAAAGGCATAATTTAAAATCCTAAACCTTGGCGAGCCGGTCCTGGCCGGCTCGCCATCCGTTTCTTTTCAAATCATTCCCCATTCCAAAACATTACACAAGAAAGGGTGCCGCCCCATGAATGAAAAAATGATCCAGCTGGACAACATCGTGGTCCGTTTCGGGACCTTCGAGGCCCTGCACAACATCAACGTTACCGTGGGGGAAGGAGAGTTCTTCACCTTCCTTGGCCCCTCCGGCTGTGGAAAAACCACCACCTTGCGGACCATTACCGGCTTTATTGACCCCGTCTCCGGCTCCATCCGGGTGAAAGGTCAGGATATTACCCACGTTCCCATTGAGGAGCGGAACATCGGCATCGTCTTCCAGAGCTATGCGCTGTTCCCCACCATGACCGTTTATGACAACATCGCCTTCGGCCTCAAAATCAAGAAGCTGAAAAAAGCCGAAGTAGACAAGCGGGTGCGGGAGATCGCCAGAAAGGTGGATCTCTCCGACGAGCAGCTGGCAAAAGCGGTTTCCCAGCTTTCCGGCGGCCAGCAGCAGCGGGTGGCCATTGCCCGGGCCCTTGTCACCGGCCCCGCCATCATCTGCATGGACGAGCCCCTTTCCAACCTGGACGCCAAGCTCCGGGTGCAGCTGCGCAATGAGCTGAAACGAATGCAGCAGGAATTCGGCATCACCACCATCTATGTGACCCACGACCAGGAAGAGGCTCTGACCCTTTCCGACCGGATCGCGGTATTCAACAAAGGCTCCATCGAACAGATCGGAACCCCCAATGAGGTCTATAATCACTCCGCCACGGAGTTTGTCTGTAATTTCATCGGTGACATCAACCGGCTCTCCGACGACGTGAGCCGCGCCCTAGGTGCAGACCTTTCCATGCACAATTACATCCGCCTGGAGCGCATCCACGTCAACGTCCCTGCCAAGGATGGGGACGTGGTGCTGGAGGGCACCGTCAAAAGTCGGGAATATTACGGCCTTTACATCAAGTATTCCATTGACCTGGGCAGCCAGATCATCAAGGTCATTGAAAAGAACGACGGCATCAATATCTACGAGGCTGGACAGCGGGTGAAGGCCGTGCTGAACCCCCGGGATATTATGGCCTATCCCCCGGAACAGGAGGCGACGGCCCAATGAAAACCACCCCCATCCGTCTGGACAAGCGGACTGTCCCCAAAATCATCGGGTTTTTGCTGTATGCCTACCTGTTTTTGGGGTTTATGCTGATCCCCTGCTTCAATACCCTGGCCAGCGTCTTTGCCACCGTCAAACCGGACGGCACCCGAGACCCCTGGGCCGTGATCCGGTTTTTCTTCGCCGGAAACATGGGGCGCTATGTGCTGAACTCTCTGAAGCTGGCGGTGTGCCTGGTCGTCACCGTGAACATCGTGGGCATTTCCATCGTGCTGCTGACGGAGTATTTTGACATCAAGGGTGCCCGCATTCTGAGACTTGGCTACATGACCACCATGATCTACTCCGGCGTGGCCCTGGTCACCGGGTATCTGTTCCTCTATGACAGCGACGGCATCATCACTACCCAGCTGGTAAAGCTCTTCCCCGGCATAAATAAAAACTGGTTTTCCGGCTTCCGGGCGGTGCTCTTTACCATGACCTTTGCCTGCACCAGCAACCACGCCCTGTTTCTGCGGAACGCCATCCGGGGCATTGACTATAATACCGTAGAAGCCGCCCGGAATATGGGCGCCGGGCCCTTTAAGGTGCTGCGGAAGGTGGTCTTCCCCACCCTGGTGCCGACCTTGTTTTCCCTCACCGTCATGACCTTTATCACGGGCCTTTGCGCCATGTCCGCCCCCACGCTGCTGGGCTATGACTCCATCAACCCGGAGATCGTCCGTCTGGCCGGTTCCTCCGCGGCGGACGAAGCCTTCCCCCAAGCCCGGGCGGCGCTGCTGTCGGTGATGCTGGCGATTTTCACCATTGTATTGCTTACGGTGCTGACGGCCTATGAGTCCAAGGGCCACTATCTATCCGTGTCCAAGACCAAGGCCAAGCTTGTAAAGCAGAAGATCAATAGCAGGCCCGGCAACATCCTGGCCCACATCTACGCCTATGTGCTCTTCATCATCTACATGACCCCGGTGGTCATGATCGTCCTGTTCTCCTTCCAGACCTACAAGGCCATCCGGATGAAGACTCTGGATCTGACCTCCTGGTCCATGCTGAACTTCTTCGGCTCCCGGGACTATGAGTATCTCACCAACCGGGGCACCTACAAACTGCGCAAAAACGCCATTTCGGGCCTGTTTTCCAACGAAGCGACCCTGGGCGGCATCAAGCTCAGCTTTATCATGTCCGTCATCGCCGCGGCCCTGGCCTGCATCATCGTGGTGGTGGCCTGCAACTACATATTCAAGAACCGGAAAAAGGCAAGCGGCAAGGCCCTGGAATACACCCTGCTCTTCCCCTGGCTGCTGCCCACCATCCTGATCTGCTATTCCTACCGGACCTTCTTCAATTCCGAAAGCGTCTTTTACGTCGGCGGCAAAAACCTCTACTACGCCCAGAATGTGCGTCTGCTCATCGTCATGGCCTACACCGTCACCAAGCTGCCCTTCTCCCTGCGGATGATCAAGGCCAGCTTCTACACCATTGACGAGGAGCTGGAGGAGGCCGCCCGGAACCTGGGCTCCGGCGCGGTGCGGACCTTCCTGAAGGTGAAGCTGCCCATCATCCTCTCCAGCGTCCTGGCGGTCTTTGCCCTGAACTTCAACGCCCTGTTTACGGAGTATGACATGTCCGCCACCTTCGCCAGCTCCTACGGCACCACCTACGCCATGGTCATTCAGAGCATGTGCGCCGAGGAGGGCATGTACGGCTACAACATCAACGCCTCCGGCCGCCGCTGCGCCAGCACCGTGTTCATCATGCTGGTCTCCGGTCTGATTCTCTACCTGGTTTACGGCGTGGGCAGCCGGGACCTGGGCGAGCGTCTGGAAATCAAGGACCGCCGCAGAAAACGCCGGGAAAAATTCCTGGCAAAATTCGGCAGAACGAAAGCATCCCCGGAAGCAGTCCACAAATAAGCTCAAAAAGCCCCGAAACCAGGTAAAGCCCAGGTTTCGGGGCGCTTTTTATGTATTTTACTGGGCTGCCCGGCAGATGTCTCCCACACCCTCCAGAATTTCCGTGGGCTGGTAGGCAAAGGTCTTGGGCGTATCCCGGTCGGAGACGCCGGAGAGCACCAGCACCGTGTCGATGCCGCTTTCCGTACCGGCGATGATGTCCGTATCCATCCGGTCTCCGATGACCACCGCCTCCTCGGAGTGGCATCCCAGAAGCCGCAGGCCGGTGCGCATCATCAAAGGGTTGGGCTTGCCGCAGAAATAGGCCTGCTTGCCCGTAGCCATTTCAACCGGAGCGATCAAGGCCCGACAGGCCGGGGCAATGCCCTTTTCGATGTTGCCGGACACATCGGAGTTGGCCCCAATGAGCTTGGCCCCACCCAGCACCAGATTCACCGCCCGGGTCAGGGTATCCAGGGAATAGGTCCGCCCCTCCCCGATGACCACATACTCCGGGTTCACATCGTTCATGGTGATCCCCGCATCATACAGCGCGTTCAGAAGCCCCGCTTCCCCAATAACAAAGGCCGAGCACCCCGGGGCCTGGGCCTTCAAAAAGGCAGCCGTTGCCAAGGCGCTGGTGTAAAAATGCTCCTCCGGCACATCCAGCCCCATCCGGCCCAGCTTCTGCTGCAATTCCTTGGGGGTCATGCCGGAATTGTTGGTCAGGAACAAATACTCCTTGTTGTTGCTTTGCAGCCACTGCACAAAATCCGCAGCCCCCGGCAAGATCCGGTTTCCATGGTACAGCACCCCATCCATATCACAAATAAAGCCCTTCTTGGCTTCAAAATCGATTTTCATCTTCATCGCTCCTTTTAAACTCTCATTTAATTTAAATATACCACCGCCATGTAAAGCCCGTTGGGGCAAAAAAGTAAAGCATTTGTAAATTTTTCACACAAATTTTACCCACCATTCCCCCTGCAACCGCCCACTACGTTGTAAATACATCCTGTGCGGTTGAACGGTACCACCCCGTAGGGGTGGTGCTCCGCGCAGCGAATCAAAATGAATTGATTGCCGATGGCAATCACACCATAATTCCATCGGCTATTAGCCGCCCGCCACATTGCGAATATAACCTGTGCGGTTAAGAAATCCACCTCCCAGCGAAACCGTAGGGAACGGCCTGTGTGCCGTTCCGGGGGGCGTTTCGAATATAACCCGTGCGGACAAAACGGAATCAGCTATCGACATGTCATTCCGGGAAGCGAAGCGAGTCGAGGAATCTTCCCAAGTTGCAGGTTTTACCTTACGCATGTTATTATTGCCACTTGGGAAGATCCCTCCACTCCATTTCATTTCGGTCGGGATGACATGTCGGGGGTGTCTCCGTTTAACCGCACAGATTCTATTTGTCACGTTGCTTGGCGATGAATCATCGCCGCTACATTGAGGCCTCTTCTTCCCACCGGCGTAAAACAAAACAACACCACCCATAAGGGATGGTGTTGTTGTTCTGGAGCAGGGTACGGGAATCGATTACGGATTTGCGTGGCAAATCCTATGGAGCAATCGGCATCCAGCTGCCGATTGGCAACTGTCCGCCGGACAGTTGCATTCAGATGGGTTCGATTCCCACCAGCGTAAAACAAATCAACACCACTCACAAGGGGTGGTGTTGTTTGTACTGGAGCAGGGTACGGGAATCGAACCCGCCTCTGTGGCTTGGGAAGCGACCATTCTACCGATGAACTAACCCTGCATTGCTCCTATTATAGCAGATAGTCACGGAAAAATCAATGGCTTTTTTCAAGTCTGCTTAAAGGAAATATTTCTGTATCGGCGCAAGATCAAAAACTGCCTGGTCGTTTCTTACTTTTCTTCATCATCACATAGCTGTTCGCCAAAGAGAATAGACAGATAATCCCTCCGACCGTAAAGGATTCGGTCAATATGGACAGCTTCCATGGAGATATGATAGAAAATCATATAGCTCCCACAAAACAAATAGCGATAGACAATGCTCGGCCCGGCAAACGAAATAGGTGTACCGGATTCCGGAAACTGTTCCAGAGAGAGGACCGAAGATTGAATCCGGGCCATCAGGTTTCGGGCTGCGGATTTGTTGCGCAGTTGGTAGGAGAGATAGTCACCAATTTCCGCAAGATCATTCCGGGCCTCCGGAGAGAATCGGATGTTAGTCATTATATCTTGCTCCCAGTTCCCGGAATACGGCGTCCCCCTCCAGCCAGCCGTTGGTTTCTCCGCTGCGGCGGCCTTTTTCCAGTTCGGTCAGAAGCTTCTCCTTTGCCAGAAGAATTTCATATTGGCGGTATTCTTCCATATCCAAAACCGCATAGCGGCCATGGCCGTTTTTGGTCAGAAAGACCGGCTGCCCTACGGCGACATCCCGCAGGACTTCCCCGTAATTGCGCAAATCCGATACAGGCTTGATATTCGGCATGGCGATGCCCCCTTTCTATGCCTAGTATATCCAATTCCTTCTAAAAAATCAACGATGAATTTCACAGCAACAAAAAGAGGGCTTCTTTGCGTTTCTCACTGGAGCACGATCCCCGCACCGCTTCATACAGCCCGGCGGCGTCTGTCCGGGAGATGAAGATGGTGGTCTCTCCTTGAGGGTCACCAGGCTTTCTTTGGCGCTGTAACGCTTTGTCAGATGGGAAACTTCAACCAAAATATACCATCTCCTTTTGTTTGGGGAGGCTTTGAAGCCCTTTTTAGTGTTCCGTTTTAGGTCGTGAATCTGAAAAAGCCTGCAAATCAACGGCAAAAACTGTAAATATTCTGTGAAAAACCCGGTTTCCCCCGCCTCTTTCCGGCAGAAACAGCGGCCCTTGTGTGGTATGCTTTGATAAAACAACGAGGAGGGAAACAACATGGCAAAACGACTGGGCGCATGGGCGCTTTTGCTGATGATGACCGTTTTGACAGCCAGCGCCGAGGGGGCCGTCTACTTTGGCGGCGGTGCCGGAGACTGGGTCTGGGCCGGGGACATGGAGACCCGGGCAGACCACCTCTTTGGCAGCAGCCCCGCCATCTATCCCGGGGAGTTGCTGGAGGACTGCCTGTACATCTGCCCCGGCCGGGACACACAGCTGCTGCTGTGCTGCCAAAACCTGCCGGAAGCCCTGGGAACCCTCCGGCTGACCGTAAAAAACGGGGAGGAGACCCTGTTTGACGGCCCCCTGTCCCAGGCGGAAACGGTGCCCCTGGGCAGCTTTTCCCGGGAAAAGCCCTACCTGCTGGAATTCTACCTTCAAATCCCCCAGGACCTTCCCTACGAGGCCTTCCCCGCCTGGCAGCACCTAAGCTGGCTGCTCCTGGCCCTGTCCCCCACCCCTAAAACCGCCGACCAAACCCACCCCACCGCCGCCGCCGTAACCGGCGCCCTCACAGGCCTTGCTCTGGCCGCCCTGACCCGGCGAAATGCAAAAGAAAAAAATAAAATTAGCACTTGACTTTTTGTCCATTCTAGGGTATAATTCAACATGTTCCAGCCACGGAGGCTTAGCTCAGCTGGTTAGAGCGCATGCTTCACACGCATGAGGTCACAGGTTCGAGTCCCGTAGTCTCCACCAAAACCCTTGAAAGTTCTGATCTTTCAAGGGTTTTTTCTTGTTTTTCCGCCATGATTCAGACCGCATGCCTGTTTGCCGATTTTAATGATAGGAATGAGGTCTAAAAATGCGTTCAAAAATCAGATTAAATGAACAGTCTGACCGCACCGTGGCGGAAGTCTTTGACGACTTCGTTTTTGCCCAGACTGCGGAAGGTTTGTCAGAGGTCACGATTCGCAATTACAAGCTCCACTTACACAGCATTTCCAAACATCTAGATATTCAGCAGCCAATGAAGGAACTGACCAACAGGCAGTTGGAGGAAATGATTGTGTCTATGCGGAAGTCTGGTCTTGCCCATAATTCCATTTCTGCCTATGCCAGAGTATTCCGCACGTTTCTGAATTGGTGTCAGCGTCAGGGTGTGGCAAGTCTGACCATGCCCCACGTAACGGACAAGGAAACCGTGAAAGAAACCTATACGGATGAAGAACTTGCGCTACTGCTCCAAAAGCCAAAATCAGACTGTTCCTTTACGGAATATCGAAACTGGGTCATTATCAATTTCCTGCTCAATAGCGGCTGCCGTGCGGCGACTGTGCGGAACATCCAGATTCGGGATGTAGACTTGACCGCAAGACAGATTATCTACCGTCACACGAAAAACGGGAAAATTCAGACGGTTCCCTTTTGCTCTAAAATGGCATCTATTTTGAAGGATTATATGGCAATCCGCAAGGGACAGCCTGCGGAATACCTGTTCTGTGACCAATACGGGGATATGCTGTCAGAAAACGGACTGCGGCTTGCCATTGCCCATTATAACCGCTCCCGTGGCGTGGAGAAAACCAGCATTCACCTGTTCCGGCACACTTTCGCCCGCAAATATCTTGTGGACTGTGGCGTGGATGCGTTTATGCTTCAAAGATTGCTGGGCCACTCTACCCTAAAAATGACAAAGCATTATTGCGCTATTTACGATGCGGATATTGCGAAGAATTTTGACAGGTTTTCCCCTTTAGCACAAATCAACACAACCAAAAGCAAGCTGAAAAGAACGTAAGCTATCATCTTTTATCATCTTTGAACATCTATAAAGCAAATGGAGAGGTGCTTTCACATCTCTCCATCATTTTTATACATTTCTAGTGATTTTTCAAGGAACTCCCGCATTTTCTCTACTACTGGTTCCGGTGAAAGAATCTTTACTTTTCTTCCAAAAGTCGCAATCCAGGCAAAGAAAGGCGGGCTGATCTCGATGGGGGCCAGGATGATAAAATGGTTTTCGTCACACGGCATCATCATAATATCTTTGCCGAACTGGTCTATTACTGCGTCCGCTAATTCGTTGCGGAAGCGGATGCGCACATTGTATTCCTGCCCGCCGAACATATCAAATACCTTTGCCTTTTGGCGGTTTAGGTTCTTCTCACTGTAGGCTTCTCTGCCGTCCCGCTTTAGGGGCAAGGGCTGGGAAATACGCTCCATTCTGTCCACACGGAAATAACGGAACTTCTCTTTTTCACTGTCGTAAGCGTAGAGATAATAATTGCCGTTATTCCAAAGAAGGGCGTAAGGACTGACCACATACTGCCCGCCACTCTTGGAATAGCGTTTATTGTCATTGGTGGCGGGGGCATAGTGGAAATAGCGAAAGCTGATCTTACAGTCTGCCGCAATAGCGGCGTGGATGCGGTCTGCGTCCTTCATAACGCTGTCGTTCATATTGCGGATTCGGTTTGCAACATGGTTTTCCCGGTTCAGACTTTCCACAGTGTCCTTGCCCGCAAATTTCTTTATTTTGGCGGTCAACTCCTGGGCTTTCTCTCTGGTGATGAATTTGGAGGACTGAACACTGTCCACCAAAAGCCGGAGTTCGTAAGGTTCAAAGGGTGGGTTCAGGAGCCGATACCCTTTCTTGTGGGGGTCATAGTCCAGCTGTAGGCCGCAAATATCCCCCAGGGCCGCAAAATCGGCGTAGAGCGTCTTTTTCTCTACGGGCATATCATGTTCTCGCAACAGTGCTTCCAGCTCCCCACGCTTCACAATGCGGTCACGGCCTGCGTTGGCTTCCAGGTATTGCTTTAGAAGGAGGAGCCGGACGGCAATATAATATTTTCCATAGTTTGCCATAGCTGGGCTTCCTTTTCTGTTTTTTTGCTATTATAGCACATAGCCGCAAAATAAAAAATCCCCCAAAGGTTTTCCGCTCCTAAAAATATAAAGTGGGGAAAACCTTTGGGGATTGAAAATAGTGTTGCTTTCTTTCCTTTTATGGGATATAATATTCGTGCTACACAAACTAAATAGGTTCAAAAAACGGTATTATGTCACTGGGGATATTATACCCTTTTTTGTCGTACCCTTATATTTGGCAAAAACGCAAGTTCTGCTAAATGGGTGCGACAAATGCCGTATTTTATTTAGTTTGTGTAGCAGCAAATGGAACTGCGTTTTTCGGTGTGTAGTTCCATTTGGGGCTACACACTTTTTATTTTATCAGAAAGAAGGGGGACAGAATTAAAGACAAATATCTGTATAATCCCAAACGGCACACACTTCATATCAAAGGCTACTGCGTTCATACGAGAGGGAATTACCCGGATTACTACCTGCCCTTTAGCACAGAAAATGAAGCAATTTTGTATGACGGACGAGCTGTTAGTGTTTGTAAGTTGTGCCAAGCGAAAAAAGAGAAAAAATTGGAGGAATAGTTTTGGAAACGACTGAGAAAATTATCATCGTAGGAAAATTAAAGGACTTAAAACCATGGTGCATCTTCATTGCTGTATTGGGACTTATCGCTTATCTACTTGACGGACTGGTCGTAGCATCCTCTGCTATATCTTTTTATAAAACACTTGGACCTACAATTGTTTATGCCTTTGGGCGTGGGAATGGTGGAAACATCGTCTTGGTTCCGCTGATTTTTGCTTCCCCAATTATTGCCTATCTGGTTTATATGAACTGGTCTAAAATCGCAATTACCATTACAAATAAAAGGGTGTATGGGGTTAGTGTATTTAGAAAGCGTGTTGATCTTCCTATGGACTCCATTTCTGCTGTTGGTACGGGTATTTTCAGCAGTCTAGTAGTTACCACTGCGTCTGGCGCAATTAAATTTGTTATGTTGGAAAACCGTGATGACCTACACAAGGCTCTCAGTAATTTGTTGGTTGAACGTCAGGGCAAATCTGTTACCATAGAGCCTAATAGCGATGCCGATGAACTGAAAAAGTATAAGACACTTCTGGACAGCGGGGCCATAACACAGGAAGAATATGACGCAAAGAAAAAGCAACTGTTGGGACTGTAAATAAAAAAAGGAGCGGATTTTTCGTCCGCTCCTTTTCCGTTACCCCTCCAACAGCGAAAGGTATTTATAAACCGTTGTCCTGCTCAAATCACAAACCCTTGCCAATTCTGAAATATTTAACTGCCCGTTTTTATAAGCGGTATAATGCCGAAGAAAGATTGCGGGAATGCTTTCGGCGGTGCGTTGGGGTCTGCCGATCTGCTTTCCTTTTGCCTTGGCGTTCGCCATTCCAGAGCGCACACGGCTCCTAATCATTGCCAACTCCAATTGACTGAACACGCCCGCCATCTGCAAAAAAGCCTCGCTCATCGGGTCTGAACGGCCCTCACGGCAATCCAGGGTCATTGACCCCATAATCACAAGCCGCAGACGCTTCTCCCGCACAACATCGATAATTTCACAAAGCTGCTGGGTGGAGCGGGCAAGACGGGAAACCTCCAAAACAATGATGGTGTCGCCCGCCTGGGCCGCCGCAAACATCTGGGCCTGTTGGCTCTTTACCTTTGCGTCTCCGTGTTCGTATTCCATAAAGATTTCCTGCGCTCCCGCCGCCCGCAGCTCCCGCACTTGGCGGTTTATATCCTGCTTGCCCTCGTTGGTGGAACATCTGGAATAGCCGTAATCCATAGCAATCTCTCCTTCTGGTGGCGGGGCTTTTGGCCCCGCCTTTTCTTTCACACGCTGATGGTAAAGCGGCGGCTGGAAACCTGCTTGGTGTAAGCCTTGTAGATTTCCGGGCAAACACGCTTGAAAGCGGTGGCGTCAAAGCGATTGGAAAGAACGGCGGTGTAGCGGATGATGTATTGACCGGCAATCATTTCTTCCAGATCGTGGGCTTCCATCTCTGCCTTGATTTCATTGCGGATACAAAATAACCTATCCAATATAATAGGATAGGTTCAGAAATAAATTTGATTATTTTTTATTTGTTTTCTATACTTCTGGATGCAGGATGATAGAGAGATGTTCAAAGATGATAGAGCGGAAAGGAAAAAGGGACTTGAACCCATTTAAATGCAAGATGCCGGTGGCATCTTGCGGCCATCAGTTCGCAAACTGGTGGCAACCATACGCTTTGCCCGTTGGCAAAGCGGCCCTCGAGTCCCGTAGTCCACCCCCCGGAGGCATCTACCCCAAAGGGTGGTGTTTTTATTTCTGATGAAGCAAGGTCGCGAAGCAAAATGACAGGCCGGTGGTATCCGGCCTGTCATTTTCTTTATCAAAACCGATCTGATAACAGGAAATCCGCAACTTGCCATGGTACCGCAACTTCATGTAGAAATCGACTCTGCCACTCCGGGAATCAGCGTTTCTCAATCAATTGTTGGTTCTGTGCCCTTTTGCCCCGGGTATTGTTGGAAGAATTTAATGCTTTTTCTTATCCGTGCCGGGTTCGTTATTGTCGGAAAGGGCCATGGCAGACAGGATCTTTGCTACATTGCCATCCTGCAAATACACCGGATTCAGCCGCTGCTTGCTGTAGTGGAGCACGGTGTCCTTTGTCAACCGGACAAGAAGGTCCGTAAAATATTGCTCCCAGCTGATATAAGGCGACGTTATTATACCCATTCTTCCGGACCGGGTCAATGCTCCGCTGCCCTTTTCTTGCTCCGTTCCCGTTGTAAAATGTGGGAGCACCCCAAAAAACCACAAACCCCCTTATGCAGCCCT
>CAKTOB010000012.1 GCA_934589525.1 uncultured Oscillospiraceae bacterium | reverse complement strand
GTGATGAACTCGTGCATGCGGTACATAGGCTGCATGTGCATCGGCTTCCAAGACTTCCTTTGGGGATAAAAAAACGCCCACCGGAGTGGGGCCTGATTGCAAGGGTTCTTGCAGATCAGGCCCGCACCCAGGTGGGCGAAGGGTTTTTATTGGTTTGGATGGGGCGGTTTTTGGGGGGATGCCGGGGTGATGGTGATCTCCCCCATCCAGACTTCGATGCGGGCTATTTCTTCCGGCAGGCGCTGGGGTGGTGTTTCTAGTTTTTCCAGAATGGCTGTCTCCCGGATGGGTTTGGCTGGGCAGCCGTTGCCCATGGTTCCCAGGTGGTGCTCTCGGCAGATCCAGGCTTTGTATGGGGTGGTGCCGGAGAGGGTGCGGCGGGTCATGGGGGCGCCGCAGCCGCCGCAGAAGAGTTTGCCGTAAAGGAAGTGGGCCCGGCCGCCGTGGCAGCGCAGACCGGTGTCGATTTCCGCCCGCCGGGTTTCCAGCTTTTTCTGGATATTCTCCCAGGTTTCCCGGTCGATGAGCGCCTCGTGGTCATCGGTCAGGTAGGTGCTTTCAAAAGAGGTTTGACCCGGCCGTTTCGTATAAAAGTCCTTGGGCGGCTGTTTTTGGAGCTTTTTATCCCCCACATAGGCTTCATTGCCCAATATATAGAGGATCCCCTGAGGGGTCAGGGGCTTGCCGCTTCTCCCGGTGCGGCCCAGGGCTTCCAGACGGCTGGCGATTTCCGTCAGCCCGGCGCCCTGCAAATAGAGCCTAAAAATCAGCCGCACCGTATCGGCGGCCCCATTGGGCACCAGCTTTCCATTCAGGCAATCGTAGCCCAAGATGCGGTTATTGCCCAGGTTATACGTCCCGCGGCTGAACCGCTGCCGATAGGACCACTTGACATTTTCCGAGATGCTGCGGCTCTCGTCCTCCGCAATGGCGGCCATCAGGGAGAACAGGAAGGAACCGGCGGGGTCATCGGTCCTCAGATGTTCCTTTTCAAACTCCACGGCCACGTTTTTAAGCATCAGCATGTCCGTATACCGCTTGCATTCCGCCACGTTCCGGGAAAACCGGGAGACGCTTTTACAGAGGATGCGGTCGATTTTCCCCTGCCTGGCGTCCTCCAGCATCCGCATAAATTCCGGCCGCCCCCGGGCGCTTCGGCCTGAAAGGCTGTCGGCATAAATGCCCGCCAAAACCCAATCATCGCGGAGGCCGATCAAATTCCGATAGGCCGCCTGTTGGGCTTCCAGACTGTTTTCCTGGGCCTCCAGCTTGGTGCTCACCCGGCAATACACCGCCACCCGCAGCCGCTGCCCCTCCCGTTTCGCAGGGATCCTCGTGATTCTCATTATTTTGTTCCTCCTGTTCCAGTCCCATTAAAAACCGATATTTGTTCTTCTTTTCGCCCCTTCGGATCCGCTCCAAATAGTCGTTATAAAAGCGGGAATAGGGCCCCGGATGATACCGCTCCCAGGCAAAATCCAGAGGCACGACCTGCGTCTTCCCGTCCCGCCACCGGAGGGTCAGCCGGTCCTCCCCCGGAAGGATGGCCTCCAGGGTATCGTCCAGCCAGTAAAATTCCACACTGGGCTGCTCCTGACCGTACTTCTCCCGATAGGCTGACAGCAGCGCCCGGTCCAGCACGTTCTGGATCAGCAGATACCCGCCGCAACCCCCGGGGCCGTAGCAGCCCCAGCCGCCGTTTTGGATTTTTTCACCGGCATAGTAGAAATTATTCAGGCTCCCATGGATCAAGGTCTTCCCGCAGCGGGGGCACCGGAGCATGGCCCCGTAGGGGTAGGTGCTGTTGCCCCCGGATACCTTCCGCAGCTCCAGGATTTTCTGGGCCTGGTCAAAAAGATGCCGGTCCACAATGGCGGCATGGGCGTTTTCCACCCGGAACATGGGCAGCTGACCGGTGTTGCGGGTCTGCTTATGGTCCAGATGGTCCGCAATAAAGGTCTTTTGCAGCAGGGAATCCCCAATGTACTTTTCGTTTTTCAGCATCCGGTCGATTTGCAGCCGCTTCCAACAGCTCCCGGCGGGGGGCTTGACGGCTCTTACCGTCATGTCCCGCATGATCTCCAAGGGCAGCTCCCCATGGACATACCGCTCAAAAACCTCCCGCACCACCGCCGCCTCTTCCTCGTTGATCAAATACAGCTCCTTATCCCTGTGGTAAAAGCCATAAAGGGGGACCTTGACCTCCTCCCCCGCCTCAAAGCGCTTGCGGATGGCCCATTTCACATTTTCGGAAATACTGCGGCTCTCCTCCTGGGCGAAGGAGGCCATAATGGTCAGGAGCATTTCCGAAAAGGAATCCGCCGTGTCAATGCCCTCCTTTTCAAAAAACACATGGACTCCATACTGCTGCAGCTCCCGCACCGTGGTCAGGGTGTCCACGGTGTTTCTGGCGAAGCGGCTGACGCTTTTGGTAATGATATAGTCGATTTTTCCGGCCTTGCAGTCCTCCAACATTTCCAGGAATCTGAGCCGGTGCTTCAGGGAGGTCCCGCTGCGGCCCTCATCGGCATAGATGCCCACCAACTTCCAGTCCTTCCGCCGGGCCAGCTGAAACCGAAAAGCCTTCATCTGGTTTTCCAGGCTGTAGAGCTGGGCATCTTTCTCCGTGCTCACCCGGCAATAGGCGGCCACCCGCTTGAAAACGACCTTCCGCCGGGCCTCAATTTTCGTTACTATGGCCATTGGGTACCGCCTCCCTTTTTTTGTTGCCGCGCAGCGCCCCCAGACTGATGAGCCGCTGCACGGCTTCAAATTCCTCGGCCGAAACAATTGGCTCGTGGTGCTCCCGGATGTAGATCCGGTCCCGGTAGTTTTTATTCACCACCTGCTTCCCCGGCACCAGGCTGACGGTTTGGTTCGTCACATAGTCCCCCTTGTAAACCGGGTTCATGAGCAGCCGCTTCAGCCGTCTCTGCTGCCAGACGGGGCCCTCTTCCATGGTGTTCAGGGCCTTCAAAATTTCCTGATAGGAGTTCCCGGCCCCCGCCAGGTCAAAGGCCCTGCGGACCTTCAGTGCCTCCCCCTCGTTGATCTCCCAGCGGTTGTCCCCAGCGTTCCGGTAACCATAGGCCACCCGGCCAAAGGGCCGGCCCTCCAGGGCATACTGCTCATGGGCCCGGGCGGTATGCTGGCTGATGCTGTGGCTCTCCTCCTGGGCGATAGCGGATAAAATATGGAGCATTAAGGCCGCGTTGTCGCACATGGAATGAAGTCCCTCCTTTTCAAAGAGGACCTGCACCCCCAGGCCTCGCAGCTCCCGCATGAGCTCCGCGCAGTCGGACATATTCCGGGCAAAGCGGGAAATGGATTTTGTAAGGATCAAATCGATCTTCCCCGCCCGACAGTCCTCCATGAGTCGCTGGAGGCCGGACCGTTTTGGGACCGACAGGCCGCTTTTCCCCTTGTCGCCGTAGAGCCCCACCAGGCGCATCCGGGGGTCTCCGGTGATGAACGACCTGTAGTAAGCCATCTGCCCTTCGTAGGACCCCTCCTGGGCCTCCTTGTCCGTACTGACCCGGCAGTAAGCGGCGACCCGAAGGGGCTTTTTGTTTCTTTTCATCTCTTCCACTCCTTTTCCAGGGAAGCTCTTGTCGATTTATTCAGAGTTTCCCCGATATAAAAAAGGGTGCTCCGCCAATGGGACCCTTTGGAATTTTGGCGGAACACCCATAAAAATGTATTGATTCTGCTGCCGCCCAGTTTTTCGTTGACAGCATAAAGATATTCGTCTATAATAAGGTTGTAATAAAGTAATTGGGAGGGATGCCCCATGATGATTCGTTCCGCCACAGCCATGCGCAATGATTATGACGGCATGGTGAAATTATCGAAGGAAAAGCAGGAACCCATATTCATAACCCGGAACGGTGACGGGGAGATGGTTTTTCTGCCCCTGGAGCTCTGGGAAAAACGGGAAGCGGAATTAAATCTTTTGTCTGAAATGCTCCGGAGAGAAGAAAACCGTCTGGCCGGAGCCAAAACATTCACACAGGAGCAGGTTCGTGACATGGCCCGGGAGCTGCTGCATGAGGATTGAGTGGTTGTATGAGGCCCAGCGGGAGTATGCGGAGCTGCTGAGCTACTATCGCTACCAGGTCAGTTTGGAA
Organism: uncultured Oscillospiraceae bacterium; assembly: GCA_934589525.1. GTDB lineage: Bacteria > Bacillota > Clostridia > Oscillospirales > Oscillospiraceae > Faecousia. Next base: position 66,258 of record CAKTOB010000012.1, on the reverse strand, counting down.
GCCGCCCGGAAAATTTCCGCAAAAATTCAGGATTCCGTAGAGAATCTGTCGCTTTTTCCGGAAATGGGCGTTTTAAAACAAGATACGCTGATGGGAAAATACGGCTTTCGGGCTATATTTATTGAGCAATATGTCTGCATCTACAAAATAACGGGAGATTGCATTTATATCTACCACATTACAGACGCAAGGAAGAACTATATTTACAATTTTTTTGATATTGGATAGTTCCTTCCGCCTCATATGAACGTGTAAAAATTCCGCAGGGACGGCAAATTGTCACCGTTCCTGCGGGGTTTACTTTATTGGGCCGCCGGACTATTGAAACCAGGGCCCCGTTCCTTGGCTGCCGCAAATCAGCAATCCAAGCTTTCCGAACCCATTGTAGGGTGGAATCAAGAACTTTTCAAGCCTATTTTTTAATTTTTATAACATTCCTTTGTGATTTCTTGCTTTTTATCCGGGGATGTGGTATAGTAAGGAATAATTTTTGTTTACTGGAGGCCGTTACCCCATGGGCTTGCGCAAATTTGTTTCTATTGCTGCCGTGATGCTTCTGATGCTGGCACTCTCCGGCTGCGGCGGATCCTCCGCTCCCACGGAAGAAACCACTCAACCGCCGGAAACCACCAATGCCGCTTATCTTGCCACGGAGCTGCAAATGGTGGTCACCTACGAAAATGTAGGAGACCTGGAAAATTATAAAAATCTGACCCTGCTGGATGCCACCGGCTCCACGGCCTACCCAGCTTTGGAGGTCTACGCCCGGAATCATCCGGAGGTCCAGGTGATCTACACCGTATCCCTCGGAAAAAAAGAAGTGGCCCACGGCATTCCGGAGATCACCCTGTCCGCCGAAGAAACGGACTATGACAGCCTCATGACCAATCTGGCCTTTTTAAAGGACACCAAGAAGCTGACCCTGCCTAAGACAAGCCTCACCGCTGAGGAATTGCAGAAGCTGACGGAAGCCTACCCGGATCTGGAAATCAGCTATACCCTGGGTCTGGCCGGTCAGGAATTTACCGCCGACACCACCTCTTTGGACTTGTCCGCCCTCACCTCCGGTCAGGTGGTGGCCGCCTCGGAGACTCTGGCCAGGCTCCCGGAGCTTGAAACCGTGGAGCTGATGACCTCCACCGGCACCAGCGCCCTGAGCCAATCCGATGTGGAAATCCTCATTAACGCCGCCCCCAACGCCAAATTTCACTACACCTTCACCCTCTTCGGCAAGGAAATCTCCACCAATGACCCCCAGGTCTCCTATAAAAACCTCTCCCTGACGGAGGCGGATATTCCCGCCCTGCGGCAGGCTCTGGCCATTATGACCGGCTGCGATGCCTTTATCCTGGAAAACTGCGGTCTGGACAACGAGACCATGGCCACCATCCGGGCGGACTACCCTAATACGGAGCTGGTGTGGAAAATCCAGTTCGGCAAATACAGCACCATGACCAACGCCGAGACCATCCGGGCTGTTTATAACGTCTTTGACGACACCTGCGAAAACCTCAAATACTGCTGGCGCACCAAATATATGGACATCGGCCACAACGAAACTCTGACGGATCTGAGCTTCGTGGCCTATATGCCGGATTTGGAAATTATGATCGCCTCCGGCTGCGCGGTAAAACAGCTGAACGGCTTTGAAAACTGCAAAAAGCTGGAATTTTTGGAGCTGGCCTTCTGCTACAAGCTGGAATCCATTGAGCCGCTGGCCGGATGCGAGAATCTAAAGAACCTGAACATCTGCTATTCCAAGGTTTCGGACCTGAAAGCCCTGGACGGGCTGCCTCTGGAGCAGTTCATGTGCAAGCAGACCCGGGTCCCGGCGGCGGAACAGAAGATTTTTAAGGAGATCCACCCGGACTGCGTCACCAATTTCTATGGGAAAGAACCCTACGCCGGTGCCGGATGGCGCTATAAGGACAACGGCAAGACCTATACGGAAATCTACAAAAAGGTCCGGGAGGTTTTTGGCTACGATGACATGCCCACGCCGGTGATCGAGAAAAAATAAAAAAAGCCAAAAAATGAACCTGCCGTGAAGTCCAATCACGGCAGGTCTTTTTATCAGCGCATATATTCAAACTGCAAATCGTAAATGTCCACGGTGTCTCCGTCCTGGATGCCCATTTGCTCCAGCCGGTCAAAGAGGCCGGATTTGCGAAGCATCTGGTCAAAGTAGTTTCTGGACTCGTAGTCATCAAAGTTGATGTTCTGCACCAGCCGCTCCAGCCACACGCCGGTAACCAGCCAGGTGGAGCCCAGATGCTCAATGGTCAGCTCCTGGGGATCACCGGCCTCCGGTGCCTGCTCCACATACTCCGGCTCATAAATGGTCACCGGGGGCAGGGTCCGCAGACGCTCGGCCACCACCCGCATCAGGTTCCGGGTGCCCTGGGTGGTTCCGGCGGAAATCTCATAGAGCTCACAGCCCGCCGCCTCCACGCAGGCACGGAGACGCTGCAAATTGTCGCTGTCCGGAGGCAGCAGGTCAATTTTGTTGGCGGCCACGATCATGGGCCGGTTGGAAAGGTCCACGGAGTAGTTCCCCAGCTCGTCACAGATGGCGTTAAAATCGTCCACCGGGTCCCGGCCTTCACTGCCGGAAACGTCCACCACATGCACCAGGAGTCGGCACCGGTCGATGTGCCGCAGGAAGTCATGGCCCAGGCCCGCACCCTCGGCGGCACCCTCAATAATGCCGGGAATATCCGCCATAACAAAGGACACACCTTCGTCTACATAAATCACGCCCAGGTTGGGGTAAAGAGTGGTAAAATGGTAGTTGGCGATTTTGGGCCGGGCGTTGGAGGTGACGGAGAGCAGGGTGGATTTACCCACATTGGGGAAGCCCACCAGGCCTACGTCCGCCAGAAGCTTCAGCTCCAAAATCACGTCCCGCTCCTGACCCTTGAGGCCCACCTTGGCAAACCGGGGGACCTGACGGGTGGCGGTGGCGTAATGGGCATTGCCCCAGCCGCCCCGGCCGCCCTTGGCGATAACAAAATCTTCACCGGTGGACATGTCCACGATGATCTGGTTGGTTTCCGCATCCCGCACCACGGTGCCCCGGGGAACTTCGATGACCAGGGGCTCTCCCCGCTTGCCGCTCATATTGCGGCCCAGGCCATTCATGCCCGACTGGGCGGAATACTTACGCTTATAGCGGAAATCCAGCAGGGTGGAAAGATTGTCATTGACCCGGAGAATGACGCTGCCGCCATGGCCGCCATCACCGCCGTCGGGTCCGCCGGAGGCCACATATTTTTCCCGGTGGAAGGCCACGGCTCCGTCGCCGCCCCGCCCACCACAGACGGTAATTCGAACTTTATCTACAAACATTAGGTATACCTCCATTGTAATCCGGCGGGTGACACAGAAAAAGCGGCGCTTTTCCACTCCCTTTTCTCTGCCACCCAGGTTCAAAAAAAGGACCGCCGCTATTACGCAGCAGTCCTTCGTTTCTTAGGCTTGTCTTACTGCTCAGCGTAAACGGAGCACTTCCGACGATCCTTGCCCATGCGCTCAAACTTGACGGTGCCGTCAACCAGGGCGAACAGGGTATCATCCTTGCCGATACCAACGTTGGTGCCGGGATGGATGTGGGTGCCTCTCTGGCGAACCAGGATGTTGCCAGCCAGAACGAACTGACCGTCAGCACGCTTGCAGCCCAGACGCTTGGACTCGGAATCACGGCCGTTCTTGGTGGAACCGCCGCCCTTGTGGTGAGCGAAGAACTGAATACCAATCTTCAGCATTGTATTACACCTCCAAAACTTCGATGTTATCTGGATATTCGTCCCGCAGGCTGCAAAGATAGAGCATCATACCGGCCAAAACCGCCTGAACGCTTTCTTCTTCATCACAGCTTGTGGGGAGGGTCAGGGTAATGCGGGCATCTGCCTCTTTCACCCGGACCTTGGCCTTGGCGCCGCACACATCATTGATGGTGGCCTCTGCCATGGCGACAACGGCGGAAACCGCAGCGCAGACAATATCACTGCCTGCCTCGGCATAGCCGCTGTGACCGGAGACGGAGAATCCGGTGATCCGCTCGTCCTCGGTAAAAAATTCGATCTTGGTCATACTCTAAAAATTACAGAGCGATCTTGGTGATCTCGACCTTGGTGTAGGGCTGACGATGACCGATGTGGGTCTTCTCGTTCTTCTTCGCCTTGTACTTGATGACGTCGATCTTCTTGCCCTTGCCGTTCTTCACGACCTTGGCCTCCACAACAGCACCCTCCACAGCGGGAGCGCCGATCTTGGAATTCTCACCGTCCAGCACAGCCAGGACCTGGTCGAACTTCACGGTCTGCTCGGCTTCAACAGCCAGCTTCTCAATGAACAGGACATCGCCCTCGGCCACAGTGTACTGCTTACCGCCGGTAACAAAAACTGCCTTCATGAATTTCACCTACTTTAATTGTGTAGTCTCGCTCTAAAGGCGGCTGATTTGCACAGCACTTAAAGCCCCTTCGATGCGGCTGAGTCATTTTACCATTGATTCTTTAAAAAGTCAACAGGTTTTTGAAAGAAATTTGGAAAATATATTGTTTTTTTCCTGATCTTGCCGGGAAAGGCAAAATAAAAACGCTGCCTGTGATCGGCAGCGTATTTATCAGCCAAGGGAATCAGACGGCCCGCTCAACCTTATTGGAACGGAGGCATCTGGTACAAGCGTACACATGGCAGGGAGTTCCATTAACAACGGCCTTGACCCGCTTGACATTGGGCTTCCAGGCACGGTTGGAACGTCTGTGGGAGTGGGAAACCTTAATACCAAAGGTTACGCCCTTGCCACAAAAATCACACTTCGCCATTCATTGCACCTCCCATCTGAACAATTCGTAATCGTTATTGCGCCCAATTCGAACGCCTAGATATAATAGCAAAGATTCCTGAAAAAAGCAAGTGTTTTTTTCGAAATTTTCTTTTTATTTTTCTCCCTTGATATTCCACCCCGCTTTGGTATAATAAACCCAGAGATGGCTTCCGTGTTTTTGTCCCGGAGCCGGGAAGGAGTGGAAAGATTGAGCGAATATGTTGTAACGCTTCCCAATATTACAAAGGATTTTCATCTGGAGGTGGTTTTTGCCTCCACAGACTATTCTAAAATTCGGCTGACCGTGGAGGACGTGGCCCGTCCCGGCCTGTCCCTGTCCGGATACTTTGACCATTTTGAACCCCGGCGGGTGCAAGTCCTGGGCAATATGGAATGGAGCTACCTGCAAAAAAAATCTTCCGAAGAACGACTGATCATCTTTGACCGGCTTTTTAACTACCGCCTCCCCACCCTGATCGTCTGCCGGGGCCTGCCGGTAGACGCGGAGTGCCTGGCCATGGCCAAGAAATACAATATTACCATTCTGCGCTCGGAAGAGCCCACCTCCACCTTCTGCTCCAACCTGATTTCCTACCTCCGGGCGGAGCTGGCCCCCATGGTGACCCGGCACGGCGTTCTCATGGAGGTCTACGGCGAGGGCCTGCTGCTCACCGGTGAAAGCGGCATCGGCAAGAGTGAGGCCGCCCTGGAGCTTCTCAAGCGGGGCCACCGGCTGATTGCCGACGATGCCGTGGAGATCCGCAAGGTCAACAGCAGTTCTTTGGTGGGCTCCGCCCCGGAACTGATCCGCAACTATATTGAACTGCGGGGCATTGGCATTGTCAATGTGGCCAAGCTCTTCGGCATGGGCTCCGTCCGCAGCCGGAAGTCCATTGACCTGGTGGTGAACATTGTCCCCTGGAACAACCAGGCTGCCTACGACCGTCTGGGACTGGAAGAACAGTATATGGAAATTCTGGGCGTTAAAATCCCCATGAACACCATCCCCATCACCCCGGGCCGAAATCTGGCGGTGATTCTGGAGGTAGCGGCCATCAACGTGCGCCAGCGCAAGCTGGGCTACAACGCCGCCCAGGAATTTACGGACCAGGTAAACAAGCATTTTGCCGCACTAGAGGGTAACGAATGAAAGAACTGACCATCGGCCCCAATGACGCGGGCCAGCGGCTTGACCGGTTTCTGGCCAAGGCCGTTCCCCTGCTCCCCGCCTCTCTGGCCCAGAAATACATCCGCTTAAAGCGCATCAAGCGCAACGGCGGCAGAGCCCAGCGGGATACCCGTCTGGAAGCGGGGGATACGCTGACGCTCTATATTAATGATGAATTTTTTGACACCCCCCGGGAGGACAATGCCTATCTGACGGTGGCCTCCCCCAAACTTCACATTGTCTATGAGGATGAGCACATCCTCCTGGTAGACAAGCGGCCCGGTCTGGCGGTCCACCCCCACGACGGGGCGGAATACGGCCGGACCCTTATTGACCACATCCAGGCCTATCTGTACCAGAAGCACGAGTGGAGCCCCCGGGAGGAGCACTCCTTTACCCCGGCACTGTGCAACCGCATCGACCGGAACACCGGCGGCATCGTCATCGCCGCCAAAACCGCCGAGGCCCTGCGGGTCATGAACCAAAAAATCAAGGACCGGGAGCTGGACAAGCGGTACCTGGCCATTGTAGAGGGAACCCCCAGCCCCAGGGACGGGAGCCTGCGGGGCTACCTATTTAAAGACGCGGTCAAAAACCGGGTGTATGTAACGGACACCCCCAAGCCCGGAGCCAAGACCTGCCAGACAAACTACAAAACCCTTGTTTCCCGGCAGGGTCTTTCCCTGGTGGAATGCGAACTGATCACCGGCCGGACCCACCAGATCCGGGCCCAATTTGCCCACGCCGGTCACCCCCTGCTGGGCGACGGCAAATACGGCAAGCTGGACAAAAAATACCAGCGGACCTATCAGGCCCTGTATTCCTACAAGCTGACCTTTCTGTTCACCACCGATGCCGGAAGCCTGGACTACTTAAACGGCAAGAGCTTCCAGGTAGAGGCCGTGGACTTTGTGGAAGAATACTTTCCCGGCTTCCAAATCCCCGGGGCGAAATAACCTCTTTTACCATACATCGTGTTCAGCGGCCCGGTTTCAAACGAAACCGGGCCGTTGCGTCAGATAAAAGCAAGCCGTAAAACACCCAAAACGAGCAAGTGAACGGGATAAAATAGATAAAAAAACCATTTTGAAAATGTTTTTCCCTTTTCCATGCGTTTGCCATTGTAGAACAATACAATACAAATCGCTGCCATGCCCATTCCAATGACACTTAGCAGCGCATACAACATATTTGCGGCAAGAGAAAATCTTCCAAGCCCACCAAAGAAATTAAACCCCCCGAAAATCATAACAGAAAGACCAAATGCAAGCTTTGTACGGTGTTCAGAATTTTCTGCCCAAGCAAACAGCAATGTAAATATCGGTGCCAGCAAGGCCCAATCGCAAAATAGGCTTATGAACATTCCAAGAATCACAAGGCACACTTTTGTGAGTTTACTTTTTGCTGTATCAAGGACATATAGGATTCCAAAACACACACATAAAGTAAACAACATATTCAAGCCGTAAAACTCTATCACACCATTTGTCGTAAACGCCAAACAGTATGGAATTTCAGAAATCAGGGCGAAGATGAATAAGCGTGATATGTATGTTTTCTTTGAATGTGTGTAGCGATAGCCCTCTACCAAAAAATAAACCATGGTTATTGCCGTAAAATATCCAATGGCGATAAAAAGCTCAAACACCCATGTGCCGGGTGTCAAAAAAATAGTAGCAATGTGGTTGAGAAGCATGGTAAACATCGCAATATACTTGATTGTATCACGGTTTAGAACCTTATAAGATTCATTTGATAATTCTGTACGCATCCTTCATTTCACACCTCCGTCTTTCCTATCCGGTATAACATGCGATTATGAACTTTTCTATTCCTTTGGGATGTTTCCCAAACGGCTTCCAGAAAAAACTCCAGGGAATTTTTGTCCACCGGCTTGCCGTTCCGTATTCTATAGGTGTAAGGTCCTTACGAAACCAAAGGAGTGAACCCATTGGAAGATACGCAAATCGTCGAACTGTTCTTTGCCCGGTCCGAAAAGGCCATTGCGGAGACAGACCATAAATACGGTGCTTACCTGAAAACCATTGCGGGAAACATTCTTCCCTCCTGCCAGGATACGGAAGAAATTCTCAATGACGTTTATCTGGCAGCCTGGAATACCATCCCCCCCAAGCGACCCCTGACCCTCAAGTACTATTTATCCAGGGTGGTACGCAACCTGTCCTTTAAGCGTCTGGAATACCTGTCCGCGGGAAAGCGAAACTGTGGCGGGGAGGTGCTGCTCTCGGAACTGGAGGATTGCATTCCCGATGAATGCCGGGATGCCCAGCAGCATCTGGAAGCCCGGGAGCTGGCCCAAAGCCTTAATGGCTTCTTAGCCACCCTCACCCCCAGGGACCGGCAGCTGTTTCTAAGCCGCTACTATTACGCCATGACCGCCCCCCAGCTCGGGGAAAAATACGGCGGCTCTCCCCGGCAAATCAAATACCGGCTTCAAAAGCTACGGGGAGAACTGAAAGCTCATCTTGAAAAGGAAGGGATCTATGTATGAACGCACAGGATTTGAATCAGGCCTTGAACCATGTGGACGAAGGCTATCTTCTGGAATTGGACACCTCAGACAAGGAGCAAACGACTATGAAAACCCATAAAAAAACCTTCCGCATTCTGGCCCTGGCTGCCGCCATTGCCCTGCTGTCCGTTACCGCCTACGCCGCCGACTTCCTGGGCATCCGTTCCCTGGAAAGTGCCGGTCAAGGCACCCATTACAGAAGCTACGCTCAAATCCAAAAGGCCGTTTCCCAGGCAAATCTCTCCGTGAATCTGCCGGAAGCCCTGCCCGAGGGCTACACCTTCAAGGAAGCCGATGTGGACACGATCCGGGGCAAGGACGAAAACGGCCACACGGCCCTGACCTACCGGGAGCTGAACGCCACCTACGCCGATAAATCCGGCAAGCAGCTGTATCTGGCCGTTCATCTGTCCCAGGAAGCCCTGTCCACAAGCAACAGCATTCCCTCTGAGACAAGAACCACAGGCGGCGTGACCCTGTCCTACTATCAAGATCTCTACCGCCTGGTCCCCGGCGACTACCAGCCCACCCCAGAGGACGAAGCCTGGTCCCGGCAGCCCAACCACTACATCAGCTACGGCAGCTCCACCATTCAGGAACAGACCATGGCTTTCCTCACCTGGCAGGAAAACGGCGTGAGCTACATGCTCTACGAACTGGACACCACCCTTCCCGCCGACACCCTGTTCTCCATGGCTGAAACCCTGCTGCAAGGCTGACCAACAAAAAGGGACCCCGGACGTACCGCTTTTTACGGTACGCCCGGGGATTTTTTGCGCTTGGGGGAAATAAGGGAAAAATTGACAATTATCGGGGTGACGAACGTATCCGTTTTTGAAATACGTTGGTGAATCAATACCCCAATCAGTGAAACCGTAGGGAACGGCCTGTGTGCCGTTCCGCACATTTAAGGACGGAACCGTTACCGATAAAAACCGGAAACGCTCCCCATTATGTCATTCCGACCGTAGCGTCAGCGGAGTTGTATTCGAAACGTTGCTTGGCGATGAATCATCGTCGCTACATTGTTCTTACTGTTAGACGTAACGACCGTCAGGACAGCGGTGTATGGCTGATGCCTTCCGCCCGGGAGCGGATTTTGCGGAATACCACCAGGAAGGCGGTGAACTGCACCAGGAAGGTGATGCTCCAGGACAGGGGGTAGGAGAGGTACAGGCTTGGCTGGGTGTGGAAGGCCGGGATCTGGAAGACCGTGTTGATCCACAGGATGCGGATGCCGCAGATGCCCAGAACCGTGATGATCATGGAGAGGAACGAAGCGCCCATGCCCCGGAGCACGCCGGTGAGCACGTCCTGCATACCGAAGAGGAAGTAAGGCAGCATATCCACCTTCATCCGCTCCATGCCGATTTGAATCGCTTCCTGAGAGTCCGTAATATACAGGCTCAGCAGCTGGGGGCCACAGGCATACATGGTAAAGCCCGCCACGAGCCCAGCGATCACCGCATAGAGGGTACAAAGGAATGTCACCCGTTTCACCCGGTCAAACTGTTGGGCGCCGCAGTTCTGGCCCACATAGTTGACGGCGGTCTGGTGGAAGGCGTTCTCGATCACATACATGAAGCCCTCCAGATTGCCCACCGCCGCATTGCCGGATACCGCCACGGAGCCAAAGGTATTGACCGCCGATTGAAGCGCCACATTGGAGGCGGAGAACATGGAGCTCTGGATGCCCGCGGGAACGCCGATGCGGAGCATTTTCAGAAGAGGCTCCTTATAAATATGGACCTTCCGCAGTTCCAACCGGCATACATCCATCCTTTGGGTCATGACCCAGAGGATGGCCGCAGCAGACAGTGCCTCCGAAATGATCGTGGCCCAGGCTACGCCGTCTACATTCATGCCGCCGAACTTTACAAAAAGCACATTGAGAACCACATTCAAAATCCCCGCCAGGGTCAGGATCACCAGCGGCGTTTTGGTGTCCCCTGCCGCCCGGATCATAGAGGCGCAGAAATTGTAGAGCATATTAAAGGTGATGCCCATGAAATAGATTTCCATATACATTTTGGACAGGGGCAGCACGTCCTCCGGGGTGGACATGGCCCGGAGAATCTTTCCGGACAGGGAAACCCCCACCACCGTCAGGAAGATGCCGCTGATGGCGGCCAGCGGCACCGCCGTATGGACCGTGCGGAAGACGGTCTCCTGCTCCCGGCTGCCGATGCCGTGGGCCACCGCCACACCGGCACCAACGGACATACCGATGAAGAGGTTAATAATGAGATTGGTAATGGCACCGGTGGAGCCCACCGCCGCCACGGAAACGCTGCCGCAGTACCTACCCACCACCACCAGGTCTGCCGCGTTGAACAGCAGCTGCAAGAGGCTTGTCAGCATAATGGGGATGGCATAGGTCACCAGCGGCCAGGCAAGAGACCCTTGCAGCATATTTCGGTCCTGATGCTTCATAGTTCCGGACTTTTCTCCTTCTGTTTTCAAAAATAAAAGTGACGTTATTATACCGCTGAAAATCAGGAATGTCAAAGAATGAAAGGTACAAAATTGCGCAATCCCCCCAGGAGAGGATTGCGCAAAATGGCAAATAACTTAAAACTTTCCCGTGCGGCCGGAGTGGCTGCCGGTGGAGTGGCTGGTGGAGACGCTTCCGCCGGAGGAGGAAGAGGGCTGCTCCTTCTGCCGGGGGGTCCGTGTCACCGTGCGGCGGAGGAAATGGTCCGACTGACGGGTCAGCCGCATGGAGCCGGGAACCGCATAGTCATCGGCCTGGTTCTTGGTGCCTGCGGAGTGCATAGGCACCACCAGCACCACCGCCGTTACCGCAGCGGCAAAGAGCCCCGGCAGGCAGAAGAAGACGATGTTTACGAAGGTGCTGCTCTCCTCATCGTTCCGGGAGGTGCTCCCCTCTTCAATGGGAGTGCCGTTTCGGGCGGCCTCCAGATACTCCTGGCAGCAGTTGAGGTATTCGTTAAAGCCGCCGTAGTAGTCGTTTTCCCGGAAGTAGCCCAAAATCCGGTCCTCGATCAGGTCCCGGCCGCCTTCGCTGAAGGCATAGTTGGCTGCGTCACTATTGAAATGGAGGCAGAAATCCCGCTCCTGCATGCTGAGCATCAGGCAGGCACCGGCCTTTTCCGGGCCCCAGCCCAGCTCATAGCTGTCATAGATTTCCACACTGGCATCCCAAAAGTCCGTCTGTTGGGCGTACACCTGGTAATTGTCCAGGGCGATGATGTACACGCTGAATTCGTATTCCTGGCTGATCTCTTTGGCCCGGGCCTCCAAGGCCGCGTCCTGCTCGGAGGTCATGAGCTTTGCCGCGTCGGTCACATACCGGAGCTTGGCATCGGAATCATCCTGGGACGCAAAGGCCGCCAGAGGCAATGCCAGCACCAGCAGCAGAGTCAGAAGGGTCAGAAGCAAACGTCTGTTTTTCATGGCGATGCCTCCTTAAATAAACAGCCAGCCCAGCAGGGCCGTAGCCGCCGCAAAGGCAATTCCAATATAGCTCCAGAGCCGTTTTTTATCAATGGGCAGGTCCCCAATGAGCTTTCCGGTCTGGCCGTTCATGGCGAAGAGGTAGTTTTTTCCGTTCCACTGGGTGGACAGCAACCACACGGGAAGCAGGGCATATTTCACGTCCTTGGGGTGGACCCGGATGTTTTTCCCGGTGGTGACGCAGGTCTCATAGCCCAGCACCGTATTGCGCACGGCGTTTTCCGTGCTGCGCTGGCAGCGGAGGTTGGCCCGCTTCTGGCTCTCCTCCTTCTCCACGTCATACTTATCCGCAAAGAATCCCGGAAGATAGGACAGCGAGAAGGGCTTCAGGTCTTTATACTCATAGGGCTCAATGGCATCCATATGGGTATCCGGCATTTTGGAGGCACCGTCTACGGGGATCTTCTCAAAATCCAGGGAACCGGCCCTGTGAACCAGGAAGTGGTCGGTCTCCGTAATGATCTCGTCGGCGGTGGTGTGGCTGTGGGAACGGGTGGCATCAAAGCGCATATCCGCTTCCACATGGGCATCAAACAGCCAGAAGGGCACATACACGCCCTTGACCTCCTGCAAATGGCTGTCCTTCTGGAAAGCCTTTGGCAGGATGGGCTTTTTGCTGTAGTGCTTTTTAAGCGCCGCCAGAGCATCCTCCTTGGTTTTGGCAAAGGGGATGATGTAGTCCGGCTTTTTGCTGCCGGAGAGCTGGCCGGGCACCACCGTGGGATTGCCGCAGTAGGGGCAGGAGGTGGCGGCGGTGGTCTCCTCGCAAATGAGCTCCGCGCCGCACTGGGGGCAGGAATATGCCCGCAGCTTCTCCTCTTCCTCCCCCCACTGGGAGCCTGCCTGGGACAGGTCCCACTGCTCCTGGGGGGCGTTTTCCGCTTCTTCAAAGGCCTTCTCTGCATCCTGGGTCTTTTGAGACTGCATGGCCTCTATTTCCTCCAGGGTGTAGGAGCTGCCGCAGTAGTCGCATTCCAGTTTTCCGGACTGGGTACCGAAATGCAGGGGTCCGGTACAGGCCGGACATTTGTAATTGATCACCTGGTCGGGCATAAAATCTCCCCTTTCTGTCGTCCCTTTTTATCTGTTCCCTCCGGCAAAGGGGCCGGAGGGGTTTTGATTATTGCTTCTTCAAGAAATTGCGTCCGCATCCGTAAAGGGGTCGCCGCACTCGGGGCAGAACTTGGGCGGATGCTTGGGGTCTTCCGGCTCCCAGCCGCACTTGTCGCAGCGGTAAAGGGGCTCAGAAGCAGGCTTCTTGGCACCGCACTGGGTACAGAACTTGCCCTTGTTGGTGGCACCGCAGCTGCACTTCCAGCCCTCCTGGGGCTTCTTGCTGCCGCACTCGGGGCAGAAGTTGCCGGTGGCCTTGGTGCCGCAGCCAGGGCAGGTCCAGGTGTCCGCCCCGGGCTCGGGGGCCGCGGGGGCTCTGGAGGCGGGGGTCTGGTAGGCGGAACCCACGTTCTGCTGGAACAGGCCCTGCATATTGCCGGTACCGGCGGAGCCGGCCATATTCATGCCCGCAAAGGCCATCATGGGTCCCGTGGCCGTATTTTTGGCAGCAGCTTCCATGGCATTGGCGGTGGCATCCACCATTCTGCCTGCGGCTGCGTTGCCGCCACCCAGGAAGGCGGACTGCTGCATGGCCTTCAGCCGCTTTTCGTCCTCTTCCGTAGCACTGACGGAGGACACGCCGAAGGACACGATCTCAATGCCCCGCTTCTGCCGCCACTGGGCGGACAGCACCTCATTAAGGGCGTTGGCAATATCCATGGTATGCAGGGGCAGCTCCGTATAGCCGATGCCCATGGTGGAAATCTTTCCGAAGGCAGGCTGCAAGGCGGTCATGAGCTCCGACCGAAGCATGGAATCCAGCCGATCCCGGCCGAACTGGCCGTCCACGTTGCCGCAGACGTTCTTATAGAAGAGAATGGGGTCGCACACCCGGTAGGAGTATTCACCGAAGCAGCGAATGGACACGGTGGTGCGGAAGCCGATGTCCTCATCCACCACCCGGAAGGGCACCGGGGTGGGAGTGCCGTACTTGTTGCCGAAAAGCTCCTTGGTATTAATATAGTATACTCTTTGATCCTTGGCCGTATCGCCGCCGAAGGTGAAGCGGCGGCCCATGGTGGCAAAGGTATCCTTCACGGACTGGCCCAGAGCACCGGAGAACACGCTGGGCTCCGTAGAGGCATCGTAGACAAACTCACCGGCCTCGGCGCAGATCTCCGCCACCTTTCCCTGGTCCACGATCAGCATACACTGGCCGTCGGCCACGGCAATGACGGAGCCGTTGGTAATGATATTGTCGCTTCCCCGATTGGAAGACCGGGAGGAGACTTTTTTTTGGCCCTTTACCGCCAACACCGTCTCCGGCAACGCGTCACAATAAAAATATTCCTTCCACTGGTCGCCCAGTACACCACCGGCGGATGCCAGCGCAGCTTTGATCAGGCCCATGGTAATCTCTCCTTTGATTCAGAAATTCAGTTTGAAGTTCGGCCCGGGGGGGCCTTCCTCTTCTGTCTATTTTACCAAAGGCCCAATCTAAAATCAAGCACATTCTGTAAAAAATGCAGCTTTTTTCCGGAAGTTCCCCTGGGTGCGGATTGACTTTGAGCCCCGGGTCTGTTAAGATAGAAGTGAATATTTTTTCTTTTGGCGGAGGGCCTGATATGGATTCTGTTTTTTCCCGTTGTTCCGGAAAAATGCACAGTTTCTTCCGGGAAAGCACCGTGGAAAAGCTGTGGTTTGTGTGCCTGTTTCTTTTGATTTTCCCCGTCTATCTGGGTCATTTTCCCCTGCCTCGGTGGGGGCGGCTTTTGGTTTACGGCAGCTCTGCCCTGGCCTACTGCATTCTTCTTCTGAAGCTCTTCCTGTGGGACGGCCACCAACAAAAGGCCCTATGGCTCCTATTATCAAGCACCGCCATCCTGGTCCTTGGCACCGCCGCCACCGGGAACCGCTGCTTTCTTTCAAGCTTTCTCCTGGCAGCCTCCGCAAAAGGGATCTCCTTTCGGAAGATCAGCCGGTTTTTCTTCTGCTTCTTCCTTGGTGCCCTGGTGCTGAATCTGCTGCTGGTGGCCCTGGGGGTGCTGGAGGACACCGTCACCGTCCGGGCAGAGGTCTGGGGCAACGGCAACCTGCGGCACAGCTTCGGCTTCGGCCACCCCAATACCGCCGCCTTCTGGGGCATGCTGCTGATTTTTTCCGGCCTTTTGGCCTGCCCCCGGAGCCGTCGTCTGCCCGCCATGGGGGCCTGCCTGGTTTTAAGCCTGATTCTGTTCCGGCTGACGGATTCCAAGGCCGCCTTCTTTGCGGTGCTGGTTGCCCTGTTCCTGATGGGCTGCTCCATGCCCCTGGAAGGACGGCTTCAAAAAGCGGCCTGGGTGGCCCCGGTGCTTCCTGCCGTGATGCTGCTTCTGACCCTGGGGTTTCTGGGGCTGTGTCTGGGCTACCGGGAGGACAGCGGCTTTTTCAGACTCTGCAACGCCCTGTTTTCCCAGCGTCTGGCCTATGGCCATCAGGGCTTTGAGCTCTTTGGCTTCAGCCTCCTGGGGGCCACGGTGGATTTTAGGTGGGACCCGGTGGACAGTCTATTGTGCTACGCCCCCATCTGCCTGGGGGTGCTGCCGAGCCTTGTATACTTAGGGGCCAGCCTCTGGGCCCTGTACCGCAGCGCCAAAATGGAGCGTTGGGACATCTGTGCCCTTTCCCTGGCAGGGCTTCTGTACTGCACCATGGAATACGGCCTCATGAACCCCGTGAACCTGCCCCTTTTTGCCCTACAGGCCACCCTTTCTGACGAGGCACCGGGAAAATTGTCGGTTTGACAGAAGAAGCCAAGAGACTTCCCGTTTTTTTGGGCAGAATTTTGTGGACACTTCTATTGAAATGTTCACCCAAGGAATGCTATAATATCCATGTACTATGTCCGGACCACCGGATAAAAATAGAAATATAAGCGAGGTAAATCATTGATGATTACGTACGGAGAGAACATCAAGATTTTCTGCGGCAATTCCAACCCGGAATTTGCCAAGAACATCTGCAAGGATCTGGGGGTTGACCTGGGCCAGGCAGAGGTCAAGACCTTTGCCGACGGCGAGGCATCCGTCAGCCTTCTGGAAACCGTTCGGGGCGCCGACGTTTTCCTGGTTCAGTCCACCTGCAAGCCCGTAAACGACCATCTGATGGAACTGCTGGTCATGTGCGACGCCTGCCGCCGTGCTTCCGCCGGAAGAATCACTGCTGTTATCCCCTATTTTGGCTATGCCCGTCAGGACCGCAAGGCCAAGAGCCGCGACCCCATCTCTGCCAAGCTGGTTGCCAACATGATCACCGCCGCCGGTGCTGACCGAGTGCTCACCATGGACCTCCACGCTTCCCAGATCCAGGGCTTCTTCGACATCCCCCTGGACCATCTGCTGGGCAATCCTTCCTTTGTGGATTACTACCTCGCAAAGTTCCCCGAGGAGCAGTACAACCACGATGATTTTGTCGTTGTCTCCCCCGATGTTGGCTCCGTTGGCCGCGCCCGCGCCTTCGCCGCCAAGGTCCACATGGGTCTGGCCATTGTGGACAAGCGCCGCCAGAAGGCCAATGTCTGCGAAGTCATGAACATCATCGGCGATGTGCGGGGCAAGACCTGCATCCTGTTTGACGACATGGTAGATACCGCCGGCTCTCTGTGCAACGCTGCCCGGGCTCTGACCGAAAACGGCGGTGCCAAGGCGGTTTACGCCTGCGCCACCCACGGTGTTCTGTCCGGCCCTGCCTACGAGCGCATTGAGGCTAGCCCCATCCAGGAAATGGTCTTCCTGAACACCATTCCCCAGTGCGGCAACACCGCCAGCGGCAAGATCAAGTTCCTGGATGTTTCCCACGTGTTCGCCCGTGCCATTGAGCACATCCATGGCGGCACCTCCATTGCGGACCTGTTCTAATGCCCTGTGACGATAGCTGGCTGATCGTCGGCCTGGGAAATCCCGGTGCCGAGTATGCCAAAACCCGGCATAACATCGGTTTTCGCTGCCTGGACCTTCTGGCGGAAACCTTGGGCTGCAGCGTGGATAAAGGCAAGTTTCAGGGGCTTTACGGCCAAACCACCTACCGTGGGAAAAAGGTGTATCTGCTGAAACCCTTGACCTATATGAATCTGTCCGGTCGGTCCGTGTTGCAGCTGAGCGCCTATTTCCGCATCCCGCCCCAGCGGATCATTGTCTTGTTTGACGATATTTCTCTGGAGCCCGGCCGCCTTCGGGTCCGGCCCAGCGGTTCCGCGGGAGGACATAACGGCATCAAGTCCATTATCGGGGAGCTGGGCAGCCAGGACTTCCCCCGGGTCAAAATCGGCGTGGGCGGCAAGCCCAACCCGGATTTTGATTTGGCGGCCTGGGTACTCTCCCCCTTCTCGGCGCAGGAGGAGAAGGCCCTGTCCGTGTCCCTGAAAAACGGTGCCGATGCGGCCCTGACCATTATGGAGCAGGGTGTCAGCGCCGCTGCCAATGCCTACAACGGAAGCCATCCGTAAAAAGAGAACAATTTCCTCCAGGGTACTCCCCTGGAGGAAATGTACGTTGGGGACATTCCCCGAACCCATTTTATTTTAGAGGTGAACCATGGAACAGCCTTTGCTTTTTCTACTGAAAACCATTCCGGAATACGCTTCCCTTTTAGAAGGACTAAAGGAGCGCCAGTCTGCCGCCGTCACCGGTGTGGGGCAGATCAACCGGAGCCATATGATCGCCGGGCTGTCCCATGACTTGGGAAAGCCCATAGTAGTGCTGTGTCAGGACGATATGGCTGCCCGGAGGACCCAAGAGGAGCTCAAATGCTTCTTAGGGTTCCCGCCCCCAATCCTCCCCGGCCGGGACCTGACCTTTTACGACGCGGCGGTGGTCTCCCGAAGCTGGGAGCAAAAGCGGCTGCGGCAGCTCTACGAATTGGCCGCCGGCCACACCCCCATCCAGATCATGAGCTGGGAATCCCTCAGCCAGCGGACCATTCCCCCGGCGGTGCTGGAGAAGACCTGCTTCACCCTGGAGTTGGGAAAGGAATACCCCCTGGAGGCCCTGACGGCCCGGCTGGTCTCCTCCGGCTACAGCCGCTGCGGTATGGTAGAGGGCGTGGGCCAGTTTGCGGTGCGGGGCGGCATTGTGGACCTCTATTCCCCCGGAGAAGATGCCCCCGTCCGGCTTGAGTTTTTCGGAGACGAGCTGGACACCATGGGCTATTTTGACCCCCAAACCCAGCGCCGTACCGACAATTTGGAAAAAATGCTGGTCATGCCCACCCGGGAGGCCCTGCCCGGGATGCACCCCCAGGGCACGGAAGGGCTTCTTAAAGACCTGCAGCACCTGCTCGCCCGGCAGAAGCGGCGGAAGAACCTGAACACCGCCCTGATCTCCACCCTGGAAAAGGACATTGAGAAGCTGCAAAATGATGTATACACCCTGGCAGCGGACCGGTATCTGACCCTGATTTACCCGGAAGCGGCCACCGCAGCGGATTACGCCCCCCAGGATGCCCTGTGGGTTTTGTGTGACCACGGCAATTTGCAGCGGGCCGCCAGAAGCCGCACGGATGAAGTCGGCTTGCAGCTGGACAGCCTCCTGCAAACCGGCTTGGTGGCCGGGGAGCTGTGCGACTTTGTGTGCCAGTGGGAGGACTTCTGCAAGACCCTTTCCCGGTACACGACCGTTTACTTTGATGCCTTTGGCGGCAGCGCCTATCCGGAAGCGGCGGCCCCCCGGCAGCTGCTGCCCATGACCGCCAAGCAGCTGCCCAGCTACGGCGGCAATCTGGATGCCGCCGTGGCGGATATGGCCCACTACCAGAAAATGGAGTTTGGCACCCTGGTGCTCTGCGGCACCCGGCACCGGGCAGAGCTCATGCAGCAGATGCTCCGGGAAAAGAACCTCTCCGCCTTCCTGGCCATTCCTCTGAACACCCTGCCAAAAGCAGGACAGATCCTCCTGTCTGACGGCACCCTCCCCTATGGCATGGAATACCCCTTGAGCAAGCTGGCGGTGCTGACCGAAGGGCAGATCATCGCCAAGGCCCAGCCCAAGCGCCGGGAGAGCCAGAAGAAAACCGTCACCAATCGGCAAAAACTCAACGCCTTTACAGACCTGACCCCCGGAGACCTGGTGGTCCACGAAAACTACGGCATCGGCCGGTTCGTGGCCATGGAGCAGATGAAAATCGACGGGGCCGTAAAGGACTATATTAAAATCGCCTATCAGGGCTCCGATACCCTGTTTGTTCCCGCCACCCAGCTGGACCTGGTCAGCAAGTATATCGGCGGCGGGGCGGAGAACCCCAACATCAAGCTGAACAAAATCGGCTCCGATGCCTGGCAAAAGACCAAGGCCAAGGCCCGGAAGGCCGCCAAGGATATGGCCGGGGAGCTGATTCAGCTCTACGCCGCCAGAAAGCGGCAGTCCGGCTACGCCTTTTCCGCCGATGCCCCCTGGCAGCGGGAATTTGAGGACAACTTCCCCTATCCGGAAACCGACGACCAGCTGCGCTGCATTGCGGATATTAAAAAGGATATGGAATCCCCCATTCCCATGGACCGGCTGCTCTGCGGCGACGTGGGCTTCGGCAAAACCGAGGTGGCCCTGCGGGCGGTGATGAAGGCCATTATGGACGGCAAGCAGGTGGCCATTCTGGTGCCCACTACGGTGCTGGCCCAGCAGCACTACCAGACCGCCGTTTCCAGGTTCCGGGGCTTCCCCGTGACCATCGATGTGCTCAGCCGCTTCCGGACCCCCAAGCAGCAGCAAAAAACCTTGCAGGATGTCCGCAGCGGCAGCGTAGACCTGATCATCGGCACCCACAAGCTGCTGCAAAAAACCGTGCAGTTTAAGGACCTGGGCCTGCTGGTGGTGGATGAAGAACAACGCTTCGGCGTGACCCACAAGGAGCGGCTCAAAGAGCTTTCCAAGGGCGTGGACGTGCTGACCCTGTCCGCGACCCCCATCCCCCGGACCCTCAATATGGCCCTGTCCGGCATCCGGGACATGTCCACCATTGAGGAACCCCCTTCGGACCGCTACCCGGTGCAGACCTACGTCATGGAGTATGCCACCCCCATTATTGACGATGCCATTCGCCGGGAGGTGGAGCGGGGCGGTCAGGTCTTCTACCTTCACAACCGGACGGAGACCATTGACCAGTGCGCCAGTGCCCTGCAAAAACGGATCCCCGGTCTCACCGTAGGCGTGGCCCACGGACAGATGAGCGAGGATGCCCTGGGGGAGGTCATGACCGCCATGGCCGAGGGAGACATTCAGGTGCTGGTATGCACCACCATTATTGAAACCGGCCTGGACATTCCCAACGCCAACACCCTCATCATCGAAAACGCCGACCGGTTCGGCCTCAGTCAGCTCCATCAGCTCCGGGGCCGGGTGGGCCGTTCCACCCGCCACGCCTACGCCTACTTCACCTACCGCCCGGACAAGAATCTGACGGAAATTGCGGAAAAGCGCCTCAGCGCCATTCGGGATTTTGCGGAATTTGGTTCCGGCTTCAAAATCGCCATGCGGGACCTGGAAATCCGGGGTGCAGGCAACCTGTTGGGTGCGGAGCAGTCCGGCCACATGATGTCCGTGGGCTACGACATGTATTTAAAACTGCTGGATGAGGCGGTTCTGGAAGAAAAGGGCGAAGCACCCAAGGCGCCGGAGTGTACCGCAGACCTGAACGTCACCGCCAACGTGGACAAAGAATATGTGGCCCGAGGCGAGGAACGGATGGACCTGTACCGCCGGATGGCCGCCATCCGCACCCAGGAGGATGCGGACGATTTGCTGGACGAGATCGTGGACCGCTACGGCGAGCCTCCCAAGGGCGTGCTGAACCTCATTGACATTGCCCTGCTCCGGGCCAGTGCCATGACCCTGGGCATCAAGGACATCAAGCAAAAAGCGGGAGACCTGCTCTTTGTGCTGACCAACCTGGACTTTAACGCCGTGGGGAGCCTTTGCGCTGACCCCGGCTACAAGCAGCGGCTGACCTTCCTGGCCAACGCCAAGGAGCCCACCCTGCGGCTCAAATTGGTGGCAGGGCCTGACAGCCTGAAACAGGCCAAGGCCTTTGTCACCAAGTATCAAAGCCTGTGCGGCCGGTAAAAAACGGTTGTAGGCTGGTCCAAGCTGTGGTATAATCAGGAAAAAGCCCGGCAACGGCAGGAGGAATGTCCTATGGATACAAAAAATCCCCTATTGGAAGAAGACGACGACGCGTTCCTGGCATCCCTCGATGAGCTGCTGGGAGAGGAGCCTAAACCGGAGGAGCCACCCAACGACGAACAGCCGCCCCTCCCTAAAGAGCCCAACAAGAGCAAACGTAAAAAGGCAAACCGCGCAAAGGCCCCCAAGCCCTCTAAAAAAATGCTGACCGTTCTGGCCCTGTGCCTGGGGGCGGCGGTACTGCTGGCCATTGCCGTTCCCGCCTTCCTGCGGGCGGCGGACCCCTACGGCGGGAAAATTGCCCCGGGTGTCCATGTAGGGGCCGTGGACCTCAGCGATTTGAGTAAGGGAGAAGCCAAAAAGGCCCTGACCGCCTTTTACGGCAGCCGCTACTCCCAGGAAGACCTGGTGGTCTCCTTCCCGGAGCTGTCTTCCGTCCTCTCCGGAGTGGGAGAGCAGGAATATGACTCCGTCACCCTGTCCCCCAAGGAAACCGGGGCCCACCTGGATACCGGAGCGGCGATTCACGCCGCCTACGCCCTGGGACGGGAGGATCTGCGGGAAGACAAAAACCTTCCCCTGCTTCCCTATCTGCACTTAAAAGAAGAGGTGCTTCAAAGCAGCATTCAGAGCTTTCAGGCCCAATTAGAAGGGCTCTACCGGGCGGACAGCAGCGAGATTCAGCCGGACAGCGTCACCGTCACCCGAGGCTACCCCGCCGTGACCATTGATGCGGAGCGGCTCTACCAGCAAATGCTGGATGCCTATGAAAACGGCAGCCTCAGCGCCTGCAGCTACGACGGCAGCGTGACCCTCCGGCAGCCGGAAGGGGTGGACCTGGAGGCCCTGTGGCAGCAGACCCGGGTGGAGGCCAAGGAGCCTCAGGTGGACACAAGCACCTATCAGGTCATTCCCGGGGAAGACGGCCGGGAATTTGACCTGGATGCCGCCAAAGCCCAATATGACAGCCTTCCCTACGGCCAAACTCTGGAGCTCCCCCTGGAACGCACCGAACCGGAGATTTCCGACGAAGATGCCTGGTTCCAAGACACCCTGGGCCACTGTGAGACCCCTCACAGCAACAACGAAAACCGGAACAGCAACCTGAAAAAGGCCTGCGAAATGCTAAACGGCCTGGTGCTGCAGCCCGGCCAGGAGTTTTCCTATAACGAAACCCTGGGTGAGCGCACCAAGGACAAGGGCTGGCTCCCGGCCCCGGCCTACTCCGGCACCACCCTGGTAGACTCCCCCGGCGGCGGCATCTGCCAAGTCAGCTCCACGCTGTATCTGGCCAGTGTCTACGCGGAACTGACGGTTCTGGAACGGGTCAACCACGGGTTCCCGGTGAGCTACATTCCCCTGGGCATGGATGCCACGGTAAACTGGGGCTTTACGGATCTGAAGCTCCGCAACGACAGCCCCATGCCGGTAAAAATCCTGGCGGAGGAGACGGACGACCTGGTGAAGGTCTCCATCCTTGGCACCGAGACCCGGAATTACGACATTAAAATGACCTATTCCGTCGGCGGCCGCCATGTGAAAACCTACATGAGCAAATACGACAAAACAACCGGCGAGTTACTCTCCAAAGAACCGGTGGCCCTTTCCAGCTATTTAGAGGATATTTACAAATGATTTTTCCCCTCTGCGTTTCACCGCAGAGGGGATTCTTTATGGGCTTATGCTTCTTTCGTCTCTTTTCTCGGGGGCTTCATGCCCCAGAACAGGGCGTTCATCAAAATCACGATCACCGTGACCACCGCCATGGATACCCAGAAGCGGTCATTTTAATGTTGGCATAGGTCTTACGGCCCTCAATAATGCCCTGCTCCAAAACCATCAGGTCTTTTTGAAGCAATATAATACCCGCCGACTCCTTGGCCACTTCCACGGCGGTCAACCGATTTTTTCTTCGTTACACTCGCCGTCAAAATATCTGTCTGCATACTCTAGCGATTTATCCAGAAATTCTTGAAGCTTTTCCAAGTCATTATACATCCCATGGTTGGATTTTGGAAACTCGATATAATCAAACGGAACGTAATGCGCTTCGTAGGCATCCATCAAATAGTATTTTTGGCTCAACGGTACGCAGTGGTCGATCAGACCGTAACCGATCAAAGAAGGAA
Source organism: uncultured Oscillospiraceae bacterium (assembly GCA_934589525.1). Lineage (GTDB taxonomy): Bacteria > Bacillota > Clostridia > Oscillospirales > Oscillospiraceae > Faecousia. The sequence continues at coordinate 42,917 of CAKTOB010000012.1, read as the reverse complement.
CAGAATCATCCCGCACAAGACACGCCGGGGAAATGCTGCGGATTTCATTACTGTAATCCTCCAGCTTCTTGCCGGTCATCATTTCACAGAACTCGTTCTCCGTTTTGAGCTTGTCCACTCGCATCAGCAGCGACCATTCGGATGGGTCAAAGTATGTTGGCGCAGCCAGTTGGAAAACAAACTTAACGGGGATCTCGGAATTTCCGTTGTATGCCAGATTCATTGCAAGCGTTCCACCCGCCGATACGCCGCAGGGCGCCATTCCGACGATCCGATAGCCGAGATCCTCCGCTTTCTGCTTGATGGCTCTGACAGCGGCCTCTATTTCCTGATTCATCCGATAAATGGAAGCGTCCCGTCCGTGGGTCTGCAAAGTATAGTCTACTGTTGCGGTGATATATCCCTTCGACGCATAGAATTTACACCACGCATCGCCGTCCTCTTTTGCGCCGGAATTGAAACTCCCGCCGTGGATGAACAAGATCAGATATTGATCCTCCGTCGAGCGCAAAACACCAGGGATATATAAATCATATCCGTGACCGTTTTCATTTTCATACGGTAGGTCCTTATAAACACTTCCCACAGAATCGTTCCATTCCACCTGAATCAACCGCTCAGGGGCGCTGCCCAGCATCTCAATTCGGACAACTGCGCTGACGAGAAACGCCACGGCAAATACGGCGCAGTAAATGACAATTTTGGTTCTTTTCTTCATATCAGATTGTCCAGCAGCAGTTTCCCGCAGACTGCCCCCAGTATAACGGCCACCGCTATGACAGCCAACAAAAACAGAATGTCTTTTTTCTTCATACTGTATCCCCCTATTGATCGATTCCGGTTCCCTGCGCTTGCGCAATCATCTTCGCCAACTCTGTGCCGCTCTCCTGCATTCCACGCTTCATCCATTCGATGACCCAACCATAAATCATATAGGCGATGGAGGACTTTAGATAAGCAAGGGCATTCGGCAAATCCGGTGTGATGGCAGTTGCTTTCAGAATGGCATTGAGAACAATGTCCGGCATTTCAGCAGCATAAACCGCAAGATAAAACTCCTTGTGCTCCTTGTAAAAATCCAGCAGAGAAATTAGCAATTCGTTGGGAGCCTTGTGTTCCTGCCCATCAAATTCTTTTCCCCAAGTCCGCATCAATCTTTCCGCCTCCTGCCTCAGCACATCCTCCTTATTTTTATAGTTACGGTAAAAGGATGCTCGCCCCACCTGCGCCGTGCTTACCAAGGCGCTGATGGAAATATCGTCAAAGGGCTGCTCCTGCATCATTTTCAAAAGTGTTCCCAAAATCTGATTGCGGACATAGGTATTCTTCTCCTGATTGTTCACAGACTGATACATCTCCTTGCACTTTGTCTCATTTTCGCTGAGACGATTGACTCATCACTAATTAGATGATACAGTTGTCTTATCCAAAAGTCAAGGAGAAATAATGATGACACGAACAACAAAACAAATTTTGATTCTTTCAGCAATTGCCCTGGTCGGCTTTGTTCTGGGTCGATTGGCGGTAAGGGCACTGATGAACCTGCTGCTGGGCGGCACGATGTTTGGAGGGAATATCCTATGAATAAGATAAAAAGCAGAAAGAAGGCGGGAGTTGTGTCGGTTGGAGTTGGTATTTTGGCATTTCTGCTGGCCTTTGGCGTGGGTGTTGTCAGCAAATTTGCAATTCAGCCCGGTTGGGCAAAGGAATACAGTGTCAAATGGAGCGATGAGATCGGCACGCTGAAAGAGGATATGCCTTACGGCGATGGGGATGCCAACAAGTTTGACCTGTATCTGCCGAAGGACAGCGGAAAATCCCATTACGGTCTGGCTGTCTACCTCCACCCAGGCGGCTTTACCTCCGGGGACAAATCCGGCGACCGGGAGATGCTGGCATGGCTCTGCTCCAAGGGGTATGTGGCGGCAGGCATCAACTACACGCTCCGCACAGACACGAATACCGCCTGCGTCCTGAGTCAGTCTGAGGAAATCAAAGCAGCCATCCCTAAGGTGATAGAGGCCGCCGTAAAGGAGGGCTATCCCATTGATAAAATGACCGTTGCCGGTGGCTCCGCAGGACATGCGCTTGCGATGATCTATGCCTACCGTGACGGGAAGGATGCGCCAGTGCCGGTGGTGTTCACCTTTGGCGCGGTCGGCCCCTCCAGCTTTGTGGCGGAGGACTGGGGAATTTTCGGTGTGGGACTGGACAGCGAAGAATCCAGAGCTGCCGGTGCAGTGCTGTTCAGCGTTATGAGCGGGCAGGAGATCACGCCGGGGGAACTGGCAGACGGTTCCTATCTGTCAAAGGTTCATGCCATCTCTGCCGCGGATCATGTGGCAGGGAATCCCGTGCCAACTGTAGTTGCCTATGGAGCCTGCGACAAGGTGCAGCCTTTTCTTGCCTCCAAGCGGCTGGAAGCCGCCCTACAGAGCAGCGGTGCCGACTATCGCTATTTTGTGATGGAACATTCCGGCCACGGCTTGCAGAACGACAATCTGGTTTACGCCGCCTATATGAAAGCTGTGGAAGAGTATTTGGAGGAGTATATGAGGGAGTGAGAATCAAATCAAATTGAGCATTTCATTAGTCCCCGGCCACTGATGACCGTGGTGGCCATAAAGGCCAGATTCTCCATCTGGATCAGGGCCTGGGGAATGCCGTGCCGGAGGGTGCGGCCGGTCGTTTCCACAATGGCTCTTTCCCCGGTGATGACGGTCTTGGAGACATACAGGCCCGTGGCACCACCGGCTGTTTCTTGCTTTTTTCTTGCGATTTTAAAAAAGCCGCCCTTTCAAGTTCCTGATGCCTTGAAAGGGCGGTGTGAATCTTTTTTACAGGTGCAGCACCCGGTCTTTGATCTCCTGAGTCCGGCCCTGGTTCCAGAACTGGGTTCCGATGTAGCCGCAGGTGCGCCGGGCCACGTTCATTTTGCTCTGGTCCCGGTTGCCGCACTGGGGGCAGACCCAAACCAGCTTGTGGTCATCTTCCCGGATCTCAATCTCTCCGTCGTAGCCGCAGACCTGGCAGTAATCGGACTTGGTGTTCAGCTCGGCATACATGATGTTGTCGTAGATGAACTGCATGACCTGCAATACCGCATCGATGTTGTTCTGCATGTTGGGCACTTCCACATAGCTGATGGCCCCGCCGGGGGAGAGCTGCTGGAACTCCGCCTCAAAGCGCAGCTTGGTAAAGGCATCGATGGGCTCGGACACATGGACATGGTAGGAGTTTGTAATATAGCTCTTGTCCGTAATGCCGGGGATGATGCCGAAGCGCTGCTGCAGGCACTTGGCAAACTTATAGGTAGTGGATTCCAGGGGGGTGCCGTAGAGGGAGAAATCCATGTTCTCCTGGGCCTTCCAGCGCTTGCAGGCGTCGTTCATATACTGCATGACCTGCAGGGCAAAGGGCTTGGCGGCTTCATCGGTGTGGGACTTGCCGGTCATATATTTGACGCACTCGTAAAGGCCCGCATACCCCAGGGAAATGGTGGAGTAGCCGCCGTAGAGCAGCTTGTCAATGGGCTCTCCCTTTTGCAGTCTGGCCAAAGCGCCATACTGCCACAAAATGGGGGCCGCATCGGACAGGGTGCCCTTTAGTCGGTTGTGGCGGCACATGAGGGCCCGGTAACACAGGTCCAGACGCTCGTCAAAAATCTTCCAGAATTTGTCCATATCCCGGCCGGAGGACAGGGCCACGTCCACCAGGTTCAGTGTCACAACGCCCTGGTTGAAGCGGCCGTAATACTTGGGCTTGCCGTTTTCATCCACATAGGGGGTCAGGAAGGACCGGCAGCCCATGCAGGTGTAGCAGTGGCCTTCGCCGTTCTTGTCCACCTTCAGCTCCAGCATTTTCTTTTCGCTGATGTAGTCGGGAACCATCCGCTTGGCGGTACACTCGGCGGCCAGACGGGTCAGATACCAGTAGGGCGTGCCCTCCCGGACGTTTTCCTCTTCCAACACATAGATCAGCTTGGGGAAGGCCGGGGTGATCCAGATGCCCTTCTCGTTCTTGACACCCTCGTAGCGCTGGCGCAGAGTCTCCTCGATGATCATGGCCAGGTCTTTTTTCTCCTGCTCGTTCCGGGCCTCGCCCAGGTACATAAAGACGGTGATGAAGGGGGCCTGGCCGTTGGTGGTCATGAGGGTCACCACCTGATACTGGATGGTCTGAACGCCCCGGCGGACCTCATCCCGGAGCCGGTCCTCTACCACCTTGGTAACGGCCTCTTCGCTGGGAGTAACGCCAAACTCCCGCATCTCCTTTTCCACGCTGCGGCGGATCTTTTCCCGGGAAATCTGGACAAAGGGGGCCAGATGGGTCAGGGAAATGGACTGGCCGCCATACTGGTTGGAGGCCACCTGGGCAATGATCTGGGTGGCGATGTTGCAGGCGGTGGAAAAGGAATGGGGCTTCTCGATCAGGGTGCCGGAGATCACGGTGCCGTTTTGCAGCATGTCCTCCAGGTTCACCAAATCGCAGTTGTGCATATGCTGGGCATAGTAATCGGAGTCGTGGAAGTGGATAATGCCCGCCTCATGGGCCGCCACGATCTCCCGGGGCAGCAGGATCCGGGAGGTGATGTCCTTGGACACTTCACCGGCCATATAGTCCCGCTGGACCGCATTAATGGTGGGGTTTTTATTGGCATTCTCCTGCTTGACCTCTTCGTTATTGCATTCGATGAGGCTCAGGATCCGGTCGTCGGTGGTGTTGGACTGCCGGGCCAGATTGCGGATGTAGCGGTAGGTGATGTATTCCTTGGCCACTTCAAAAGCGCCGTGGGCCATAATGGCCTTTTCTACCAGGTCCTGGATCTCCTCAACGGAGGGGCTGCGGCCCATTTGCTCGCAAGAGACACTGACGCTCTCGGCAATGCGCTTGATCTGCATGGGGGTCATCCGGACTTTTTCTTCTACAGCACTGTTGGCCTTGGTCACGGCCATGCTGATTTTCTCAATGTCAAAAACGGCCTCGGTGCCGTTGCGCTTAATGATCTTCATGACAACGCTCCTTCTCTGGGGATTTTTCTCTTCGCCGCCCCATTATACTACATATTGTGTTTTTGTCAAGCTTCTACCACTAAATGTTGTGGTCGGCCTCCTTCCGCCCTTTTGGGGGAAAAAGATTTGAAACTCTCCCCGCCGCCGTTTTTCCGAAATTGAGAACGAAAGTTCGGGATTTTCCCCGGCCCGCAAAATAAGGCATTGTAATTCCCGGCGGAATATAGTACAATAGGGCCGTATGGTCTTAACATAACTTAGGCTGTTTCAAACAGAAAACGAAAGGATGCTTTTCCGATGAAAAAGAAATTCGGCAATCTGCACAGCGGTGAGGAAGCCAGTCTCTACACCATCGAAAACGGCGGCATCACCGCCACGGTCACCGATCTGGGCGCCACCCTGGTGTCATTGTTGGTACCGGATGCCCAAGGGAACCTTGCTGACGTCGTTTTGGGTTTTGATGACCCGAACCTCTATGTTTCCTCCGGCAGCTTTCTGGGTGCCACCGTGGGCCGGAATGCCAACCGTCTGCGGGACGCGGAATTCACCCTGGGGAACAAGCGTGTTTCCCTGACCCCCAACGAAAACAACAACAACCTTCACTCCGGCCCGGACTTCTTCAAAAACCGTCTGTGGACGCTGGAAAAAGAGGGTTCTTCCGAAGTGACGTTCTCCCTCGAAAGTCCCAACATGGACCAGGGCTTCCCGGGGGATGCCCATATTCGGGTCACCTACGCCCTGGACGGCCAGGGTGGCCTCCACATTCGCTACTGGGCCAAGGCCGACCAGGATACGGTTTTTAATATGACCAACCACAGCTATTTTAACCTGGCAGGCCACCAGCACCCGGACCGGGCGGTCCATCAGGTGCTCTCCATGCCCGCCCGGCATTTTACCCCGGACGATGCCCAGAACATCCCCACAGGGGCGCTGCGGGACGTGGCCGGCAGCCCCATGGATTTCCGGGTGCCCAAGCCCATCGCCCGGGATTTGAATGCGGATTATGACGCCCTGAAGCTCCAGGGGGGCTATGATCACAACTGGGAGGTTTTCTGCAATCCCTGTGCCACCCTGACAGACCCCGACTCCGGCCGGTGCCTCAGCGTCTACACCGACTGCCCCGGCATTCAGTTCTACTCCGGCAACTACCTGGATGACCAGGGAAAAGACGGGGTATACTACGGCCGCAACAGCGGCATGGCCCTGGAGACCCAGTTCTATCCCGACTGCCTCCACAATCCCGATTGGGCCCAGCCCATTACCAAGGCCAATACGGTCTACAAAAGCGAAACCGTTTACCGCTTCTCCTGCAAATAAGCGCACATTTCCCGCCTCCTGCATAAAATGGCCTATAAGCGCAAGCTTCATTCGCTTTTATCAGGAGGTAATTCCATGGCCGATCAATGTACAGACACCCTGCGCTGCAGCCCCAACGACCTGCGGCAGGCAATGTCCATTCACACCCGCAAAATCACCGACTCCTGCCGGGACAAGGACTGCATTGAGGACCTGCCCGTCTATCTCACCGCCAGCTCCCAGCGGACCCTGGAGGGCTCCGCCGGGACGAGAGTCCGGTGTGCGGAGCTGCTGAGCACCTACATAGACGTCAGCCCCGTAACCTTTGACCGCAGCCACTACTGCATCGACATCACCTTCTTCTACCGGGTGCTGGCTGATACGGTCATCGGCACCAGCCGTCCGGCGGCCCTGTGCGGTCTGGCCGTCTTTACCAAGCGGGTGGTGCTCTGCGGCGAGGAAAGCCGGGCCCACATCTACCGCAGCGACCGCCGGGCCGACGGCCTTGCCAACGGCCCCACAGCCGTTGTAGAGGCCTTAGACCCCATGGTCCTCAGCTCCCGGGTACGGGAAGTCTGCGACTGCCTTCCCCGGGAGAGCTGCCCGGTGCAGCTGCCGGAATGGGTGAAAAACCAGTTTGACGAGGACCTGGTGCTGCAGCCTGACCGGCGAAAGCTCTATGTGACCCTGGGCCAGTTTTCCATCGTCCGCCTGGAGCGGGACGCCCAGCTGATCGTCCCCGTTATGGACTACAGCATCCCCACCAAGGAATGCTGCGACTCCCCAGGCTGCGCCGAAGACCCCTGCGAACTGTTCAGCCGCATCCCCTTCCCCGCCGCCCAATTCACCCCCAAGGGCTGCGAGTGCAAACCCAAGTGCCCCCAGGAAAACAACTGCTGCAAATAACCAAAACGTCCCGCTTCGGATTCGAAGCGGGACAGTTGTTTGTGTCGGTTCAACACTCTAGGTACATATTTTCTTTTGATTCACAACCAATTTATCAAGAATCTTTTAAAAGTCAATCATGCTTCTCCATCAGCAGCATCAGAGGCTTTCCCTTGTTGCCGAAGAAAAAACGGATATGATCGTTCTGCTCGGCTTCCGAAATCGGTGTCGTAATTTGCTCAAACATCCGGTTGATACTCTCATATTCGCAGGCAAAGGAATCTGCGCTGGCAACCAGCATTTCCTCCGGGCTGACCTGTGAAAAATCCATTCGATATCCCGCCACAGAGGCCAAATACTCAATAAACAACCGTTGGGTTCTGCCGTTGCCTTCCCGGAAGGGATGCAGAACATTGATCTCGCTGAAGTAGTAAGCCAGCCTGTGAGGGACGTTTGCCGTTGATCCGATCAAATAATGCTCCTGCTCCAGTTTTTTGAACAGGTTGCCTCCATAGGTATCCAGATTCATCGCCAGACAAAACTGGTTCCCTTTTGCGATATTCACATGGCGAAGTTTTCCGGCCCAGTCATAAATATCGCCAAAGAGGTATGCATGGATTTTTTGCAGATGCCGCATGTCAAACTTGCCCTTGATAGGCTGCATCTTCGCTGCTGCCAACCGGAGGGACGTAATCTCACGTTCCGCAGTATGAAGCGCATCCGCGTCCTGAATATTCAGCTTGTTCATGAGTACATTGGAATTTGGATAACAATACTCCCGATCCCACTCATAGGAGTAGCTGTAATCCCGCATCATACCGTATTCCTCTGACGAATGGGAACGGTATGCTTTTCTACCAAAGAACCTACTATCTTTTCCAGATTGCCGGGATTCAGCAGGTATTTACGGATCCTATCCTTGTCTTCGGAGTGCAAGGGCATTCCTTCCATCGCCATGGAACTGTCAACTTCCCGCACAATGGATTCCATATCGCTCATGGTGCGCACCTCCTATTCTTTGCTTGTATTATACCACACTTTCCAATCCCTCGCAACGTTTTTACGCGCTCAGGTTCCGTCTATTTCGCCCAAAAAACACTTTAGATGCAACTTATTTCAAGCTGCATCTAAAGTGTTTAAAATTTTGGAGGTACCGCCCAGATTTGAACTGGGGAATGAAGGTTTTGCAGACCTTTGCCTTACCACTTGGCCACGGTACCATTTGAAATTGGAGCGGGTGACGAGGCTCGAACTCGCTACCTCCACCTTGGCAAGGTGGCGCTCTACCGGATGAGCTACACCCGCATCTATTACCCGAGGAGACTCAGGTAATATGGTGCCTCCGGTCGGAATCGAACCAACGACACGCGGATTTTCAGTCCGCTGCTCTACCTACTGAGCTACAGAGGCGTCTTGCGCAATCGGTACTGCGCAGATGCGAAGAAAAATGAAATTGGCGACCCGGAACGGACTCGAACCGTCGACCTCCAGCGTGACAGGCTGGCGTGCTAACCGACTGCACCACCGGGCCAGATTGGTGGGAACAATAGGGCTCGAACCTATGACCTCCTGCTTGTAAGGCAGATGCTCTCCCAGCTGAGCTATGCTCCCGACGACTTGTAAGTGGCTGTTGTTTTCAGCCGCTCACCAGCGACATGGCACATTATACACGAACAGCACCGCTTTGTCAAGCAAAAAATGCTAATTTTTTCAAAAAACTTTTTGAGTAGGAAAGCCCGGGTATTTCCGGGCTTTCCCCTATGATTTTAGATTTTTCCAAGCAGTTCCCGAATATCCTCCGGGGTGAAGGTATACTCCGTGTCACAAAACTGACATTCCACCGGGAAGGGCTTTCCCTCCCGGGCGATGTCCTCCAGTTCCTTTCTTCCCAGGCTGATGAGGGCCTGCTCTACCCGCTCCCGGCTGCAATAGCACTTGTATGCAACAGGCACCGTTTCCATGAACACCACCCCCAGATCGCCGCAGACCTGGCCCAGGATGTCCTCCGGGGTAAGGCCCGCCTCCAGCATGGGGGTCACGGCCCCTGCCCGGCGGATGCCCATTTCGAGTTTACTGATGGTCTCCTCCGGGGCCCCGGGCAGCAGCTGGAGGATATACCCTCCCGCCACCTTTACGGTATGGTCCCGGTCCACCAGCACCCCCAGGGCACAGGCGGTGGGCACCTGCTCGCTCTGGGCGAAGTAAGTCGTCACATCGTCACCGATCTCTCCGGTGACCAGCTCCACGGAGCCCACATAGGGCTCTTTCATCTGCAGGTCCCGGATCACCGTCAGGGTGCCGTCGGTGCCCACGGTGGCCCCCACGTCCAGCTTGCCGGGGCACTTTTCAACCAGGGGCACCCGGGGCTCCGTAACGCAGCCCCGGACGTTGCCGGTGGCATCGGATACCACGGTAATGGTTCCGATGGGGCCGCCGCCCCGAATTTGCAGGGTCATGGACCCATTTTCCACCTTCTGCATGTTGCCCATCATGGAAGCCGCCGTCAGAGCCCGTCCAAAGGCCGCTGTAGCGTTGGGGGTGGTCTTCTGGATCTCCGCCCCCCGGCGGACCAACTCCGTAGAGCAGATGGCACAGACCTTCACAAAGCCGTCCATGCTCATGCCGCGAACCAAATAATCGCTCATTTTCGAATTCCCTTTCTCGCTTTGAAATAAATTCTCTGTTCACCCGGTGCCGGGTCTTCCAATTTCCGGTCGGCGTAGACCCCAATGTGGGTAAAACCCGCCTGTTTTAAGTATGTCCGCAGCTGTTCGGCGGAGTAGGCATACTCCCGGTGCTCCTCAAAGGAGCGGTGCCAGAGCTTCCCTTGGCGCTGGAACAGGTCCATGCCGTAGGAGCAGATGTTGGTTTCTTCGTCAAACTCTCCCCGCCAGACGCAGTAGACATCCTCGTCCTCGTCCAGAAACACCTGGCCGTCCATGGCCCGGAGCTTTTCCGGGGTGTTGACATCGAAAATAAAAACGCCGCCGGGGTTCAGCACCCGGTAGACCCGCCGAATGGCCTCCTGACAGGCCTGAGGGTCTGTGATGTAATCCAGACTGTCCAGGGCGCAGACCGCCAGGTCCACCCCTCTTGGAAGCCGCAGCCGCTCCAGGGGCTGGCAGGAAAAGAAGGGCCGGGGGTCTAGGTCCATGGTCTTCTGCTGGGCCACGGTGAGCATTTCCTCTGACAGGTCCACCCCCACCGTGGGAATGCCCCTTTGGCATAGCAGAGCGGTGACGGAGCCGGTGCCGCAGGCCAGGTCCACAGCGGACCGGGGGACGACCCCTTCTCTTTCCAGAATTTCCCAATAAAAGTCCACGGTGGCGGCATAGTCCACGTCGTTTGTCAGTCGGTCATAGCTGGCGGCCAGCGCCTCATATGCACCCATAGTACCTCCAAGAAAAAGCATCCCGCCCCCAGGGGTCGGGATGCTAGTGTGTTATCTCTTAAAAATGCTGAAAATCTCGTCAATATCGCTGATGTCCCCGGACTTGACCGGCTTCTGGGTTCCGGCCAGAGGGGCCCCGATATCATCGGCGGGGCTCACGGCACCGGCCTTGGCCTTGGGCATGTAGCCGCCCTCGGCGTTCTCGAAACCGGTGGCGATGACGGTGACCCGCATCTCATCCTGGCAGGAATCCGTAGAGGTGGCACCGAAGATGATGTTGGCATCGGGGTTGGCGGCCTCCTGAACGATCCCGGCGGCGGTCTCTACGTCGTCCAGGGTCATTTCGGAGGAGCCGGTGATGTTGATCAGCACACCGGTAGCGCCGTTGATGGAGGTCTCCAGCAGGGGGCTGGAAACCGCGGCGGTGGCGGCGTTCTCGGCCTTTTCCCGGCCGGAAGCGGTACCCACGCCCATATGAGCCCGGCCGGCCTCCCGCATGACGGCGGAAACGTCGGCAAAGTCCAGGTTGATGATGACGTTCTTGGAGAAGCCCACCAGCTCGGAAATGGAGGTCACGGCCTGCTTGAGCACATCGTCGGCAATGCCGAAAGCGTTGGCAAAGGTGATCTTCTGGTCGGTTACATACTTGAGCCGGTCATTGGGGATGATGATCAGGGAGTCCACCTTTCCCTTCAGGTCGCTGATGCCCTGCTCCGCCTGACGCATCCGGTTGGCACCCTCAAACTTGAAGGGCTTGGTCACCACGCCCACGGTCAGGATACCGGCCTCGTGGGCCAGCTCCGCCACCACAGGAGCGGCACCGGTGCCGGTACCGCCGCCCATACCGGCGGTGATGAATACCATGTCGGTCCCCTCCAGGATCTGGGCAATGGCGGCACGGCTTTCCTCGGCGGACTTTCTGCCCACCTCCGGCTTGGAGCCGGCACCCATACCGCCGGTCAGCTTTTCACCGATCTGGACCTTGTTCTTGCAGGTGGACTTGTTCAGGTCCTGCTTATCCGTATTGACAACAACAAAATCCACACCGTTCACACCGGACTCGATCATCCGGTTGATAACATTATTACCAGCGCCGCCGACACCGATCACCTTGATCTTGACAACGCGATCCTGAATGGTTTCAGACATACATTCTTTCCTCCTATGTATCTTTTCGCAGCTTTTGCGAGAACTCTTCGCCATAGTATTTTAATCGTGCCTTTCTATTTTAGCTTGTATTTTCAGATTGGTCAATAGAAAATCTGAGAAAACCACAAAAATTTCACGATTTTCTTTGGCGGATGCCCTTCTTCCTCAACTAAAGGGGGTCAGCGCCACCTGATTTTCCCAGGTTGTGAAGCTCACGTCCAAAATTCCCGCCGTATAATCCGTCATTTGCAGGATGGCATCATACATGCAGGCCACCTTGTAGCCCAGGGTATGGGCAGGGTCGTTGGCATCCCCCAGGTTCACCTGGTACTGGGTGCCGTACCACAAAATGATGTCATCCAGCCGGGACACATCCACGCTGGCCACGGCACCGACGATGTCGTCATCCTCCATGGCCGTCAGGATCTCCAGGGCGGCGGCGAGCTTCTGGGCACCGGTGACGGCGGTGGTGGTTCCCGTGGTGGGAAGGGTCGCGGCGGTGGTCTCGGGCTCCGTCTCCCCTTCCGTGGTCTCCTGGACCGTGGCGGTCTGATCCGCCGTCAGCTCCGTGGCCACGCCAATGGCCCCTACCGCCGGGTCCATCAGGGTCACGCCCAGAACCTGGGTGTAGTTTTTGGCGATGGAATTATTGACCATCTCCGTGACCTTGCCCTGGGAGTTTATAAGCCACCAGATGCCCGTATTGGACTGGATGGCATAGGCCACGTCATCTTCCACAATCTCAATATTAACCGTATCCGGTAGTTTTATTCCAATTCTAACACTTTTTACATAGGGAAGCTTGGCCAAAATCTGGCTGGCGGCCCGGTTTCTGCCCAGGGTCAGAAGATTCTCTCCCTCGGAAATGCCGGAGGCCTCCTGAATGGTGTAGGGGCTATAGACGCCGGTACCGGAAACCGTAATGACCTTGACCTTAAAAAACAGGGACAGGCCTACCATGAGGGCCGCCACCACTGCCAGCACCGTCATGAGCTGCACCAGAAGCCGGTCCCGGTTAAAGGCGGCGGGCTGGGTGTAAATCACCGCAGGGCTGCTGAAAACGCTCTGGCGTCTGCGGCGCTTTTCCTTCTCCGCCTCCCGGCGCTGGCGGCGCTGCTTGGCAATGTCGGAATCCTGCGCAAAGCTGTCTTTGTTGTACCGGACCCGCTCAAACCAGCGAAGAACCGGGTTTTGAGAAGAGAAGAAGGTCTTGACGTTCATGGAGCGCTGGGCTTTTTTCCGCTTTCCCGCCTGGCGGTAGGGCTGGTAGCCGGAGTCTCCGGTGCTGATGGTTTTCTTCCGGCCGGGCTGCTTTTTCCGGGGCTCCGAGGCCTCCTGGGCCGGTTTGCGGCGGGGGGCCTGCTCTTCCCCGGGTGCGGCGCTCCGGGGCCTTTTGGCCGACTCAGCCTGGGCCTTCCGGGGCTGTTCCCCGGCGTTCCGGGGCTTTCGGGTCTGCTCGGCGCCGGAAGCCTTCCGGGGCTGCTCGGCAGGACGGCGGGACTTTTGGGGAGCCGCCGGTTTTTCCTCCGGGGCAGCGGGCCGCTTTTTCTGCTGGGGCGTCGCTTTCTTCTTTTGCGCCTCCCCGGCATCCGGGCGGCGGGGCCGTCCACCGGCGCTGACGCCGTCCATTTTAGGGGCACTGGCCCGGGGGGTGGGGCTGGACGGTGCCTTTTGGGTCGGTTCCTGCCCTTCCGGGGGCTGGAACCCGGTATTTTCATTCGTATCCATTGTTGTTCCTCCTGGGGGCTCTGGGGCTTACTTCCGGATCAGCTCCTCCACAATGTCGCAGATCCTCTGGGTGGAGTCCAGACGGACCATGCCGCGAAGGGTTTTGCTCATGGTCTCCCGTCTGTCCGGGTCATGGAGCAAGCCCAGAATCTCATCAAACAAAGCCTTTGCCGTGCAGTCCTTTTCAAGGACCGTGACGGCAGCATCCTTGTCGGACAAGACTCTTGCGTTGTGCTCCTGATGGTTATTGGTCACGTTGGGCGAGGGGATCAGAATGCTGGGGGTGCCGGAGACACCGATCTCATTACAGGTGGCTGCGCCGGACCGGCTGATGACTACATCCGCCGCCGCCATTTCCACCGGCATATCGTAAATATACTCCCGCATATCGATGCTGGGGGTATGGGGCAGGTCCACCCCGTCCTTTTGGACCAGCTCCGGCATCCACTCCCAGCCGAAGCCGCCGGTGGCGTGGATGTGGTGGAAGGGATAGCCCGCTTCCTTTTCCAAAACGAACAGGTCCGCCATGATCTCATTCATGCGCTTGGCCCCCAGGCTTCCGAAGGCGGAGAGCACCACAAATTCATCGGTCAGACCCAGCTCCTGCCGGGCCTTCTTTTTGTCGTTGTAGATAAAGCCCTGCTGCACGGGCATGCCCACCACTTCCACCTTTTGGGGGTCATCATAGTAGCGGACGCTTTCTTCAAAGGCCACCAGCACCCGGCTGGCCCGCTTTGCAATCATCTTGGTGGTCACGCCGGGAACGGCGTTGGACTCATGGACGCAGGTGGGAATGCCCATTTTGCTTCCGGCGTAGAGGGCCGGGAAACTGGCGTAGCCGCCGGTGCCGATGATCACATCGGGCTTAAACTCCCGGAAGATCTTCTTGCACTCCTTCACCGCCTGCAATACGCAGTTGATGGCATGGATGTTCTGCTTGAGCCCCGCAACGTTCTTTTTCCGGCTCAGACCGGAGCCGGGCAGGGTGCGCAGCTCAAAGCCCGCCTGGGGCACCAGCTTTTCCTCCATATGGCCCACGGCACCGATGAAGAGCACCCGGCAGCCCGGGTCCCGCCGCCGCATTTCGTTGGCAATGGCAATGGCGGGATTGATATGTCCGGCGGTACCGCCGCAGGTAAATACCAGATTCAATAGTCTTTCCTCCTGATGGTTCGATTGTTCCCGGGACGGGATATATTCAGCACGATCCCCATTTCCCCCAGGTTCACTGCCAGGGCCGTTCCTCCATAGGAGAAAAACGGCAGCGCAATGCCGGTAGAGGGCAGAAGGTTCGTGACAACACACAAGTTTAATATGGTCTGCACGGCAATAAGGGTCACAAGCCCGGCGGCAAGAACCGTTGAAAATCGGTTATCTGCCCTTCGGGCGATCCTAAATCCCCGCAGGATCAGCAGGGCGTACAAAAAGATGATGCCCCAGGCCCCAACCAGGCCCAGCTCCTCGCAGACAATGGCAAAGATATAGTCGTTATACTGAAAGGGCAGATACAGATATTTCTGTCTGCTCTTGCCAAAGCCCAGGCCGAAGACGCCGCCGGAGCCGATGGCATACAGGGACTGCAAGATCTGATACCCCGTGTCCCCGGGGTCTAAGTCCGGATTCCGCCAGGCGGTGACCCGGTCTCCGGCGTAGCCCATAAAGCGGATATACACCAGCAAAAATACCACCGCACCGGCAGCCCCCAGTACCAGCCACTTGGGATGGGTCCCCGCGATGTACATCATCACCACGGCCACCAGTCCCAGAAGCATAATGGCGCTTAAATGCTTTTCCAGGGCCAGGGGAATGAGGATCCCCAGCAAGGCCCCGCCGAAGCCCAGAACGCCGTAGCGAAACCGGGCGGCTTTCTCTCCATAGACGCTGCTCAACCTGGAAAGAAGCAAAATGAGGGTAAATTTTGAAATCTCCGAGGGCTGAAATTGGAGCCCTCCGATATTGATCCAGCGTCTGGCCCCGTTGACCTGCTGGCCTACCAAAAGGACGCTCAGCAGCAGCAAAATGCTCAGCCAATAGCAGGGCCAGGCCAGCCGGTACCAAACTCTTGCCGGTACCCGGCTGAAGCCGTACATGGCCAGAAGCCCCAGCCCGGCGCACACCGCCTGACGCTGCAAATACCGGGTGGAGGTGGCCCCGCCGGTATCATAGGCACTTTGGGCGGCGCTGGCGGAATAGAGCACCGCAAGCCCCACCATCAGCAGCAGGAGCGTCAAGATCAAGAAGGGGTAGTCAACACTTCCTCCGAGGGAACACCCACGGTCCTCTTTGGCAGAAAGAGCTCTTTCCGCCATACTGCGCTCCTTTCCCCCGGATCATATAAGTCCTATTACCGAACCAGGCCGGAGATGCTCAGCCAGGCCACGATGCACATGATTGCGGATACCCCCGCAAAGCTCAGCACGATCTTCTCTTCCTTCCAGCCGCACATTTCAAAATGATGGTGGATGGGGCTCATTTTAAACAGCCGCTTGCCGTGGGTCAGCTTGAAGTAGCTCACCTGCAAAATCACGGAAAGGGTCTCTACCAGATAGACAAATCCTACGAACACCAGAATCAAGGGCATATCCATGGCGTAGGCCAGGCCGCAGACCACACCGCCCATGAACAGCGAGCCGGTGTCACCCATGAAGGCCTTGGCAGGGTGCCAGTTCAGGCCCAGGAAGGCCAGCAGCCCACCGATCATGGCCGCGGGAAGCACCGCCAGCTCCTCCCGGTCCACCGCCAGAGCGGCGGCGGCAAAGAACACCATGACAGGAATGGTCACGGAGGCGCTGAGGCCGTCAATGCCGTCGGTCAGGTTCACGGCGTTCACCGTGCCCACCATGATGAACAGGGACAGCAGCAGATAGACCGCCGGGGAAATAAAGAAGCGGACGTTTACAAAGGGAATGTACAGATCGCAGGTCAGGATTCCCTGCATATACAATCTATACAGGAACACCGCGGAAACCGCCGCCTGCAGCAGGGACTTTTGCAGGGCCGTCAGGCCCATATCCCGTCTGTTGCGGACCTTGCAGTAGTCATCCAGAAAACCGATGGCACCAAAGCAGAAGGCCAGAATAAACACATAAATGGCGCTGAACTCCTGGGTGTTGGGCAGATTCAGCAGCAGACAAACCAGGCAGCTGCCAATAAACATCAGGCCCATCATCAATGGGGTACCGGCCTTGTTGTTGTGCCAGGTGGGGCCGATGGAACGCACGGACTGTCCGGCCTTCAGGGCCCGCAGCACCGGCAGCAGGAAATGGCCCAGCAGCGCCGCGGTCACAAAGCTGATGACCGCCATTACAATTACTCGGATCATGTAGGTTCTCCTCCGTTCAGGTCTTTCTCATATTTCATAAAGGCTTCCAGCACATGCTCCATGTGCATTCCTCGGCTGCCCTTAAACAAAATCACGTCTCCGGGCTTGGCGATGCGCTGAAGCTCCGCCGCCATGGCCTGCTGGTCGGTAAAGGCAACGGCCCGGCTGTCCTTCATGCCGCCGGTAATGCAGCCGCCGATCACCCGCTCGGCGCACTTGCCGTAGGCAAGCACATAGTCCAGGCGCTCCGCGGCGATGCGGCCGATGCGGTAGTGCTCCGCCGCGGCCCGGTCCCCCAGCTCCAGCATATCGCCAAGAACCGCGATCTTCCGGCCCGGCTTTTCTCCCAGCACCATCAGCGCCGCTTCCATGGATTCGGGCCCTGCGTTGTAGCAGTCCTTGATCAGGGTGAAGCCATAGGCCCGCAGGGTCTCCTGGCGGCCGGAGAGGTTCCGGAACTTGCGCAGGCCCCGCTGGATCTCCTCCGGGGATACCCCCAGCTCCAGGCCCACCGCCACCGCCG
This sequence comes from uncultured Oscillospiraceae bacterium, assembly GCA_934589525.1. Lineage (GTDB taxonomy): Bacteria > Bacillota > Clostridia > Oscillospirales > Oscillospiraceae > Faecousia. Next base: position 25,611 of record CAKTOB010000012.1, on the reverse strand, counting down.
CCATGGCGTCGCTGACAAAATGCTTGCCCTCCAGGTTCATAATGACGGAGAAGCTCTCCCCGGCCCCGGTCACCCGGAACCGCAGACCGTCGGCGGCGTTGACGATTTCCCGGCACCGCACCGCGCAGTCCTCCGCCGCGCCAAAATACACGGTTTTCTGCTGCGGCTTCTGTGGCAGCTCCCGGAGCATAGCATCGTCGCCGTTTAATAGCAATGTGCCCTCAGGCTTCATACCCTCCAGAATTTCCATTTTTGCCTGACGGATGCCCGCCTGGCTGCCCAGAAACTCAATGTGGGCAATACCGATATTGACGATCACCGCAATATCCGGCTGGCCGATGGAGGACAGGTAGGCCATTTCCCGGAAATGGTTCATGCCCATTTCCAGCACCGCCACCTGGGTATCTTCCGGCATGGCCAAAATGGCCATGGGCATACCGATGTCGTTGTTGTGATTCACCGGGGTCTTGGCGGTACGGAAGGTCCCCTCCAGGACGGAGGCGATCATTTCCTTGGTGGTGCTTTTCCCCACGGAGCCGGTGACACCTACCACCCGGAAGCCCAGCCGCTGCCGCTCTCCCCGGGCAATATCACCCAGGGCCAGCCGCACGTCCGGCACCACAATGGCGGGGTAGTCCCCCTCTTTGTGGGTACACAGCACCGCCGCGGCCCCTTTTTCCAAAGCCGCCGGGATAAACTCGTGGCCGTCTCTGGCCCCTTGCAGCGCCAGAAACAGCTGGCCGGGCTGCAAGGTCCTGGTGTCGTTGCAGGCCCCCAGGAAGGTGACCTGCTCATATTTCTCCTCCACAGTGCCGCCGCACCAAAGGGCCGCCTGTTTCAGCGTGATTTTACTCATGCATGTTCCTCAATTCCGACAGGTAAGATCGAACTTCTTCCCGTTCGTCCAAATGGTATTTATGGCCGTTGATCTCCTGATAGGTCTCATGGCCCTTTCCTGCCAGTACAATTATATCATCTTTTTTGCCAATGTCCATAGCATATCTGATGGCCTTTCGCCGATCTTCAATAACGGTGTATTCTCCCATCCCCGGCTCGATGCCCTTTAAGATGTCCCGGATAATGGCCATGGGCTCCTCGGTCCTGGGATTATCGGAGGTAATCACGGAAAAATCCGCATATTGAACGCCGATTTTTCCCATAATGGGCCGTTTGATGGGGTCTCGGTCTCCGCCGCAGCCAAAGACGGCGATGAGCCGGCCCTTGCAGAAATCCCGGGCGGACAGCAGCACTTTTTCCAGGCCGTCCGGGGTGTGGGCATAATCGATGAGCACCGTATAGGGCATGCCCGGGGTGGGCACCACCTCAATACGGCCCTTGACGCCGGAAACTGTTTTCAGTGCCTGGGCGGTCTCTTCCAGGGAGATCCCCAGTTCCAGGGCGACCCCCAGCACCGTTAAGGCATTGTAAACCGTAAAGCGGCCGGGAATGGGTACCGACACGGGAATGCGCCGACCCTCATAGACCGCCGTAAATTCCACGCCCCGGGCATGGAGCTCTACCTGCTCTGCCCGCAGAGCCCCGGCATTGCCAAGGGTCAGCACCGGGCATTCCGCTGCCGCCAGCATGGCTTCTCCGGAGGGGTCATCCAGGTTGATGACCGCTTTGTCACATCTGCGGAACAGCTCTGCCTTGGTATCCCGGTAGGCCTCCATGGTCTTGTGGAAATCCAAGTGGTCCTCCGTCAGGTTGGTAAAGGCCGCCACATCGTAGCGCACCCCGCCCACCCGGTCCAGAGCAATGGCGTGGCTGGATACCTCCATCACAGCATATTCGCAGCCCGCCTGACGCATTCTATCAAAGAGGCCTTGCAGCTCCAGGCTTTCCGGGGTGGTCCGCTCGGAGGGGATCTCTTCGGCACCGATGCGGTTGCCCATGGTGCCGATGAGGCCCACCTTGGCCCCCCGGGTCTGCTCCAGCACCGCTTTCAAAAGCAGGGTGACGGAGGTTTTTCCGTTGGTACCCGTAATGCCCACCAGCTTCATGGCCTTTGCCGGGTGGCCATAGAAGTTGCAGGAGATTTGGGCCAGAGCCAGCCGGTCCTTTCGCACCAGCACATAGGGCACATCCTCCTCCGGCCGCTTGGCGGTGACCACCACCGCCGCCCCCCGGTCCATGGCCATGGGGATAAACCGGTTTCCGTCGGAAGCGAATCCGGAAATGGCCACAAACAGGCCCTGCTGTTCCACCTTCCGGGAATCATACGCCACGCTCCCGATTTCCGTCTCCGGGTCTGCGTGAAGCTCCAATACCTCTACATCCTGCAAAAGCGTCTGTAATTTCATGGTGACCTCCATTGTATCTACAATATTTATATCGCTAATCTTTTATTTTTTGATCGGCAAAGCGCAGCGTGATCGTGCTGCCCCGCTCCACCTGGGCTCCGGGTTCCGGCTCCTGGGCAATGACCGTTACGGCCCCACCTGCCTCCGGGTTGCCGGTGGGCAGAATGTACAGCCCCAAGGGGCCCGCTTGGGCTGCGGCCTGGGCTTTGTTCTTCCCCAGAAAGTCCGGCACCGTGACGGTTCCGGGCTCTTCCGGCGGTTCCAGATACACAAGCACCTGGCTTTCTCCCGGCAGGGTCTGCCCGGCGGCCGGGATCTGGCCCAAAACCTGGGGCCCTTCTCCCCGGAAGGCAGCGAATAGCCCCAATTCTTTCAGGCACTTTTCCGCCTCTTTTTTGGAAAGCCCTGTCAAATCCGGTATGAGAATCTGCTGCCCCGGCAGCTCCTCCGGAGTGTAATTCCGGGAAACCCCCAGGTAAGGCAGAATGTCCGCCATAATGGCCCCTACGGTGGGAGCGGCCATCACACCCCCTGAAATATAGATCCCCGTAGACCGGGAAGGGGTGTCCAAGGCCGCCAATACAATATACTCCGGATCTTCCATAGGCGCAACCCCCACGAATGAAACAATTTTATCCAGGACTCTGTGGCCGTTTTCGTCGAAAACATCTATTTTCTCGCTGGTTCCGGTCTTTCCTCCAACAGAAAAACCCACCACATTGGCATTTTTCGCTGTTCCCTCCGTTACCACCGACCGGATCAGCTGCCCCATGGTCTTGGAGGTCTCCGGGGAAATGGTCTGGCGGACCACCGTGGGCTCCTGTTTTAAAACCGTGTTTCCCCGGGCATCCACCACCTCGGATACCAAGTAGGGCTCCAAGAGCATTCCCCCGTTGACCACGGAGGCAATAGCCCGAACCAGCTGCAAGGGGGTAATTTTAAAGGTCTGCCCGAAGGAGCCGGAGGTCAGGCTGGCGGTGCCCCATTTGTCCGTATTGGTCACCAGAGCCTTTTCAAAAAACACGCCCTTGCTCTCCCCGGACAGGTCAATGCCGGTCTTTTCCAGAATGCCGAAGGTTTTGATGTATTGATAAAACCGCTCCCCGCCCAGCTTCAAGGCGATGTGGGCAAAGGCCAGGTTGCAGGAGTTTTGCAGGGCCTGGGGGGTCTTTTCCGCCCCGTGGCCCGCGGCGCGCCAACAGTGGAGCAGCTGGGACCTGCCCGGGATCTGCTCGGCCCCCCGGCAGTAGAAGGAGGTATCCAGGTCAATGGCCCCGCAGTCCAGGGCCGCCGCCATGGTCAGCACCTTGAAGGTGGAGCCCGGTTCATAGCCGTCGGAGAGCACCCGGTTGCGCCACTGTTTGAGCCGGGCCCGGGTCAGGGCTTCTTCGTAGGCCCGGGCTTCCTTGGCATATTCGGGGCTATCCACAGGGAGCTGTGCATAATGTTCCTTTTGGGCCTGCAATGCCCGATTGGTCTCCGGGTCATAGATCTGCTGATAATCGTTGGGGTCAAAGCCTCCCAGGGTGGCCATGGCCAGGATTTCTCCGGTTTTGCAGTTCATCACCAGGCCGAAGGCCCCGTTTTGGACATCGTAGCGGTCCATGGCGGCCTGGAGCTGTTTTTCAAGGCAGGCCTGCACGGTGGTATCCAGGGTCAGGATCACGCTGCACCCCGGATGGGAGGCGGTGAAGTTTTCATAGGAATAGGGCATATCCATTTCGTTGTTGCCCTTTGTTGTAACGACCTTTCCGGGCTTGCCGGAGAGGAACCGGTCATAAGCCGCCTCGATGCCCTCGCAGCCCTCCCCGGAACTGTTGGTAAAGCCGATGACCTGGCTGGCTAAGGACCCTAAGGGATAGGTCCGCAGAGCCGCCGGTTCTAAGTGGATGCCGGAGATGCCCTGCTTTTTCATGTAATCCCGGATGCGCTGGGCAGTCTCCAGAGACACCCGGGCCCCCACCTGCTTGTAGCGGCGGCGGGTGTCCCGCCCCTGCTCCACGATCCACCCGGCATCCCGGTCAACCAGCGGCGCTAAAAATTCCGCCACGGACTGCAAATCCGCCTTGGACTGCTTGAGCTCATTGGGGTCTAAATAAACATGCTCCACCCCCTGGGAGGAGGCCAGAATGTTCATGTTCCGGTCGTAAATCAGCCCCCGGTCGGAAGCTGCCGCCGTGGAGCGGGTCTGATTGTTCAGGGCCTTGACGGAATAATAGTCAAAATCCCGCACCATCAGGGCATACAGCCGGGCCGCCACCGGAAGAAACATCAAAAATCCCAGCATCAGCGCCGTGAGGCGGATCCGCAGGTGCTGGAAGCTATCCATCCTGGTCCGGCGGTAGACCTTTTTGGCACCGTTTCCCATACCCATCCCCTTCCGGCAGCCTCTTGACTGAAATGGGCGGCAAGGGAACCCCTCGCCGCCCATTTGCAGCTGCCGTTTTCAGGATATGCCCGGCCCCTTGGATTATTCCGCCGGAGCCTCCGAGGGGGCCAGAAGCCCTGATATAAACCAAACAAAATTCTCCCAGGCGCTCGGCTCTCCCTTGTGCTCCGGAACCGTTACCCGGATGCTTGCCCGGGCCGCCTCCGCCTGGGGGATCATCCCCAGCTCCTCGGCCCGTGTTTTTACGCTTTCCAGATTCAGGGATGTACGGTAGGCATGCTCCAAACGGGCGTTCTCCCGCTTCAGCTCCGACAGGGTCGCCTCCGCCGCATTGTAGCCCGTCATGCAGGCGCTCAGCCGAATGCCCCCTACCACCAGGGCCACCAGGATGCACACCGCCAAGGCGATGCCCCCAACGGCCACCGGGTCAATATAGACCTTCCGCTCCCGGGCGGCTTTCACCGAGGGAAGCAGGGGTCTTCTGGGTTCACTTTTTTTCTTGACCTTTACTTCGCTGCCGTAGACATAGAACTGGCCAACATATTGAATTACCGGTTTTTGGTCCATGTTTCCTCCCTCCGGCGCTTACAGCTTCTCGCAGACCCGAAGCTTGGCGCTTCTGGCTCTGGGATTTCGGTCCAATTCTTCATCCCCGGAGACGATAGGCTTCCGGGTCAGCAGCTTCACCTGGGGCTTTCTGCCGCAGACGCACACGGGAAACTCCGGCGGGCAGATGCAGCCCTTGGCCCCGGCGGCCATGGCACTTTTGACGATCCGGTCTTCCAGAGAATGGAAGGTGATGACCGCCAGCCGTCCTCCGGGGTTCAGCTTGGGGATCATGGTTTCCATGGCCTGGGAAACGGAATTCAGTTCATCGTTCACCGCAATGCGGATGGCCTGAAAGCTGCGCTTTGCCGGGTGCTGCTTTTCCCGCAGAGCCGCCGCGGGCATGGCGGAGCGGATCACGTCTACCAGCTCCAGGGTGGTCTCAATAGGGGCAGTCTCCCGGCGCCTGACAATGGCGGCGGCAATGGCCGGGGCGTAGCGCTCCTCGCCGTAGTCATAGAGGATGCGCTTGAGCTCCTCCTGGGACCAGGTGTTCACCACCGTGTGGGCCGTCAGGGCATCGCCCGAGTCCATGCGCATGTCGAGGGGCGCATCGGCCATGTAGGAAAAGCCCCGGGCTCCGTCATCGAGCTGAGGGGAAGACACCCCCAAGTCCAGCAAAATGCCGTCTACCCCGGGAATCTCCAGTTCTTCCAAAACCTGGGCCATGCGGCAGAAATTGGAGTGGACCAGGGTCACCCGGTCCCCAAAGGGCTCCAGCCGCTTTCCCGCCGCTGCCAGGGCCACCGGGTCCCGGTCAATGCCGATCAGTCGTCCGGTGGTCAGCTTTTCCGCAATATGATAGGAGTGGCCCGCACCGCCCAGGGTGCCGTCCACATAGATTCCGTCAGGCCTGATATTCAAGGCCTCAATACACTCGTCCAGGAGGACGGATACATGATGAAATTCGCTCATAGTCCGATTGCCTCCAAGGATGCCAATAGTTTTTCGGGGCTGAGGTTTTCCTGTTCAAAGGTTTCAAATTCCGCCGCATCCCAGATCTCCGCCTGACCGGCCCGGCCGACGATCATGATCTCCCGGTCGATACCGGCGTAATTCAGCAGGAATTGGGTCAGGCCCACCCGGGCCTGCTTATCCGGGGTACACTCCGCCGCGTTCATAAAAATCAGGCTGGTGGCCCCCGCCCGCTGAGAAAGGCTCAGGGCGTTAAAATTATCGCTGAGCCGCTGCCACTCCTGGGCGGTATACACTGTCAGACAGCGATGGCCGCAGTTGACCCCCAAGGTCACATAGAAGGTCTCCCCCAGCTCCGCCCGAAGCTTCGCCGGAACCACCAGACGGTTTTTGTCATCCATCCGTGCCGCGTATTTCCCGATCACTGTCTCACCCCCGTTTCCTCCACGCTCTACCACTTTGCTCCATTTTTCAATAGTATACCCCCATCTCGGAAAAAAATCAATCACTATTTGGCGTTTTCTCTGGGTTTGGACGTAAATATCCTATTTTTTCTGGTAATAATAAAACAAGTGTTCGGATAAAACGCAAAAAAGGAGGCCAAAGGCCTCCGGTCCGGCCCTTACAGGGTGAACCGGAAGGCCCCTTCCTCCATTTTGAGTCGCACCCTGCCGGGCTTTTTGGAGCAGCGCAGCAGGTAGAGAGCCAAAGCATCCTCCACCTCCCGCTGGACGAGTCTGCGCAGCTGCCGGGCTCCGTCCCGGCCCTGGCATCGCTCTGCCAAGGCCCCGGCCAGACCCCCGGGAAGCACCAGCTGAACCCCGGCCCCGGCACTGCGGCGCTGCAAATCCCGGAGATATTTCTGGGCGATCAGTTCCATGGTCCCCTTCCCCAGGGCCTCAAAATACACGGTGCCGTCCAGCCGCCCTAAAAATTCCGGCGTGAACCGCTCCTGGAGAGCCTGGGCAAACTGGCCCTGTTTCCCCTGGGCGCAGAAGCCCAGGCCCTCGCCCTTGTTTTCTCCGCCCACATTGGAAGTCATGATGACGATGGTATTTTTAAAGCTCACCACCCGGCCTGTGGAATCCGTCAGTTCCCCTTCCTCCATGATTTGCAGCAGCAGCCCCAGAACCTCCGGGTGGGCCTTTTCCAGCTCATCCAGCAGCACCAGGGAGTAGGGCCGACGGCGGACCGCCTCGGTGAGCTTTCCCCCCTCGTCGAAGCCAATATAGCCGGGAGGGGCCCCGATCAGCCGGGATACGGAGTGCCGCTCCATATATTCCGTCATATCCAGCCGCAGCATGGCCTCCCGGCTGCCGTAGACCTCCTCCGCCAGGGCCCGGCACAGCTCGGTTTTGCCCACGCCGGTGGGCCCGGCGAACAGCAGGCAGGCAATGGGCCGCCGGGGGTCACGAAGGCCGGAAAAGCCCCGACGCACCGCCTCCGCCGCCTCCTGAACGGCCTTGCTCTGGCCCATCACATGGGCAGACAGCAGCTCTTCCAGATTCAGAAGCCGCTCCCGCTCCCGGGCCGTCAGCCGCCCCACGGGGATGCCGGTTCTGGCGGAGACCACCCAGGCAATGTCCGCCGCCGTCACCGCCCGGCTCCGTTTTCCGTCGGTGCCCCGCTCCATCAGCCCCTGCACCTTGTCCCGCAGCTCCGCCGCCCGCTCAAACCGGCGCTCCCGCACCGCCTCGTGAAGCTCCTCCTCCAGGGCCTTTCGGGCAGAGGAAGCCCGGAGGCAGCACACATCCTCCATTTTTGCCCGGGCGGCCCCCTCGTCCAAAAGGTCGATGGCCTTATCCGGCAGATACAGGTCCGGTAAATACCGGACGGACAGCCGCACCGCCTCCGTCAGGGCCTCCTCGGAGATGCGCAGCCGGTGGTGCCGTTCAAGGCCCGGCTTTAAGGCCTTCAGGATCTCCAGGGTGGTCTCCCGGTCCGGCTCCTCCACCGCCACCGGCCGGAAGCGGCGCTCCAGGGCCGCATCCTTTTCAATGTATTTCCGGTATTCCTCCCGGGTGGTGGCCCCCACCATTTGCAGCTCCCCCCGGCCCAGGGCGGGCTTCAGGATATTGGCTGCGTCAATGGCCCCCTCCGCCGCTCCGGCACCGACGATGGTGTGCATTTCGTCCACAAATAAAATCACGTCCCCGCTGCGGCGGATTTCCGACAATACATCCCGCAGCCGCTCTTCAAACTCCCCCCGGTATTTGGTGCCCGCCACCAAACTTGCCATATTCAGGCTGTAGAGCCGCTTTTCTTTCAGCTGGGGCGGCACGCTGCCCAGGGCCATCCGCTGGGCCAGGCCCTCGGCAATGGCGGTCTTGCCCACGCCGGGCTCCCCGATCAGGGCCGGATTGTTCTTGTTCTTCCGGCACAGGATGCCGATGACCGTATCGATCTCCCGATCCCGGCCGATCACCGGCTCCATGGTCACGGCCTTCTGCACCAAGTCCTCACTGAATTGCTCCAACAGTTTCGTGGTGGTCCCCTCCTTTTTCCCGTTCCGCTTTTGGGGAACGTCAAACAAATATTGCAGCGTATGGGTAAACAGGGTATCCGCGTCCACGCCGCAGGTTTTCAGCAGCAGCCCCGCCCCGCTGTGCTCCGTCCGGGCCATGGCCAGCAGCACATGGGCAGGCTCCACCTGCCGCTTTCCCTGCCGCCGGGCTTCCCGGCATGCCAGTGTTAAAATCCGCCGGGCCTCCGGGGTCAAGCCCTGGGGCAGAGGCAGCTCCGGTTTCCCCACCCCGTAGAGAAGCCTTGTGAGCTCCCGCAAAAACTCCGGCTCCACGCCGAAGCTTCGCAGCAGCTGGGCCGTGCCCCCGGGGGCCTGACACAGGGCCAGCAGCAGATGCACCGAGCCCACATAGCTGTGGCCCAACCGCCGGGCCTCCCCGCCGGAGCGCCGGATGAGCTCCTGGGCCTGGGTATGGTAACGCATGGAATCCCCCCTTTTGAGTCCAGTTTCGCCAGGGAAAAGCGGAAATATACGGAAATGAAAATTTTACGAAAAAAGGAATTGCTTTTTTCCGAATCCATGCTAGAATAGTCTTGCATTGTGACAGATGCACACTCGAAAAATGATAGGAGGTATTTTTCATGGCTTACACTATTACCGATGCTTGCGTGAAGTGCGGTTCCTGCGCCGAGCAGTGCCCCGTTGAGGCTATTTCCGAGGGCGAAGACAAGTACGTCATCAACGCTGATGTCTGCGTCAGCTGCGGTTCCTGCGCCGATCAGTGCCCCGCTGAAGCGATCGAGGAAGGCTAATTCTTCGGAACACACACGGCCTGCGCTGCTTTGGCGCAGGCCGGTTTTTATAGGGAGGTACCCTTGGAAACACTGTTAAACGGCTTCACCCTGGATATTCCCCAGGGCTGCTTTCCTTTGAGCACCGACTCCATGGTGCTGTCCTGGTTTGCAAGGCTCCCCAAAAACGCCCGGGTGCTGGACCTGGGCTCCGGCTGCGGCACCCTGGGGCTGCTGCTGTGCGCCCGGGACGAAAACTGCCATGTGACCGGTCTGGAGCTGACTCAGGAGGCCCACCGGGCCGCCCTGGAGAACATCCGGCGAAACGCCCTGGACCGCCGCATGGAAAGTATATGTGGGGACCTGCGGCAAGTTCCCTCTCTGCTTCCGGCAGGACATTTTTCGGCCGTTGTCAGCAACCCGCCTTATTTTTCCGGCGGCCCCGCCGCCCGGCGGACCCCCGTGGCCCGGCGGGAGGACCAATGCGCCATGGAAGAACTTTTGCGCAGCGCCGCCTGGGCCTTAAAGTTTGGCGGTGACTTTTTCCTGGTCCACAAGCCGGAGCGGCTGGGGGAGATCCTTTCTCTGGGGGGCAAATACCGGCTGGAGGGAAAGCAGCTGTGCCTGGTGCGCCACCGGCCCGGGGCCCCCATTTCCATGATTTTGCTGCAAATGCGGAAAGGGGCCAAGCCGGGGCTTACCATCCGGGAGCTGACCCTGGGAGACGAAAACGGTGGGCCTACAGAAGAATACAAAACCATCTATCATCTGATATAACACAAGGAGGCCTCTATGGCTGGAATGCTTTACCTTGTCCCCACGCCCATCGGCAATCTGGGAGACATTTCCAAACGTGCCCGGGAAACTCTGGAAGGCGCAGACTTTATCGCCGCGGAGGACACCCGGGTGAGCCTAAAGCTTCTGAATCATCTGGAGCTGAAAAAGCCCCTGGTGAGCTACTATGAGCATAACAAATCCTTTAAGGGCGACAAGATCATCGACCGGATTTTATCGGGAGAGACCTGCGCCCTGGTTTCCGATGCCGGAAGCCCCGCCATCTCCGACCCCGGGGAGGACCTGGTAAAGCAGTGTGCCGCCGCGGGCATTACGGTCTGCGCCATCCCGGGGCCCTGCGCCGCCATCACCGCCCTGAGCATTTCCGGCCAATCTACCGGCCGGTTCTGCTTTGAGGGCTTTCTGTCCACCGCCAAGAAAAGCCGCCGGGAACACCTGGACAGCTTAAAGGGCGAGCAGCGGACCATGATCTTCTACGAGGCCCCCCACAAGCTGCTGAATACCCTCCAGGATATGGCGGAGGCCTTTGGCCCGGACCGGCCCATCAGCCTTTGCCGGGAGCTGACCAAGCTCCATGAAGAGGTGGTCCGGACTACTCTGGGAGAAGCCATTGCCAAGTACACCGAAACACCCCCTAAGGGCGAATTTGTTTTGGTTGTAGCCGGTGCCCCGGAGGAGGTCAAAGAAGCCCCCTCCGAAGCCGATGCCGCCGCCCGGGTGAAAGCACTCCTTTCCCAGGGTCTTTCCCGGAAGGATGCAGTCAAACAGACCGCCGCGGAACTGGGGCTGCCCAAAAACACCGTTTACGCACTGGCGTTGGAAGAAGATTAACCCTATAAAAAAGCACCGGATAAGCCCAACTCATCGGCTTTCCGGTGCTTTTTTATAATTCTTCCGTTTTGAAGGTGGTGTAGCCTTCATAATAGTAGCTGTGGTCGATGCCCTTCATGTAGAGTTCCCGGCTCTGGGTATCATCCGTCAGGGCCCCTTTCAGCACCACCTTAATTTCCGTATCCCGGATGGGGCTGCGCTCCATGGCAAGAAGATAGTCCTCTTTGTCTACCCGGCTCCAATCCACCACCTGACCGATTTCCTTTTTTAGCATCTGGTCCAGCCAAATCCGCATGCTCCTGCCGTTGCCCTCCCGAAAAGGGTGGGCGATGTTCATTTCCACATACTTTTCAACGATCTCCTCAAAGGTGGACTGGGGCATTTTTTCCACATTTCCAAGAGCCGCCTCCAGATACATCAGTGGGGCGAAACGGAAATGGCCCTTTGCCAGATTGACCGTCCGCAATTCCCCGGCAAAATCGTAAAGGTCCTCAAAGAGGTATCTGTGGATGGTTTGAAGGGTGTCCCAGGTTCCGGCAGGGAGCCGGTCCAGGGTGCCGCTTTCAAAAAGCCACAGGGCTTTCTTTTTGCTGATTTTTTCTTCCTCCCGGGCAAGCTCCGCAGAATCGGTAATGCCCAATTTGTTTTCCAGTGCCATCGGGTTTGTCCATCCTATACTCCAAAATCATGATACAATTATACCCTATGCCCTTGGTAAAATCAACGCTTTTATATTCTATTGGTCATCTCTTAACTGTTCCACAATACTGCATCCGGCAGTGTGATTATACATAACCTCAGGAATCAGCCATCCCAGCAGCGCAAACATCGGTATGGCAAGCAAAACAGGAACGATTGTAAACCTTGCGCTGAAGAACCAGAACATATGCTCCAGAAGATTACCGACCAGAGGATTCAGCACGAAAGAAAGAACAAGTGCCGCTGCGGCGGAACTGAGTGCATAAAACAGCCCCTCGTAAATCAGCATGGCTCTTAACTGTTTGTTGGTCATACCTACTGCCTGTAAAACCGCAAATTCCCTTTTTCTGGAAAGAATGCCCGTCATAATGGCATTGAAGAAGTTGAGAACACCCACAAGCCCAATGATGGCGCAGAGCAGGCCCCCCAGCAGCAGGAACATCTTCTGATAGCTCTTAAATTCTGCACGGAGGGTGGTCTTGCTTTCGTACATCAATCCAGACAAATCATCAGCGGTCAGATCCGCAAGATAATTCTCCGCAGATGCTTCTGCCATATCATCAGGAGCATCAAAAAGGTAAAACATCGGGATGCTTTCCTGCTGGCTGTCATGATTGAGTTTTTCGATAGGAAGCACAAAACTATAGCCTGTTGAATAATAACGGAAGCTCATAGAGTGCGGCACTGTGACATAAGCACAAACTGTATAATCTACATCATGGCTGACAGAAGGCTGAAATATATATTCCGGCGATGTGTTTTCATCGCAAAGGTTTCCGGTACGGATTTCGGTATAATGCCCTTCATCAATATAGGTTATGGTCTGAATAGAACCTACAGGCGGGTAAAAATCAAGATTACTCACATTGCCATAATCATCTGTACGGACTACTACAGCGATTGCTTTTGAATCCTCTTGGAACATGGGGGATATGTCGCCCGCAATCACAGTCAGCTTCTCAAACAGAGCTTCATCCAAGCCTTCGATCAATGCGTTCTGGCTTACAAGCTCATCACGGCGATGTTGCTGTTCCAATAGGGCTTTTGCATTTTCCTCAGAACGATAGTGCATCATGTCCTGTAGCCAATGTTCCTCGCTCATCCAGCCATATGGCAAATATCCCGTCAGTTTATAACCACAACCGGAAAGGGCGGGGGAAGTATTCGCTTCGATTTGCTCAATTTGTTCCTGAGAAATATAGCTTTCGGAGCGATTATACCGAAAATAGTCCGTAGAGCTTACGATAAAGTCCGCACAGGTTTGTTTCGCCAGATACTTTTCCATATCAAAGCCCCCAGTAAAAGTGACCAGGAGATTGAGAAGTACCACGGAAAGAGAAAGAGAGATTACTACAAGAACCGTTTTTCTTTTATTGCGCCCCAAATTGGCAAAAGCCATCTGATATACTTTTGCGCCACGGGTGGTGCGTTGTTTCTTTTTGCTTTTTACAATTTCCGTATACTTTGTTGCCTCCACCGGAGAAACTTTTGAAGCGATTTTCCCCGGACGGGCGCAGGAGAGCATCACCGTAAGGAATGCAAACAGCGCAGAAGCAAGGAAAATGAACGGTGAAGTGCTGACGGTAGAAGCAGCGACGCCAAAAGTGGTTCGTGCCATTACAACTGGTGTCAGAAATGCACCGACACCGTATCCCAACAGCAGTCCGGCGGGAATGCCTGCAATGCACAAAAACAGTGCCTGCTGGCGGATCATGCGGCGAAGTTGCCGGGGGGTGACACCGATGGTTTTCAGCAAGCCATAAAATCGAATATCCCCGGTAACGGAAATCTGAAATATATTGTAAATGATGAGATACCCTGTAAAGATCACCAATGCAAGGAAAGCGACCATCGCCAGGAGCGTTGCTGCATCCATGCTTTCGCCAAGCTGAGAAGATGTATAGCCCCAGTTGACTCCGATGCGTACAAGCTCCCCTTCCCCTGTTTCGTCCCAGGCATACCCCAGGTCCTGATCCACCTGCTCCATCTGTCCCCGGATGTTGATGCCGGATGCCATCATCACATTCAAATCAACACGGAACGGTTCCAATCCCTTGGACAGGGCTTCGGCTTCGATTTCCTTTGCGTATTCTTCGCTGATATTGATATAGTGAACGGGACTGATATCATCATATTCCCACCAGCCAACCAGGGTAAATGTATCTGTTTTCTCATAAGGCGTTGCGGATGAAGACCCCACTGTATAGGTCAGTTTGATTTCTTCGCCCAATTTGGGCTGGACACCCAACAGCTTTAAGGCATGGGTATCCATGGTGACTTCGTTTCTTCCTTGCGGTTTCTGTCCTGTGGTGGGTTCTGCGAAGCTCCATTCCGTACAGTTGTCATCCATAAAGCTCACTTCGGCAGGGGCTTTCGCAAAAATCCCACTGTCCATATATCCAATGGTTATGCGTTTACCGGTGGCTTTTACCTTTGGGTGGGCTGATATATTCTTGATCTGCTCTTCGGTCACCTCCTTGAATGTTCCGTGGCAGTACCCTCCAACCTGACGGAACGTGTGCATTTCATAACTGGAATTCAGGGACATGACAATGGTAAACAGCGAGGTAAATAGCAGCGCAGTCAGGGCAATGGCAGTAATTGCAATGATGTTGCGTTTCCGGGATGCCCATAAAAAACGCCAACTTAGTTTCCGAATACAGTTTCTGTTTCTGACATTCATCTTCGCCACCTCCTGTTAGTTCCGGGTGACGATCCGTCCATCTTCGATACGGATAATGCGGTCTGCCATCTGTGCAATTTCTTCGTTGTGGGTGATCATTACAATGGTCTGGGCGAACTTCTGGCTGGTGACTTTCAAAAGGCTCAATACATCCTGACTGGTTTTGGAATCCAGGTTGCCTGTAGGTTCGTCAGCGAGAATGATTGCGGGTGCCGCTGCCAGCGCACGGGCAATGGCCACCCGCTGCTGCTGACCGCCGGAAAGCTGGCTGGGCAGGGCATCCAGACGCTCATCCAGCCCAAGGGTCTGTACGATCTGCTGTACGAAATCCTTGTTGACCTTGCCGCCGTCCAGCTCAATGGGTAGAACGATGTTTTCATACACATTCAGCACCGGAACAAGATTATAGCTCTGAAACACAAAGCCAATTTTCCTGCGGCGGAAGATGGTCAGAGCTTCCTCTTTCAAGGAGAAAATATCCTGTCCGTCCACCAGGACCGTGCCGCCGGTAGGGCGGTCCAGCCCGCCCAGCATATGCAGCAGCGTGGATTTGCCGGAGCCGGATGTACCGACGATTGCCACAAATTCGCCTTTCTCCACACTCAAATCAACGCCGTCCAGGGCATGAACCGCATTGTTACCGGAGCCATAAACTTTTCTCAGGTTTTTTGCCTGTAAAATTTCCATAAACGGGTACCTCCATGAAAAAATCTGTATGGATACAAAGAAATCATCCTTTGATACATACAGATTATGGCATAGGATTCTTTCCACATTCTTTCCGGTTGGAAATGAATTCTAACAGTTTTGAAAGAATGGATGCTACCTCGGCAAAAACACGGAAAATGTACTTCCTTTTCCGGGAATGGAAGAAACTTTGATATAGCCGCCCTCGCAGGAAATGATTTGCCGTGCCAAATACAAGCCGATCCCAACACCCTCCTGTTTTCCCGCCTTCTTTGAGCGATAAAACCGGGTAAAGATTTTGGATCGTTCACTTTCCGGGATGCCGGGGCCGGTATCCGATATATCGATCCTGGCAAACAGTTCATAGCTTCCGGCAGAAATCGTAATGGTGCCATGCTCTGTATACTTGATGGCATTGTCTACCATATTCGCCAGTGCTTCCGCTGTCCATTTCATATCAAATATTGCAGAAGCGTCCGTATCTTGCAGTTGCAAAGACAATCCTTTTTCAGCAGCTTTGGCAGCATATTGTTCCGCAACACCCCGAAGCAGTGGCTGTAATGCCGCGGACTGCGGTGACAGAGAAAGAATTCCATTCTCCAGCCGGGACAGCTTTACCAGCGAATCGATCAAAAATCGCAATTTTTCCGACTGATGGTACAGCGCATCCACATTTGCTCTTGCCGATGGGGGAAGATTTTCTTCCATCAAAAGTTCACTGTATAGCATCAGGTTTGCAATCGGCGTTTTTGTCTGATGGGAAATATCCGCAATCAGGGATTTGATTCTATCCTTTTCCTGTGCCACATTCCGTGAAGAAGTTTCTGCCGCGGAAAGGTAATGTGCAAACTTCGTTTCCAAGGCAGACAATTTACTTTCATCAAAACCGCTTTCAGAAAAGGAGCCCGCCATGGCGGCATCCAACATTTTCTCGATCGCTTCCATGGTTTTTCTGACTTTTCTGCGATTCCAAAATACAGTAGCCGCCGCTACCAGAAAGCACAGCAGCATGACCGCAATTCCCATCTCATTCATCGTTCTTTACCCAGCTATACCCGATTCCATAAACCGTCTTGATGTATTCCTGTGCGCCAAGCTTGTCTCTCAAACGCTTGACCGTGACTGACAGGGCATTTTCATCCACATATTCTGCACCGTCTGTCCAAATCCTGTCTACAAGATCTCCACGGGTCATGGTTCTCCCTCGGTTTTCCACAAGTAACCGCAGCAGCTTTTGCTCTGTTTTGCTCAGTTCCACCTTTGAATCTCCCACATAGAAGGTCATTGTCTCAAAATCGAAGTGAAAAGGGCCAATACGGGTCGGCGCATTTTTATGGGTTGACGCTTGTTTTCGCAGTTGGGTATTGACCCTTGCCCGCAAAACCGAAAGAGAAAAGGGCTTGGTAATGTAGTCGTCAGCCCCTCGTTCCAATCCGTCTACAATATCCAGATCCGTGTCATTGGCCGTCAGCAGAATGACCGGAATACCGGGTGTGTTTTCCTTGACCTGCCGGAGCAGTTCAAGCCCACTGCCATCCGGCAGATTGATATCCAACAAAATCAAGGATACACCGCCGAAAAGCAGCTGCTCCTTCGCCGTTTTGAGATCCTGGCAGGAAATGATCTGCCGATCCTCCGCTTTCAGTGCTTTGCATAAGCCTTGATTCAAACCAATGTCATCTTCAACGATCAATAATTGCTCCATCTGTCTCACGCCCCGTTACGCAAAGGTCATTGTCGTTTCCCTATAGAAACTCTGAATAAATCGTATTTTCTGACGATTATACCTTATGTTGTCCTTATAATCAATGTTTTTGTGGTCGTTCTTTTTTTCCGGCCCCGGCATAGGCTTGTTTTAAAGGGGGCGGGAGCATGGTTTTGGGGTGGATTTGGACAGGTCTTATTGCCGTCAGCATTCTTTCAGCGGCACTGACCGGCAAAGGCGTCGGGCTTGCGGCGGCGGCCATGAGAGGGGCCCAGTCGGGGGTGACGGTGGCCCTTTCCATGGCTGGGGGGCTGTGTCTGTGGTCCGGGGTGGGACGGCTGCTGGAAGCAAACGGGGCCATGGAGGCGTTGTCCCGGCTTCTGGGCCCTGTTTTGGGGCGGGTCTTTCCGGACAGCCGGGATAATCCCGATCTTCGGGAATCTCTTTGCGGCAACGTCTGCGCCAATCTCCTGGGGCTGGGCAACGCCGCCACCCCCATGGGCATCCGGGCAGCCAAGGCCTTAAAGCCCCCGGATTCTCAAACCGCCGGGGACCAGCTGTGCCGACTGGTGGTTTTAAACACCGCCTCCATTCAGCTGCTGCCCACCAATGTGGCCGCCCTCCGGGCCGCCCTGGGCTGCCCCCGGCCCTTTGATATTCTCCCGGCGGTATGGCTGACCAGCCTCCTCTCCGCCGGGCTGGGGGTGGCCGCCGCCGCAGTTCTGGGAAAGCTATGGAAGTCTTAACAGACTATCTGGTCCCCGTGATTTTGCTGCTGGCATCGGGCCTTGCCCTGAGGAAAAAGGAAAACAGCTATGCCTTGCTGCTGGAAGGAGGGGCGGAGGGGCTGCGGCTTCTCAAAGACATCCTCCCCACCCTCATTATGCTGCTCACCGCCGTAGAGCTGTTCCGCTCCTCCGGGGCGGCGGAGCTTTTGCAGCGGTTTTGGTCACCGGTCTTTTCTTTTCTGGGCATCCCCGTGGAATGCGCCCTGCTGGTGCTGGTGCGACCCATCAGCGGCAGTGCCGCCTTGGCGGTGGCCACAGACCTGATGGGCGTTTACGGCGTGGATTCCCAAATCGGCCGGACGGCGGCAATCATGCTGGGCTCCACGGAGACCACTTTTTATACCATCAGCGTTTATTTTGGAGCCGCAGGCATCCGCCGCAGCCGCTATACCCTCCCGGCTGCCCTGTTTGCGGACCTGGTAGGGTTTACCGCCGCCGCCTGGACCGCAAAGCTGTTTTTCTGAGGATGCAAAGACGTTCGATCCAAAAACCTGGACCGAACGTCTTTTGAGCGTTATTGCACCTTTTGAACGCTGTCCGCCAGTTGTTGCAGCTGGTCAGCGTCCATGCTGTCCGCTGTGATCTGAAAGACCATCTTGTTCTCCCAATCCACCCAGACAATGTGTCCCTGAGTTACGGCAGCGGGCATTCCCTGAACCGTTGTGGCTTCTCCACCGCCGTTCATTTTGAGAATTGTATCCGGGGTCTCTGGAACCGGCTCCGAATCCTGGGCAGAATCCCCATCCTTGTCCCCATTCAGCAGGAACGTTTCATATTCCAGTTCCACTGTGGAATTCTTCTTGGCATCAATATACCAGCGATACACATAGGCGAACCAACCGCCGCCATCTTCCTTGGGGCTGGCAATAAATTCCGTCTCCGGGTAGTTTTCCGGCAGTCCGGTAATTTGATAATCCCCCAGCTCCTCCAGTGCCAGCTGATAACGGTCTTCATTGGTGGGTTTCAGGTCCGGGTCTGGCCGGACGCTCTCGGCAACCCGCATCAAATCCAGCTCCGTGTCTCCCGTCAGCAGCATGAACCCAACGCCCCGGTCCCCATCCGTCCAGAGCAGCACCCGCTCACCGCCGGTGCAGGTATACAGTGTTCCGGGAAGGCTCCCCACGGTAATACTTTCTTCCTTCGTGACGCTTTCAAGCACCAGGTCGGTGGCGTTGTCTCCCCGGGTCGTCTCCAGCACAAGTGCGCTTTCGTCCGATGCCGTTGCAAAGTGCAGTGTCTGGTGTCCATAGGCCTTGGCACTGACAAAACGTAGATGGTAGCCCTCCGGAAGCCAGGAGGGGCAATACGTTTGCAGGCCCTCATAGGTATCGGCGGTAGATTGAAAATTGATCTCCGCCTCATAGGGTGCAGAGGCATTTGCTTCTACGCTTTCTCCGGTCCCTTGCATATATCGCTTGGTGTTCAGCTGAATTTTCGCCGTTACTGCATAGGCCGTAACGCCCAGCAGACTGATGAGTGCTGCGGCAATCAGGAATTTACGAAGTTTGATTTTCTTATTCATAAAAATCTTCCCCTTGTTTGGAGCATCCGCCATGGCAAGAAATCGATCATCGATGCCGCTCATTGCGCCGTAGAGGTCTCTTCCGTTCATTGTGTATAGCCCTCCTTTTCCAGAAACCGCTTTAATTCTCCGCGAAGTTTTTTCAGCCGATACTTTACCTGGTACTCCCGCATTCCCTGCTTTGCCCCCAGCTCCGCTGCCGTCCGGTTGTAATAATACCGGCCCACAAAGATGGCGCAGTCTTCACTACTCAAGCCGGACAAAAATCGGTTAAGCGTTTGGCTCAGCTCTTTCTGTTCGGCTCGTGCTTCCGGCTGTGCCGCCGAATCCGGAATACATTCCTCCAACTCCGAAATAGCCACCTCCGCAAAGGCGGAACGCTTTTTGGCATTCCCATAATCCAACCGGCTCAAAGCCAGATTGCGGGTGATCCGGGATAAGTAGTATCGCAGGGTTTTCGGGATCTCCGGTGGGATTTTATTCCAGGCGGCAAGATAGGTGTCATTCACGACCTCCTCGGAATCCTCCGGAGCAGATAATATTCTGTCGGCAATCCCCCGCAGGAAGCGCCCGTATTTCCGGTCTGTCTGTGAAAGGGCATCCTCCGAGCGCTGAAAGAAAAGTTCTATGATCTGTGAATCTTCCATGAGTTACTCCTTATTTTGATGTAAAGGCCTTACACCTATATAGTAGGATTTTCATTCCAGGACGGAGAAAAATTTCAAAAAAAGACGTGACCTCATTCGTCACGTCTTTTTGCCAGGCAGACCACCCGAATCTGCGGGCGGCGCAGCATTATTCCGTTTTCTTGGGAAGCTCTGATTAAATCGGCAAGAGCTGGGAGCGAGAGATTTTTCTCTAGCCGAAGGGTTCAAAAGTGGAGGAATACTGTATGTATTTCCCACTTTTGAAGCTGCACGGATAGGGAAAAAGATCCGCTATCCAGCCGCAGACGATTTATTCAGAGGTTCCCTTGGCTCCGGCATTCCGGGGGCGTCTTCTTCTCCGGCGGCGGGGGCGGTCCTCCGGTTCGGCCTTTTCGGCTCTTCTGGCGTAGGCTTCCGCTGCCTCGGAGGTGGCTTCATAGGTCAGGCGGCTGACCCGGATGAGTCCGTCGGGCTGGTCGCTGAGGCGGATGCGGATGAGAAACTTTCCATGCTCCGGGCAGGTGGCCAGATCCATATACCGGTGGCCGGGCTGGGCAAACCACCGGGAGCCCAGCATCTGCCGATCGCAGATGGGGCAGCGGTTTTCCTTCCCGGACATGGCGGCCAGAGCGGCGGTTTTGTCCGGCAGGTCTCTGAATACCTCCCGCTGGATACAGCCCGGCAATTCTGCCCCGTGGAAGCCGTTTTCGTGACTGCGCAGGGCCGCGTCATATTCTTCCGCCCCCCGGGTAAGGTCCAGCCGGGCGCAGATGAGGGCCGTATGATAGGCATCCCCCAGGGCATCGTGGGCGGGGCGGCTGGCGGGGATCTCAAACATCTCCATGGCGGTCTTCAGGGCCTTCTGGGCGGTGGAGCCGTCAGTCTGGGCATTAA
Organism: uncultured Oscillospiraceae bacterium; assembly: GCA_934589525.1. Classification (GTDB taxonomy): domain Bacteria; phylum Bacillota; class Clostridia; order Oscillospirales; family Oscillospiraceae; genus Faecousia. The sequence continues at coordinate 4,892 of CAKTOB010000012.1, read as the reverse complement.
AAATCATCTGGGCGTTGTACCACCGGTTGGTCCAGCGTTCCTCCAGGCCGTACAGCCGCAGATTTTCCTGCAAAATGCCGATGTCATCAAAACCCCAGGTAAGAAATACAATGTCCTCCCCACACCAGGCTTTAAACCGGTCCATGGCCTCCGGGAAGGGGACCCCCTCCTCCCGCAGCCGGGCTTCCTTAATGCCCGTCAGCTTGCTGACCCGGCGGTTTAAGTGACGATAGACCCTGGGACGCACCATGATTTGAAATTCATCCGCCACCCGGCCCTCCTGGGTGACCCGCACGGCACCGATCTGGATGATCTCTCCCCGAATAGGCACCGGCAATGTTTTTTTTGAGGAAGGAGAACCGGGCCAGGGCTGGTTCCATTCCATGTCTAAAACGATATAATCCATTGGAAAAACCTCTCCACGTTCCATCTTTTTTGCTATCATACCACACTCTACCACCTTCTGTAAATACATAGCGTCAAAAACTTATGAAATTATTCCGATTGCATTTCCGGGACAAATGTATTATACTGGTGGTAGAGTTTGTGGATATTCCCATTTCTCCCCGGTTTCGACCGGCTCTACTTTGTTGATTTCGTTATATTTTCTTTTAGGAGGTAAGATCCCATGCCGAAAATGAAAAAGGGCCCCAAGCAGGCCCCGGCAAGCACTGCGGAGAAGCCCGTAAAAAAGAGAACGACCCCAAATACGGACACGGCCGCAGCTGCCAAAGCCCCCGGCACACCCACCCCTGCCCCTGAGGCAGCCCCCAAGGCCACCGCGCCTGTGGTGAAGAACCCTGAAACGCCCAAGGAGCAGCCTGTGACTGCGGCGAAGACTCCCGAGGCACCCAAGGAGAAGCCCGCGACCGCCCCGAAGGCTCCAGAAACGCCCAAGGAAAAGCCTGTGACCGCTCCGAAGGCTCCCAAGGAAAAGGCAGCCCCTGGGCCCAAGAAGCCGGGAAAGTCCAAGAAGGAAACCGCTCCTGCGGAAAAGAAGGAGCCAGAGACTCCCAAGGAGAAACCCGCACCTGAGGAAGAGAAGAAGCCCGAGACTCCCAAGGAGAAGCCCGCGCCTGTTGAAAAGAAGAAGCCCGAGGCTCCCAAGGAAAAGCCCGAGCCTGTTGAGGAGAAGAAGCCCGAGACTCCCAAGGAGAAGCCCGCGCCTGTTGAAAAGAAGAAGCCCGAGGCTCCCAAGGAAAAGCCCGAGCCTGTTGAGGAAAAGAAGCCCGAGGCTCCCAAGGAAAAGCCCGAGCCTGTTGAGGAAAAGGAGCCCGAGGCCCCCAAGGCGGAGCCCGTTCCCGTAGAAGAAGCACCCGTGGTAACAGAAGAAGTACAGTCTGTTCAGGAGGAGGCACAACCTATGGCAGAACCCTATTACAACCCCCAGCCCGGTCCCAGAAGAAGCATTGCCTTCATCGGCTCCGAGTGCTATCCCTTTGTAAAAACCGGCGGTCTGGCCGACGTGATGTACGCCCTGCCCAAGGCCCTTTCCCGGATGAACTGTGACGTCAAGGTCATTATCCCCCGCTACGCCTGCATTCCCTGGGAATACCAGAGCAAAATGGTCTACCGGGGCGAATTCTACATGCCCCTGTGTACCGACGGTCGGACCTTCTATGTGGGCATTATGGAATATGTGTGGGACGGCGTTGTTTACGACTTTATTGACAACCAGGATTTCTTCAGCGGCGGCAGCCCCTACACCAGCATTGTTGGGGACATTCCCAAATTCTGCTACTTCTCCAAGGCAGCCCTGGCGGCTCTTAACTACATGGACTGGATCCCCGACATCATCCACTGCCACGACTGGCAGGCGGCCCTGGTGCCCGTTTACCTGCGGACCCTGTTCCAGACCACCCCGCTGAGCCGGGCCCAGACCGTCTTCACCATTCACAATCTGCGCTTCCAGGGTATTTACAACATCCCCACCATCCGCTATTGGTCCGGACTGCCCGACTATGTGTTCAACAAGGATGCCCTGACCCAGAACTGGCTGGACGCCAACATGATGAAGGGCGGCCTGACCTACTGCAACATGATCACCACCGTCAGCAACACCTACGCCCGGGAAATCCAGACCCCGGCCTACGGCGAAAAGCTGGATGCCCACCTGCGCTACCACTCCGGCAAGCTCCGGGGCATCGTCAACGGCATCGACTATGACATCTGGAACCCCTGGACCGACCCCATGCTCCATACCAACTACGACATCACCAATGTTCTGCCCCGGAAGAAAGAAAACAAGCGGGCGCTGCAGGAGGAGCTGGGCCTGTGGCAGGATGACCACAAGTTTGTCATCGGCCTCATTTCCCGGCTGACCAACCAAAAGGGCCTGGACCTGGTAAACGCCATCCTGCCCCAGATCATGGACGAGCACACCCAGGTGGTGGTTCTGGGTACCGGCGACACCATGTATGAAGATGCTTTCCGGTATTACGAACACGTCTACAAGGGGAACCTCTGCTCCAACATCATGTATGACGAGGGCCGGGCCCACCGGATCTACGCCGGGTGTGATGCCCTGCTGGTCCCCTCTAAGTTCGAGCCTTGCGGCCTGACCCAGCTGATTGGTATGCACTACGGCACCATTCCCATTGTCCGGGAAACCGGCGGCCTCAAGGACACGGTACAGCCCCGGAACGAATTTACCAACGACGGCAACGGCTTCACCTTTGACCGGTATGACGCCGGTCTGCTGCTGGATGCCATCAACCGGGCCAAGACCTTCTACTTCACCAACCGCTACTGCTGGGACGAAATGGTCCAGCGGGACATGGACAAGAACGTCTCCTGGGAAAACTCCGCATGGCAGTACCGGAATTTGTATCTGGAGCTGACCTAAAATAACCCCCCGATTCAATTTCCCCGAACCGACCATACCGTTGGTTCGGGGAAATTTTAAATAAGCCATCACCTGGTTCGTAGTGTTGTATGCTCTAAAAGATTTCTTAATCAAGCGATTGGGAAGTCTCTTAGAACACACAACCTAAAACCGAAGAAAGGAGCGCAAGTTATGAGAAAAAACGAGAAAATCACAGCTCTGTACGAACGACTGAGCCGTGATGACTTTGGCAAAGACGATGACCAACAGCGTGAGCGCAATTCCATTTCCAATCAAAAGGCTATCACTTACAGTCAGAACGGCGATTATCTTATCCCGAACATCGTTATCCGCAAGACCAAGCCCCTCGGACACTACGGCAGACTCCGCAAAGCGTATCTGGAAATGCACCGTCCGATACTGTTCAATGAGCTGGTGCTATCCGACAAACTCTTTGAGCATTGCGCCGAGATTGACGAAGCGGCACGAAACCGCATGGAGCTGATCGTGCGGTCACTGGCAGAGCAAAACGGCGTGACCGAGCAACTGAAAGCCGAAAACCAAATGGAATGGGTGCGGCAGATGAGCGCTTGCAAGGCACAGGCAGAGGAAGTCGTGAAAGCGGAATTGATTTATAATTGAGCGAGGATGTCCGGACAGAAAACTGTTCGGACTTTTCTTATATATTCCAAAATGACGGTAGAATTGTTCACAAGTTTTATGGTAGAATTTGAATACGAAAATTAAGCAACAAATAGGAAGTTACAAGGAAGGAATTATGAAATTTATGCAAACAGAGAAAAAACAGCTTTTGATCTATGTGATTATAGCATACGGTATCACATATGTAATGGGACTTCTGATGTGGTATGGCTATGGAAAAGGTCTTGATCTCAGCGCTTTTCCAAATGCGCAGATGCTGTATCCAGCAGCAGGTGTGATGATGGCTTATTTAATTACCAAAAAGGGAGATAAAAATCTTCCAACGGCTTTTTTCATATTCTTTATAGCACTCACGGCGGTGCTGGTTGTCTGCACGGCGGCTTCTGTTCTGGCTCCCCAAAATAGAGATCTGATGAGCATGCCATATTCTCAGTGGGCACCGATCATGGAGTACGTTATAATAGGTGGCAGCGTTATTTTCTGGATTCTTCTTCTGCAATCCGGTAAAGAAAAGCGCAGAGCCTATGGACTGAACAGCGAACATTGGAATATATCTGTTCGTATGATCCTGTTGTTTATTGGATTATATCTTCTCAGATTTGTGATTGCCAGTGCTCTGAGCGGCCAGCTTTCTGAATTTGGCAAAATAATGGCAAATCCTACTACCTGGATCATATTTTTTACTGTTTTGGTAAACTTTTTCCTGTCTGTAGTGGCATTCTTTGGAGAAGAATACGGATGGAGATATTATCTTCAGCCTCTTCTTCAGAAGAAATTTGGCCTAAAAAGTGGTGTGATCCTTTTGGGCTGTGTGTGGGCTGTATGGCATCTGCCAATAGACTTCTTCTATTACACTACGCCGGATATGGGGCTGGCGGCTCTGGCAAGCCAGTTTGTTACCTGTATTTCACTGGGGATTTTCATGGCATATACTTATATGAAAACCCAGAATATCTGGGTTCCGATAATTATTCATTTTCTGAATAATAATATGGTGGTAGTTTTTTCAGGAACGTACTCTGCGGATGTACTTCAGAATCAGCAAATCCACTGGGGAGATATTCCTGTGGCACTGGTAATGAATCTGCTGATCTTTGGATGGGTGATCTTTCTGAAGTCATTTAAGGAGAAAAAAGCATAATATTGAATTCATTCAAATCATTTAGAACAATTTGCAGGAGTACCGGCATTTTTAGGAATAGTTATTTTAATTTCATGTCTTGCAGATTGGATGATGTTTGCAAAAATTGAAGTGGCATAACTTATAATAGGTTAATCATAATTGTAATCAAAATCACTGTCCCTTCTGTGGCAAATCATTAAGGGTTGTACCTATAAATAGTGAAGAATATTGTCCACACTGTGGTTGTAAAATAGAACAGGAGCATAAGAAAATTCCAGTTTG